>NZ_JBPOEN010000014.1:0-172260 GCF_059941365.1 Photobacterium sp. 270122K
CCCTGTTAAGGTGTGAGCAACGCAATGCCGATGCTCCCGCATACCACCTTAAACACTAAACGCAACGCATAGTAAAAATGCCAAGCGTTGCGAATCACTCTTAAACAGATTGTTATGTTTGATCTTTGTATTGAGCTAACTCGCCATTTTTTAGAGTTAAGTACCGCAAATATTCTTCAGGCATATAATTCCGCATGATATAGGCATGCTTTTTTGTTACTCCCTCTGCACTTTCTAAGCAGAAAAAGACCTGATACAAAAAATTTGCAAGCACTTTTGCTTGATCTACCAAATATTTTTCATTTGCAATGGTAGATAACGGGTACTTTTCACCGGTATCAACTACACACCAGTTTCTTTTTTTCACTTTATACTTATGGACAACTAAATCATCCGAATCAAAGAAAGCTAAACCATCTTTCTCCCAATGACATAAAGCTATTAAAGGATCTTTAGGGTTGGAAAAACCTATAAAACCATGATCAAGTAGAAATATATACGGACAACCTTTGGTTCTTGAAGATGACCACCCCACAACAGTCTCTAGAGACTCTGCACTCGTATTATAGGCAAATATGAAAGCTGCAACCTTTCGTACTTCAGTTGGACGTAACGAAGAGATGGATGCAATGTTTTCTATTGCTTCGTCAAACGCATTTTTATCGAGTGTCGTTTTTACTTCAATTACACCAATTACACACTCAATAGGGAAAAATTTTGTTTGGGTCATTGAGAAAAAATTAGAATACTTATCTTTTTCATAAATAACGATATCTGATTGTTTGGCTTGTTTTCCATATTTATCGATTACGATCCCAGTATCGACGCCAAACCTAAGAGGTAAAAACTGTTGAAGTAATGACAACAAGCAATTTTCATTGCCAGTCCCTTTAACTCCTTGATGTTCGAAACTAGAGTTAATTTTTCTAACTTCGGAAATCAAAATATCTGAGATCCCAGAAAAGTAATTTTCAACCAATGCAAAACTCCTTATTAAACATAACAACTTTATATATGGAATTGTTCTACGTTACAATTCCATATATCACCATTAGCACATGCCAACATTGAATCTAAAGTATTGATATAATTACATTAATTTAAAAATCAAAAGAGGGAATGTAGAATCATTCCATATAGTACATTCTACATTTTCAGCATCTGCGAAATGTCACGAATTAATGTAAATGCCATGAAAGTTTATTTTCACTACGATGATGTTGACCCTATCACACAAAGAAAGCGGCGTGTTCCCGTATGCCAACCACGCTACCGCCTCACGGTGTTCGTGCGTCAGGGTATGGTGACGACTATGCCTTATCGATGATGAACAGAAAAGTCCAACTACGGGCTGAAAGAAATGATTGTGAAGTGTGTTTAAAGGCGAAGAAAATCGGATGCAAGATCATCTCGCTATGTCGACTGAGCTATTTCGACAAGACGCATTCGGCCGCAGGGCGAACTAAATGCAATGCATACAAAAAAGCCCCAGTCTTTCGACTGAGGCTTCGTTGTGTTGGCGGAGCGGACGGGACTCGAACCCGCGACCCCCGGCGTGACAGGCCGGTATTCTAACCAACTGAACTACCGCTCCAATTCTGTATGAAACCCGGTAAACCCGATTTCTAGAATGTGGCGGAGAGATAGGGATTTGAACCCTAGGTGGGCTATAAACCCACGCCGGTTTTCAAGACCGGTGCTTTAAACCACTCAGCCATCTCTCCTGAGTGCGGCGATAATAATAGCTTGCTGAAAACTTGTAAACCCCCAAAAGAATCAACCGCTCACAAAGCCATCAATATCATGTGATTTTGGATTGTTCACCCTCACGTTCACATCACTTTTTTGTGGTGTGCTGATCACACTCGCTTGCCGAGGAGAGAAAATAGCCCAACTGACTATTCACGCCAAGGCTGGATTTTTAATACCGCGCGATGACGCCCAACAATACCGCAGTGATAGCGTGATTTAGCTCACTACCCGCCTGAGAGCTAAATCACAACTCCCTGCCAACGGTACAAAAGTCCAGCTAATGCGCCATTTGTCCAATGGCTTGGCGGTTTTCATCGTCCCATAATTGCAGCCAATACGATAGCCCACGGTTATCCCAGCCCCGCTCTGCCCTATTACGTTGGCATTGATGCTAACTAAAATAATAAACCATAAAAATGGAGTGAATGAAGATGAAAAGCCAATTGTCGGTTATGAAAAGGCACCTGCTCACAGGTACTAGCCACATGCTACCTTTCGTTGTCGCCGGTGGTGTATTGCTTGCCCTTTCAGTCATGCTGGGCGGTAAAGGGGCCGTACCTGAAGGGGTGTTCCTGGAAGGGTTGTGGGACATGGGTATCGCCGGCTTCACGCTTTTCGTTCCTGTCCTTGGCGGCTACATCGCTTACTCCATTGCTGATCGTCCAGCCCTTGCACCAGGCATGATTGGCGCATATCTGGCCAACCAAGTACAGGCTGGTTTCTTAGGCGCGATCATTGTCGGCTTCATTGCCGGTTACGTGGTGCTACACCTGAAACGCATTCCGCTGTCGAATAAGCTCAAAGCCATTTCTACTTACTTCATTTTGCCTATCGGCGGCACGTTCATTGTTTCAGCATTGGTGATCTGGGTGATCGGTGCGCCTATCGCTGCGGCGATGGAAGCGATGAATAACGGTCTACAAGGCATGGCGGGTGCATCAAAAGCCTTACTGGGTGTGGTACTGGGCGGGATGACGGCCTTTGATATGGGTGGCCCTATCAACAAAGTTGCCACGCTATTTGCACAAACCCAAGTGGGCACGCAGCCATGGCTCATGGGCGGCGTGGGTATCGCGATTTGTGTGCCACCGCTGGGTATGTTCCTTGCCACACTGCTGTCACCAAAACGCTACACCGATGAAGAACGTGAAGCAGGGAAAGCGGCGGGCATCATGGGCTGTATTGGTATCACTGAAGGCGCTATTCCTTTCGCGGCCGCGGATCCGGTGCGTGTTATTCCTTCCATCGTGATTGGCGGTATGGTCGGTAACGTCGTGGGCTTTATGTTCAACGTGCTTAACCATGCCCCTTGGGGTGGCCTGATTGTGCTGCCCGTGGTTGACGGTCGCCTCTTCTATATCGTGGGTATTGCTGCAGGCGCATTAACCACTGCCTTGATGGTAAACGCTCTGAAAAAACCGATTGACCAACGTCAAGATGCTGTTGAAACAACAGACGATGACAGCCTTGAACTTGACTTTAATTAAGAAACACTTAGGAGAATTATAATGAAACTACTTGGCGTAACATCTTGCCCATCTGGCGTCGCACACACTTACATGGCAGCAGAAGCATTGGAAACTGCAGCCAAAGCCAAGGGCTGGGAAGTAAAGATTGAAACGCAGGGTTCTATCGGGATCGAAAATGAAATTCTGATGTCTGAAGTGGAAGCCGCTGACATCATTATTCTAACCAAAGATATCGCGATCAAAAAAGAAGAGCGTTTCAGCGGCAAGAAAATCGTTCGTGTGGGCGTGGCAGATGCCGTGAAGAAAGCCCCACAAATCATGGATAAGATTGAAGCGCACCTTGCAAGCGCTTAATTTACAAAGACTTAACTTTTGACGTTTTATCGTTATCGCCTTGAAAGTAAATCCGTCTTTCAAGGCGATTTTTTATCCACCCAAGCATTGTGAAGCAAAACAATACTCTGCAAAACGATACCCAGTTAACATTTTACAGACTAACACATCGCCACTAAAGGCGTTTTGTATGACAATCCTTGCCCAGATAGCTAGGCGGGCTTGTATGTCTTCACCATGCTCTTCTTTGCCACTACTGGCAGGCATTACTAACAGGCTAACCGCATGAAACAAACCTTTACAGACCTTATCGACACTGTGATTTCCGATCCCGCTGTCTTTGACCGCGTATGGTTTGCTGGCGATGACATGCCCCCGCCAGAAGACAGCTATCAGGTTAACTTTCCCCGTCTTGAGTTAGTCTTCCAAGGGCAGTATGAAAACGTTCTGGAAGCCCCCCACCAGCAAACACAACAGGTGTTATTGGGTGTGGGCGATGCCCTCTTTATTCCGGCAAATACATGGAATAAACCCAGTTGGAACCATGAGTGCTCTGTGCTCAGCTTGCTGTTTGGTAAAAGCCAATTAGGGTTTAGTTTTGTCAGCAAACACGCGGGGGAAGAAGGCTTTTATGATGTGGTGAAATACAGTGTGCCGCAACGGACAGGCCGAGCGATTGACCATATTTTAACGGCGCTGTCGACGCTGGCGCATGAAAAGCAAAAGAAACCGGCGGACAAATATTTACTGCTCGCGCTACTCAGTTACTGCAAAGACATGATTGAGCAGCCTCAGGAAGATACCGGTCGCCGCAGTGAAGATTTATTCAAAGGCGTCTGTATCTACGTCCAAGAGAATTTTCACCGCAATATTAACCGCAATACGGTGGCGGGCCGTTTCAATATTTCGCCCAACCATTTATCGCGCCTGTTCCGCCAAGAAGGCCACATGCGCTTTGCCGACTATATTGCCTGGGTACGCCTTGAGCGGGCGAAATTCATGCTCAAACGCTACAACTTCCGCCTAGAAGAAGTGGCGCAACGTTGTGGTTATCACGACCCGAATTATTTTTGCCGCGTGTTTAAACGTAAAACGGGTAAAACCCCCACCGAATACCGCTGTCATTGATACCTCGATCCCTCAAGGTGTCGATGCTCAGCTGTGTCAACGAGTAACTCCGAATCCCATAACAATAATAACTTGTTCCAACCTTGCCCGCCCGAGCGGGCTTTTTTTCGCCTGTTTATTGCGGATGAATCACTTTTTTCAGGTAAACGGCTTTTTTCGGATGAATAGCTTTCGCGGGCAAACCGCGCCGCTTAACGCAGAAACAGTTGCTCGGTCGCAACCCAGTTTTGAATCGAGTCACGGTAATCGGTCACGTACTGGTAATAGATATGATCGATAGCCATCAGTATCGGCATTTGCCCGGAAATCATCCCCGTGGATTCTTCCCCATTGAGCGACGCCGTTAAAAGGGTGGCATTCACCACTGGCAGCAGTTTGGATTTCTCATTCGCCGTCACACACAGCACCGTGATACCACGGGCGATCATGTCTTGCGCATAACGCAGCATACGGTCGTTATTGCCTTTTAGGGTCAGCAAAATCACCAATGAGCCGGGCGCTAAAATGGAGCTCACCATTTGCATCGAGTCACTGTCTTGCACCACTTCGACAAACTTGCCCAAACGGGTGAAACGGAACTTTAAGTCTGCCCCAGCGAGTGCACTGTAGCCCGAGCCGAACACGTGGAAAATATCGTGCGCATGGATCGCTTGGCTGAACGCACGCAACTGTGCTTTATCGAGCCGTTTATCAAACGCCTGTAATACATCCACATAATCATGGTGCAAGGTGCTCGGTTGCTCAGCGAGGGAGGGCTGATCGGTATCCAATTGCTGCTGATAAAGAAACAAAAACTCTTTGAAATTGTTCAGCCCCACTTTTTTACAAAAGCGGGTAATGGACGCTGTCGACACACCAATGTCGAGCGCCAATTCCTCAATATTTTTCACCGGCTGACGGGCGATAAAATAGTCCGCAATCTTGGTATCTGCACTGGTGAATTTGATCCGTGCGTATTCAAACAACACGTTGATGTCTTTATTCATACTACCCCTTCGCTGCCGTCGTCCACATACTGATCGACACAAAAGAAAACACTTTCAGCATCATAGCGCAGCACAAACAGCCAAGTCAGGTTAATTGAAAATATTTTCATCAATTCAGCGTGCTTGCTCACATCACAAAACGAAAAAAAGGATACACATATCCAGTTATTGTTACGTTAATCCACTCCTCCCCATGCAGTCGCCCCCCTATACTGGCCTCAATATCGGCACATTCAACAGGAGTTATCCGTGTCTACTTTCTTACTGGACGGCGAGTGGCAGGTCACGTCACCTCAGCACCCGCACATCGCTATTACTTGCTCGCTACCGGGTGATATTCACTCTGCATTGATCCAGCATGATTTACTGCCCCCCCCGTATCAGGGCTGTAACGAGAAAGACGTGCAGTGGGTCGGCGAAAGTGACTGGATACTCACCCGTACCTTTACCTATGATCCGCAGTGGGAAACCGCGCACGCCGTCGATCTCGGCTTGGCGTTTGTCGATACCATGGCCACGGTCACCCTTAATGATCACGCCGTACTCACGTGTGACAACATGTTCCGTCGCTATCAAGTGGATGTTTTGCCGTATCTACGCGCCGGCGAGAACCGCATTACCATCGCGCTGGCACGCAACGATCTAGAAGCCGCGAAGCGCGCAGAAAAACTGCCGTTCCCGGTGCCATGGGCTGTGGGCAATAATCAAATTCCACACATGAACACCCTGCGTAAAACCCAATGCCATGCGGGTTGGGACTGGGGGATCTGCCTGCTGGTCAGTGGGATTTATGATTCACTGCGTTTAACGCCGATCACACACACCCGTTTACTGCAAGCACGCACCACACAACACTGGTTAGACGATGGCCGCTGTGAGCTGACGATCAATGCCGAGTACGAACAGCTTGTCATCGGTGACACGGCCGCGACGTTAACCATCACCTTTGATGGCCAAACGCACACGCTGGAAGCCCCCGCGCGTACCGCTGGCACGCATCAGGTGCAACATACCCTCACTATCAATGCGCCGCAGCGTTGGTGGCCAGCAGGCTACGGGGAACAACCGCTGTATCCGCTCACCGTCACCCTGAACCAACAAAGCATCACTAAACAGGTCGGCCTGCGCAAACTCACCTTAGATACCTCTAAAGATGAGATCGGCAGCGCGATGACCTTCATGGTTAACGACCGTGCCATTACCGCGAAAGGCGCGAACTGGATCCCGCTGGATGCCCTGCCCGCACGTCATACCCCCGAGCGCTATCGCCAACTGTTAGAAGACGCGGTCGCGGCCAACATGAACATGATCCGCATCTGGGGCGGTGGCATGTATGAACATGACATCTTCTATGAGCTGTGTGATGAACTCGGCTTATTGGTGTGGCAAGACTTGATGTTCGCCTGTGCGCTTTACCCGTCAACGCCGGACTTTTTAGCCGATGTCGAGAAAGAAGTGCGTGACCAAGTGCGTCGCTTGGCAGATCACCCGTCACTGGCACTCTGGTGTGGCGACAATGAAGTGATTGGGGCGATCAACTGGTACCCGGAATCGCGCGCGAATCGCGAGAAATACGTGGTGAACTATGACCGCCTGAACCGTATGCTGGCACAAACCATCGCACAGGAAGATCCGACCCGCAGTTTCTGGGCCAGCTCACCGTGTAACGGCGAATTGGATTTCGGCGATGCATGGCACGATGATAACTGTGGCGACATGCATTTTTGGGATGTATGGCACTCGGGCAAATCGCTGGATGCGTACCACTCCGTGAAACCGCGTTTCTGCTCTGAATTTGGCTACCAATCTTGGCCGTCATTACCAACCGTCACAACGTATGCCGATCCGGATGATTGGAACGTCACTTCACCGACCTTTGAGCAGCATCAAAAAAATGGCCGCGGCAACAGCATCATCACTGAGATGTTCACCCGCTATTTCCGCTTCCCGAACACCTTTGACAACATGCTGTATCTAAGCCAAGTACAGCAAGCGTTGGCGATCAAAACCGCCAGTGAATTCTGGCGCGCCCATAAAGCCCACTGCCGTGGCATCTTGTACTGGCAGTTGAATGACTGCTGGCCTGTCAGCTCGTGGTCGAGCATTGAATACACCGGCCGCTGGAAGCAACTGCATTACCATGCCAAACGCTTCTTTGCCCCGCAGCTGGCGACCTTCATTGACGACAAAGGCTGCTTAAGCCTGCACGTTGTGAACGATGAGCACCGCACCGTACCTACGCAAGGGCATGTAATGCAGATCCGCTGGGACGGGGAAGTGATGGCAACATGGGACGTAGAGACAACATTAGCGGCTGACAGCAGCGCCATCATATGGACCGCACCTGCAACCCAAGATGCTGCAGCTGACGCCAGCGCGTATTTCTACCATGTGCGCCTGCAATGCCGCGGTCTCGCGGGTGAGGAAACGGTAATTGAAAACAGCCACTATCCGGCGCTGTTTAAGCAAGTCAAACTGGAAAATGCCAACCTTACGTACACCGTCACCCAAGAGGCCGACGGCATCATAGTGGACGTGGACACAGACAAGCCTGCGCTGTTTGTTCACCTTGAATTTGACGGCGAAGGCCGCTTTGACGATTCCAGCTTCACGCTGTTGCCCTCTCATATCACAGGCCACCCGAAACGCCTGCGCTATGAAGGCCCAGCTACCGCGGACGATATCGCGAACAACCTGCGTATTTACCACCTGCGCGAGACGTACTGATTATCAGGCTGATGCCTAGACCATCCCCTTACTAACCAAAAAGGGAAGCCATGTCGGCTTCCCTTTTTATTTTCTTGAATGCATCACAACACGCAAGGTTACGCCCTATTTTCTGGAAGCTGAAAAATAAAAAAAGCCGGCAAACTATGCCGGCAAACATCACTAACAGTGGACAGGGATGGATCAACGAACGATAAAACTGCGAATTTGTTTAGGCTTAAACGCGCCAAGAGACACACCATCACGGTAATCACGATCATCATCACACGGTGTCGCAAGTGGCTGTTCCAGCAAATCCACTTCCGTCAGTGACGTGAAGGCAGCTGGCAGCTGTAATGCCCCCGCATCCGTCACATCGGCACTGCTCGGGTTGTACACGCGGATCACCACCCCCTCACCGGCTGTCGCGGGTTTCAGCGCACTCAATACAAGATTATCCGACTGCAACGTGATCCCTTGGGCGTGATCGGCCACGGGGTGCGTCAGCGGGTGCATAACGAAATACTGCAACGTATTGGTGAACTGATTCAGTGACTGGGCCTGATACGGCAGCACCTCAATCGCATACTGTTGCCATGCGCGCTGAATGGCGGCGGGATCAAACCGGCGCTCAATCACCACGGCAAACTCCGCGTCAACATGACCGCGTAATTGGCTGTCCGGCGTTGGGATGTATTTAAACTGCTGACCCGACGCAATGCCCGGACGGCGTTGCAAATCCGGTTTCCCCAGCCACCCCACGGAACGGAACAGTGTCAGCGCCAACTGGTTATGGGCGCGAATTTCATATTCTTTCACCCCTTTCGCCAACACGCTCAGACTCGTGGTGTCATTGTGCAAATTGGCAAAGTGGATCATCGGATAAATCGGGCTCGGCTCTTCTTTCCAGCCCATTTCACGCCAGTCGTGCAAATGCGCAGGGATATTGTCACGCTCGACCACCCCAAACGGCGTATCGGCCCAATTTGTTTCAGTGCTAAACGGCGCGCTTACCACCAATTGCACACGGTGATCATCGACCTGATTATCCAGTTCAACCCGCATGGTCAGCGGACTGGCTGCATCACTCAGGCTGATCGCCAAACGGTATCCCATGTGACCATTACACAGCCGCTCGGCACGGGCAGTCAGATCTTGCGGCAGTGCCCACTCCCCTTCAATAAACAGTGTCTGTAAGTGCTGACCTTGCTGCACGGAGAAGCGTGACTCTCGCCAATCGAGCGTTAACAACCAATCTTGTGCTGGCGGAGAATAATCGTACGTGTCACCGTCATCCCCCATATCCAGCAACGTCAGGAAATTTGGCCACGTTTGCTGCAATTGGTGGTCAACTAACGTAATTTGACCGTCATTTAGCGACAACCGGTAGCGATCATTGCTGATCACGATCTCATCGGCACCAACCTGCGTCTGCGGACAAACGGCAGGCTCACGCTCAGACGCCGCCTCATTGTCACAGACTTGGAGGCTGATAAAACCGGACGGTGGCAGCGCAGCATAAAACGCCACCTGCGTTTGGTAGTAGTAGAGTGACGGATCGTTCTGGCGGTCATCGCGCTGAATGCTGCCGCGATACACACGCTCACACTGCAAAACATCCACCTCAATGGCGTTGCCCTGCGAATCCCGCAAAACAAAGTCCGCGTGCTCGGTGGAAATCGTCATCTGAACCAACGGCTCACGGGCATACGGCAACGTATTGAACAATGTAATACGGCCATCAATACCGCCTTGCGCCGCACGGGGCTGTGAATCCGCCAGTTTACGGACCAGATAATCCACCGCAGAGCTCGACATTTGATCCGCCTGCTCGTAACGCGCCAAGATGATCTTGTTGGTTTTATCGGTATTGCAGCCGCCTGCGCTGTCATGGGCGTGGTTGCGCATCAGCACTTTCCATACCTGATCGAGCAGGGTTTGCTTGGGGGCAATGCCCTGCTGTGCCGCCATCACCATCAAAGGCTCTAACTGGTAACACAAGCGGCGTTCAATTTTGTCATTCAGGTACTTGTGATCGTAACGGGAAGAATAAATCGACCGGTGAATCTTAGACACTTGGCCGTCAATCAACTCCCCTTGGATCACCGGTAGAGTCAGTAGCTCATCCGCTAACCCGTCAAAAAGCTGCGCGTAACTGCTTTCGATGATGCGGTAATCGGCTGTGGCTTGATCACAAATGGCCAAACGCGGCGCAATGTTTTTATCTACATAACGTTGATCCCCGCCCAGCGGGATCGCGATATTTTTCGCAAGGGCACCGTCTTCAGCTTGCTGGCACAGGGGCGTTGGATCATCAAAGTCCATTAAATACGAGCCCACAAAGTAGCCGTTTTTAATGTTATAACCGCGCACCTGACTGCCGTCTTCACATTGCCACAGGAACTCACGACTCGGGCACACATCGCTCGACAGACCGCGCCAAAACACGGTCTTATCAATCCCCACACCCTGATAAATTTTCGGCATGTCGATACTTTGCCCGAACGAATCCGGTACGTAACCGATTTTCATGACTGGGCCAAATTGCTCACCCAGTCGGATCCCCGTGGCCAAGTTACGCACTATCGATTCACCGCTGATGATCAGCTGATCGGTCTGCGAATACCACGGCCCGATGATCAGTTTTCCCGCTTGTACCAACTGGGTAAACCGCGCGGTTTGCTCCGGACAGTGGGCCAAGTAATCTTCCACAATACTGAGCTGGCCATCCAACAAATAGGTTTGCGTTTGCCCTGTTTCTAACGCAGTCATCACCTCATCCATGTGATAAATCAACTGGATGAGGGACTCGTGCGTTGAGAAGTACCATTCAAAATCCCAATGGGTATGCGGGATCACATGAAATATCTTTTCCATACCGGCTTTTTCCATTTTTACTGCTCGCGCGGGGTTATCGCGAGATTCACGCAATCGCACTCGCAATCACATCTTCAACTTGCGCCGCATCACCGTGTTGTAAGGTGTCGCGAAACGGTTTACGCATCATGCAACGTGACAGTGTGCCCAGCATGCGTAAATTATCCGTGTTGCCCGCTTCCGGAATACACAATGACACCGCCGTTGTGACAGGCTGCTCATCCATGGTGTCCCATTCAATCGGATGGCTAAAACGCACCACAAACAACCCGGCATGTTGTACCGTCGCATGCTTACAATGGGGAACCGCCATGCCGCCAGTAAACCCGGTGCTGCCATGCTCTTCGCGCCCTTGCAGGCCCGCTTCAAACACAGCGGCATCGTCGATATACCCCAAGGCATGTGCCTGGGCGGCAATGAACGCGAACGCTTGTGCTTGGGTCGTGGATGTCGTGTCGAGCAAAATATGGTTAGGGTTAAATACCGTTTTCATTCTGTGTCCTTACTGTGCAGGTGTTGCAGCGGCAGCCGGTGCCAATGCAGGTTCGGCGTCTTTCTTCGCCGTTACGGGGCTGTCATTGGTCGTTTCTTCTACAATCGGCTTACGCCAGAAACCAATGATCAAGGCGGTTAAGGTAATACCAGCGAAGGTACACAATATCCAGGTCACGAACGGGATAGGTTGTTCGATGTAACCGACAAATGTGCCCAAGGGTGAACCGATACCGCCGTAGAATTTCACATCAAAGAAGCCGACTAAACCGCCAGCCAGTGCTGAACCGGCCACACTGGCGGTGATCATCTGTAGTGGGTTAACCGCTGCAAATGGGATTGCCCCTTCTGTGACGCCCACAATGCCCATACCAAAGGCGGATTTTGCGGAGATTTTCTCTGTTGCGGTGAATTTGTTTTTAAACAGCATGGACGCCAAGAAGATACCTAATGGCGCCACGGAGATCGCTGCCTGCGCTGCGGTACCCGGCACAAAGTTCGCCCCTTCAATGCCGTATTTCGCGACCGTATCGGTAAACACTGCCGTACCGAAAATCAGAGCGGTTTTGTTTACTGGGCCACCAAAGTCAAAACCAATCATCGCACCGATGATCGCACCAATAATGAAGGTCGATGCAGAATAGGTGTTGGTCATCCAGGTCAGCCAGTCATACATTGATCCCATGCCAGAGGCGATAGGCCCGCCGATCAGGTATTTCACAACAATGGTGATAAAGAAAACGCCAATCAGGGGCAGGATCATGATCGGTACCAACGGCTGAACAATTTTCGGCCACTTGATCTTTTTCAGTGCACGCATGAAATAACCGACAATGAACGCCACCAAAATCGCCGATAGGAAGCCGCCGCCGGTTTCTGTGCCCAAGAAGGCCGGGTCGTTCGCAATATAGGCGCCGATCATCGCTGGGGCGATGGCAGGACGAGACGCAATGGAGTTAGCCACGAAGCCCGCGAAAAGAGGGATCATCAAGGTGAAGCCGACTTTACCGACTTGGAACAGGTGATACATCAAGTCGCCAACGGGGTCGCTGCGGTCAAAGCCCCACGCAACCATGCGGCCTAAGTCATCTTTTTGGAACGCGAAGATATTGGCGATCGCCAGCAACAAACCGGCTGAAATCACCATGGGTACCATGTAAGAGATACCGCTCATGATGTGTTGAATGAATCCATTTTCACTGGATTTACCCAGTGTAATGTTGCCTACCTCTGTGCCTTTACCGCCGAACACCGTGCCATCTTTTAGCGCCAGTTCCACCAAGGCATTGGCATCTTTGATCGCTTCTTTCGGACGGGTTTTGTACACCTTTTTGCCGACAAAGCGGTTCATTTCGATTTCAATGTCAGAGGCGATGATCACCACATCTGCCGCTTCAATGTCCGCGTCCGTTAAGATATTTTCAGCGCCAATTGAGCCTTGTGTTTCGACTTTAATCTTAAAGCCGTGCTCTTCCCCAGCCACGTCAAAAGATTCTGCGGCCATGTAGGTGTGGGCAATCCCGGCTGCACAGGCGGTTATTGCAACAATGTTATGACTCATTCAATCGTTCTCCAGATAAGACAACCATCCATTTGATGGTGTCTATTTTGTTAATTTTTTCACTAAATGAATGAGATCGCAGACACAAAACCAAAATCACTGAAAAAATTTACACAACGCAGTGCACAAAAATGGAAGATTGTGACCATCCCCTCACCCCGCAGTTTCACCCTCTTCATAACTTCACCAACTCAAGGCACTGATCTATAATGTAATTCCTATTTTTTGTTCATGGATGACCGCTTTACTCATGGGTAGTATTGAAATTGCTGTGCGTCAGGCACGGCGGATTGAGTCCACGTTAGTGGCGCATTTCGGCGCGGAAGGTCGCGGCCTGCATGAAAAAATTACCAGCATTGAAAGCCAACTACCGGCATCGCTAATCAAGCCACTGCGCCGCATCGGTACCATTCGCAATAAAGCGGTACATGAAGAAGGCTTTGAAATCGATGATATTGCTGCGTTTGAGCTACAGTGTGATGCGATCATTAACCAACTTGAAACGTATGTACGTTCGCAGGCAGAACAAACGCACGCGCAAGCTCAACCGGCACAAAAACATACCGCCTCGAACCGGAGACAATCTCGCCAACATGATACAGGGCGTCCTTGGGGAAAGATGTTAATCCTCTGCGCACTGATCGTTGCTGGATATCAATTGTTTGCACGTGATAATACGGCCACACAAGCGAAGATATATTCGGCGCCGGTGGCGATCCCTGCTTCACCCACCCCGGCATTAGAAACTGAACAACACTCAACGCAGACGGCGAATCAGACCGCCACTGTCACAGCCAATCCCTCCGCCGCCACGACCTCAAATAAGAGCAGTACCACACATGTCACGCTAAAAGCAGGGACGTTGATGGAGAAAGCCAAAGAGGGAGAAAACGCGATGCAATCAGCCCAAGCGGCGATTGAGAGAAATGTGTTGCACCACTTGCTGACCCAGACCCAATTGCAAATGGGGGAAATACAAATCAAGTCGAACGGGCAGAGCAGCGTGGACATTTGGGTTCCGGTGCAATGGCAAGCCAGTAAAGAGACGATGGTGCAGACCCTGAACCGCTACTTCTGGGATTACAGTCAAAAAGCGCTACACGCTGGCAATGTCGATTTTAGTGATCATATGGGCGGCAAGAGCAAAGGGATCAAAATCCGTGCTTATGCCAATCAAGGTGATAAACAAAAAGTCCCTTTCAGTGACGATCTTTATCAATGGCTGGTCAGTCATCAACTTCAATTAGTGGCTGAGTTTGGCGGACAAAAAAGTGCCATTACACTCGCCTCCGGCCGACGCTGTTCGGTATCTTGTAGCGGTAAAGGTACCAGCCAATTTCAGATCCATTATGACTCTGGCCGTGCTAACGCTCCTCTCATGATGCGTCATGACACCAATCCTATCGTGATCCGCAATGCCCCCATTTCGGCGCTCAAACGAGGCGGCGATGTGACGGTAAGACTGGCACTGAGCCGTGATGGACGTCCCGTTTCCGGACCTACGCCTCACAAAATCCAGCGCACATACCCTGGGGAGAGGCTCACCCAAATGCATCATGATAATAAGCAAGCCATAGAACAAGCACGCACTCAACTGAGCAACGATGTGATCCAACATATTGTTGATCATACCCAAATTACGTTAGGTGAGGCCTCTGTACAGCCTAGCGGTAAAGGACGTTCCGATATCAGTATCCCAGTCAGTTGGACGATGGATGACAAGCCCATCTTGGCGGCTCTCAATGCCTATTTCCATGATTACAATGACAAGCCGTTTACCCGCCAGAAAGTGGATTTCAGTGACCACATGGGGCAACGGGCATGGGGTGTCAAAATAAAGCGCTACTCCAATCAGGACGACCAACAAAAGACCGTCTTCAGCGAAACGCTTTTTAATGAACTGGTCGCTGAAAAACTACGCTTAACCGTCGCCGTAGGTGATTATCAATCCCACCTCACTCTGGCAACCGGTATGCGCTGCTCCGTCTCTTGCTCACCCAATGGGGATAGCCAATTCCACATCCAATTTGCAGGTAAGCCGGGCGAAAATAACCGTATCGACCGTTACAAAGAAAACAATCCGATCATCATTAAGAATGTACCGGATGCAGTACTGGCTCAGGCAACAACCATCAATGCGTTTGTCACTCGCGTGCGCTGAGCGGCGCTATCATTGGTAAGCCGCTATAAAAAAATGACAGGCCGCCTAACAGGCGGCCTGTCATTTTTTCTTTTTCATCACTCACTGTCATTACCGCCCATGCACCCTAATCGTCTTCACATCGCACTGGCCGTGTAAGCAGGCGCTTACCGTCACTTGCCCGCTGTAATCCGCCAAGGTCAGTACATCCTCCGTGTACGGCTGATGATTAACATACCACACCACGTCTTTCGCATCGGTATTGGCCACCAGCGGTAGCTCGGCTAACTGATCCGTAAAGTAATGCTGTCCCGATTTAATATGCTGGATTTCCACGGCCTGCGGGGTTGCCCCACCGGCGGTACGGATCCCTTTCAGGTGTTGCCAGTTGGCCAGCTGAGTCGGCCATACTATGGCATCCGCCGATGCCCAGCCCGATGTATTCATCGCCGAGCGCATAAATTGGCCATCCGTTTGTAAAGTGGGCGGGGTAATCCCCCGCACCGTGTACGCGTCTTTTTGGATCGCACACTGGCCGTGCGGGGTGGCCGCCTTGGCTTTGCCACCCGGCCAACAAATAGTCTGCTGAACCACATCTTGTGGGCGACGCACGGTATGCTGATCACGCGGCAGCTGATCAAAAGTATCAAACATTAACGGGGCGGCTTGTGTCGCCCCCAAATAGCCGACCACCGGACTGGCATCAGGACGACCAATCCACACCCCCACGGTGTAATCAGGGCTGACACCCACAGACCAGAAATCGCGATAGCCGTAACTGGTCCCGGTTTTCCACGCGATTTGGCGGCGAATGGTCGGCACCACCCGATCCGGCGCGGTGATTTCACTGAGCGTTTTATAGATGATCCAACTGCTCGCAGGAGAGAGCAATGTGGGAGCGGCGGTCTTTTTTTGAGGAGTCTGTTGAGGAAGCCGTTGAGGAGACTGATACCCCGATTGCCATACCGTGCGCAGCGGCTGCACCTGCCCGCCTGTCGCCAATGACCGATATAAGGTCACGAGGGTCAACAAGTCAGTGCCTGTTCCCCCTAATCCTACGGATAAATTCGCCGCATCATGATGAAACGCAATCCCGGCCTTTGCCATGACCGCATCAAACGTGCGTGGGGTTAAGGCATGAAACACTTGGATCAACGGGATATTCAATGACTGTTTCAGCGCTTCATCCATGCTGATCGCCCCTTGAAAACGGCCGTTCAAATTACGCGGTTTATAGCCTTGAAACACCGACGGTATGTCACTGAGTAAACTGGCCGAGTGGATCAGGCCGCTGTCTAAGCCCATGCCATAAATAAACGGCTTCAAGGTCGAACCCGGTGAACGGATGGCACGCGGCATGTCCACATGCGAGAAACGGGTAGGATCGGTAAAATCCGCCGTGCCTTGATACGCGATGATCTCGGCCGTCTGGTTATCCACCACCACCACCGCGGCAGAGCTTTTTACCGGCAACTGATGACTCAGCAACGACAATAAGCGCTGGATACGCTGCTGAATGCTGTGATTGATGGTGGTGTGAATGACATCGGCCTGCGGCGAGGCCTGTTTAAGATGACGACTCAGTAGCGGTGCCAGTATCGGCCGTTGATGCAGGCGCAGTCCCAACGGTTCGTTCGTCAGAAAATGCAGACTGCGCGCATCCAGTATGCCGCTCTGTGCCAAACGGTGTAACACTTTATTGCGCATCGCTTTGGCGCGATCTGGGTAGCGATCAGGCCGGTTATAGGAGGGCTTTTGCGGCAACACCACCAGCAAGGCAGCTTCCGATTGGGTCAGCGCCTTGGCCGATTTACCAAAATAACGCTGCGAGGCCGCTTCAACCCCTTGCAGGTTGCCGCCAAACGGCGCGAGGTTAAGGTAAAAGGCGAGGATCTCATCTTTACTGTAGGTCCACTCCAACTGCAACGCGCGGAAGGCTTGCTTGATTTTACCGCTGATCGACCGCTGATGCGGATCAATCAAACGGGCGACTTGCATGGTTAAGGTTGAGCCGCCGGAAATGACTCGGCCATGATACAGCCATTGCCCTGCCGCACGCACAATCGCCAACGGATTGATCCCGGGGTGCGAGTAAAACCAACGGTCTTCATAATCAAGCAACGCGGTGAGATAAAACGGGGTGACTGCCTCAGTGGTGATGGTATAACGGCGCACCCCTTGCTTGTCAGCAAAGGCGCGTAAAATCTGCCCGTCACGGCTCACGACCACCGTCGCGGGACCGTGCGGGTAAATAGGGGGCAAGGGATAGCACACATTGAGTACCGCCATCAGCAAAGTGATGGCGCACACCGTTGCCAGTGTGCCCTTCATGATCGTCGTCGCCCGTTTTATGGAGCCACCACAATGCTGTCATCCCCTTTCGCTTGCCAATAAACGGCATGTTTTTCGGGGGTGTACATGCTTTCCATGAACATCGGCGGCACCGTGTACTGCCCCGGCACTTCCGCTCGGATCAAGTAGGCAAAGGTATACTTGGCCCCTTCCGAAAAGCGTTGTGACAACACAAAGCGATCGTTGCGGTATTCCACATGATCCGGCGTGTCGAGCGAGAAGCCTTCTGGCATCAAGGTCTGCATATCAAACCCTGCGGTTAAGCGTGGGTTTTCCAACACAAAACCAGCCGGAATGCGCTCAACCATTAACCCATCAGGTACACCTTCATTGAGGTTCACTTGCAAAATCACCAGTAAGCGATCGCCCACTTTCACCGTGTTACCCGTAAACGGCTGCCCGTCTAACTGGTAAAGGCTGCGTTTAAGGAAGTTAACCTTCAACGTATTGTCAGGGTTCTGACGGTTAGAGACGGCTTTATTGGCCTTCGCATACCCGGTGGCTTGCAGGTTAACGTACAGCGGGAAGTCATTCGGGTTCGACAGGGTGATCCCCGGCAATACCGCGACTTCTACGCTACGGATCTCTGTCAGCGCCTTACCCGCAATGTTTATCGAGATCGGCTCGGCTTTATTGCGCGCTTCCGTCACGATCGCCGCTTGCAAGAGTGCGCCTCGCTCTTGGGTACTGAACCACGACTCACTCGCCTGCTGATCGATCACGCTTTCCAGTAAGGTGGCTTGCAGACGGGTCGCCGCGTCGTTAAGCACCGGCATCACGGTCAATGTGTCTAACACCGACACCGCTTGGGCGTTATCACGCAGCACTGAACCGTAGTCATCCATGTAGTGACGGTGACGCTGTATCGTCTTGGCCTGTTTCAACATGGTTAACGCTTTACTGTGATCGCCCACTTGCGCATAGCTGGCCGCCATGTGCAGGTAGCTAAGCATAGACGGATACGTTTCAATCGGTAAGGCTTCTAATTGGCTCCAACGCACCTTGCCTTGCGCCGCCAACACATACGCCGCATACGCTAATGCACTGTTTGCCGCTTCCACGTTGTTCGCCATGCTCTGGGTATACCCCGGGTAGTTAAGGTATTCCTCTAACCGTGACAGCGCACGGGTACGCATCGCCTCTGGCACCGTGCCGGCATATGCTTTCTCAACCTGTAGCAAAAAATCTGTGACATAGGCGGTTAACCATAACTGCTCTTGCCCTTCGCTGCGCCACAACGCAAAGCCCCCCATGGGCGTTTGCATCGCTTTCAGTGCCATTACGGCTTGATACAACACCGCTTGATCACTCGGCGGTGTGCTTCCTGTTGCGATTGAACGCCCGATAGCGCTGTCTTGATAGGCTTGCGTTTTAAAGGTCGTTAATGCCGGGTGCGTGTACAAATACGGCAACGCCTTGCTGGTGGTCTGCTCGGCACACCCGTACGGGTAACCATACAAAGCACGGGCCTGATCAGCCACATTCAACAACGGCGTTCGACTGATCAACGCATGGCCTTCTTGGCCTGCCACCGTCTGAAGTCCTTGCCACTGCGCGGCAGTGATCGCTAACGACTGTGCAGGCTTGATCCAATGGCGACTGCCTTTGCTGACCCAAGGCGTGACGTGTTTTACCGGCACCGTCCAGTCACGGGCGATATCTACCGTGTCATTACTGACCTGCAACGCAAAGAGTACGCTACGCGCATCGGTTGTTTTACTGAGCGAGAACGGCACGCGGTAACTGACATGTTGGCCATCTTCCAGTGTGACGGACGCAGGCATCGTTGGTGTGGCGGCATCTGTCTTGCCTTTCGGATCGAGCGTCACCCCTTGACGGCTGCCTACACGCAAGGCCAAGGTTTGTGTTTCACCACTCACATTGTGCAGATCCACCGTCACGCTCGCGGCATCTCCCGGCACCACGAAACGCGGCACGCTCAATTCTGCGACCACAGGGGCGGCAATGGTGGCATCATCCACCGCGATCCCGACTTGTGTGCCGTTATACACGGTGACAATCACTTGGCCTTCGCCGTTGTAGTCCGGCATATCAAACATCACCTCCGCGCGGCCATCCACGACCTGCACTGGGGCTGACATCAAAATCACGGTTTTACTTTCAACCACGTCGTCGTTTTTATTGTCCGTTTTGCTCATGGCATCACTACCAAACCGCGATTGTGCATACGGGTTCGGGCGCAGATCGTACAAGCGCGAATACAAATCCACCACATCGGCACGGTAGCGACGTTGGGCAAAGAAGTAATCAAACGGGTCTTGCGGCATGAAACGGCTAAGGTTGATGATGCCTTTATCGACAATCGACACCGTGACCCACGTATTGTCCGCTTGTTCAGGTGCGATATGGTTGACAGTGATCGGGATCGACAGCGATTCGAGCGGGCGGATCACTTCGGGCAACGCGGCATGCGCGGTTAAGCGGCGGTCATCCCGATCCAGCGTCACTGGCACGATGCCAAAATAGCGTTTCGGGGTATTGGCTTGCTGGCCGGTCAGGGTGGCGGTCAGATAAATGTCGTGACGTGCCAAGTCTTTTGCAATCGGTACGCGGACAATGTGCTTGCCCTTTTTCACTTTCACACGGGTCGACCACTCACGCTGATCGGTTTCCAGCGTCACCAGCATGCTGCCCGCTATCGGCGCGGTGATCGTGGCTTTGATCGACTCGCCCGCCACATAGCTTTCCTTGTCCAGTTTAATATCAGCGTGTTCTGGCTTGGCTTTGAGCTGCTCGCTACCTTCATACCAGCCGGCATAAAAGGCGTAACTGCTCGACATCTCAGTGGCGGCATCGGTCACCGTGATACGGTAATCGCCCCACGACACCGGCAAAGACAACACACCGGTTTTGCCGTCTGCTACCGTCACGGTCTGTGTCGCCACACGACGCCAGCGATCTTGCTTCTTGCGGCTCCAGCCAACCCCTTCCTCATACAACCAGTAGTAATCCCCTTGGTCGTAATCCATCGTCACGGTCAATTCGCCCGCCAGTAAGGCTTTGCCATCGGCACTGATCAACCCCAACGCAAACTCGGCATTCGAATCATATCCCACGTTGTCAGACGCGGGTCGGATCCCCGGCACGGCGGCATCTTGCCACGTCACATAACGCAATGAACGCTGCACCGCGGCACCACCGGCTTCCAACAAGGCAAAATTCGCCGTGGTCGCCACCGGACTTTTCAGCGCCGCTTTTTCTGGGGTCGGTAGCAACACAGTCACTTCCCCTTGCTCAGACAAGGTTTGGCGATCACGGGTTTCGTATACGTTGTCGAGTTGCTGTGGATGGCCGACATAGAACGCCTCAAACGGCCCCGGTAAATGCTGCACTGGCTGGTGGATCAAATCTGTCGTCAGCACATTTCCTGCCGCCGGACTGCCGAACAAGTAGCGGCCTTTCATCATCATCAGCACGTCTTTGCCGGCAGTCACCAAAGGAGACGGCGCGGTAAAGGTGAGATCCATGCGCTCAGGCACAAACTCTTCCAGCTCAAAAAAGAAACGGCTGATCGGCTTTTTCGCGCTCGGATCCAACCGCACATCCACTTTGTAACGGCCGGTCATCCAACTGGAGGCGGTCTCAAGTTCACTGAAAAAATAGCCAGCCGCTTGCGGCTTGAGTTGGCGGGTTAATATCACTTCATTGAGCGGATTAAGCACATGCAATGTCACGGGCATATCGGTAATGGCCTTGCCATCTTGATCACGCAACAGCACATTCACTGGCAACGTTTCACCCGGTTTCACCAAATCTCGGTTACTGTAAATCAGGGCTTCCATGGCTTGGTAGCTGCGGCCGCCGACCGCATGATCAGACAAATCCAATGGCACTTCACGTAACGGCAAAATACCGATATCCGCCGGTTGTTCACCGTGAGCGTTAGCGCGTACTACCACCACATCGGTCGGTTTCACCGCCATGTCAAACACCGCCAACCCTTGAGTATCAATGTTCACAGTTTGATGGCGCTTATGGTCGCGATACAGTTCAACCACCCCCTCGCGAATTGCGGCACCATCAGAGAGCCACGCCATGCTGAACACGGCTTGCTTATCATACAAACGCGCCTGAATCCCCACATTAGTGAGCAACATATGCTTGGCTTGGATTTCATAGAAACTGCCAGGCGCTTTCAGCACCACCACGTACCAACCGGAATCAAACGTATGCGGGATCGGCAAGCGGGCGGTAATGTGCGTATTCACCGCCCCCGTCGGTAACGTGAAACGATCAGAAAACACGCTTTTATAGGCATGCTTGAGCTGCTCCAATGTATAAGGCGAGGGGCTATCCAGCAGGTATTGCTGATTCAAAAAGGTGTCGGGATCGGTGATCTGTAAGATCTCCACATCCACTTCCGACAAGTTCATCGCCGTAATGGGGATCGACTGGCTGTGTGATCGCGGCACCAGCGGCCCCGTACCCACAAACGCCACCTCTGGGGTTTGCAAGACGGTGGTCTCGGCTTGAGTTTCGGATTGCGTCACAGATGGGGTCGCGGTGCTGATCGATGAATACAGCGTCAATAAAAAGAGCCACAAAGCAGTATAAAACCACCTTACGGTCGTCGACAGCGTCGGCATGGACATTCTCCTTGGTCCTGAGTGGGTCGTGCATTCCTTGAATAGGTAAACCGTGCGTGCAAAGCCAAATGCAAACCGCGTGTTGTCATCACGCCGATAAAACACATTCGGTAAAAATAGGGTGTAAAAAATGGGATAAGTGATAAATGGCACGCACGGGTATTCGCTATTATCCTGAAAGAAACGACGACGGTGATACGCTAACCGTACTATCTTTCGACTTAACCCGCATATTTGTGTGTCATTTTTTGAGCGATACGGATATGTCTTGCAAATTGCCTCACGAAGTGTGAATTCCATTGAATCCTGCAACCGAGTTATGCCACTATCATGAACGGTTGCACATCATACAGGGAGTCCATGATGACACTGATCCAAGCTGCTTTAACCGTTCCTGCTCACATGCTGCCGGGGGGCATACACCCGCAAGCCGGCACGTTTGGCTTTAAAGAACTCATCAGAACGCGCACCGAACAAAACACCCCCGTCGACCTCGTCACCTTTACCTTTTCGTCTCCTCAAGCGACAGCTAATGAAGACCGCTTTGATCAAGCGCTCGAACATTTTCTCTGGCATCTGGCCAAGGGCACACCGTATCAAGTGGATAAATCCTTCAGTAATCCCGCAGCGAACGAATGCCAAAGTTACCATTATCAAGATAATGCATTGACCATGCGCCGCACCCCATTGCGCGACATTCTATCAACGCATGCCGCATACTGAGTCGCTCAGTCTGCCTTCAGGTCGTACATACACCGGCCTGCGCCTTAAAAATGCTAATCACAGGGGTGATATACTCATCACGGTCACCCTCACCCCTGATGTTTTACACGCACGTTTCCCCCTCACATAAGCCGGCACGTCACCGCAACATCGTGGTTTTCAGCCATTTCTTTTCTTCTTCCCGCCTTTCATGCGGTCAGACGGTGGTGATCCTTATCACGCTTGCGACGGTACGTTACAAATATCCAGTAAAGGGTTGTTTTCTCTTCTATCTCCCCCCTGTACATCCTCCTATATTGTCAATCTAAGGACTTCCCTGACAGGAGAAAAACAATGAGAGTGATTGCAATTACCGCTTGCCCTACAGGCATCGCACATACCTACATGGCTGCCGATAAATTAACGGACACCGCCAAGAAGCTGGGATTTACCATTAAAGTGGAAACCCAAGGTGCAATGGGGATCGAAAACCGTCTGACGGAACAAGATATTCAGCGTGCCGACATCGTGATTTTGGCCGCCGATATTCGTATCGAAAACCATGAACGCTTTGCCCAGCATCGTTGTTTGGAAGTGACGATTCAGGATGCGTTGCAACACCCTCGTCGTGTCTTTTCTCAATGTCAGCAACTGTTAGCACAATAATTACAAGGCAGTGATCATGAAACACGAACTCTCTTTTCGCTGTGCACTCCCTAATGGTATTCACGCCCGCCCGGCGAGCCATCTGGAAAAGGCCTGCCAGCCATTCCAGTGCCAAATTACCCTGATCAATCACCGTAATAGCAACCGTGGCAACGCCAAAAGCGTACTGGCACTGGTCGGCACCGATACCCTCTTAGACGATGACTGCACCCTGTTATTTGATGGCGCAGACAGCACAGAAGCACTGGCCACCTTGCAGCACTACATCAACGATGTGTTTCCACACTGTGATGAAACGTTAGCTATCGCCAGTGAAGACGATACCGTGATCCTGCCACAATCTTTGACCCGCTTAGCCCCCACATTGTTGCACGGCACGCGCCTAGCACAAGGGATCGGCCACGGCACGCTGGTGAACTTCCAGCACGTCGATTTGGCGCGTTTTTCCACACCGGCACAAGGCGATGAATACGCCCGCTTTACCGATGCGCACCAAACCGTCAATGCCAACCTGACACAGGCCATTGCTCAAGCCAGCGTCCATGAAAAAGCCATTTTAGAGGCGCACTTAGCCATACTGCAGGACAGCACACTGATCGATGGTGTGACCGCCTTACTCGCGACACATTCCATGGCCGATGCCATTCTCGCCATGGTTGAGCAACTGTCCGCCCAACTGCAACAGTCTGCCAGCGTTTACCTGCGCGAGCGTGTCCTCGACATTCGTGATATGGCCACCCAGTTACTGATGGCCGCCTACCCACACGTTGCCTGTCAACGCGAGTTTGCCCTGACCGAAGCCAGCGTTGTGATCGCGAACGATTTAACCCCCAGCCAATTTTTAGGCTTAGACAAAACCCTGCTGCAAGGGTTGATCCTAACGCACGCAGGCAGTACCTCTCACACGGTGATCCTTGCCCGAGCATTCAACATTCCGACCTTGTCAGGGATCGTGTTGAGCGAGTGCATGAACGCCCTGAATACGCCGGTCTATGTCGACGCACAATTGGGTGTCATGGCCATTGAAGCCAATGAGGGGGTACAACATTATTTCAACCGCGCCTTACTGCTGAAACAACAGCAGCAAACACGCCAACACGCCTTTGCTCTGCAACCTGCACGCACCCAAGACGGGCATACGCTGGAAGTCGCGGCCAACATTGCGTGTGCGTTAGAAGCGAAAACGGCTTTCCAGCAAGGCGCGGAAGGTATCGGCCTGTTCCGTACCGAAATGCTGTTTATGGATCGCCCACACGCACCGAATGAAGACGAGCAAGTGCAACACTACCGTGATGTGCTACAAGCGGCGAACGGCAAGCCCGTGATCATCCGTACCATAGACATTGGTGGTGATAAACCGATTGAATACCTGAACCTGCCGGAAGAGAACAACCCGTTCTTGGGTTACCGTGCCGTACGCATTTACCCGCAGTTCTTGCCCCTGTTCCATACGCAGTTGCGTGCGATTTTACGCGCCTCTGTGCATGGCAATGCCAAAGTGATGATCCCGATGATCCACAGCATCGAGGAAATTCGCTGGGTGAAAACCCAACTGGCGATCGTCAAGGCCGAATTAGACAAGGCCGGTATTGCGTACGATGCCTCCCTGCCAGTGGGGATCATGGTCGAAGTGCCGTCGGTGGCTTTCATCATCGATCAGTTCTGTCAGGAAGTGGATTTCTTCAGTATTGGCTCAAACGACATGACCCAGTACCTGCTGGCGGTTGACCGTGATAATGCGCAAGTGGCGCCGCTGTACAACAGCTTGTCACCGTCGTTCTTGCGCATGCTGGGGCAAGTGGTCAGCACGGCGCATCAGCATGGCCGTTGGATTGGTCTGTGTGGTGAGCTGGGGGCAGATACGCGCGTATTGCCGTTATTGGTCGGCGCAGGGCTGGATGAAATCAGCATGAGTGCCCCGAAAATTGCCGCCACCAAAACCGCCCTGCGCGAGGTGGACTTTACCCAGAGTCAGCACCTGTTCGAGCAGGCATGCCAGTGCGCAACCATTGCCGAGGTGAATGCCTTACTTGATAACGCGCAGCGTGAACAAGCCAGCAAACCGTTACTGGACGTTGAATGTGTGTTTACAGAGGTCGCCTATTCCAGCAAAGAAGAAGCGATTCAGGCATTGGTCGGTAACCTTGGCGTGACCGGTCGTACGCATGATATCTACAAACTGGAAGACGATATCTGGGCCCGAGAAGCGGTATTCTCAACCGGGCTTGGCCATGGGTTTGCCATTCCGCACACCAAGTCGGCCAACATTGTGCATTCCAGCATCAGCATCGCGAAACTGTCGTCACCGATTGATTGGCAGTCCGATTCTGGCGAGGTGGATTTCATTATCATGCTGACGCTGAACCACGAACAAGGTGATCAGCACATGCGTATTTTCTCTAGCCTCGCCCGTAAGCTGATCCACCCTAGCTTCCGTGACAGCCTGAAAGCCTGTGACAGCGGCGATGCGGTGATTGCATTACTGCAGCAAGAGTTGCCGCTGTAACCACGGACGTTAAGTCCCCGAAACAAACAAAAACGGTCGCCGTGAATTCCCTCCACGGCGACCGTTTTCCCTCTTATCTATCATCAACTGCCATAAAACATCAACTGCCATAAAAACCAGACAGAGTAATCATAACCTGCGCGCTACGACGCAACCGTCGCTTTCACCCAACCAAACACTTTCACTGCAACCAACACCACGCCACCACTGAACAGGCCAATCGCCGCATTCACCACAGCAGGTAACATCAACGCGCCGCCCGGCACTACAGCCGCTTGTGCCGTCAAGTGATCAAGTAAAATGTGCGAGTTAGGAATGCTGTGTACCACAATCCCGCCGCCCACTAAGAACATCGCAATGGTGCCGACCACCGCCAAGAACTTCATCAGGTATGGGGCAGATTTGATCAAGCCGTTGCCGAACCAACGCTTAAGCGTGCCCGGTTCGCTGTGATCGACCAAATAGAAACCCAAGTCATCCAACTTCACGATACCCGCCACCAAGCCATAAACGCCGATGGTCATCAGTAACGCAATCACACTCACCACCAGCACTTGCGTCAGCATTGGGGCGGTTTGCACGGTGCCAAGGGCAATCACGATGATTTCCGCCGACAAAATAAAATCGGTACGGATCGCCCCTTTGATTTTGGTTTGCTCAAAGGCCAGTAAGTCTTCCTCCGTTTCCATCGGCACAACGTCAGCCACTTCGTCTGCGACATGGCTATGGAATAACTTCTCCGTGACTTTTTCAAAGCCTTCAAAACACAAAAATAACCCGCCCAGCAGCAACATCGGCGTAATTAACCACGGCGCGACCGCACTGATCAGTAAAGCGGCAGGCACCAAAATCAATTTATTGCGGAACGAGCCTTTGGCCACCGCCCACACCACGGGTACTTCCCGCTCGGCGCGCACGCCCGCCACTTGCTGCGCGTTCAGCGCCAAGTCATCGCCCAATACCCCCGCCGTTTTGCGGGCGGCGACTTTGCTCATCACCGCCACATCATCCAGTACGGTCGCAATATCATCTAACAGGGTGAGTAAACTTGCTCCAGCCACATGGCACCTCTATCTCTTTTTGTGTACGTTTTTTGTTAAGGTCAACAGGTGTGCAGACGCAAACAAGCGCTGATATCCACCCCTTTAAAATGTAACAAAATATTACCATCATCGGTGCCGTTGTGTGCAGCAAATTTTTTCTAACGCCATGACGGTAGGTTTATTTCACCGTAAAGCACTGCCGCGTGACCGTTCCCCAATAGCTGTCAAGGTACTGATCTTCCACAAACACCCCATCGGTATACGCCCCAATCGCGCGTCGCCAGAATGCGACGGCATGATCAGCCCCCGCGATCTGTTTGCTTTCCCATTCACCCGGCATCATGGCAAATAGCCGGTGTGCGAACTGTTGCCCCATGCGATTTTGCCGAAACACCGGCACCACGTAAAAATCACACACCTCATAATGCCCCGTGGCCGTTTCCGCAATGGCGGCCAAGCCCGCTGGCGCGTTATCGATATACAACAAATAGCCATGCACATTGCCGCCGATCAGGGTATCCATCGCAAACACACCCTGCTCGTCAGGCACCTTCTTGGTATACACGGAAAACTCCGCCTCGTAAGGCTGACTCAAATTTAGATACACCGGCATGTTGGTGTCATCGACGGTGACAATATTCACAGTCCTCTCCTCTCATCGTACTTTCCGATAAGCGCGCAAAGGCCGTGAATGCCCCCGGCACTTTCGCCCCTTTTATGTTAGTCACAGGTCATAAAGAAAGGAGCATTAAAGGTGGGATTAAAGACAAGATTAAAAGTAGGATGACGCGCTAGACAGGGAAACGGGATAGGTAGCGTAAATAACCCATACAGACAGAAGGCGATTTACCATAGTCGTCTACATCAATGTTCAGTAAACTATGGGGCTTTGTCTCACGCTAATTACGGATGGAACATTTTGCAGACACTTTCTCAGCTTACATCGGGCGCACTGGCTGGCGTTCAGCGCTTGAAATTATCCGAGCAGTTAACCACCTTTCCCTTAGAAATATTGTCACTCGCGGATAGCTTAGAAATTCTGGATTTGTCTGATAACCACTTATCGGCCTTGCCGCCTGAATTTGCGCAACTGACAAAACTGAAGATCTTTTTTGCCTCCAACAACCAGTTTGACACCCTGCCCGACGTGCTTGGCCAATGCCCTGAGTTAGAGATGGTGGGATTGAAAGCTAACCAGATCAAACATGTGTCAGCACAGTCGTTACCGACTAAGCTACGCTGGTTGATCTTGACGGAAAACCACATTGAAAGCCTGCCGGATGCCTTGGGTGAGCGCCCTCGCCTGCAGAAACTAGCTTTAGCGGGCAATCGCCTGACCCAGTTACCACAGACCCTGTCGCAACTGGACAACCTAGAGTTAGTGCGCATTTCTGCCAACCAACTCACCGAATGCCCGGACCAATTACTTAACCTGCCAAAATTGGCGTGGTTGGCGTTTTCCGGTAACCCGTTTAGCCAGTCAGACATCAAAAACCACACGGTACCTTGTATCCCATCCCGCGATTTCACCTTGCACAATGTGCTGGGCCAAGGCGCATCCGGCGTGATTTCAAAAGCCTCATGGAATCACACCCAAGATCGCTTCCCTGAAGAGATTGCGGTCAAAGTGTTCAAGGGCGAAGTGACCAGCGACGGCTACCCGGAAGACGAATTGCAGGCCTGCCTGAAAGTGGGCCATCATCCCAACGTGGTGCAGTCGTTGGCGCAAGTGAATGAGGAAGGCTACCTCGCTTTGATCATGAATTTGATCCCAAGCCATTACCGCAACTTAGGCTTGCCGCCCACGTTCAGTACCTGTACCCGCGATACCTTCCCGACAGGTTTTACGCTGTCGATCGCGCAAATCGATAAGATCGTGACGCAAATGGCCGATGTGTTTGCGCACCTGCATGCCAACCAAGTGTGTCATGGCGATCTCTATGCCCATAACACCCTGTTTGATGACGATGCGAATATCATTTTCGGGGATTTTGGTGCCGCGACCATGTACCACATGCTGACAGACACACAGCAAGCGCAAGTGAAGCAGATTGAGTACCGTGCCTTCCAGCACTTCATTGATGATCTGCTGAGTGTGTGTGCGATAGAGGATCTAGGCAGTGACATGTTCCGGCACCTCAAGCAAATGGCGCAACAAGAGCGGCCACAGGTATCACACAAAGCCGCGTGATCTGACCGAGCTCCAACAGTTCCAAATGACAGAGCCAAACGACAGACAGAAAAAAAGCGGTGTCTTCACACCGCTTTAGATCTTTTCTCGTTGTATTTTCTAGCAGCCTATAGGCTTACAGCTTATTCCACGCATCTTGCCAGTAAGCACTGGTACCCGGTGCATACGCGGCGTTTGCACACCAGCCAGAATTTGGCCATGGCTTACACTGGTACAGATGTTCGTCAGTCCCTTTAACAATGTCGCCCTCTTTATACGCCGTACCGGCTTGGTACAGAGGGTATTCACCTGATGGTGGTGGTGTGACTTCAGGCCCTGGATTGGGTACTGTGCAGCCATTATCAGACACTTGTTTCCACACGCCCCATTCGCCGGTTGTGCCCGGCTCTTCGCCTTGTGTCCACCAGCCCGCTAGCCATACTGCACCATTGTGCGACACGTGATCACCGGCAACATAAATGCTCAGCGCTGACCACGCATTCTCACAACTTTCAACAGTGACAGTACGCTCTGCCGTCACGGTTTGACCCGCACTGTCTGTCACCTGATACACCAGCACATATGCGCCCGCTGTATTCACGTCTACCTGACCCGATACCGACACAGCAGCAGACAAGTCACCGTCTTCTGCATCTTGCGCAGACACGCCGTTCATCGCATCAAACGCCGCCCCAAGATCGATCTTGGCATCCGCAACGCCCGCCAGTACCGGCTTTTCGCTGAACACTTCTACTGTACGGGTTACCACGGTTTCACTTTGCGCACTGTCGTAGGCCTTGTAGGTCAAGGTGTAGAAACCGGCTTTTTGGTTATCAACCTGTCCTTCAATGACCAACGATGCCGTAACATCGCCATCAAAGTCATCTTGTGCGGTTACACCCGCCAGCGGATCAAACGCCTCACCTTGGGCAATCACTACATCGTCAATGCCCTGAATCGTCGGTGCTTGGCCAGCTTCGGTGGTGATAACACTCGGCTTCAGTGGCGCTTTTGGCGCAGCAAGTGCAATCGTGTCTAACACTTCATCGTGACATACCACTTCCGCTTGGTAGGGTTGCAAAGCCGTCTCAACGTTTACGTGAAAACGGTTCATCATCCCCGTAGTTAAACGGCGGTTGTGTAGGTTAAACGTCTTGGTGCCGCCTTCGCGCGTCATCACGTTCAGCTGACACGCAGAAGGCATGAAACGGTCTTCGTAAACCGAGCCATACGCACCGTGCAATGCCGGATAAATATAGCTTGGCAGCGTGTTTTCTGGATCGTAATAGCCAACCAGCGTGGTCACTGCCACACCTTGCTTATTCGGTGTACGCTCAATTTTCTTATTCAGGATATCGTTGTCTATTTCTACCCATTCACCTTGAGTGTATTGATAGGCATATTTACTGCCCATCGGCAATGGACGACTCGTACCGTTGAAATGCACCGTCGCCGTCCATGCTGCTGACGACTCAACCAATGCAATCTTGCCTTCAAAGCTTGCATCATTGGTTAAGTACAGATCTCTGGCCCAATGACGATCACGCATATTAATATGAACGATGTTGTAATCGGTATACAGCTCTTGCAGCTTCGTGCTGTCAGGGCCGAACTGATGCACGGATTCCTGATCATTTAACATGATCACCACAAGGCCTAAATTATCGATCCCTGTATTGGTCCAAGGCTCCATGATTTTTTTATCATGATTCCACTTACTGAAACCGGTTGGCGAGTTCAGATCAAAGTTAACTTTCGTTTCCAACGCGTCTTGGAAAACACTGGATTCATAAGGTGCGAAAAGTGTGTAAGCATTCTGCTCAGGGTATAGCGGCCAGCCGCCCGACATGGTGCCTTTACCGAAGGCATGGCCCTCAAACGGTTCTGCACATTCACCGTTGTAACAGGTGCTCTGACCGTTCGCTGCTCGGAGGAAATTCGGGATAAAGATGTTCTTATTGGCATCCCATCCCCATGCTGAATTGCGCTCGGTGGAACGGTTGTGTATCGCCCCTCGGAAACCGCCCGGGAAATGGTCACCCACGCCAAATTCATGGCCGGTCTCATGGGTAAATTCATTACCGGTTGAGTTAGCAACTGACGCGACCCCGACATAGGATCCTAGCAGGCCGTGGTTAACCAATCCCGTCGAGTATTTACCGACCGACATGTTCACCGTAACTTGCGCGGCGTAATATGGGTTATCAATGATCCACGATGTACCACTGCGCACATATGAGGAGTTCACCCCGTAGTTGGCACTGTTGATCCCGGCCGATACCAATTCACGTGCGACACGGTAGTGTGAGTCACTGCCATACACATCAAACGCACTTGGATCATAATCTGTCAGCAAACGACCATCTGGCAGCATGATTTCAGGAAAATATATCGACTCGTACGGGTTCACCGTTAACTTACTGATCTGAATATTTTGGAAATACTGACGTTGCAGTTCGCGATCTTTGGCGAAGACAAACGCGTTTCTTGGCGGGGTTAACAAACCAATGTCGACGGCATTCAACACCAAGTGCGTATTTATGCCAATTTTTACGTTATCGAGTACGCCTTCTTTGCCATCACTCGTGGTGAACGTGAGCGTCAGGCCCGGTTGCATCACTTCCGCTGGCAGCGCAACGGTGTAAGCCTTGTCGCTGTAAGCCACCTTATTGATGTCCATGTCCCCCTGAGCATACCAAGTACCATTCAGGTTATGATAAGTCAGTGATCGACCGCGACTCAGCGTATCGTTACCCCTTGAATATTGGATGTGCGAGTTATAACCAGCATGAGAAGAAAAAGTCACGACTTTATCCGTGAATGCGTCATCTTCCGGCAGCGTAAAGTGCTTCATCCAATTACCATCACTCAACTCAACATGAATGCTGTCATGCTGCGCTAACAGCTTGCGGAAAGCGGGCTGGCCTGCTTCATCAGCAATGCTGGAAATCTCATGAAATTGCGTCAGATGGCGATCAAACTGTTCAGGTTTGGTCGTATCGATATCCAGATCAAGCTGGCTGGCAATTGTCGGCTGCTGATTCGGCAGTTGCATCGCGGCGCGATGCACAACGTCACCTTGTGCATTTTTCGCGATCACTGTGATCGGCTCGTTACTCGCCACGTTATTGGCTTGCGGCTCAAAAATCACCAAAGTCTTACGCAACGCCACCAAGTGAGGATGACGATCATCGGGGATCGTATTAGCCGTCGGTAAAATCAGGCTTTGTGCCAAACTTACGGTGCCTAACAAGCGACCTTGCGTGTCGGATGGCAATTCCTTTTGACTAAAATAGTGCATGTCAGCAGGCATCGTTTGTACGCCAAACGCCGCTCCGCTCGCAAGCAGTGCGGGGATCAAGCAAGCAATATAGGTCTTTTTCATATTAATCCAAATGACTATCAATTAATTTGTCAGCAATATAAATAATGCCGAAACGATTTGTTACAGGAATGATTTTTTCTTTGAACTAACCCCACAAAACAAGCATTTTTTTACTTCTATCGTGGGCCGATATGAGGGGGATGCAGATGCAAAATGGCGCCTCTCAGAAAGGCACACTAAACGACAGATAAAAAAGAACCCTGCATCAAAAGCAGGGTTCTCTTGTTACTTAATCAGACTTCAACCATCTGATTTCATTGAACGTGACAACCCATTATTGTGGGTTAAGGCCCAATTGCTTTAGCACTAGCTTAAAGTTCTCGCGGCGCTCTTTCACGTTGTGAACGTCACCCGTTGAACACGTCAAGTCAGGACAACCACGGTTAACGATACCTGAAACGTCATCAATGAATTGAGAACCTTTCATGCCACCATCAACGTAGTTTTTCAGCTCGTTGTAGTAGTTCCAATCCGCGTACTGACCGCCTTCATCGTTGTAAGCCTGTACTGACGTTACCCAGTAGAACAGACCTGCAATCCACTTAATTTCTTTGTTCTCTTCAGAGCTACAGATCAAACCTGGGTTTGAACAGAAATCAAGTTCAGCGTACAGCGGGTTCGCCGGTGGCGCTTCAACCGTTACACCGTCAATGGTTTTACCAATCGTTTCAGGGTCAACGTGTGAACGACCTAGGTAGTGGTTAAGCGTACCGAAGTTCTGACGACCTGTGGTCTGGATAACACCACGACCCCACCAGCCACAACCTTCAACACTTTCTTGGCTGCTGCCGTCCCAAATGAAGCTACCGGCTTTCTGGCCAACGTACGTCTTACACGTATCACGTTCCCAAACCTGCTTCGACGTATCTACCGATTCTGGTACATCGTTACAGTGACCGTTGTTGGTCCAACGACCTACTGCGCCATTCACTAGCAAGCCACGCTCTTCCAGTACTGCATCGGGTGCTGCGAATACAGGCGCTGGTGCACCGTACCATTTCGCGTGTGTCAGGGCGCTCACTTCCATCTTGTTATCACGAGGACAAGAGTAAGCGTAATCCAAACCAGACACTGGGTTCACACCGTAATCTGCGTACTTCTGACCTAGCTGACCACAGCTTGCTGTCATCGGGTAATCCGCAGGCGCGCCGTATTTCACTTCAGACCAGTTGTTCTCGTCACACGCGTTGTAACGAATGGTTTCTTGCATACTTTGTGCTAGGAATGCAGCAATCGCGACTTTGGCGTATTTGATGTTTGTTTCATCATCTTCGCCTTCGTTCAGAAGCCAGAACTTGTTGCCTGCCACACCGATGTTGTGCATCGCATTCAGGCCATCAAGGAAGTCATTCCACTTGTACACGGTGGATGGTACCCACTGTGATTGCGGTGTTTCGTAAAGGAATGCTTCGTTATCCATCGCATTTTCAGCCGCTGCCAACTGTTGGTTCAGCGCTTCAATCGTGGTTAGCGAGCCTTTCTCTAGTTCTTCACCAACGTAGTACAGAGGTACTTTCACATCTTGGTATTGATCGATCTTGTTGGTTAGATCCGAAGAATCGTTATCAAACAGAATCGCGAATACGTTGCTGTAAGCCGCTTTACGTAGCTGAGGTTTACCCGCTGCATCACCCATGAAGTAACCTGACGTTTGCGCCGTTGGCATGTCAGCCAGCATTGCTGGTGTCTTCACGTAGTCAGACACTTGCTTCACGTACTCAAGCGCATTGTGCCACTGCTCACTGGTCAGTGCGTTTGTTTCACCTGATTTGGTGAACGCCACGAAGTCTGCTTTATTTGCTGAATCCGCTTTGTACAGTTCGAAGTTATCCAGTAGATCTGCCGTAAATGCAGATGCTTCGTCCCAGACAGACTGACGGCCTGAATGCGTATCGTAAGCAAACTCACCGATGTTTAGCGACCAACCAAATGTCGCTTGTGGCGCTAGCGTGGTGATGATCAGGTTGTGCGCTTGTGCCCAGCCTTTCACATCGTTGCTCAGTGCGTTGATGGCATCGAGATCAATCTTACCGCCTGTGGTTGCTACCGCATTCGTTAGCGCTTCTTTCACTGCAACGGTGCCCAACGCGGCGCCTTTGTCGTTTGTTGCCAGATCAAGCACATCACTGTTGATGATGATGGATGCTGTACCTGCTTGCTCAGCCTGCTGGATGATTGACACAAACGCACGCGTTAGTGCATCCACGTTCGCCAATGCATCGCTGTTGATCGCATCAATCGTCAACGTTGCAGGAGCCGCCGTTGATGGGCTTGCTACAACAAACGTGTTTGGCCAGCCTGCCACTTCCAGACGAACTGGGTCCATTGGGTTTTGCAGTGATAGCAAAGGTGCCGTACCCGGTTCTGTGCCATCACAGTTCAGGTGAAGTGCCCATGACGCATCGCTGCCCGGTACTGATTTGGTCCAGTAAATCGCAGAGTAAGCAATGTTGTTGTGAACCATGATGTCACCGCCCGTCGCGTGATCACCACGTGTCCAGTCAGGGTACACATTGAACTCTTCACATAGTGCACCCGGTGGTGTCACTGGTGGCTCAACCGGCGGCTCTACCACGTCTTGCTCAACCGTGATTTTCACACGTGCTGATGACGTTAGGTTCTGCGCATCGGTCGCGATAGCGTTCAGCGTGATGTCGCCTGTTTTCGTTGGCTGCCAATCACACGCGAACTTATCGGTCGTTGCGGCATCGAACGTACAGATTTGCTGGTTGTCAGCTTTAACAACGACTTTCTTCAGGTCGTTATCCACATCTGTTGCATTAACAGAAATAGACACCGTGTCTTTTTCGTTAACGGTTGTGCCGTTAGCAGGGGTGATGAATTTCACAACGGGTGCAGTGAAGTCTTCAGTCACTTCTTCTTTAACCGTTACTGAAACAGATTGCTGTTCAAGCTTCTGGTTGTTCTTGTCCAGTACAATCACGTTGATTGTTGCACTACCCGCTTCTACTGGTGTCCAGTTTTGCGTGTAAGTCGTTTGGTTCTGATTAACAACTTTTACAGATAGCTTCTGGTTGTTTGCCCAGAATTCCACTTTTGCAGCCAATTCGCCGTCAACGCTTGCTTTGATCGCAACCACGTCGTTCGCGTTCACTACCTGACCCGCCACTGGAGACAGAACAGACAGCTCAGTTGGCTCTGGATCGGGGTTTGGACCCGGACCAGGTTCACCTGAACATTCCGTCAGTTCCCAGAACCAAGAGCTTGCGCTTGGGGTTTCCCAAACACCAGGGTTATTCTTTGCGATGAAACATTGATCGTTGTAAGACACAACATCACCATTGCTCACCTGAGTTTGACCCGGGATAAATGGAATGATGTCGCCTAGATCAGGGTTTGGACCTGGCTCTGGCTCTGGCTCTGGCTCTGGCTCTGGCTCTGGCTCTGGCTCTGGCTCTGGCTCTGGCTCTGGCTCTGGCTCTGGCTCTGGCTCTGGAGTAGGTTCGCCTGAACATTCAGCCGCCGTCCAGAACCATGAACTTGCATCCGGTGTTTCCCAGATACCTGGGTTATTTTTAGCGACAAAACACTCGCCGTTGTACGATACCATCTCGCCATTTGTTACTTTTGTTTCACCAGGAACAAAAGCGACAACATCAGATGCGTGTGCGTCTGCGGCATGCAAATAACCACTAAACATCACACCAGCCAGTGCGATTGTTATTTTATTTAATTTATTCAAAGTTTAGCTCTTCTGTTATTTATTCGTCTTTTCAGACAAATTCATTCGTTATTTAAAGGGCGTGTCATGGATGATTATTATGATTCACGCCCTCCGTTGCGAACTCATGCTTACAGTTCAGCGTGATGGAGACGATAGCGTGGGTAATAGCATGTCGATATTATTTATCGACACATTTAAAGCCCGCTATCAGAAACAATACCGGTCTGTTTTGTTTTCATAAATCATCCAAACATGAAATCGACAGGCTTATATTAAAAAAGTCAGCATTCATCGTTTCATGAAAAACCAGAATATTAATCTCAGTTAACATCCTAATTTTTCTGTATTTAACTACGAAAAATTGCATTCTCCACGAGTGACTTATTGAATTTGTGATATTGGTTCAGTTTTTTTATCCAAAAAGCATGTATGAGAGAATATTCCTACAAGATTTTTTGCTTGTTTTTTATGCAAATAATGCATTCATACACACATAGTTGAATACTGTCTGCATCAGTAGCGATCGTTCACGATGATAGAAAGGAAGACAAAAGAGGGGAATATAAACAAGTTGAGTGGTAAACAAGGAGGCCATACTGTGCAGCTCCTGCTGCACCAATGCAACAAGGAGCCGAAAACACAAAGAACAAGAGAGATGAATATCAGGAAGAATATCGAAACAGCCGCTATGAATTATTGGTTGTTCAAAACAATAATGATAAAAACAGTGATAAACACAATGAGACCCCATGGGAACGTCTGCCAAAAACGCTTGGTATTATATTCCTCGACAAAAGCTTTGGCGGCGCTTTTGAGGATCGCGATTAAATGGACTTTTAATCGGCACTCTCAGTTTAACCTCACCAAATTTTGGGGTAGGTTATCACCTCACAATTTGGCCAGTACAGGCCTGAAAAACCATGCTTTGCTCTATTTTAATGAGCTTTGTGCCGTCATTCCCTTCGGTGCAGGGACATCATCAAAACGGAATGTCACACCGCGTTTCACTTGATCAAACGGCATGTTTTTTGGCAAATCGGATACATGAAAGAAATATGACTCATTATCATCAGAAATAAAGCCATATCCTTTTTGTGCACTAAACGATTTTACTTGTCCTACTGGCATTATATTCCTTTAAAGCCTTTTTTGATGTGAAATAAACAGGAATTATATTAAACAACAATCCCATCAACCCATGATAAAAATCAAAAGTTCAATAGACTTTACCCCTCCCCTCACATTACGAGAAAGTCGTTATAATAGGCGCACCTCTAAACAGAGAATAAATAACAAATGTAGAAATAATGTAAATAATGAATGTGATGTTATTTTTATTAGAAGCGAGGGAAGCGCGCATAGCGTAAATGCTTCGTCCTTGTTCAAAACAATGAACTGCATCGCACAATAGCCGACAAGCATTGTTTATAGATTGCTCAGCAATACCCACAAATTCTATATTGATTTATTGCGCATTGATGCAGCAATACTTCGGTCGTGGTATGTCTTCATCCCTTTGAGTACATAACGCAACCTGTTCGTGATTCATTGTATGTAGGATTGCTATGAACGTTCTCACACCATCTTGGGTTTCACTGGCACTGTTGTGTGCCGCCACATCGGCTTCCGCTGTAGCTAATGACACTTTCATCCCGCCACAAACTGGCCACGATTTCTTTTCCGGTGAATATCAGCACTATCAGCAAAATAGTGGTAAAGTGGTGGCGACCTACATTGGCAATTGGGTGGGTCCCTCTGTGGTAGCGGATATCAATGGCGATAACCTGACCCACCTCATTTATGCGTTCGTGGAAGTCTGTGGCGAACAGCAAAGAGACGTGTTGGATGAGGTATGTAAGAACATCGCTGATAACCGATTGGCCGTTAGCGACAGCACCATCGATACCACCTTTATCGCGCAGTTTGAGCAACTGAAAAAACGCTACCCGCACCTGAAAATTTTACTCTCCATCGGCGGCGGTGGCCGTTCTGCCACCTTCACCCAAGTGGTCGCCAGTGAAGCCAATCGACAAACGTTCGTGGATTCCACATTGGATTACCTGGCGAAATATCCGGTGTTTGATGGTATCGACATTGATTGGGAATACCCGTTAACGGCAGAAGAAGGCCAAGGGTTTGCGCTGCTAATGAAAGATCTCAACCACGGACTGGCAAAACTGGAACAACAAACATCGCGCCAATACATCAACTCGGCGGCGGTGAATACCATAGATTACCTCACGCAATTTGTTAATTACCGCGATGTCGCGCCGCATACCGATCTTCTCTTCCTGATGACCTACGATTTGTTTGGCAGCTGGTTTCCAGACAACATTGGTCATCATACCAACCTGCAGTCCCACCCCAACAATGTGAAAAAGGGCCATGACCATAGCGTGAACCGCGCCGTCGAAAAGTTTATCGCCATGGGTGTACCGGCGGAAAGACTCGTGATTGGGGTAGCCAAATATGCCCGAGGCTGGCAAGGCGTGACACCCCATAACAAAGGAGGGCCATTTGGCACCGCAGCGACAGAGCTGTTTCCTCTCGCGACACAACCGGGAGATGAGTCGGGTGTGATCACCTATGCCACGCTGTACGACACCCTATTGGGCAAAGACGGTAAAGGACGCGATGGGTTTGAAATTCGTTATAACGCCGACTGCGCCTGCCATTATGCATGGAGACAAAAAGACGGCGCTTTCGTGACGTTTGACCACCCTTACGATGTGTACCAAAAAGGCCGTTATGCGGTAAAACACAAACTGGCGGGTGTGTTTTCGTGGGCCTACCAGCAGGATAACGGTGATTTGTTGAATGCCATGAATGAAGGGATCGGTAATTTACCGCACTAAATGGTGCTTCTGACACTACGCGACACACCGTGGTAATACGGTGTGTCGCTCAATCTGACTTGCATTGGCCTTGGCCATGTTGGCTGGCTCCCTGATTCATCCATGATAAAGGAAGCCTAGAACGCAGGGCAGGAAAATACTAAAGTGTGGGTGCCTTAGTTATTTTTTCGCGCACTAACTTTCTTTGGAGTTCTTAACTCTGTAAGCGGAATAAAAACCTATAAAGAAGAAAGCATTTGTAACTACTAAAACTAAACCTGAGACAGCAGGCAAGTTAGAACCTAAGATCAATGAAAGTGCATAATACTGAGCACAAGCTGCCATTATGCAAAGAGCTAGCGAGCGCAATAACGTTACACCTTTAGGTAACTGACTTGGATATAACAGGCACAACGAGAAAAGTACGTGAGAGAAATGGATTGTCGCCAATGAAAAAGCAACTATTAAAAATATTATCAACATTATAAATCATCCGCTTTTAGCAAACCTCTGCGTAACAACTCTTTTTGAGCATCTTTTGCATTTGAATTTGTTTGGTATGCAATAACAGTAACCATAACAACCAAAATTGCCGATGCTCGTGATGCCGCTTGTTTTGTTAATCCCATTTTCGTACCGACTTTCGCCACTGGAGACGAGGTAACCGTTTTTTTGAGTTGCTCAGAGGCTTTTAGGGAAGCTCCGATGAATCCTTTTTCATTTGCGGAGTATAAAAATGCTGCAACGCCACCCACTGTCAACGGAACTGTTATATCGATCCCTACAACTTTCAGTGCGTCAGTCACCCCTTTATTCGTATCAAAGAATTCCCTAAGCTCACTGTCTGAAAGAGACCATGAGAACCAATATGGATTAGCCACAACCTGCGATACTAATCCGTACAATGAGGCTTTCAACTGGTTATCTCTCAAACCTAATATTTACTTTAATATTTGCGATTGCTTATTTTTTGGAAGCTGTCTGTAGAGGACAATTCCGGTCATGATCGGTATTGCATTAGTTTGTTTTTTCAAGCGAGACTCATGCTTTTCCATTCCAATTAAACTAGCATAATATTTTACTGGATCAGCACCAATCTTCGATTTTTGAACTCTCATAAAAACTCCTACTTAACATATGCTTGGATTGATACGCTCTAAAAAGTCACGATACAAATCCACTTAGCTTTTTTTCGTATGACTTCACGAAAACTGCAATTTACTGAATCAGTAATCACTAAAATATTAACTATAAGGTGTTGATATGTAGAGCTAACGAATAGTCTGGACTCCCACTCATCCAGACTCTGCCACACTTGATGGGTCAGGATCGATCAACGACCAACGACGGTGACATCCATGATAAATCCCGGTTAACAGCGCCCTTATTCGACCACAATTTTTCTCACCCTTTCCCTATCCATTGACCTTCTACATCCATATTTTTCACTCAATGCCGTGCTATGGCGACTTCCGTCGATTTCTTGCACGACAAAGCTTAAATAGTGCTGTAATACACGTTTGATGATAAAAAAGGAATAATATTACGTTATTAAATAACAATAATACCAATCAATATACAATCATTCCCTCTGCACTTCACTGCTATATTTTGTTTCTGAGACATTCAATTACGTTTTTTATTTATTCGGTTTTCAATTTATTAAATGTGGCTAACATCCCACAAAATATCCTCTTTATGTTTATGCCATTGATGGTGTTCACAATAGCAAAATAACGTAATTAGTTTGTCTAATTAGGCAATTTATGCGCCTCATTTAACGCTTTAAATTAATGCCACTGACAACTAAGAGGCAATTAAACCATGCAAAAAAAGATGCAAAAATCGATAAATGTGCTTCATCTTACAGTGGTCGTGGCTTTAGGCGGACTGCTCTTTGGGTATGACACGGCGGTTATATCCGGTGCAACCGGCGCCTTAACCCACTTTTTCCAACTCTCTGCTGCTGAGCTGGGTTTTGCTGCATCTTCTGCGTTGATTGGTTGTTTCATTGGCGCCATTCTTGCGGGTCAATTAAGTAATTCTAAAGGACGCCGTGGTGCATTGATCATCGCAGCGGTCTTGTTCTTTATCTCTGCGGTCGGCACCGCGATACCCGATAACTACTGGGTCTTTATCTTCTTCCGTATTGTCGGGGGCATTGGTGTCGGTATCGCCTCCATGGTTTCGCCGATGTACATTGCAGAAGTCGCGCCCCCAAGTAAACGTGGCGCGCTCGTATCTTGTAACCAATTTGCAATCATCTTCGGTATGCTGGTTGTTTACTTTGTTAACTACGGCATTGCACTGATCGGCACGGAAGGATGGCTGAATACAACGGGTTGGCGATATATGTTTGCCTCTGAATGTATCCCTGCTCTCCTGTTCTTCGGTCTACTTTTCACTGTGCCGGAAACACCACGTTGGTTAGCGATGAAAGGGCGTGATGAAGAAGCACGTAACCTATTATCAGCCATCAACAAAGGGGCGGCGATTGAAGATCAATGGCGAGATATTCAAGAATCACTCACTGAAACAAAAGGCAAAATTAGCATTGCGGCGCTTGGGATGATGGGCGTACTGGTTATTGGCATTATGCTATCCGTACTGCAGCAAGTCACAGGGATCAACGTCGTGCTTTACTACGCGCCAGAGATCTTCAAGAGCTTCAGTGATTCATCAACCGACGTTGCACTGCTGCAAACGATCCTTGTGGGCGCAGTGAACTTAACGTTTACCGTTGTCGCTATCTTTACCGTCGATAAATTCGGTCGCCGCCCGTTAATGATGATCGGTGCGGGAGCAATGGGTGTATCGATGATCGCAATCGGCACCGCCGCTTACACGAACGCCATCGGTGGCTACTTATTGTTCTTCATGTTGCTTTACATCGCGGCCTTTGCGCTTTCTCTCGGCCCTGTGGTATGGGTACTTCTCTCTGAGATTTTCCCTAATAGCATTCGCTCTAAAGCGCTGTCTATTGCCGTCTTTGCACAATGGTTCGCGAACTTCGTCGTCTCACAAACCTTCCCAATGATGAATGACATGAACGGGTATTTATTCCAAACCTACAACGGTGCCTTCCCATTCTGGCTATATGGCATCTTCGGCATCTTCACCGTTTACTTTGTCTGGAAGTTCGTACCCGAAACGAAAGGGATGAGCTTGGAGCAACTCGAACAAATGTGGGTTGATCGCAACGCTGAATCTGAAAAGCTAAAAACACAGACACAAGCACTGTAATCATCTACAGCGCCCGCTAAAATAAACAAAAGGAACGTTCTCAATGAGGCGTTCCTTTTTTCTTACCTCAACCATCTATGATTGACCGAATCTCATTGAGATATTATTGAGAACCCATTTAAGCGCCCACACTTTATTATCATCATTTATAGACATTTATGATGAGACATTTATGATGACACCCATGATAAAAACCCAATACGTGACCTTTTCTTGCACGCCCATATACGCCTTAATTGATGTGATGAGGTTATGGTTTCGTGCGCCACCATTGCAGTAAGTGCAATAACCCCATTGCGCCATGGGCGTAGAAGTAAGCTTCAATCAGGCCAACACTGGTTTTATGTATCTCAAGTAGCTGAGGGCTTGTACCCGCGTTACTTGCACCGAGATACCATAACGTGCCCGTGACTAAAGCAAGTAATAGTGCCAGTAAACCCAACCCTTCAACGGTCGCAGCCAAGCCTGCGGGGTGAGATTCAGGAAGGCGCAGTGTGCGGAGAACATTGATGTCTTTTTTGATTTGGCTGAAATGGCCAAAAAGCCACGGATACATATCGGCGATAGTACGACGCTTGATCACGTGGTATACAAACACCAACGTGATTGGCAGTAAGCAAAGCCCACTGTACACGTGGAACTTGGCCATCAGGTTGATATTTCCCCAAAGTGTGTTGGCATGAACATGCATGAAATTGGATGAAATGATCTGCAAAAGAACCCAGACGAGGCTCAAACCATGCAGCACTTTTTCTGATGTTGGCAGTTCAGCGAATAGCGCGCCCACCCCTTCTTTTACACGTGATAATGGCATAATGTGTTCTTCTATGCAGACTGATATTTCAATGAACAAAGACAGGTATGTCTGCCTTTGTTCAGCGAGTCTACGCCGTTTATTCTCCCGTGCTAGATGTTTGGCTTCAACATAATTACTCATTTTTGGATATTTGCGTTACGCAATCGTACTCTTTGCTGAAAGACAAGATCGCGTACTGTGACACCCATGCGTACTGCATGATAAAACCCGGTTAACAGCGTCCCTATTCGACCATCATTTTTCTCCCCTTTTCCCCGAACCACTGATCAGTATTTTCGATCTCAGTGCTGTGGTATGGCGATTTCCATCAATTTCTTGCACGACAAAACCTAGCCAAGTGGCTAGTCGATATGAAGCAGTCAATGTGATTTATCAGGCCACGCTTAACAGCCGTCGACTGGCGCTTACCCCTTGAGTTCGTTGCTGGCCAATATGGTGATGGTACTCCCGCAACATATGTTCTTTACCAATCGCACCAGAGAAGTTTTGCTCTAAATGGCAGGCTAACTCCAACCAATTGTCTTCACTCAGGCCAAGACGAGAAATAACATTCAATGCATTTTTTGATATGTAGCCGTGTTTTCCATCACGAACAGCGCGCCCTGTTTCATCGACAAGTAATAAATAGTCGGTAAACACAAAAGGTAAACCTTTGGGCATATTGGCTCGGGGATTACCTACAAAAGGCAGTAGGTTTTTGGGTTGATAGCTTGATTTGGCGGCATTAGCGCGCTTTATAATACTGGTATGGGCTGAGGATTCTGGCGCTGTCGCGATACCTGCCCGAACGGGGTTAAGATCAACGTAAGCCATGCAGGCAACGAGCGCCGCTTCATCTAACAAGGCTTGAGATTTAAAGCGCCCTTCCCAAAAGCGTCCGGTGCAGCCGTCTTCTTTATTGGCTTGACGTGCAATAGGTTCATTCAACAAACGCATAAACCAACTGATGTCATGCAGCCGTTTTCGCCAGTCTTCTGCGATACGCTCGACCGCCTGTAACTGTGCACGATCCATTTGGCTGCGCAGGTTTTCATCCAGCCAAGTATTGGAAAGAAAGTTTCCCTTACACACCCGATGCCAGCGGGTGATCACCTCTTCCTGTGACCACATTTGGGCTTGTTCAGCATCCACATGCAGTACCACATGAGTATGATTACTCATCACCGCGTAAGCACAGATATCAATCGCAAATACGTTAGCAAGAAACAGCAGGCGTTGCTCCACCCATGCTCGTCGGTGTTCGAAACACTGCCCCGTTAGCGGATCTTTACCGCATAGAAAGGTTCTTCTCACACAACGCGATACACAGTGGTAATACGGTGTGTCGGTCAAGCTGACTTGAGTTTTTCTTGCCCTTGGCATGTTTGCAGGCTCCCTAATTCATCCATGGTAAAGAAAGCCTAGAATACAGAGCAGGAAAGTACAAAAGTGTGGGTGTCTTGTTTGTTTCCAGAGGAGAGATGACAGCCAAGAGACAGTGAAAACAGCTAACTCATTGATAATACGGCATTCAAAGTATTATCTTGGCATCGCTCGTCTTGAGAAAAGAGGCAGAGCGATGCCCCCTTCAAACCAGATCGCACAATTGACTTTATAAAGAGGCGTCGGGCTTGTTCAACACCCGGGATTTAGTGTTGGCTGCGCAACACCTTAATCCTTATTTGTTAGGTGAATTTTTGGTTCGAACTCATTACACACCGATTCTATGACGTTCATCGCTACTAAGAACTTCAATACTGTCAATTTCAAAGCCTTTCTTTAGGATCAACTCACTTTCCTGAGACTTTCCGACACATAAAACCTCTGAGTCATGCACTTTCATAGAGAACACAGGTCTATCTTCAAGCCCAGAGACGAATAGAGCATAAGTCGTTAGACCTTTTTCGTCTTTCGCCCATGAGTTACCTACACTTTCTTTCGTTTCACCGATACGCCCAATTCTATATAGGGTCAGTTGCACGCCACTTGGTACATAAGTTTGTTCAAACTTCGATAAGTCAAAATGGAAACAGTCATATTCTCCAGAAATTGTATCTGAAACATACAATTTTACTAAGATCTCTTTTTTACTATTGTCCATCCAGATTTCTTTAATATCTTGCGAATGCTTGACTAGAAAATTAAGCAATACCTCAAGATTTTCGCCATGATCACTCGAGTACAAGTCGTTATTCAGAGAGTCAATAGATACAAAATTCGTATTAAGATAGTTTTTTTCATCTGATGATAAATATTGATCAAGATGCTCGATATCAATTCCAATAACATCGAATAATTTTACTAAGAATGAGGTCATATCGCTTATGGTTACCTACTCATAAAGTGGATTAATATTTCGGTCTTCACCTAACAACTTAATATAGAATCCATCTACATCACAATTCCACATATAATCATAATTGCATAATAACATCGAAGTTAACTCATTGATATTGAAAGGTATCAGTGGAAGTGGAGAAAACAAAAATAGAATCATGCCATATATCACATTCTACATTTTCATCATCATTTCTATATCACGGTTTGATGTAATCGATCTGAAAGAGAGTGCAATAGCAGTGCTGGGGTCGCAGGCGACGAGGGATCTTAAAATCCCGGTTTTCACAAATAAAACTCAACGCATACGAAAAAGCCCAGCATTTCTGCTGGGCTTTAGAATGTGGCGGAGAGATAGGGATTTGAACCCTAGGTGGGCTATAAACCCACGCCGGTTTTCAAGACCGGTGCTTTAAACCACTCAGCCATCTCTCCTGAGTGCGGCGATAATACGAAACAATGCGGAAGTTGTAAATGCCATTTTTGAACAAAACACACCGTTCGCGTTGATTTCCACCAATAATGCCAAAATAAAACAATTATTCGCCATCAGGCACGGCAATATCTCGCTTTGGGTAGTCGTAAAAATACAAGATAGCTTGATCGCCGCTCACGGCTTGCCAGCAGTCCGCCGCAAAGCGAAACACCGCGATGCCACAGGTGGGAATGTTCTCCACCGTCATGCCAAAACGATTCGCCAAATCCGTTATCGCCGGGTTATGGCAAACAATCATCAATCGGTCGACGGTATCGCTGCTGCTCTGAATAAAGGTCAGCAACTCATCGGCCGACTCACTGTATAACGCACTGTGGGCTGCCAACTTTGGTTGGCACGTTAACCCGTTGGCAAAATGGTACGCGGTTTCTGACGCCCGTAACGCGGTGCTTGTGGCAATGAGCTGAGGGCCAGTTTGCCATGCATCTAACCGATGGATCATGGTGGGCAGGTTGCTGTACCCTCGCGTATTAAGTGGACGGTCATGATCATCCAACGTGGGATCATCCCACGACGATTTCGCATGGCGAACGAGAAACAATAACTTCATGTCGCTTCCCCTATACTGATCGCGGTGTATTTGATCAGTATAGAAAAAGTTGCACGTATTACCTCGCCGCTTTCACCGCACGGGCCAGTGTATCGGCCGCTTTGACCGGATCGGCCGTTTTGGCATTAAAGAAATGGCTGACCACATCGAAAATCGCCGCTTGCACGTAACTGGTGGTGGCAATGCCATGCGACACACTCGGCACCAAGCCACCGTCTTTTTCCGTTTGCTTAAAGGCTTGCATGGCCGCTTGGGCACACTGATCAAACGGGGTTAAATCAATGTCCATCCGTACCGGGATCGACCCTTTACTGAGGTTAAACGGCGTTTGAAATGATTTATCCAAAATCGCACGGGCCAGATCATGCTGGGCCTGCTGGTTGGCTTGCCCATTCAATTTAAAGAAGGCAAAGCTGTCGATGTTATAGGTGAACGCGTTGGCAGTCCCTGGGGCTGGCACACACACATAATCGCGCCCGAGCACTTTGCCATCGGCATTGAATTCGCCTTTTACCCAATCCCCCATGATCTGCATAGCGGCGTCACCTTGGCTGACCATTTGAGTCGCATCATTCCAATCTCGCCCGCGATACTCGGGATCCACATAATCACGAAAACGGCGAAACTGAGTAAACACCTCGACCATTTTGGCTCCACCAAGCAAAGACAGATCGAGCTCGACAAAGACGCGCTGGTAATCCTCTGGCCCCAGCACGGCTAACGCAACTGTTTCAAATAAGGTGACGTTTTGCCACGGCTGCCCACCGTGTGCTAATGGGATGTACCCTGCCTGTTTGATGGTCTCTGCCGCAGTAAAGAAGTCGGCCAAGGTCACTGGCACAGCTACACCGACGTCAGCAAAAATTTGCGGGTTCGCCCATAACCAGTTCACCCGATGAATGTTCACCGGTACAGCCACATAGTTCCCATCATGCAGCATGATGTTACGCGCGACAGCCGGTAAAATGTCTTTCCAATGATCGGCCTCGGCGACGGCATTGAGGTTGGTGAGAAACCCTAACCGCCCCCATTCTTGAATCTCGTGGCCTTTAATTTGTGCCGCTAAGGGCGGATTGCCGGACACGGCGCGGGTCTTCAATACCGTCATGGCGCTGTCACCGCCACCGCCTGCAATCGCAAAATCTTTCCACTGGTGACCTTGTGCTTCCATCTTCGCTTTCAGCAACGAGGCCGATCGCGCCTCCCCGCCGGATGTCCACCAGTGCAGCACTTCCACTTCTCCCGCGTGGGCCGTCAGGCTTAGCGTGGCAGCCACCAGCCATGACACCGCACATCCTATTTGTTTACGCTTCATCTGTTTTATTCTTCTTTTAATAATCGAGGAATGTAGACTTTGACTTCCAGTCCACCGTCAGCGGCATTTTCAATCGCCATGTCGCCCCCGTGGGCATGAATGATATTTCGGGCGATCCCCAATCCCAGTCCGTGCCCTTCGTCGTCATCTGCCACGCGCACATACGGTTCAAACACCGCGTCCAACGCGGCTTCAGGGATCCCTGGGCCTTTGTCTTTGAGGATAACAATCAGGGATTCGCGCTCATCAACGATGATCAGGCGCACTTCATGGCCATATTTCACCCCGTTGTCGATCAAGTTGCTAAAGCAGCGTTTCAAAGCCAACGGCTTACCGGTTAACGGCGCAATCTGGGTTTTCGGTAAATGTACCCGTGTTTCGGTTTGGTTATGGCATTCGGCAATGGTACGCAGCAGCTCGTTCACATCCACCAGGGTCAGGTTTTCGTGTAAATCGGTATCACGCACGGTTTGCAGCGCGCCTTTGACCATCATCTCCAACTCATCGAGATCGCGATTAAATTTCTCGATCTTGCTTTCATCATCGATCAGTTCGGCACGCAAACGTAAGCGGGTGATGGGGGTTTTGAGATCGTGCGAAATCGCCGAGAACAGGTGTTCACGATCATCGATATAGCGGCGCACGCGTGACTGCATGCGATTAAACGCCCGAGTCGCCGTGACTAACTCACTCGCCCCTTCTTCTTTTAACGGCGGCTGATAGATATCAAAACTCATGGCGTTGGCCGCATTCGCCAAACGTTTGAGCGGCTTGGTCTGACGGCGGATCATAAAATACGTGAACAGCAATAACAGGGTGGTGATAAACAACATGAAGACCACCTGCTGACTGGTGATGATTTCATTTTCCAGCGTCACGTACGGGGTCGGCAGCAAGGCTGCAATATAGAGCCATTCGTTTTCTGCCAGCTCTAATTGCACCACCAAAATCGGTGGATTCAGGGGTTCTAAGCTTAAGGTGTAATGCGCCCAAGATTTTGGCAAATCACTGAGTAGAATGTCATTTTTCAACACATGTAAGGTTTCAGGGCGGGAGAACTCAACGTTAATGACATCCAACCGAGGCAGTTTTTCCGCTAACACCGCTTGGAACACCCCCACCGCGGTACGCTTCATGGTGGAATCGGGGATCGGGTCGATCCGAATTTCTTCTTGATTAAGCGAGACAAAAAAACGGGTGCCGCCCATGTTGCGTAGCTGATCTAAGACGATATGGCGGTATTCAAGCGGGAGGGACTGGAAGAAGGTGACGGTAGAAGCAAACATGTTTGCCATGCTGGCAGAGGCCGATTCCAGCCCCACCAAATCACGCTGTTTCGATTGCCCATACCAGATGCCGGTGGCAATCACTTGCGCTAAAAACACGGATAACAGGGTCAGCCACAAGGTGCGCGCCAGCAGAGAGGTCGGCCACCATTTACGAAGAGTCATACACATTCCGTACGGGCGTCTGCCATGATGCCATACGACGCAGGGTGGCCCGCTATGCTAATTCAAAAGAGAGGTTATTGTTCGTAAGTTACGTCAGCATTGAACGCATAGCCGTTACCACGAATGGTTTTGATCAAGCGTTGCTGTGTGCCTTTGTCACCCAAGCGATGACGCAAGCGGCTCAGCTGCACATCAATACTGCGCGCCGATGGCGTGGCTTCTCGCCCACGGGTGGCAAACGAAATGGTATCGCGATCCAGCACTTCATTTGGACGGGTAAGAAACAGCATCAACAGAGCGAAATCGCTGCCGGTTAGCTCGTAATCTTTTTCTTTCTCGACATCATACAAACGCTGTGCAGCCGTATCTAAACGCCAGTTAGCAAAATAGATGGCTTTGGGCGCGGCGGGGATCTGCTGCGCTTCGGTAGGCTTAACCCGACGTAATAAGGCTTTGATCCGCGCCATTAGCTGACGGGGACTGAACGGTTTGGCGATGTAATCATCCGCACCCAATTCCAGGCCGATGATCTGATCCATTTCATCAGACACCGCAGTCAGCATGATGATCGGCACATCAGATGTTTTACGAATATACTGACACAGAGTAAACCCGTCATCGCCCGGCATCATCACATCCAATAAAATCAGATCCGGATACCCCATGGCCAAGCGGCGCTTCATTTCTTCCCCTTCCGCCGCCGTTGTCACACTAAAACCGGCTTTGGTCAGGTATTCGTCCAGCAATTCACGGATATCTTGGTCGTCATCCACCACCAAAACCTGCTTGCTTATGCTCATTACATCTTCCTTTCGTTTTTCCCTGCCACTGACGGGCAACGGCAAAACGCCTTATTCATTGCAATCAGTTTGCTTATCACACACCCGTTGCAACGGTGTATTCATGCCAAACAAGATACCAAACAGGACAAAAAAAGGCGCGTAGCGCGCCTAATAATCATGATCTTGGTCTGTAAAAGGATACTTTATCAGCAACCTTCGCGTCGCAAAGCGATCACGCCATGCCCATTTGGATCTTGTATTTGCTCACGGCGCGTTCAAAAAACTCACGTTCGTCGTCATCATCGACACCATTCGCAATCTCAGCAAATACGTCATAGCCTTTTTTGCCATTCTTCACTTGCCACACGGCGTACGATGCCTGCTTATCCAGTTCGATTCGATTTTTTTCTGACTCAGACAACAAGGCCAAATTATGCATGGGAGTACTTCACACCGATTGAAGAAATAGTCGGCCGATTCTAACCAATTTTGCCGCTAATACCAATTTCCCCCGCACAGCCTAGCCGATACCGACTTATCACCCGCCCTCTCCCTAGCCTGGCGTATTGTCATGCCGACGCAATAACAACAAAGCCCGCCAGAAGGCGGGCTTGAGGGGGGCTCATTCTCGTCGGTCTGCAAACAGCAGGCGAATATAAAATCTGATCTAAAAACCTGAACGTTTAAAACCCCAGCAACCACTTAAACGTGATGAAAAAGCCGATCACCACCAGCATCACCAGCCCCACGCTCATGAAGGGGCTCAAGGTGGCAGCACAAGGATGGCGCAAGGCCTCACTGATAGACGGTTCATTCAAGTCGACGCAGTGTTGTTCACGAATATGCGCATCGACATAATGGCGGACGGTTTCTATTGATTCTTCAACCGAGTCGATCACTTGTGCACCCAGCCACTTTTCGCGATCCACCAATTGCGATAGAGCGACCGTTCGGGGCGGGCTGAAGTAACCGGTGCGGCGGTCGATCACGGAAATCGCCACCTGCGCCTCGTCGGTTTCACGCCATACCCAACACGGCAAATACGTTCCTTCAATATTCACCTGGCTGGGATAGGGAAAAGTCTGATCGGTCAACACACCCGTCAGTCGCTCCGACGGGGGGAGGACGAGATGCACTTGCTGCAAACACTGCGCTAACCAATGGGGAAAATTATTGCGAAACGCCGTTTGTCGTAATGGCGCTAACCGTGCCGCCCCTCGCACCACATAATCCAGTACATGCGCATCCACCATGGATTTATCGGGCCAATGGGATTGGGCTATATCGGCGTCTAAGGCTAATTGCTGACACACAATGCCAGACGGGCTCACGATATTCACGGATTGACGCACACCCAACGTACACACGTTGACGGCAGGAAGGTATTCAATGTGCCAAGGCGCATTGGCCTCTTTATGGATGGCGCGGTCGACCTGTTCAACCGTGGACTGATAATGCTCATAGTTGGTCATCGGTCACCTCCAGACAGGCTTGGAATGGACATTTATTGTACAAACAATTCCACGAAGCTACCTTGATCAGCGCCTGATTTTTACCCCTTATTCACTGACAAATGGTCGTCCAAGCCGCTGGTGTGCACATATTCAGTGGGCATTCAGGATAGACACGATAACCAACACGAAAAAGCCGCCAGAACGGCGGCTTCCATTACACGACGTCAACACAATCGACGAGTCTCTTACAGGCTGGCGCCCACGCCAAACAGGATAGAGTTATTGGTCACCTCTCCCATATCGCGGTACTCATACCCCAGCGAGAGATCAACAAAAGGCAACAAGGTAAACACAAAGCCCGCTCCGCCCGTGAAGCCCCACCCGTCATCCGATGCACGCATGCCCGGAGTATCAATATCATAGTCGTAATAGTTAGTGCCCACTTTGGCGTAAACACTGCCAATGACCAGTGGAATATCCCCACGTAACGTTAAGGGAAACGACGTGTAATCAATGTCATTTTTGGCCGATGACAGATCCGAGTCGACCTCCGCACTGCCCTGCACCAACCCCGCATTCACACTCAACAAGTCATTGAAGTGATACGAGGCATTCACGCCATATTCAAACCCGTAATCATCATTTCCATCATACTCAATACGTGCTGCCCCGGCAGACGCGCCAAACGACAAACCGAGCACATCGGCGGAAACCGGCACACTGTACAGCAGTACACATACCGTAACGCCCAGTATTTTTCTCATTGCGATCCCTCAATATCCCATCGATGTTGTTTAACAGGTAGTGCGAACAACCGAAAATTACCAACGGGATGACTATTTTTCGTGTTCCGGCTCACTGCTTACTCCATCACGTTGCAGGCTTTTCACGCGCTTGCGTTGCTCTTTCCGACGAAACACACCGCGTCTGCGCACTTAGGTATAAGCTTAAACACACTGATCTTTTCTTTAGAGAGGCCGCCTCTCATGCTGCATAGTGCTCAACCAGTACGCGGTCAGGCCGTTGCTCGCCACCTACTGCTGTTACTTTCTTTGTGCCTGATCGCAAGTTGCGATCGCTTCCAAGACTCCGCCGCCGCCGATACCATCTACATCAATGGCCATATACTGACCATGAGCCATCCGGTGCATGCCCGTGCGCTATCAATTAAAGACGGCAAAGTTCAAGCGGTCGGGACCCGTGCGGGGGTCATGCGCCATCATGGCGATAACACTCGCATCGTCGATCTCCAAGGGAAAACCCTGATGCCCGGCTGGTATGCGGTGCACAGTTCCTTCATGGCGACGGTTGAGACGCTGGGCATCGAAGCGGCACAATACCGTTACGCCCAAGCGGGTTACACCACCGTTGTTGAAAAACAGGCCTCCATTGCGGCGCTTCAACAACTGCAAGCGGCCGACCAACAACAGGTTTTATCGTTAGATATTCTCGCCCTCGTCCCGTATGCCACCTTTCAATCCACCTTGTCGCAGCAAACCCTGCCACTGCCTTTTCGCCAAACGGGTGACCTCACACCGAGTTCGCTGAAACTGGCCGGGGTCACACTGGCACTGGACGGCGATATGCGCGCACAAACAGCATGGCTGGCTATTCCGTATGCCACCCAGCCACCAGACCGACCGCCTCACTGGCAAGGCCAACCCGCTATGCCCTACAGCCAATTTCTTCACGCTTACCAACTCGCCCTTGATCACAAGGTACAGCTTTTCGTCCATGCCATGGGCGATGCCGCCATTGATGCCTTGATCCAAGCCAGCGACGATTTAGCCATCACGGTCGAACAGCAGCAGCGCACGGTGGTGATGACCTCGCGGTACATGCGAGTGAACCAACTTGACCAATACAAACGACTCGGGCTGCAAGCCTGCTTTGATTCACGCCATCTGGTGAAACACGGGGACAGTGATATCACTTGGCTCGGGCAAGCGCGGGCAGACGCACAGAGTCCGTTACATACGGCCATGTTGCGGCATCTGGCGGTGACCAATCAATGCGAACGCTTTATCCGCCAACGCACCGCCAACACAGACACAAGCCATACAGACACTGCCAGTCATACCGATGACAGCACGCCGGATCGTGTCCCGGACGCCATGCTCTCGGTCTGGAGTGCCGTTAATCGCATGACCGAGCAAGGCACGCTAATGGGTGAAAACGAACGTATCAGCGCCCTTCACGCACTGAAAACGCTGACCCGTCACGCCGCTTATCACTTTTTTGAGGAGAAATACAAAGGCCGCTTGGTACCCGGCATGCAAGCCGACATGGTGATCCTGTCCGCCAATCCACTCGATGTGCCAACCGGGGATCTCCAAACCATTCAGGTCGTCGAAACCATTAAAGCGGGACGGACGTTGTACCCGTCACCGTCTGGCACCGCCCCCGCCGACATCAAACACATACCCAGTTCGCCGTACCAATACTCGCCGTGATCCTGAATCTGCCGTGGGCAAATCAGCCCACCTCCGCCATGCAATCCATTACATCGCAACACAAGCTAAACAGCGCGTTGCATAACGCTAACCGATTGCACCCGCCGCTGACGTGCAAAAATAACACCTTGATATAAAAGTACTTAACCGCATAAAACAGGAAGCAACGTCAAAAATAGCCCTTGTGCCGCGCAAACGATACCCCGCTAACTTTCAACAGTATTGGTAATCACGGGAGGCGTTTTCGCAAAAAGCCCCATAAAATGTGACTAAGATCGCGAGAATTCACGCATCGCTTGCTTACACTTTACCCATAAACAAAACGCCACCGCGCACTGCTTTTTCGGTGGCTGAGCCACTCGGCGCCTATGACACATTGGCTATTCAACCCCATCGTCTGAGACGATCACAACTATGCTGGAGTAAACTATGGCTACCCCACACATCAATGCAGAACTCGGTGATTTTGCAGAAACCGTTCTGATGCCTGGTGACCCACTGCGTGCACAATTTATTGCGGAAACCTACTTAGATGACGTCAAGCGCGTGTGTGACGTACGCAATATGTTCGGCTATACCGGCCTGTACAAGGGCAAGCCTGTTTCTGTGATGGGTCACGGCATGGGGATCCCGTCTTGTTCGATTTATGTCCATGAATTGATCAAAGATTTTGGGGTGAAAAACATCATCCGTATCGGCAGCTGTGGTGCCGTGCATGACGACGTCAAACTGATGGATGTCATTATCGCGATGGGGGCCTCGACGGACTCGAAAGTGAACCGCATTCGCTTTAACCAGCATGACTTTGCGGCGATTGCTGACTTCGGCTTGCTTGAAACTGCCGAGAATGAAGCCCGCGCCCAACAGGTACCGGTACGTGTCGGTAACGTCTTCTCGGCCGATCTGTTCTACAGCCCTGAAACCGACTTGTTCGACAAAATGGAACACCTTGGCATGCTGGGTGTGGATATGGAAGCGGCGGGGATCTACGGTGTTGCCGCAGAACTCGGAGCAAAAGCCCTGACCATTCTGACTGTATCCGATCACATTAAACGTGGTGAAAAACTCAGCGCGGAAGATCGCCAGATCTCCTTTGCACAAATGATGAACGTGGCGCTAGAAACCGCCATTAAGCTGTAAATCTCGCGAAAGCCGACCGATTTACCGCACCATTTAGTGGCTATGTGTCGTTACTTCGCTATCCCGCCGCTCAATATTTTGTAAAATGTGGCGTCTTACACAATTTGATGGATGTGGGAGCCGATGACGGCCCCCCGATATCTCGCGAAGATAGCGCAAGAACGAGACAAATAGCAGCTAACGGCACAAGGCCATGAATACGCCTTGTGCCACCCTCTTTCTTTTCGCAGAACATGCTGAAATCACATAGCATGTTGAGCGCTTGGCGTTGCGCCTGTACCGTGTACCGATACTGACCTCCGTTTACTGCATACCGTTAGGCTAACACCATGAACACGCACACTCTCGCCCCGGCGATCCCCTTACTGCCTCAGCCGTATCACGGCCTACAGCTGAATCACTGCAAAACGGTCAGTTGCAAACACTTTGGCTCACAGCAGCCCGAGCACTACGTGTTGCAACGCAGCAATCCCGATAAACCCATTTTAGTCTGTCGCGAATGTGGCGCGTTTCCGCCGATCATCAACAATCAGGATGTCGCCGATGAAGTCGACCGCCTGACGCAGCACCAATACTCCGGCCTTTCTGCCTGCCGTCACGACGGGTGCCCGCATGCCGGATTGCCCGTATTAACCCACCGCCACCTGTATCACGCCTTTGGTTTCAGTGGGGACCGACAGCGTTATCGCTGTAAAAGCTGTCACACCACCTTTGTTGATCGTTGGTCAGGCAGCAATGCAAAACTCACCTTGCAGCAAACCTTGCTGGCCTTGCTGTTCACCGGCCACGCAGTGCGCGACATTTGCCGCCGTTTGGCATTGAATCCCAAAACCTTTTACGAGCAAATTGATCAGATTGCCAGCCGCTGCCGGCATCAATTAGCCCTGTTTGATGCCCGTTTTTGTAAACACGCCGACCACCTGTCACTGGCCAGCGATTTACGCGCTCTGCAACCGGGTAGCCATAATGGTGTCCATTGGATTGCCAGCTGCGAAGCCCAATCTGGCTACGTGATCGCGCAAGATGTGAATTACCAACGGGAGGATCATGCGCCCCAACACGGCCAGCACGATCCCTACACTCACGGCACGCGCTTTATGACCAGTCCTCCACCGGTATCTGTCGCCGCTGCCGCCCCCGCCACGGATACACAAGGCTTATTAGCTCGGGTAGATGCCACCTACCGTGATGTCCTCTCGCGCCCAAATTTAGAAGATCCGCTATCGCGTCAACCGCACCTGCACATGCCAAAAAAAGGCTGTCTGATCAGGCCGCAATACACGGTGTATGCCCACTACTTGCACCTGCAAGACATGCTGACCGACAACAACGCATTGGCCATTTTTATGCCGCAAGAGCCTTTATTGCGATCCGCCTGTATTTCCGTGTTTCTGCCGCGCATTCAAGCCAATACGGTCGATCCTGTGTATGTGGAAACCGATCCGCTCTGGCAGCATGGCCAACCGGCCGGTCGCATCGACATCGTGCTGATGAGTTGGTGGCGTGATCGCTGGGCCTTTACCCGCCATGACGACATCGGCAAAGGCATCTGCCACCTCGGCGGCAAGAAAGACAACGCCGCCTATTGGCTGCAAACGGCCAGTCACCATGCCATTACCGATTACCAGCAGCGCTTTCAGGATCAATTTCACGCCTTAGTGCATGAACCACGGCGAAAACTGCGTCCGTCAGGTTTGCTGCCCTTATTAGACATTTATCGCGCATGGCATAACTTGTGCCGACAAAACAAAGTCGGCGTCACGCCGGCCCAACAACTGGGGCTCGTGAGCCATCCCCTCACGCTCGCCGAACTATTGCGCTAAACGTCACTGCGTTAAGCGTAACGCAACGAGACGCGATGCCATTAAACGTGACGGCGCTTGGCATTCGCAAATGAAATGATGGCAAGATCGTATTTCTTTTTATGAACATGCCTTTTTCATTGATTATTCACCTCGATGTATACCACACTGCTACGAGTTATGCCCAAGTGCGCTTAAAACGGATTTTTAGTCACTGTCACTTGGGCAGCGTTGCGCCAGATAAGGCAGCGTCCATTTTGCAATCGGATGGCGAGGTACCTTCGTAGTGAGGATAATCCCCAATAAAATCAAACCCATTTTACTCGGCAGTATGTTACTTATCGGTATTGTGCCCGCCGCGCTCTATAACAGCATTAGCAGTGATAAATTAGCCACCGTCGCCACCGAACAAATCGCCGAAGGCTTGCGACACCGCACGGAACTGGCCGCACACAGCTTAGATGGCGTGCTCGAACAACGTATTTTAAGTATTCATAAGCTCGCCAATTCACCCGTGTTTCAACTGGCCCACGCACAGGCGTTAAGCCAAGGCAATTTCATGCCGGATTACCTGCGCGAATTGGTCAGAACCGATCCCGGCTTTAGCCGTATTGACGTGATCGAATACCAACAGGGGGCGCTGCAACCCATCGCCAGCTCTGTCCCCTTTAATTTGCGCAGCTTTAACTATTATTTGGCACAAGATAGCCTGACCCCCTTGCTGGATGATCTCCCCTCGCTCATCAGCGGCAAACGTGACTTGTTATTCACCCCGCCTCAGTTTGCGAATAACAAAGCTTTTGTGTATATCATCAGCCCCGTCGCTCACGTCCATCAAGCCGAGGATACCCGCGAACGGTTCTTGCTCATCAAATACCAATTGGATGAACTCAACAGCCAGCTGACCTTTTTAGGGAAGCGGATCAGCGATACCGATTACGTCATGCTGATCAACCCGCAAGGGGAAGTGGTGTTATCAGGCCGCCATCAAGGCCAGCAGCTCAATGCCTTTACCGATTTTTCCCGTTTCTATACGCAAAACCCCGATCTGGTCACTCAAAAGCCCGAAAAAGAAACCTTCGTCTTCACCCCAGAAGGCGATCTGGTGCCCGCAACGGATACCACGCCCAACCGTTCGCCGCTGCTGAGCTACACCAACCGCCATGGCGCCGAGATGGTCGCGACCCTTGCGCCACTGACCTTTGAGCAAGTCGGCTTTCCCCAATGGACACTGGTGTCTGTCACACAAAAAAATGCCGTCACCGCCACGTTGGATTATTTGCAGCAATGGTTCCTGACCGCCCTCTTTTTCACGGCCGGTATCGTGATCATTTTGTCACTGATCCTAACCCGCCATATCACTGAACCGCTGGCCAACCTGTCGCGCTTTGCTGCTCAATTCAAACTGGGTAATTATGCCCGCAACAAAAGTTTCCGAGGCCCGCAAGAATTTCAAATGCTGCACGATGCGCTCAACCAAGGGGCAGACAAAATTTCAGACGATACCCAACAGTTGAATCTCGCGCTGCACAAAGCCAAGTCTGCCGATCGCGCAAAATCGACGTTTTTGGCCAACCTCTCTCATGAAATCCGCACCCCGATGAATGGCATGCTAGGGCTGGCGCAATTGCTGCTGAAAACCGACCTCACCCGTGAACAAGATCAGCACCTGCGTACCCTGCTTGATTCGGGTAAACACATGATGTCACTGCTCAATGACATTCTCGATTTTTCTAAAATTGAGCAAGGGCAACTGGTCCTCGACCCGACCCATTTTTGCTTCACCGATTTACTCGGCACCATTGAAAGTACGTACCATTCCTTGGCACAAGAAAAAGGCATTGGTTTTCAAATTCACTGTGATTTTGACCAACGTCGCTGGTTCTTTGCCGATAAGGCGCGCATTCGCCAAGTGCTGTTTAATTTGCTCAGCAATGCGATCAAATTTACCGAAAAAGGCCGTGTAGATATCACGCTCAGCTTGGATGACACAGCAGGAACCTCGCCACGCCTAACCATCATTGTGAAAGACAGCGGGATCGGCATTCCGAAAAACCGCATTACCCAAATTTTTGACCCGTTTGCGCAAGCGGAAGTCTCTACAAGCCGCCGATTTGGTGGAACCGGCTTAGGGCTGAGCATCGTCAAACAGTTAATTGATTTGATGAAAGGGGACATCTCCGTCACCAGTTTGGAAACCATCGGCTCCACCTTCACGGTGGTGTTACCGCTCACACCGGGACACTATATTGCCGACGATTATGAAGATATTGATTTTGACAGCCGCGATTTTGCTCACCTGAATGTCTTGATCGTGGAAGACAACCCACTCAATGTGTTGATCATCGACAGCTTCCTCAAACAGCGTCAGTTTGTCACCACGGTGGCCAACAACGGCGCTGAAGCGCTGGAGATAATGGCGCAGCAAGATTTCGATTTGATCTTGATGGATAATCACATGCCCGTCATGGACGGCATTGAAACCATCGGCCGGATCCGTAAACTGCCCGCCCCCACCTGCAATACCCCGATTTTTGCCTGTACCGCCGATGTGTTTGCCGAAACCCAACGCAAAATGCTCGATGCGGGGGCCCAGTGTGTGATCACCAAACCGCTGGATGAACGTAAATTGGTGGATGCGCTGCAACGCTTCAAACACAAAATCACCGCCATGTCGCATGCCTCCACCTCAACGCGTAACGCCAGACGCCCCGTTTCCCGTGCAATGACCGAAGCAACAACGCTGGTGACAGCGCCGGTACCAGCGCCTGTCACGGCATCTGAAGCCCCCTCTCGCCCAATCACGCTGGCATCATGCCAAGCCACGGCTGCGGCTCCCATGGCGATAAGCGCGTCTGACTCCGATGGCATAGAGCCTGACTCGACCTCTCGCTCTGATACGGGTTCTGAGCAAGCGTCTGCAGCTGACGCAATAGCGAACACTAACGCGACATCTGGATCTGGCACCCCAAACACAATGCTGCCTGCGCATTTTGAAACACTCAATATTGATGCCTTGCTCGATTTAATGGATAACGATCATGACATCGTGACCGAGTTTCTGCACATGTTCTGCCACGAACACAGCCAAGATGGCCAACGTTTCGCACAGGCACTGGCCGTGCCGGACTTTGATCAGGCGATTTTGATCAGCCATTCCTTAAAAGGGGCAGCAGGCAGCATTTCTGCGCATGCCCTCGCAGCGGCCGCACAAGTTGTCGAAAAGCAGGTGAAACAACAGCAGCTACCATCGGATGCAGAGGTGGAGGCGCTCAATGTGGCTTTGAACGCGCTGGTTGAGGAAATTGCGCATAAACTGAATCCATAACGGCAAAAACTCGATTCGTGCGATCCTAAAGGAGGCCACCATGCGCGTTACTTTATCTTTACTGCCACTCGTTATCGGACTGGCAGGGCCGGTCATGGCCAAAAGCGACAGCAGTGCCAGCCCAACGATTGACCTACCGCCGGTACACGTCACGTGGGAAAACCCGCAAGACTACCGTGACGTACGCGCCGCGACCGGCAGTCAATCCCGCTTTGAAGCCCGCACCTTTAAGCATTTAACCGAATCGTTTAGCCACAATATGAAGCCCTATCTGACGAATGGACAAACCTTGTGGGTCACCGTCACGGATCTGGATTTGGCCGGTGACGTGAGGGAGCCTCGGGACGTACGTGTACTCAACGACAATACCCCACCGCGTATGACGTTCAGCTACATTGTGAAAGAAGGTGACACGGTGATCGCCCAAGGGGATGCCAACATCAGCAGTCTCGGCTATCAAGGCAAAGTCATTGGGTTGGCGCGAGATCGCCCTTACGCCTATGAAAACCAACTGATCAAAGACTGGGTGAAAAAGACGTTTTAGCCACACGCGTCACACCGTTCGCCCCCTTTCACACACTATGGCCACTGAATGTCAGCGGCCATTTGCTCAACATCGTTTGTTTTTCCACCATCTTATCGGCGACCCCTTCTTTATTTTCACGTGTTCACACACCCAAGAATAAACATATGATCATACTAATGATCATATGCTCACGCATTTCGCCCAATATTCACTCGGTAAAATACACATAAAAAAGCTTTGGATCCCCTAACTGCGAGACGGTCGTCATAAATAGTGCGACAACACCACGACTTAGCGGTGTTTGTGATTGACATTTTTTTTGAAAATGCTAATTATCAATTCATCAAATGTTCTTAAGCAAACCATCCGCTCAGCGCGAATGTTTTTGGTTTGCAGCGTAAGCGTTAAGAATGCGTAACAATGGTTTTGCTAGCCGGAATTTCAACTAGCATTGAAACACAGCCCACATGTATAAGGTCGATAGATATGAGCACTAAATTAGAACAACTGCGCGCACTCACCACCGTTGTTGCTGACACTGGCGATATCGAAGCTATCAGCAAGTACCAACCTGAAGATGCGACAACTAACCCGTCTCTCATCTTGAAAGCTGCTCAAATTGCTGAATACGCACCCTTGATCGATCAAGCGATCGCTTATGCAAAAGCACAAAGCACGAATAAAGAACAACAAATTGCTGATACGTGTGACATGCTGGCGGTCAACATTGGTAAAGAGATCCTCAATGTCGTGCCGGGCCGTATTTCGACAGAAGTGGATGCGCGCCTTTCTTACGACACAGAAGGCAGCATTGCCAAAGCCCGTCAGTTGATCAAAATGTACAACGACGCAGGCATTACCAATGACCGTATCCTGATCAAACTGGCCTCTACGTGGGAAGGTATTCGTGCGGCAGAAGTGCTAGAAAAAGAAGGCATCAACTGTAACCTGACGCTGCTATTCTCGTTCGCTCAAGCGCGTGCGTGTGCGGAAGCCGGTGTCTTCCTGATTTCACCGTTCGTGGGGCGCATCATGGACTGGTATAAAGCCCATGAAGGCCGTGATTTCGAGCCAGCAGAAGATCCAGGCGTTGAATCGGTAACGGCAATTTACAACTACTACAAAAACCACGGTTACAACACCGTGGTAATGGGCGCAAGCTTCCGTAACACCGGTGAAATTTTAGAACTTGCTGGCTGTGACCGCCTGACGATCAGCCCACAACTGCTGCAAGAGCTGGAAGATGCACAAGGTGAAGTGGTGCAAAAACTGGCGCCAGTCAGCGACATCCAACCTCGCCCAGCGGCAATGGCTCACGCTGAATTCCTATGGGAACACAACCAAGATGCGATGGCCGTTGAAAAACTGGCGGAAGGCATCCGTAACTTCGCCATCGATCAGGGCAAACTTGAGACCATGATCGCAGAGCGTCTATAACTGTATCTCCTTATTCAGAAAGCGGCCCGAAGCCGCTTTCTTCTTATTTAACACGATTTGAAGCAAATCATGGCTACAGTGGAAACCGATATGGAACAGACCACCCTTTCTCGTAAAGATCTTGCCAATGCGATTCGTGCGCTTAGCATGGACGGTGTACAAAAAGCGAACTCTGGTCACCCAGGCGCCCCAATGGGCATGGCGGATATCGCCGAAGTTGTTTGGCGTGGCCACATGAACCACAACCCACAAAATCCACAGTGGGCTGACCGCGACCGTTTTGTTCTGTCAAACGGCCACGGTTCAATGCTGATTTACTCATTGCTTCACCTGACAGGTTACGACCTTTCTATTGATGATCTGAAAAACTTCCGTCAGCTGCATTCAAAAACCCCGGGTCACCCAGAGTACGGTTACGCACCGGGTATTGAAACTACCACAGGCCCGCTTGGCCAAGGCATCACCAATGCCGTGGGCATGGCAATGGCAGAAAAAGCCTTGGCTGCACAGTTCAACCGTGACGGTCACGACATCGTTGACCACAACACCTACGTGTTCATGGGTGACGGCTGCTTGATGGAAGGGATCTCGCACGAAGCCTGTTCATTGGCGGGCACACTGGGCCTGGGCAAACTGATCGCATTTTGGGATGACAACGGTATTTCTATCGACGGTCACGTAGAAGGTTGGTTCTCTGACGATACGCCTAAGCGTTTTGAAGCGTACGGCTGGCACGTGATCCCAGCGGTTGATGGCCACGATGCTGACGCGATCAACGCGGCGATTGAAGCAGCAAAAGCGGATCCTCGTCCCACGCTGATTTGTACCAAAACGATCATCGGTTTCGGCTCACCAAACAAAGCCGGTTCTCACGACTGTCACGGCGCACCACTGGGCGCGGAAGAAATTGCCGCAGCCCGTGAGTTCTTAGGCTGGCACCATGCACCGTTTGAGATCCCTGCGGACATTTACGCGCAGTGGGATGCGAAAACGGCAGGTACCTGCAAAGAAGCAGCGTGGAACGATAAATTTGCTGCCTATGCAGCGGCTTACCCAGAACTGGCAGCAGAATATAAGCGTCGTGTAAACGGTGAACTGCCTGCTGAGTGGGAAGAAAAAGCATCTGCTATTATTGCGGATCTGCAAGCGAACCCAGCGAACATTGCGTCTCGTAAAGCGTCACAAAACGCACTGGAAGCGTTCGGTGCGATGCTACCTGAATTCTTGGGCGGCTCGGCAGACCTTGCACCGTCTAACCTGACCATGTGGTCGGGCTCAAAATCACTGACAGCAGATGATTTCTCAGGCAACTACATCCACTACGGTGTGCGTGAGTTCGGCATGACGGCGATCATGAACGGTATCGCCCTGCACGGTGGTTTTGTCCCTTATGGCGCGACCTTCCTGATGTTCATGGAATACGCACGTAATGCGATGCGCATGGCTGCACTGATGAAAATTCAGAACATCCAAGTGTACACCCACGACTCTATCGGTCTGGGCGAAGACGGCCCAACGCACCAGCCAGTAGAGCAAATCGCATCGCTGCGTCTAACTCCAAACATGAGCACATGGCGTCCATGTGATCAGGTGGAATCAGCAGTCGCGTGGAAACTGGCGATTGAGCGTAAAGATGGCCCATCTGCGTTGATCTTCTCGCGTCAAAACCTGGCACAGCAACCGCGTGATGCTGAGCAAGTGGCGAACATCGCCAAAGGCGGCTACATCCTGAAAGATTGCGCAGGCAAGCCTGAACTGATCTTGATCGCAACCGGTTCTGAAGTTGAACTTGCCGTGAAAGCGGCAGAGCAACTAACCGCTGAAGGTAAAGCGGTACGCGTGGTGTCTATGCCAGCAACCGATGCGTTCGACAAACAAGATGCGGATTACCGTGAAGCGGTATTGCCATCAGATGTAACCGCACGTATTGCTATCGAAGCGGGTATTGCTGACTTCTGGTACAAGTATGTGGGCTTTGACGGTCGCATCATCGGCATGACCACCTTCGGTGAGTCTGCGCCTGCGGATCAACTGTTCGAGATGTTCGGCTTTACTGTCGGCAACGTGGTAGAAACCGCACACACTTTGCTGGACTAATGCTTAAACAGCCTTGGCGGGGATAGCATTACGCTCTCGCCAATCACAGCACTTGAGGGCTTTACTGATGATTCAGTAAGGCCCTTTCTGCTTCATTTTGTGCCCATTTTATTTCCTCGCCTTCCCCCTTTTCATCGTAACTCTGTATATACCTCACAAAACCGCCATAAAATCGACTAAAAAATCGCGTGTTCGATGAAAATAACTGCAATTCATTTGATAATAGAAGACTGTTTTTTATTCAATTCCACTCACATCTAACCAATAAGGTAGTAATTATGACGTGGCAAGTCTCAGAGCTAATCCCTCTATTAAGTGATCATGACGGCTGGCAGGTTGACGCTAATGAGCAAACCTTGGTGCTAAAAAACGAAGACAATATTGAAGCGTTTCTGGCCGTTGCCGGCGAGCAAATTGTGGTAGAAGTTCTCCTCTTCCCTCAAGACAGCGTAAAAGATGTGAACGCGTTGAACGATGACATTCTCCGCACCCATAAGCTGTTCCCACTTTCAACCATTGGGATCAACCAAATTGATGGCACCAGCTACTACGTAGCCTTTGGCTCTCTGTCATCACAATCAAAAGCAGAAAGCATCGTCATCGAAGTCGCGACATTGTTCCGCAATGTTGAAGCCTTCATCGAACTGTATCAGGACCATCTCAAGGAGGTCGCGTAATGAGCGTATGGAAAAAGCTGTTTACCGCCATTAAAGGCGGCGTAAATGAAACCGCAGAAGCCGTGGCCGATAACCAAGCGCTGCGCATCCTGGATCAAGAGATCCGCGACGCCAAACTCGAACTGCGCCGTTCTGATGAAGCCCTTGTCAGCATTGTGGCCAAGCGTAAACTGTCACAACAAAAAGTCGACGGGTTCAACCACGGCATCACCGAATACGAAAGCCATGCGCGTAACGCGATGGAAAAAGGCCAGCAAGAATTAGCGCTGGAATGTGCTCAAAAAGTGGCAACGCTGCGCAACGAGCAGCAAGCTGAACAAGCTTACTTGGATCAGTTCATCACATCTGAGCAGCGTATGCGCACCAACATCAGCCAAGCCAAAGACAAACTCCGTCAGCTGGAGCAACAAGTGGATGTGGTGAAAGCCAATGAAGCGGTACAAAAAGCCCAAAGTGCCGTGTCGGCCACCAATGTCGGTGCCAATGCCAAAATGCACACCGCAGTAGAATCGCTCGACCGCATCAAGCAGCGTCAGGCGGAAAAAGCGGCCCAGCTTGAAGCGGCAGCTGAAATGGACGAAGAACAATCAGGCAGCGCGCTGGATAAAAAACTGGCCGAAGCCGGTATTACCGCAGGGAAAAGCGCGTCAGCCGAAGATGAGCTGAAGCGTATCCTCGGTCAGTAATGCTTAACGCTGTAACCGAATACTGACAAGGAGCTATCAATGTCACTCTGGTTTTTAGTTCGCCGCTGGGCGGCGTGTCAATTCCACGCATTGAGTGGTCGCAACCTCCTACTGATCATTCTCGGTTACTGCGGGCTTAGCTATGCCCTGCTCGCCCTTGCCGGTGAGCAGGCTTTAATCCACTCTGTTACAGACTTCATCTATTACCTTGTCGTCACCGCCTCCACCGTGGGTTACGGTGATATGTCGCCTTCCACCCCGTTAGGAAAGTGGATCGTGATGCTATTTGTGATCCCCGGCGGGCTAAGTTTATTTGCCATTGCCGTGGGCCGAATAGCCAGCCTGTTAGTCACTTATTGGAAGCGAGGCCTGCAGGGTAAACGGAGCCTTATCGTGAACAATCATATTTTAGTGCTGGGCTGGAATGCGCAGCGCACCTTACACCTGATCAAAATGCTGCAGCATGAAGAACGCGGGCGTCGCCCTATCGTGCTGTGTGCCCGTCAAGAAATCGACAATCCCCTACCGGGTGAAATTGAATTTGTTCATGTACCGTGTTTTTCCGATGAAGACGGCATGACACGGGCAGGGCTTGAACACGCCAGTTGTATTTTGATCGACAACCCCGAAGACGACATCACCCTCACTGCCGCGTTGTACTGTACCAGCCGGAATAAAACCGCACACCTGCTGGCCTATTTCAACGATGAGAAGCTGGGTAAATTGCTGAAAACCCATTGCCCGAATGCGGAATGCATTCCTTCTGTTGCGGTGGAAATGCTGGCCAAAGCGGCCGTCGACCCAGGTTCCAGCGAGCTTCACCACGAACTGCTCAGCACCCACCACGGCATGACCCAGTATGCGGTCAACTATCCCGAAGATGCGCAGCCGACGACCGTGGGCAATTTGTTTTTGGCATTCAAGCAACACTATGAAGCGATCCTGATTGCTATTGATAACGGTGACGGCGAGGGCGTTGAGCTTAACCCGCGTTTGGATCGTGCCGTCACACCAGGTAGCAAGCTATTCTATATAGCAGATGAACGCGTAAACCATTTCAACTGGCAGCAACACTGAGCCCCCTGATTGCGTTGGAGTAACTATGTTTGACTGGTTTAAGAAGAAAACCGCGCCCCCACCACCGGCAGACACCGGCCCTGAGTGCTTGGGGTTACGTTTGGGCGGCGCGTTTGAGTTGGACGACCTGAAACTCAAAATCATTGAACCCTTACTGACCATTGAAGGGGCCGCACGTACACAGCTGATCAAAGCCGTTGGCGAAGTTCAGCTTGATGAACAAACACGCATTATTCGCTATTACACCGATGATGATGGCTTTATCCAGATCCTGACGCATGGCCCGTCAGAAGCGGACATCAGTGAAGTGAAGCTGTATTATTTCTATGAGTCACGCCCGATTGACAGCGATGCCCAATGGCAACAACTGCTGGATAAGCAGATCGTGCAACCACAATGGACGCTCGATGATCAGGCGTTTGATAAAGTCTGGGACAACGATCGCCCTGTTGCGATGACCGAAAAAACCTGGCTGGAAAACGGTACGATCACGCAAACCGATCAGTTTGTGATGATCTACGACCGCGACTGCGGAGACGAACAGTTTGAATCCTTACTGGTGGCGGGGGAAGAAAAAATTTACCACAACCAAGCCGAACGCTGTCTTGCACTGAGCACCGGGTTTGATTTGTCTCCGACCGATTTCACCCTCATTGGCTAATCTTGATTCGTCACGATTTTTTACGTTAACCCCCAAAAAGATGGAACCTACATGGAAGTCTTAACAAACTCGCTGGCTGGCCTTGGCGCCTTTCTGCTGTACTTTTCGCTCTCGTTAGCTTTTTTGCTGTTGTTTAAATTCGTCTACGTGCGTTTTACCCCGCACGATGAATGGAAGTTAGTGAAAGACGACAAAAACGTGGCCGCCGCGATTGGTCTATCCGGATCTATTCTGGGCTATGCCATTGCGATTTCTGGGGCCGCCAGTAACTCCGTCAACTTGGTCGATTTTGCCCTGTGGGGCATCGTTGCCTTGGTGGCACAGCTGCTTGCCTTTGCCATTATGCGTTTTGGCTTTATGCCAAAAATTGTTGAGCGCATTGAGGCCGGTGAAGTGCCCGCCGGCATTTTGATGGCTGCCGTTTCCGTCTCTGTTGGCTTGCTTAATGCGGCCTGCATGACGTACTAGGAGGCAGCACAATGAAACGCAGTAAGCACGTTGTTCTGGGCAGTATGCGGAAAAATTGGCGCCCCGTCGTGATGGCACCATTCACCGCCGTGATTGCCAGTGCTGCCCTGTCTGGGTGCAGTGACTCGTCAGAAGAGGCCTCCATTTATCAGGGGCTGAATGACTGTATCGGCGATAATCCCGATTACGCGCAAGAGTGTCGTGCCGCCTACCAATCCGCCTTAGAGGAAGCCGCACGCACCTCACCAAAATACAGTACACGCGCAGATTGTGAACTGGAGTTTGGTATTAACGCGTGCATGCAAGCCCCCAGCAATGATTGGTTCATGCCGGCCATGGCAGGGTTTATGTTTGCCCGTATGCTCAATAGCGACAACCGCTACTATTCGCAGCCGATGTTCCGTTCCACTTACCCCACCAGCCGCTACTATGGCGATTGGGTGAGCTCAGACGGGCGTAATTACGGCAGCAGCAGTTACAAAAAATCCAAAGTCCGGATCAAGTACGATGACATGAAACCCAAGCCTGCCGTTAACCGCACCATTAAGCGCGGGGGGTTTGGATCAAGTGTATCGGCGAAATCGAGCTGGAGCAGCAACCGCGCCACCACGTCGAGCCGGAGTAGCAGCCGCAGCGGCTGGGGCGGGTAATCACCACCGTTTTTCCGGTTTCGCCCAATATTTCTCTCGGGGCGGATCATTAAAAAGCGAGTCACCGATGTGACTCGCTTTTTCTTTTCAGTGTTTCTTTTCGCCCTTTATCATCCCCCTGTGATCGATTCAGGCTACGGCAACGTTAGTAAGCAGGACACGTTCATATCTCGTCATTTGTTAATGTAACGTCGGCCTGCGCATCCCCTTGTCGCAGGTTTTTTTTGTCGTTTTTTTCCTCGTTATTTACTTTGTGCTTGTTATGGCTTTTCTGTCGTCATCAATGTGTACGGATCACTGAACATAGGATCGGTCAGCAGCACGTCATCGGTTAACGTCCCTAAGAAGGCCACCAACGCCGCTTTTTCTTCATCGCTCAATCCCAATTGTATCGGACGTCCACCCACACGACCCGATGTGGTGAGATCTGGGCTCAAGTTCGGATGAGGCTGTATGCCGCTGTTATAAAACTCCACCACGTCTTCCAAGGTCGCTAAACGCCCGTCATGCATATAGGGCGCCCCTACGCTGATATTGCGCAATGACGGCGATTTAAAGAAGCCCCCACTCGCGCCTTGATCGGTTTCGCTACTCGTCACTAAGCCATTTACATGGGCTTGATCCATCGCATGGGACGCGGTTTGGTGACACGCCACACACCCCAATGAGGTATGTTCGCCGTCAGGAAAACCGGCAAACAACTTATGGCCTAATTGCTCTTGCTCGGTAAACACCGCCGCAAAGTCAGGGGCATTCCACGAGCCCGCCACAAAGGCTTGATCGTATTTCGACTGATAACTCACCATCGAACGAATAAACTGCGCCAAAGCGAACGAAATGCGATCACTGGTAATGGCTTCATCCCCAAACGCCTGATCGAACAAGGACGGATAAAAGCTTGTCATACCCAGTTTGACCTCCAGATCGAACAGGTTCATGCCCATTTCCACCGAGTCCTGAATCGGCATCAGCACTTGCTCTTCAAGCGATCCCGCCCGTTCATCCCAGAAGAACTTGCCGTTACGGTAATAAGTGGCATTCGACAAACCCATGGAATGACGGCCCGTCAGTTTTCCCTCAAACCCGACACTGAATGTGTCGGGATCGGTAAAGCCATGGGCTTGAGCATGGCAAGACGCACACGAGGTGGAATTATTAGCAGACAGACGCACATCATAAAAAATGACACGTCCAAGCGCCGCCCCGGCATTGGTCACGGGGTTATCAAACGGAGTATTGTCTTGCCCTCTTACATTGCCCATCGGCGATGTCACCCGCGTGTAATGCAACGGCTGCGCCGCCAAATAGGCTTCATAATCATGAGATAACGATAAATCCGGCATCGGTAAGCCATCAATGTCCATCACCGGTTTGGGCTCGACTGGCGGTTCGACGGGAGGGGGCGGCGACGGGGTGACGGGTTGTTCCGTGTCTGGCGGCACAACGGCGGTACCCTCAGTGGCGTCGTCAGTGACCGGCGGCGTCGCCGCGACCTCTTCACTTTCATTGGATGCCCCAACGGCCGTCCCCGATGCATCAGACGGATCTTCACGGCACGCGGTGGCAGTCGCCAATACCGCGACCGCCAACATATAGCGGGTGATTTTCATTCAAACACTCCAAACCTAGCCAACTTAGGTTATCTGTGGGTTATTTAGGGTGACACTGAGCAGTCATTATTTTTATTCTGCCTTTGTACTCAACCTAGCAACCGGTCAGGTTCTTGTTTCTGACAAGTGAGATAAAAGCCTGTGAATGCAGGCAGTTAGCCCTACTTTCAATGATCTACTTCCCTCTTCTGATCACGGCAACCCCCGCATGATCCCCTGTTTTTCTACCTCCTCCTCATTCGTTAAACGCCTTAATAACCTTTTATTTTATAGGGTTAAGACCTTGTTCATGGGGAGAAAACCGCCCCTTTCGCCGGCAATTTGACAGATTCAGCTATAATTTTTCACTGACAACCTTTCAAGCGCCTCAGCGTACATACACCCCCAACCTTTCACGTCCAGACCAATAAGGGTTATTACGATGACAAATATGATGATTGTCGGCTGGCGAGAAACACTTAGCTTACCGAGCCTAGGCATTACCAAAATAAATGCTAAGGTTGATACAGGAGCCAGAACATCATCCCTGCATGCCTTCAAAATTGAAGAATTTCAGCAAGGTAACGAACTGTGGGTAAGATTTTGGCTTCACCCCGAACAAGACAATACAGCGATCGAACAGATCTGTGAGGCCAAAGTGATTGACCAACGCGGAGTAAAAAACTCTGGGGGCCAAGAACAAACCCGCTATGTGATCCAATCGGACTTGACCCTTGGCGGACAAACTTGGCCGATCGAAATCACCTTAGCGAATCGTGACAATATGGCTTATCGCATGTTGCTTGGCCGCACGGCCATGCATGGCCGGATCATGGTAGACCCTGAGCAATCTTTTTTAATCGCTTGCGAGGAGAGCAAGAAATGAAAATTGGCATTTTGTCACGTAACGCAAATCTCTATTCCACCCGGCGCCTTATTGAGTCGTGCGAAAGCCGTGGCCATGAAGTCAAAGTGATTGATGCCCTACGCTGCTACATGAATATCAACTCCGAGAAACCGCAGATCCATTTTAAAGGGGAAGAGCTCTCCGATTTTAACGCCATCATTCCGCGTATCGGTGCGTCCGTCACCTTTTACGGCACCGCCGTACTGCGCCAGTTTGAAATGATGGGGGTGTATCCGGTCAATGAATCGGTCGCGATCACCCGTTCGCGCGATAAGCTACGTTCCATGCAATTGTTGTCCCGCAAAGGGATCGGGATGCCGATCACCGGCTTTGCCAGTAAACCCGATGACATCAAAGATTTACTCGACATGGTAGGGGGCGCCCCTGTGGTGATCAAACTGCTCGAGGGCACACAAGGGATCGGCGTGGTCTTGGCGGAGACCAAAAAAGCCGCCGAAAGTGTGGTGGAAGCCTTTATGGGGCTAAAAGCTAACATCATGGTGCAAGAGTTCATCAAAGAAGCCGGCGGCGCGGATATTCGCTGCTTGGTGATTGGCGATAAAGTGATTGCCGCCATGAAACGACAAGGGGCAAAAGGCGAGTTTCGATCTAACCTGCACCGTGGCGGCTCGGCCTCTCTGGTAAAAATCACGCCGCAAGAACGCCGAACGGCGGTCGCGGCCGCAAAAATCATGGGGCTCAATGTTGCAGGGGTGGATTTACTGCGTTCTGAACGCGGCCCGTTGGTGATGGAAGTCAACTCCTCCCCCGGATTAGAAGGCATTGAAGCCGCCACCGGTAAAGATATTGCAGGTATGATTATCGAATTTATCGAAAAAAATGCCCCCAGCAAACGCACTCGTACCCGAGGACAAGGCTAACGCGTTCTCCCTCCGTTCGCTTGCGCATACCGATCGCTCTGCGTCACACCGTAGACAGCAAAAAGCCGACGCACAGGGCGTCGGCTTTTGACTATAGACCTCGGTGACGGCTACTGCGCCGCTTGTTTCGCGGTATTCAGCCAGCCATTGAAGGTGGACTGATTCGCTTTAATCCACGAATTCGCGTGTGCTTCAATATCTGCCGATGAGTTCTTGCCTTTGCTCATCAACATGTTTTGGGCGCTGACATCGTTGATGTTGAGTTCGATGATCTCAAACAGTTTCGCCGCTGCAGGGTTATTAGTCGTAAACGTCTTATTGGCGATAATACGCATCGAGTTCATTTCAAACCCGTAGTTCTTACCGTTTGGTAGTGTGGTATCGACATTCTTACGCTCACCCGGCAAGGCTGAGAACGGCACTTCCAGCCATACCACATCTTTACCCGGGATCAACACACCACTGACCCAATACGGCGTCCACGTGTAATACAGGATAGGATCGCCTTTCTTATAACGAGAAATGGTATCAGCAATGATCGCCGCATAGTTACCTTGGTTATGCGCGACAGTATCACGTAATTTAAAGGCACTGAGCTGCTCTTCGATCACCATCTCACAGCCCCAGCCTGGGTTACACCCGGTCAGGTCGGCTTTGCCATCACCATCAGCATCAAACAGTTTGGCCAATTTCGGATCCGTGAGCTGGCCGATATTGGTGATACCGTGCTTTTCAGCCGTTTTCTTATCAATCAAATACCCTTGCGCCGCACCCGTAATGTAATGGCCTTTGCGGTACAGTTTTTCGTCACCGCCTGCCATGGTGTATTTGTCCGCATGTAGCGGGAACCAACCCACGGTCAGGTATGTCGCATCCCCTTCCGCAATCGAGGTATAGCCAACGTTGTAATCGACTTCTTTGGTTGGTTTTACGGTATAGCCCAACGCTTCAAGGGCTTTGTTCACGATGAGCGTCTGAAAAGTTTCTTCAGCAACGGTCGATTGTAACGGCTGTACCGTCACCCCTTGGCCAGGTAACGATTCGGCCCATGCACTACCCGCGGCACACGCCGCAGAGATCAAGACACTGGCAGTCAGTGTCTTCTTCCATGAAGTGATCATGCGTTTTCTCCCATTTTTTTTACGCTTACAGACGATGATTGACGACGTACCATCAGGCCAACAGGCCCTTGGTGGTACCACTTACTTTTGGCATTGCGCAAGTTTGCACCTAATGCCTGCGTGATCCTGTCGAGCAAAATCGCCAGAATCACAATTCCCAGCCCCCCAACGGCGGCCAGTCCCATATCTAATCGGCCAATGCCGCGCAGTACCATTTGCCCCAGCCCCCCGACGGCAATCATGGAGGCAATCACCACCATTGACAGTGACAACATCAGAGTTTGATTCACACCGGCCATAATGGTTGGCATGGCGAGCGGCAATTGAATGCGATAGAGCATTTGTTTCGGGCTGGCCCCAAAGGCATGACCCGCTTCTATCAACTCCTCCGGCACTTGCTGGATCCCCAAAATGGTCAGTCTGACTACCGGTGGCAACGCAAAGATAATCGTGACCACAACGCCGGGTACGTTACCGATCCCGAACAGCATCACAATCGGCACCAAATACACAAAGGCTGGGGTGGTTTGCATCGCATCCAAGATAGGCCGCACCACTTTGGCCGCCGTCTGACTTCTCGCCAGCCAGATCCCCAGCGGCAAACCGAGCAATAAGCAGAAGAACACCGAGGTCATCACCAATGACAAGGTTGTCATGGCTTGTGTCCATGCACCGATCAAACCAATCACGAGCAACGCACCAAGGGTCGATATCCCCAACTTGAAGCCTGCAAATTGCCACGCTAACAAGAACAAGAGGACCAACATGAACGGGGCTGGTGTCGAGACCAAGGCGGATTCAAAGGTGGTTAAGATAAAATCGATCGGCACGCGAATGGCCTGAAACACGGGGCGGCCGTGTTCAACCATCCAGCCCAAACTGGTTTCTACCCATTGATCAAACGGGATGAGGGCTTCATTAAAGGGTTGCTGCCAATCAAACGCGGTTGACGCGGCATCGGCATCCGTCAGCCATGCCTGTTCGGCACTGTCTGATGAGGTGGTCGCCCATGGATCAGCCTGTTGTTCCGTCTGGCTCCATGGATCACTCGCAGGCGTACTTTCCTTAGCCATGTGTTTATTCCCTGTCTAATGTCTGAAGTAATCGTGCTTTAGTGATGACGCCATAATAGTGCCGCTCGTCATCAACCACTGGCACCGCATAAGGCACACTCGCCACCGGTCCGAGCACCTGATTGATCGGCGCATCAGGCGAGACGGATAACGGATCTGGCAATGCAGCGCTGGCCAGTGGGCGATCATCATTGTGGGCGCGAGTGAGCGACTCGACAGACACAATGCCGGAGAACTTATTGGCTTTATCGACGACAATGCCAAACTCTCGGTCATGCTCAAGCAACAATTGCAGCGCGGCCGCGGGGCCATCCACTTCGGATTTTTTCACCACCGCCGCCGGTTTTTTACGGGCGATATCTTTCGCAGAGAGGACCGTTGCGACATTCACGCCACGGAAGAAGGAACGAACATAATCATTCGCCGGATGATGAAGGATTTCATCAGGGGTTCCGACTTGCACCACCACGCCGTCTTGCATAATGGCAATTTTATCGCCGATGCGCATGGCCTCGTCCAAGTCGTGGGAGATAAACACAATCGTGCGCTTATCATCATTTTGCAGACGGATCAGCTCATCTTGCATCTCGGTTCGAATTAATGGGTCCAACGCAGAAAAGGCTTCATCCATTAATAAGATATCCGGATCGCACGCCAGTGCACGGGCTAACCCGACCCGCTGCTTCATGCCGCCGGACAATTCATCCGGGTAGGATTCGCAGTGGTTACCCAAGCCGACCCTTGTCAGCGCCGCACGGGCATTTTGTTGGCGCAACTCAAGGCTGAAACCCGCAAGCTCCAAACCGAACGCGGTATTTTCAATCACGGTCATGTGCGGCATAAGGGCAAAATTCTGGAAGACCATCGAAATGTTATTCCGCCGCACCTGACGCAGTTCATCTTCAGAGATATGGGCAATATCACGATCACGCAATAGCACGTTACCGCGTGTCGGCTCAATCAAGCGATTGAGCAAGCGCACCAAGGTCGACTTGCCCGACCCCGATAACCCCATGATGACAAAGATTTCCCCTTCATTGATCTGCAAGGAAACATCGTGCACCCCCACGGTTAATCCCGTTTGAGCGAAAATCGTGTCCTTATCCAGTCCCTTCTCGATTAACGGAAACGCCGCGTCAGGCTTATTACCAAACACTTTATACAGGTTCTGTACTTCTAATATGGTTGCCATTCAAACTCATCCTTGGCCTTGAACCATTAACAATTTAATCACAAAACAACGCATCGAACACTAAACAAATATGACAGCGAGATCAATCTTCCCCCTGCATCACATTCTCTGTTGCGCCTAGCCGGCAACATCACGACGAACCATGATTTTCCAACAAGATAGTTTGCGTTCTAATGGTGTGAAATTATTGTGCAACTACTGTTTTAGTATCAAAAGTTAGCACAAAAAGCGCACAGAACACAAAAATACTTTGAACTCTAACTATTTTCAATTCATTCAATAAGGGGCCATGACGGCACGACAAAACCCTTCGAGAAGTAATGAATTGCAGCCGAAATATAGGTGAAAAGTGTCTCAAAAAAGCGGTAGACAAGAGAGGGAGAAACAGAGAACAACCATGAAGAGGTCATGTTGTTATCACGACAAAAAAAGAGGCCGAATGGCCTCTTCAATGTCGCAGTAGGGTTAAGTATTACGCTTTAAATTCACGCAAATACTTATAAATCGCATGGCGGGTGATCCCCAGTCGTTCCGACACGATGGCTGTTGATTCTTTCAGCTCAAAGATACCGTTATCAAATAACTGCTTGGTGATCGCTTTATTTTTTCGTTTTAAATTCACCGCGCTGTCATGTTCAATTTCAGTAATGGCATGGTCAAGCGCCTGATTGATCACATCATTTGCGCAAGCGCTGAAGTTCTCACTTACACCAATATTGCTATGTCCGATATCGGGCATCAATGTTTTGATGATTTCGGGAAACGGAAACGACAGATTCATATTGATACAGAACATACCAATCGGCTTGCCTTCCTCTCCCGCCAAGATACACGTCGTCGACTTCAACAACGCGCCATCTTTACCTTGCGTAAAGTAACTTTTCGGCGTCACTTCACCGGTTTTTTCAAAAGCGCTGATCATTCTTAAGCCGAGATCGGTGATCGGTGATCCAAGCTTCCTGCCAGTATGGTGACCATTCACAATTTTCACGACCGACTTCTCAAAGCTCTCAAACGAGTGAATGACCACCTCGCTATGCGGCCCAATAAAATCGGCGATGGTTTCTGCTAACCGAAAATACGTAGAGAGGATCTCCTTATCCTTATCGGTAAATTTTGTTGACTGAGCTTCTGGGGTGTCGACACACATTTTAGATCACTTTTGTTAACTTTAACGAGTAACAGCCAGATGAAAATCCGCCATTTTTCCGAGCGATATTCCAATATCTTTGACTATGAAACGCTTTGTTGACCCTATTTGCAATACAAATACCGTTTCATACCCACAAAAGTTGAGCAAAATCACTAATCCAGAACAAAAACATCGCACAGAGTTCACTATCGTTAACTTGTCGATTCCGGTCACATTATTTAACCCTGATGTCGCTACACTAGCTCACATACTGTCAACGTAATCAATAGCAAACCTAAAAGTTCACTTTCTGTAACTTTTATCAGCATGACAAACCGATTCCACACCGTGTTTAACCATCGACGTTGATCAGAAATAAGTAACGACGAAATAGCAAACCACCTCACCGGTAGTGAGTGAACAACGGAAAGCAACACTGAAACCTTTTTCTTTTCGCTTTACACAATTTAGGAAGGTCAATATGGACATGAAAAATAGCAATGTACTTCTGGGATGGGTTGCCGCCATTTCTGTTGCCGTTATCTGGGGTGTCACCGGGGTGGTGTCTAAACCGCTGTCGATGGCGGTAGATCCGATGACATTGGTATTTTTCCGCTATGTCACCGCGGTGATTGGCCTGTCTGTGATTTACTTTTTCACGTCGAAAAGCGCTTCGCTAAGCAAAGATTTAGGCGGCAGCTTAAAAATTGACAAGAAAGACATTTTGAAAATCGCCCTTTGCGGCATCATCGGCCAAGGGGCGTTCTCTCTCTTTAATTTCTTGTCATTGTCTCACATTGGCGCGACGGAAAACGGCGTGATCCAAGGCATGCAGCCTTTTGCGACCGTCTTTTTTGGCATGATGTTCATGAACTTTAAGATGAACAAAGTGCAATGGGGGGCATTTACAGCGTCTGCATTGTGCATCTACGCCATGAGTGTGGGACCAACAACCGCGGTTGAGAACGGTAATTCACTACTGGGCTATGCCTATGTGACCGCCTCTATGCTATCACTGGCTTGGACTGCACACCTACGTGGCAGCCTTGCTGAGAAGTATGGTTCTGTTGTCTCTATGCTGTACCAGTACATTTCTGTTGCCGCACTGGGTGTTATCGCAGTATTCGCGATGGATCTCGACCTGTCACAAATCAACATTATTCTGTCTAGCCCACTGCTGATTGGCCTACTGATTTTCTTGGGTACGGGCATCTCAGGCGGTAGCTACCTGATCCAGCTTTACTCTTTCAAACAAATCGGCGTAGAAAAAGCGACGATGGCCCTGAACCTGATGCCACTTGTTGGCTATGTGGTAGCCGTCATGACACTGGGCGAAGAAATGGTACTGAGCAAAACCATCATTGTTTCACTGATTGTGGTAGCACTGTACATCTTCACCAAGTTTGAAACCAAAGAAACGGATAACAGCAAAGACGCAGCGCTGGTACCACAAAAAGCATAATTACATTTCACCTATAAACAAAAAGCGCTGCAGGCTATCTGCGGCGCTTTCTTGTTTTCCCCATGCTAGCCAATCACATACGCAGCACTGCGCTCCTCTGCATGGCTTTCTTCGCCCTCAGTGACAGTATTCCACATCAGCGTTGGCTCCCCCTTTCTTAACGGTACCGCCGATGAGTCAAAGACCATTTAACGGAATAATCCGTCAATAAAAGCGACCTGAGCAACAACCGGAACAACGACCTAATCAATGGCAGACATCGCCCTCAAAGGCCGTTACGGCTGACTTTTGAGGCTATGAGATGACGTAGGGATATGAGAGGTGGTAAGGGTATCTCGCCCCGTGTGATTGCACAGAGACCGTCTGTGAACGAGTACGGAATGACGCGGTTACTTATCCCGCTCTACCGTTTGTGACATGGCAAAATGCAACCGTGCTTTTAACGCATCTCTTTTCTTTTGTCGCTTTTTCTCTAAGTAATGCAATAGAAATGATGGCATGAACCTAGCTCCTTAACGTTCTACTTATCGTATGTGCTCGCTTGGTAAAAATAGACCGCCCCTCACAATATGCACCTAAGCTCACCTTTATTCCGGTAAAAATCCTACTTAGCTCACGTTGATGTTTCTATTTTAACCGCGTAAATACAAAGTGTTGCACCTGTTATATACCTAAAGCACACTTTTGCCAACCCTGTTGTATTCACCCAGGGCATACGAAATATAGCGTTTCACACTGAACGTCAGCGCACGACAGATAAAAATACAAAAAGAGTGTGAAAATAACAGCACTCCGCCAGTCATTGCATGTTTCATCGCAATAAAAAAAGAGGCCTTTCGGCCTCTTCTTTATCAATCTTTGGGGGGATCTAGCAAATTGCTATAGATTATAGGGCTTGCTCGCCTTCCCACACGATACGACGGTAGCGTGCTGGGTTCGTGTCGCCTTCTGTGCTAAATAGCATTACCACAGAATCTTCACCCAGACCCATCATTTGAGCGTGGGCACGGCCTTCTTCCGTCGTCATCAGTAGGTACAACATACCCATGGTGATCGCGCCTGATTCACCACTGATCACCGCTTCGTCGCCGTTCAGTGGGTTACCAAGAATACGCATACCGGTTGCTGCCACTTTGTCTTCAACAGACATGAATGAATGGCTGCAATCACGTAGAACAGGCCATGTCACTGGGTTTGGTTCACCACAAGCAAGACCTGCCATGATAGAACTTAGTGAGCCCGTTACGTTAACCATCTCGCCTTCAAGGCCAGAACGGTAAATACAATCTGCTGCTGCTGGTTCGCCGATGATCGCGTTGAAGTTATCTGCACCTAGACGATCAGCCATAAAGCCAAGTACGCCGCCAGCCATTGCACCAACACCTGCTTGAAGCAGTACGTGTGTTGGTAGACCTTCAGCCATTGCTTCTGCCTGCTCAACCGCTTCGTCAGCCATGGTCATGTAGCCTTGAGAGATCCATGTTGGGATCTGCTCGTAACCTTCCCATGCTGTATCTTGCACCAGCATCCAGCCGTTTTCTTCAGCCGTTTTGTTTGCTAGACGTACGGTGTCATCGTAGTTAACGTCAGTCACGATGCACTCTGCACCCAAGCCGCGGATACGATCAACGCTTGCCTGTGGTGAGCCAGCTGGCATGTAAACAACGGCTTTCTGACCCATTTCACGTGCAGCCCAAGCCACACCTGTACCGTGGTTGCCAGCGGTCGCGGTAGTGAATGCCAATGGCTTTTCTAGCTTAGATGACACGGTTTTCAGGTCGATTTCGCTGATGTCCATGTTCAGGTGCTCAGCCAATACGCGACCTAGCGCGTAAGAACCGCCCAGCACTTTAAATGCGTTCAAACCAAAACGTTTTGACTCATCTTTCACCAAAATTGCTTTCACGCCTAGCTGCTTAGCCAGGTTAGGTAGCGAAACAAGTGGCGTTGGGGTGTAGCCATCAATCTGCTGGTGGAAAGCACGCGTTGCCGCTGCGGCTTCTTTAGAAAACAGCGCGCTAACTTCGCCAGTGTAATTTGGGTTTTTAGATACTTTTAACATCGCGATCACTTCGGGCTAGAGGGTGAAAAAACTGGCAAACCTAAAACAGGGGAAACGGTTTGCCAGATTTAAAACAAAGAATTACTTGTTGATGTAAGCAACAGCTTCTACTTCAACTAGCGCATCTTTTGGTAGACGTGCTGCTTGTACGCATGAACGTGCAGGTGCAACGTCAGTACCGAAGAACTCAGTGTACACTTCGTTGAATGCCGCGAAGTTTTCCATGTCAGACAAGAAACATGTTGTTTTCAGCACGGTGTCCATTGATGCACCGGCTTCTTCCAAAATCGCTTTCAGGTTAGCCAGAGACTGACGCGCCTGCTCTTTAATGCCACCTTCCGCAAAAGCCATGGTTGCTGGATCAAGAGGTAGCTGACCAGAAGTGAAGACGAGATCGCCAAAGCCCAATGCTTGTGAGTAAGGACCGATGGCTGCTGGTGCTGAATCTGTGTGGATTTGTGTTTTCATTGTATGTCTCTTGCTATCCGTAACTATGACTTAAACTCGCGCAAATATTTATAAATTGCATGGCGAGTGATACCCAACCGTTCCGAAACCATTGCTGTGGCTTCTTTTAATTCAAAGATGCCGTTTTCAAACAACTGCTTCGTAATGGCTTTGTTCTTACCTTTCAAATTGATTGAGGCATCATTCTCAATGTCGGTGATGGCGTGATTTAACGCCTGATCAATCACATCATTCGCACTGGCGCTGAAGTTTTCACTGACCCCAATATTGGTATGACCCATTTCTGGCATCAGTGTTTTGATGATCTCTGGAAACGGAAATGACAAATTCATGTTAATACAGAACATGCCAATCGGTTTACCCCCCTCACCGGCGAGAATACATGTCGTCGATTTCAGCAACGCGCCGTCTTTACTTTGGGTAAAGTAGCTTTTCGGCGTGACCTCGCCCGTCTTCTCAAACGCGCTGAGCATCCGGAGTCCCAAATCAGTGATTGGGGATCCCAACGTCCTGCCGGTGTGATGTCCATTCACAATCTTGACGACTGATTTTTCAAAGTTTTCAAAGGAGTGGATAACCACTTCACTATGAGGCCCGATGAAATCTGCAATGGTATCTGCTAACCGATAGTACGAAGTGAGGATCTCTTTGTCCTTACCAGTAAACTTTGTTGACTGTGATTCAAAGGTCTTCTCGCTCATCTTAGGTCACTTTTGTTAACTAACATTGACGACATTGTGATGCAAAGGCCGCAACCTTTCAACTGCAAAATCAATTTTCGTTAACTATGGAACGCTATAAATGCTTTCTTAGCAACTAAAATAGCAACCAAAGTTCAAAAAAGTTGACCTTGCTCACTAAATTCATCCCGACAACCCTCTAATCAGTTCACAATAGTTAACTCTGAGAATCAGGTCACATTATTTAACTGAATTATCAGTAAACTGGCCGCCATAACGTCAACAATAGTGAACTTTAATGATTTTTGGTTCACTAGACGTAACCGAAATAAAAATAGATAAGTAATGAGGGATAACACATGATGAATCATCTAGCTCGCGGTTTTGAACTGGCTGAATTTGAAGAGCGTACAGCGCGTGCACAAAAAGTAATGCGTGAGCAAAATCTTGATGCAATGATCTTCACCACTGAGCCAAACGTTCGCTACTTCACCGGCTTCCACACGCAATTCTGGCACAGCCCAACGCGTCCTTGGTTCTTGGTTATCCCAGCTGAAGGCAAGCCAACTGCGATTATCCCTGAGATCGGTGCAAGCGGCATGGCCGGTACTTGGATCGACAACATCATTACTTGGCCTTCACCACGTCCAGAAGACGACGGTATCAGCCTAGTAGCAAGCTTCCTGAACTCGCTACCTTGCCGCTTCGGCCGTGTCGGTGCCACGCTGGGTATCGAATCTCACCTGCGTATGCCTGTAAACAACTACGTGAAACTGACTTCTCTTGTGAAGAAAGAGTTCGTGGACGTTTCTCTAGAAATGCACGGTCTTCGTCAGGTTAAGTCACCTGCAGAAATCGCAAAAATCAAAGAAATCTGCCGCATCACTAACGTGGGTTTCGCAAAAGTGCCTGAGTACGCACGTGCTGGTATGTCTGAGCGTGAAATCTGTAAGCGTTTCCGCATCGACATGCTAATGGAAGGTGCTGATGAGTGTCCGTACATCATCGCAGGTTCTGGCCCAGACGGTTACGACTCCATCATCATGGGTCCAACTGACCGTGTAATCGAAGATGGCGACGTCTTGATCATCGACACCGGTGCGGTACGTGATGGTTATTTCTCTGACTTCGACCGTAACTGGGCGTTCGGCTCTGCAAGCGAGCAAACAAAAGACGCGTACCGTGCAACGTACGACGCGACAACGGCGGGCTTTGAAGCAGCGAAACCTGGTGCAACCACCACTGACATCTACAACGCAATGTGGAAAGTGCTAGAAGCCAACGGTGCGCTAGGTAACGACGTAGGTCGTCTAGGCCACGGTCTGGGTATGGAGCTGACTGAGCGTCCATCTAACACCGCAACAGATAACACCGTACTAAAACCTGGCATGGTAATGACGCTAGAACCTGGCATGGTTTACGCACCAGGTAAGTCAATGGTTCACGAAGAAAACATCGTGATCACCGAAAATGGTGCAGAGTGGTTGAGCGAGCGTGCTGAACCAGAACTGATCATCATCAAGTAATTCGCAGCACCCTGACGACGACATAACAATAAGGGCTGGCCCACCAGCCCTCATCAAAGAGAAAAACACACATGAACACGATTGAAGACTTTAAGCAGTTTGAAGTGCCACTTTCGTACGTACCAGCACCACGTATTAACCGTACTCACATTGGTCTGGTTCAGCTAAGTACTGACCACTCTCTTGAAATGGATTGGGCAAAGCTACTCGGCACTCAAGCCGCTGTTTTCAGCTCTCGCGTTTTCTACAGCAGCGAAATGACACCTGAAGCGTTGGATCGCATCGCAAACGGTATCAGCGAAGCGTCTGATTTGATCGCTTACGGCCTACCAATGGACGTAATGGCATTCGGTTGTACCTCTGCCTCTATCATCATCGGTGAAGAGCGTGTGGCTGGCCTGCTAACCGCTAACCGTGGCGATATCCCTGCGACCAACCCGTGGACCGCTGCACAAGCCGCCTTTAAACACCTTGGCGCGAAAAAAATTGCCGTGTTCTCTCCGTACCCAACGGACGTTAACTTCCCACTTTACCAGCAGCTTACCAAAGCCGGTTTTGAAGTGGTTGTGCTAGGCTCTCTGGGCATTGAGCGTGATACTGATATCACGACGGTATCTAAAGAATCCATGCTAGAAGCACTGGAAAAAATCCTACCGAACTCAGGTGCAGACCTTGTGTTCATGTCATGTACTAACCTACGCGTACTTGACCATATCCAAGAAATTGAAGACCAATTCAATATCCCAGTCGTATGCAGTAACTCTGCGATGTTCTGGCACGCGATGCACCTAACTGGTAAAGCTGCATCTTGCCCAGGCTACGGCCACCTTCTGAATCTTGGCACAACAGCGCCAGTAGATTTAGACCGCATCATGAACATCGACACAGAAGCGACAGCGTAATCGTTCTTTTTAGATAACGAACGAATGACAGATAGGTTGTCAGTCAAAAAGTATCAAGTTTAGCGTTACCGGTTAGCGACCGTCCCCATGAAAGAGTTACGGAATTTAGGCCTTAAATAGGGGCTTACGGGGACGTTCGTCTTAATTAAATGGACAATAAAGGATTTAGATTATGAACCGTACAACAACAGGTTGGATAGCTGCAATTTTCATCGGTCTTCTATGGGGTATTCCATGGATCGTCGGCACCCCGATTTTGGAAGTGATGGATCCACAAGTACTCGTGTGGGCTCGCTATACTGTGGCTTTCATTACCCTTGCAATTATCCTTAACGTGGGTATTGCAACCGGTAAAGTTGAGAAGAAACGTGATTTTAAACTGAACTGGGAAAACCGTCATGACATCGTGTGGTCTGCCGCGTGTGGTATCATCGGTCAAGGTGCATTTAGTTTCTTTTCATTCCTTTCTCTTGACTATATCACTGCCTCTGAAAACGGTGTTATCCAAGGCTTGATCCCTATCTTGATTCTGACTGTCGGTTTCTTCCGCCACAATGCTCGTTTCTCTACCCTGCAGATGGTTGCAGCACTGGGTGCGTTCGTGGGTGTAGCGATTCTGGTTATGGATCCAACATCAGAAACCAGCGGTTTCAACATCGGTCACTTGATCTGTTTCGCAAGTGCGGCAAGTTTTGCAACCATGGCTTACGCTCGTGCTGAACTGGCAGAGAAATACGGCTCTGTTGCGACCATGTTCCACCAGTTCGTGTTCGCTTCAATCGGTTTCGGTCTATACCTTCTGTTCACAGGCGCTGACCTAAGCTCTGCACTGGGTATCTTCAGTTCTCCACTGCGTATCCTATGTATCACTATTTTGGGTGTAGGTATCTCTGGTGTGAGCTACATCATCTACATCTACGCTATGGAGCGTGTAGGCGTTGATGGTACAGGTATGGCACTGAACCTAATGCCACTGTCTTCATTCGTACTGGCTGTGTTTGCACTGGGCGAATCAGTAACACCAATGCGTCTTCTAGCAATCGGTGTGGTTATCGTTTCTATGATGATGTTCATGAAGTTCGGTAACGACAAAGCGAAAGCAGAAGCACTAGAAACACAAACAGCATAATCCAATAAATATAATATGAAGCGCAGCAGGTTTCCTGCTGCGCCGTTTGCACAAAAGAGGAAGTTCATTATGACCATTAAACAACAAGTGACTGAATGGCGTCGTCATATCCACAAACACCCTGAATTTGGCTTTGAAGAGGTGATGACTGCCGAGATGGTCGCGACTAAACTCGAAGCGTTTGGTGGTATTGAAGTTCACCGTAACATCGGCCAAACCGGTGTTGTCGGCATCCTTAAATGTGGTGACAGCGATCGCTCTATCGGCCTACGTGCTGATATGGATGCGCTACACATCCACGAAAAGAATACATTCTGTCATGCCTCTGTTCATGAAGGCGTGATGCACGCGTGCGGCCACGACGGTCACACGGCAATGCTACTGGGTGCAGCCCACGAATTAGCCCGTACCCGTAACTTCGACGGGACGGTTTACTTTATTTTCCAACCGGGTGAAGAGCACGGTGTGGGCGCAAAAGCGATGATCGCAGACGGCCTGTTCACGCGCTGGAAGATTGATGCGGTTTACGCGATGCACAACTTGCCGGGTATTGAAGCCGGTCACTTTGTGACACGCCCTCACTCGCTAATGGCGAGCGAAAGTAGCTTTGAAATTGAAGTGATCGCCACGGGCGGCCACGCGGCGATGCCACACATGGGCACGGACCCTATCGTTGTGGGCGCACAGATCGTGACAGCGATTCAGACCATTGTTTCTCGCCACCTAAGCGCGATTAATGAAACCGCTGTGATCTCTGTGACCGAGTTCGCGACCAACGGCACGGTGAACGTGATCCCTTCTCGTGTCACGATTAAAGGTGATACGCGCAGCTTCACTGACCAAGCATTGCACAAGATTGAAAAAGCGCTTGAGCGTGTTGCAGCGGGTACGTGTATGGCTGCGGGTGTTGACTACAAGTTCAACTTCAACAATAGCTTCCTGTCTACGATCAATACTCCGGAAGAAACGGCACATGCGGTACGCGCAGCCATTGCGGTTGCCGGTGAAGACAAAGTAAACGGCAGCTGTCAGCCTTTCACCATCAGTGAAGATTTTTCGTTCATGCTGCGTGAAGCCAACGGCTGTTACATCCTTGTGGGTAACGGTGTGGGCGAATGCGGCGGCACGGCGCTACACAACCCACTGTACGATTTCAACGATGAAATCCTGATGTCAGGCGTGAACTTCTGGCAGACATTGGTTGAGCAGCAACTGAACAAGTAGTTCTCCCCTTTTAAGTAAAACAAAGCCTAACCGGCGCGCTTTCCTCTTGTAAGATAAAGCACGCGGTTAGGCTTTTTTGTTACGCTTTCGTATTCTCATCACACCTTCCCTTTTTAGACGTTAAATCGATGTCACTACCAATGGAACTATCATTATTGTCAACATAGTTAATCATATGAATGACAATTATAAGCAAGATATCGCTCGCAACCTTTTGTGAAATGTCGACAGCGTGATTTTATTATTTATAGCTCAGTCCGTTCTTACTGGTTTCATTCCTTTGTTCAATTAACAATCATTTTTTATTCCCCTACTATCTGCCGGTATTAATACACGGAATAGATAACGTCAGAGGAAGAAAACGTGAAACGATCCTACTTATTACCACTCAGTTTGCTATTCGCTCCCCTTGCTATCGCGCAACAAAGCGATTCACTCTCACCACAATACCTTAATGCGGTATCCAACGACCTCGCTGCACTAGAAAGAACCCGCGTAGCAAAAGGCGTTGCCAAAGCAACCGGATCCATTCCAACCGCACCGAACGTACTGAATATCACTGAAATCAGTACCAGTGATTTCCCTGCTGTACAAGGCTTCTTCAGTGTGAGGGATGCAGAAGGTGTCCATGTTCCAGGGTTATCGACCAGTGACTTCAACGTTAACGTTTCACACCCTTCTCTGGCGGCATATCAAGTACCAACCGACCTATTAATCAGTGAACTTGGATCGAGCACATCAAAAGCCGATATTGCTTTTGTGATTGATTCAACAGGTTCAATGTCAGGCGAGATCCGTACAGTCATCAATAACGTGCGATCATTTGTCGATGCACTTTCGGCAGCTGACATTGATTATCGTTTGGCGGGTTTTTCATTCGGCGATGAAGTCCCCTATCGCGGGAAAATAAACTTTACCGAAGATGCAGAATCATTTAAAAGTTGGGTCTCGTCATTGTCAGCCAATGGGGGGAATGACTGGCCAGAAAACCCGCTCGATTCCATTATCGCAGCAGGCACCGAACTTGACTGGCGCCCTGATGCACAGCAAATTGTCATGCTAATTACCGATGCGCCTGCACACGTCGCTGCCGACGGGGGTAACAGTGCAACCACTGCCACTTTCTCACTAGCAGCAATGTCTATCGACAGCCAAACGTTTTATTATTCCTCACCAGAAATACAATATGACTCTTTAGGCAGCAGCTTAAACTGGCCCTTCAATGGGGAGGTGTTGCTCTCCGAACTTGGCGATGCCGTCACCAGTAGCTACCAATTTCGCTTTACCGATCCCGTCGGCCTTTTCGATGGTATGACACGTCAGTTGATGATCACACCGGAAGGATTACCTTACGTTCGTGATACTGCCCCCTATAAACCTGAAACCAACACCCTACGCCTTCCTCTCATTGTAAAAAATAACGACCCAGAACCTCGTAGTATCGAAGGCGCCCAGATCACGGTGATTGATAATGACGGCGATACCAAAACGTACATCAGTGATGCTCTCGGACGCGTTGACCTGGAATTAACCGGCGATAAAACATACCAAGTCACTGCTGGTCTCACCGGTTTTTACGCGCAGCAATCGATGGAAGTTATCACCTCATTTGATGACAGCGGCGATGTTATTCTCGACAAAACGGACCTTCTCTTTAATTTGGCACTACTGACCGTAGAAGACATTAAAGCTGACGTCAGCACGCGTCTAAACAAAATAAAAACGTTTAATCCTGCGGCTCTCTCTGGCTCACCGTTTGAATCTGAAGCGGATAATGCGCTCAACTGGCTTATTACCATTCCAAATACCGCCGACGAAAGTACGGGAGAAGGGCCCTCAGATGCGCAAAAAGAAGGCTTGAAGCGCATGGATATTGCAACAAAAGCACTCGACCTCTCCAATGAATACATCAAAAATGATGTGAATGTCATCGGTGGTAATATTGCGAAAACCGTTACAACATTCCTTGACCTACGCAGCACCTTTGATGATATTCAGGTAGGCTTGATCAGAGCCGCTAATGGCTTAGACCCCGATGCGGCAGACTGGGCAGCAGTACGTTGGTCCTATCAAAAAGTCAAAGATCTGCTCAATTCAACCGCCTCTACTGTCGGTCAATTCTCGACCAGCTTAAGTAATTTATTACTCGATGTCGTCAAAATGAATTTAGATGCCACGCATCACGGCATTATTGATCGACTCAAAGATCTGATTGCTACCGCATCGGCAAACCCTAACTTGCCATTACTTCAGACAGCCGCTCAACAAACCGCGCTGGAAATCCTCATTCCGCTGTATGAGAACGGGGTCGATACCACATTTAATGAATCGATTAATCGTCACTCATCCATCACCACCTCACAAACAGCAGGTGCCCTTGCAACGCAACTTAATCAAGCTAACCTGTCACTCAATGCCATGCTAAAACAGGCAGAAGCGGTCAAAGCAACCCTTGATACCGCGAGCAAGATCAGTGACTACGTCGGTGTTATTGGCGGTGTAACCAGCACAATCAATAATGTCTTTGATATTGTACCGAGTAAGTTCAGTCATACCATTCCGGCACTGGCGACGATAAAAACCGCACTGAGCGCCGTCGATAAAGGCCTAAAAGTGGGTGATATTTCTCTTTCAGCATCCAACTCGGCCTTAGCATCCGCCCATTTCTCCGTACTTGACGCGCAAATTGAAAATGTCATTACGCGTACCTCTACCGGTGCAGTTTCAAGCAAAGTCGCAGAGAGCGCCGCACCACGTTTGTACAACGAGCGTGCACTCGGGCACATACGACATAGCAATGAAGCCTTGCAAAAACACGGTATCCGTCTTTCACAAGATGTTATGACCGAACAATTCCACCAAGCCATTCAGCTCTTAGATAATAATGACACTGAGGCGTTCTTTGACTTCTATGTCAATACTCTCACCCCCTCCATGCTGAATTATCAAAACGATATCGATAGCATGATGACGTATGTGAGCAGTGCCGATCAATTGCAGACACCCAAACCCAGTCACTGGGATGCCCTACGGGCAGATGCGATTGCCGCAGCGATCAAGCTGAAACTCCAAGCCACGAGCAATCAGCTCGCAATCAGTGCGACGTTACTTGAACTGGGGACTGCAGATAGCGAATATGCAGCGCAATTAACACGGCAATTACGTGAGAAGTTAGCGAACTGGCAAGCCGAAAATACCTTACTGACTGTCGATGTAGCACAAGCCCGTTTGGTCGCCAGTGAGTTGGTCGGAACCAAAGGATTAATCAACCTTCAAACGGTAAATATCACCCGTCAACCAGAGGGCGATAATACCCACTTCACTATTGCCGTCACGCTCTCAAATATCGGCGATACAGCGGTGGACTATATCGCTCCAACCATCAGTACTGACTCCTTAACATTGGTCAGTGAAACGTATGGGGACGACACGAAATCTTATGAGAAAGGTGAGCGTTACCAACATCACTTTGTCTACTCCAATGAAAACAATCTAGAGCTCGACAAGCACACCTTGGATATTCAATTAACCCAGCGTGTAGGCTCAACGGACGTTACTGCAAATCAAATTGAGTTTGCTTATATCCCTGTCCTTGACAGTGATGGTGATGGCCTGCCTGATCATATTGAACAAGCACACGGGCTTGACCCGAATAATCCCGCCGATGCATACCAGGATCTGGACGGTGATGGTGTAAACAATACAACGGAATACCAGGTTGGGTTAAATCCAGACGATGCATCATCAAACGGTACCGATAAACCCGATATGGATAACTATATTGAAATGCTGATCCCCGGTGACGTATTGGCTGGCGATGTCAATCAAGACGGTACGGTGGATAGCCTCGACCTTGACCGCTTAATGGCCATGTACGGTATCAGCACGCAAACGGATACTAAGCTCATTCTCGGTGATTTTAACCGTAACGGTAAAATCGACCTCTTTGACATCACTACGTTGAAAAAACTGCAATAATCTAAGGAGAGACAACAATGAGAAAATGCCTCGTTTTACTTACGGCCTTGCTACTCACCGCGTGTAACTCCGACAGTGACACAAATGGTGATCCTAATACTGGTACTGGTGGCGGTGGTGATAAAAACTACAGCGCCAAAACATTAGGCCCAACCACCTTAAATAACACGGTCACTGTTGCTTTCATGGTAACGCCTAACGATACAACTGAATCTGTCACTGCAAACCCAACGGTTAACTTTGATCAGAACAGTGGCCAACTAACCATTGCGCAAGGTACAGGTATCCGCTCAGCAGAAGCCACCTTCTTGCTCACCAATAAACAAACGCTTGATATCACAAGTTGTGGTCATCTTGAAGCGCTGACACAGTCTGATTCAGGGTGTCTTTTGACGGTATCAGCCAGTGATCTTAATCAGGTTTACCTCAGTGGGGTGCAGCTTTTTGACCAACACGGTAATTTGATTAATACGGCGATTCAGTAATACGTGATGTAACCTATCACTCAAAACGCCTCCAACAGGGAGGCGTTTTTATTTCTGCTTTTATTCTCACTGTTGACTGACTTACATCGGGTTTACTTGCGTTTGCCTTTCCATTTATCAATCAGCTTGAACGCGATAAAAAGAATCACGCCAGCGCCGACCAATATCCAAAACACCTGATCGGTATAATCCATCTTATCCTCCAACCAACAGGCGTATCCATGGTGGATACGTTTACCACGCTATCAGTGTATCGCGTCAACAGTTTACCGCTTCACCCATGCATCCTGCCACGACGATCCGTATCCCGGTTCATAATGTGTGGCCGAGTTAATGTTGCACCAGCCACCTTCCGGGAACGGGCGGCACTGATAGGTGTGACCATCTCGTCCAAGCACCACGGTTTCACCGGCCACATAGCCACCGATACCGGTGGGATAAGCATAATCGTACCCCGCCCCGTCGGGCAGTGGCGCCGGTAATGATGTCGGAGGGGGTGTCGGTTTCGTTTCTGGTCGCGTTGGCTTCACCGGCAGGGTATTGTTCCCACCCTGCACCCAAATCGTGCGCTTAATGATCGTTGGCGCATCCTTGGTGTTCAACGGGGTGGCCGTGAACGTCACCGTGTACTGGCCGGCTTGGGTGGCGAGTACCGCCAACGCCGCCCGATCTTTTTTCACCTCATCACTGTCACGGGCAACCACGCGCTGCTGGCGGTTCTTTAGCGCCATATCCACCTTGTAGTCACGGCGAGTTTTCACTGTCACCGCAATCACCGCATGGCCTTCACGGTTTAAGGTGTATTGATCTTTTAAGCCCAGTAAGATCACTGGCACGTAATTGGGCTTGTTCACCGCTGGGGGCTTGGGCCGGGGTAATGGCACTGGTGTCGGCGAAGGTAACACCACAGGAGGTGTCACTATCGTGTCATCGGAACCGCCGTTGCCGTTAAAGCGGATATCACTGCAGTTATAAAAGCCTTCCCCAGCCGGATCGTTACGTTGCCAGCGGGTCACTAACGTCGCGTTGCCGCTTCGTCCAGCAGGCAACGTGACATCAAAGAAAAAATATTGCCCGTTACCTTCTTGCCGAGGCTGAATGTTGCCGTGCGACGCAATCAACTCAAGATCTTGCCAGCGCAACTTAGTGGTCGCCGCGTTAAAGCCGGGTTTGGTAATGTAGACCTGCCAAAAACTGGGAGTATGCGGGGCGGTGCCTCGGTAGCGCAGCGTAAACCTCTCACCTGCGCGCATCGTGGTGCGCTGCCAGTGCGCCGACGGAAGACTCATACCCCGTTTACCGCTATCGCCCCCAGAGCAAATCAATCCGTTAGGTACCGCCCGCTTCACGGCGGCCATGTTGTTGTAATCCGGTACCATGGCGGCGAATTCATTTTTTTGCACAAACTGATAGGAGCCCGAGGCTTTAAACGCGGCGCGGCAAGCGCGGTTTTTAATGCCAGAACCGTCAGCTGCACTCCAATAGCCCCCCGCCTCTTCACAGAAGACTTGGCGCGCTTTGGGGTAATCGGCCCAACCGTGGGCGTGCGCGGCACTGAACGGTAATGCGGTTGCTGATGTCGCCAGCATCGAAAGAAGGATCCATTGCTTTTTCATGCCGTCACCGCCAACACCAACACCAACAGGATCAACGGTGTGGCGTTATGCGCAACACCATCAGAAGGGGAAAAGTGCATGTCTGACGATGCGTGGAAAATGCGAGTACGGGAGACACAGCAAGGTTCAGCGGTTAACGTTAATACAGTCATAGTCACCTTCGGTATACGACGTGAGATCAATTAAAAACATTGTTCAAGAAACACTCACCTTACACCGCTTATCCCATGATGGAATGAAACCCTGACATCAGCAGGCATGAGAAGGCCATTTGTGCGAGAAGACCAACCATCACCTCTTTCTTCTCACACTTGTTTCGCCATAAAAACAGGTGTGAGATCACAGAACCACACCGTATCAAACCCAAAAACAGCGACCTGCCTCGATGTTTTACCCCCTTCCCCCCTTTATACTGACGTAATAGGACGCTTATTTTATGACCACTCGATAACGTTAAGGATGACGCATTGAGATACGTACCCAGTCATAATGATTTACCCAGTAGTGCATTAACCACAGACGCCATTGCACAGCGTATTACCCACTTTTCACGCTTTCCCCACCAACGAGCACCGGAAGCCGTGAAGATCCCCCTGCGATTGCTGGATCATTGGGTACACAGTGATGTGCCCAAATCCCCCCTCGATTTTATCAAACGCTTATACGCCACCGCTGATGCCTACACTGACCACGCTGTCATGCCGTTATCCGTCTGCCGCCAAGGGTGCGCTCACTGCTGCATTAACCGTCCGGTTGAAGTCTCTGCCGCGGAAGCGGTGTACATTCACACGCACACCGCCTTTCGCCTCAACCGCAAAGCCGAGCCGCTAAAAAAATACCTGCCCCCGGTGCGTACCCCATGCCCGTTCCTTAACACCCAGACCGCGCAATGCCACATTTATGCCGTGCGCCCTCTGGCCTGTCGCCTGTTAGCGCGCCTCGATCACTATCAACATTGTGATACCCAATCCCCCACGCAAGGGTTACTGACCATCGATAGCCATATGTACTTTCACGCCATCACGCAGCCGTTACATGACATCAGCCAGCAATTGGGCAGTGCCAACAACATGGCGGCTGTCGCTGAAATCCGGCAGTGGTTCGCTTCGCCGTCCGCAGACTAACCCGACTTTCTGGCGATCCTCTCTGAGGGCGAATACCGCTCACTTAAAACCGAGTGTTTTTTGTACAGCGCAGATTAAAAATGGCTATCTGTTTGCCATGACGACGAAAATTCGCCAAATTCACGAAAAAAAATGACTACATGAATCCTCACTTATTCTGCATAAGCATATTTCAGCATGGTGGCAACGAAAACGTTGCACTCGATGGAAGCTTTCCCTGAACCTGCGTCAAATCCCCCTCTAAGTGTATGAATTTACATACAAGCGTGATTTAAATCACACTTTGTAGGGTTTTATCAAAACCACTGGTCAGATTTGTATAACAATTTGAATAGGCATTTAGATTGGCTCAAAAAAACCGATTCATGCAATGCTTGATTGCATTTTTAGGGTTTTTAAATCATCAAAAATCAATAAGAATACGTCCATCGAATAGAGACACACTTTCTAAACGATTTAGTGAATATATTTTTAATTAAAAAGATATATTCATTAATGGATATATTCACATTGGTAAAACAAGTGAATATCGCTGTAATAAGAGCACATTCGTTATTTCTGAATATCACCAATATCAAATTACCGCCCTTTACTATACAGTCGCCACGGATTAGGCCACTCACCACTAAAGAGAATAAATATTATTCTGTCTCATCTGAATTGAGGGTTAATATAATGTCTTCAGATGCCAATAGTAAAAAAATGGGATTGGTTGGTTTAACCGTCCTTGTTGCTGTAAATATGATGGGCTCCGGTATTATTATGCTACCGGCGAGTTTGGCACAAGTGGGTGCCATTTCAATGTTATCTTGGGTAGTAACAGCATTAGGTGCAATGTGTATTGCTTACACCTTTGCTAAATGTGGTGCTTTCTGTAAGCGTTCCGGCGGTATGTCAGCGTACGCACAAGAAGCACACGGCAAATCTTCTTTCTTTATCTCTTCTTACACCTATTACGTCTGTTTAGTAATTAGCTGTGTAGCAATCGCCGTTTCAGCAGTGGGTTACATCAAACCTTTCATTCCTTGGTTAGATACCCCTGTACACACGTTCTTCGGTGTGTGTGCAATCCTTATTTTCACTATGTTCGCTAACTTTGGCGGCCCAAAAATCACAGGTCAAATCTCAGCATTCACGGTGTGGGGTATCATTCTTCCTGTACTGGGTCTGTCTGTTATCGGTTGGTGGTGGTTTGATCCACAAACATTCATGAGCGCATGGAACCCACACCACGACACCACAATGCACTCTGTTTCTTCTGGTATCGCACTGACATTATGGGCATTCTTGGGTATTGAATCAGCCGGTGCTAACTCTGATGCGGTTGAAAACCCAGAGCGTAACGTACCACTTGCTGTCTTGTTTGGTACGGGTTTCGCAGCGGTCATTTACATTGCCTCTACCGGTGTTATCCAAGGTATTATTCCTAACGCAGAATTGGCTAACTCAACCGCACCGTTTGGTCTTGTATTTAGCCACATGTTCAACCCAACCGTGGGTAACATCGTAACATTGGCAGCGGTTATTGCGTGTATCGGTTCTCTATTAGGTTGGCAGTTCACTAACGCACAAGTATCAAAAGCAGCAGCAGACGAAGGTCTATTCCCTAAAATCTTCGCGAAAACCAACAAAGCGGGCGCACCTATCTTCGGTATGCTTATCATGTTGGCGGCTGAACTAACACTGGCGGTAATGACTATCTCTCCTAACTTGATTAGTCAATTTAACGCCCTGCTTAACCTGGCCGTATTCATCAACATGGTGCCTTACATCTTGTCGATGACAGGCTTAGAAGTTCTACTTCGCAAAAACATGGCGACACAAAAGCAATACCGTTTCGGTGCGATTGTGGGTACGTTAGGTGTGGTTTACAGTATTTACGGTGTCTATGCTTGTGGTGCTGAAGCCGTGTTTGGCGGTACTATCCTGACGCTATTCGGTTATATCTTCTACGGCTTCATTGCAGCACGAGATGTTACCCCTGAAGTCTCAGAACCAAAAGTAAACGCATAATTTTCAAGTCGGTTCCTGTCACTATTTATTGTCATTGCACATGAACCGACAACGTAACACTTAATTAAATGACTGGTCTTAATCTTCATCCTTCTATTAAGGTCAGCCATTTAATTAATAGGTGAATAATAGACACATTCGAGCCACGGTGTTTTCACCGCTCGACATCAATATCAATTAACGTTAACAACTCTGCCTGACCTGTTTATCTCTATCAATATAAGCAAGCCATCCAGCTGAAAAGAACATTGCATATTAGGTATATTTATTATGAGCAACAACTTCAGCAAAATGCGCACTCTGGTTGTAGAGCCGCAAAATATCGATTCAAGCAGCTATGCTGCACGTACTACACAAGCGCTGATTGCAGAGCTAAACGAACGTACCATTGAAATCGTCACGGCAAATTCTTATGAAGATGCGAAAGCCGTTATTCTCGCGACACAAATTGATAGCTTAGTCCTAACGCTGGACAAATCTGAAGAGCAGATCCTTAATTCAAATGAAGAAGTTGACCTGCTAAATACGCTGAAAGAGCGTCAAACTGAAGTCCCTGTTTTCCTACTAGCAGAACGTGCACGTACGTCTATTCTTGCCAACCGCAAGCTTATGGAACGTGTTGACGAATGTTACTCTGTACTTGAAGACACCGCAGACTTCGTGGCTGGCCGTATCGTTGCTGCCATGAAGCGTTACCGCTCACAAGTGCTACCACCGTTCATGAAAGCGATGATGCACTACAACGACATCCATGAATATTCATGGTCTGCGCCAGGTCACCAAGGCGGTATCGGTTTCACTAAGACACCAGCGGGTAACCAGTTCTTCGAATTCTTCGGTGAAAACCTGTTCCGTACCGATATGGGTATCGAACGTGCAGCATTGGGTTCACTGCTTGATCACAGCGGCGCATTCAAAGAAAGCGAAGTGGAAGCAGCGAAAATCTTCGGTGCTCACGAATCTTACTCTGGCATTGTTGGTACATCGGGTTCAAACCGCACCATCATGCAAGCGTGTATGAAAGACGACGACATCGCGATCTGTGACCGTAACTGTCACAAGTCTATCGAACAAGGTTTGATCCTAACCGGTGCGCGTCCAATCTACATGGTACCAAGCCGTAACTGCTACGGTATCATCGGTCCGATCAGCAAAGTACAAATGAGCAAAGAAGGCATTGCCCTTAAAGCGAAAAACGCGGGTATTCCTTTCAACGCTGACGAGAAAAAAGCGGGCTACGCGGTAGTCACTAACTGTACTTACGACGGTCTGTGCTACCACTCAGAAGTGACTGAAGCGCTACTTGGCGAAAGCTCAAGCCGCATTCACATGGATGAAGCATGGTTTGGTTACGCACGCTTTAACCCTATCTACAAGGGTCACTTCGCGATGCGTGGCGATGCGAAAGACCACAAAGGTCCAACCGTATTTGCAACACACTCAACACACAAATTGTTGAACGCCCTGTCTCAGGCATCTTACATTCACGTACGTAACGGTGAAAACGCGATTAACTTCGACCGTTTCAACCAAGCTTACATGATGCACACATCGACTTCACCACTGTACGCTATCTGTGCATCTAACGATGTTGCAGCGAACATGATGAAGGGCGAAAGCGGCCTGTCTTTGACTAACGAAGTGAACCGCGAAGCGATCATCTTCCGTCAAAACATGCGTAAGCTATTCAACGACTACACCAGCGAAAACGACTGGTTCTTCAAACCTTGGAACGCAGAAACCGTTACTGAAATGAACGGCGACAAAGTGAAGTTTGAAGACGCGTCTGTTGAGTCGCTAATGACCATTCAACAGAACTGGAAACTGACTCCAGGCGACAAGTGGCACGGCTTTGACGAAATCGACAACGACTGGTGTATGCTTGACCCAATCAAAGTGAGCTTGCTGACTCCGGGCCTTGACGATAACGGTCAGTTCCTAGAAACCGGTGTACCTGCTGCACTTGTGACTGCCTACCTAGGTCGCTTCGGTATCGTACCAACCCGTACCACTGACTTCCAAGTGATGTTCCTGTTCTCAATGGGTATCACTAAAGGTAAACGTGACACCTTGATCAACACCTTGTTGTCATTCAAGCGTCACTACGATGCGAACGCGGATCTAGAAACGCTACTGCCAGAGCTTGTTGCGTCTTCTCCAGAAACATACAAAGGTCTCGGCCTGCGTGACCTGGGTGACCGTATGTTCCAATACCTAGTCCGTCACAACCCAGCGCAAGTGCTGAACGAAGCATACTCAAGCCTACCTAAGATGGAAGTGAAACCACGTACTGCTTACCAGTTCGTTGTGTCTGACGAGGTTGAGCTAGTGCCATCGGATGAATTGGAAGGCCGCGTTGCCGCGAACTCCGTGATCCCTTACCCACCAGGCATCCCAATGCTAATGGGTGGTGAAAACTTCGGTGATGAAACAAGTCCTCAAATCCAGTATTTGAAAGCACTTGAAGCATGGGACCGCGAATTCCCTGGTTTCGAACACGAAACTGAAGGTGCGGAAATCGAGCACGGTAAATACCACGTGCTTTGTATTAAAGCCGACGCGCTTTAATACAAACCGCAGGTTCATCCTGCCCTATCAGGGTGAACCTGCTCCCCAACTTTACTGATGACTGGCAATGACATCGGTAAAGCGTTTATTCATCGCCAAGGCGACTATCATCAGGGTGGCCATGGCGATGGATACACATTGACTGCCAAAGTATTGCCAAAACACTGTCTTATATTGTCGGCCTGCTGAATGCCGAAGGTAACGGTAGCAACTTACCTACGATCACTTCATTTAGCATTTTCCCACGCCCACCTCATGATGAAGAGGGCGTTTTTTTTATCCCGCTTTTACTGTCCCTCCCCCTATTACTGGCTCCTGCCTCCCCAGCTTGGCTTTTGCTCGTCGTCTTTTCCCTTATTTTCTTTCTTCTTTTTTGCTGATCTTTCTGCTTATCGTCTCGCTGACGCTTTCAGTCGATAGCACACCGCGTAGCCAATGCGGCAGCCTTTGTTGATGTACCTCACACTTTTCCCTTGATCAAAATAAAACTGTACCGTACAGTACGATAAATTCTCAAAAACAGTCAAAGGTAGCGATCAGATCCCGTAAGTCTGTCGGCGTGGCCGATACCACCGACTTCCTGATGATCGCCTTACATACAGGTGCTTTACGCATGAAGAAAAAAGTCATCGCCCTTGCGGCACTCATCGCGCTTTCTGTCGGTGGTTTTACCTACCTTGCGCCCAGTCATGCCATTCACACTGACAATGCTTACATCAAAGCGGATATCACCACGGTCTCGCCACAAGTCGGCGGGCAGGTAGCCACCGTGTTTGTGCAAGATAACCAGTGGGTCACCGCCGGCACGCCCTTGCTTGCCATTGATGATGCCGACTACCAGGCCAATCACGCCATCGCGCAAGCCGCTATCGCCGTCGCGGATGCCGCGCTGGCCAACAATGCTTCACGCCTGACCTTACAGACCGTGAACATTGAACAAGCCAAAGCGGCCATTGCCAGTGCGGAGGCCTACGATAAACAGCAGCGTGCCGACTTCGCGCGTTATCAAAAACTGATCGCCAAAGCCTCAATCAGTCAAACCCAGTTTGATGCGCAGCAAACCCGCACCATTGATGCTAAAGCGAAATTAGACAGTGCCCGCTTGGCGCTGCAAGCTCAGCAGAAAACCTATGATGCCATGCAGTCTGAACGCGCCCAGCTCACGGCACAGCGTCAGCAAGCACAATCGAAACTGACCTTGAGTGATATTGCCCTGAAACGCACCACTGTCTATGCGCCGGTGGATGGCTATGTGGCGCATCGTCAGGTGCAAGCCGGTAAATTTGTCCAACCCGGCATGGGCTTAATCACCTTGGTACCGAGCCATATCTGGCTGGAAGCGAACTTTAAAGAAACCCAACTGACCAACATGGCCCCCGGCCAAGCGGTGGAAGTGACGCTAGACATGTACCCGGACACACCGATCACGGGTACGGTTGAATCTGTTACCCATGCCACCGGCGCGCAGTTCAGCTTGCTGCCGCCCCAAAATGCCACCGGCAACTTTGTCAAAGTGGTACAGCGAGTACCGGTGAAAATCACCCTGCAGTTGCCTACTGACTTGCGCGGCAAAGTCTACCCGGGGCTGTCCGCCAATGTGACCGTAGATACCGCTGCGCCACAGGCGTAACAAGGGGCACGTATGAAACGGTATATGGCGTTAATAGTGGGGGCGGGGCTGAGCATGTTGGCCTTTGGCTTATCCTCAGCCTTGTTTGGTGCCGCCTCCCATGACATAGCAGCCACGCTGGGCTTGTCGCTGGATGAAGTCAGCCTGTTGAATGTCGCCTTCATGGCCATGCAGCTCATCGGCTTTATGATCGCGCCCTTATTACTGCGCAGCGTGGGCAATCGCCGCACCTTGTATGCAGCACTTGGCATGGTGTTTCTGGCCAGCCTCATGCTGATCACCCAACACCACGTCGGGTGGCATCTCGCCGCATGGATGCTTAACGGCTTAGGGGTCAGCTTGCTGTTGATCAGCGTCAACCTGATCGTGCTCAGTGCTTGCTCCTACCGTGCAATGACCTTGATGACAGGGTTTACCCTGACGTTATCGACCCTGCTGCCGATGGGGCTTTACCCGTGGCTGCTGGCCGACATCCTGGAGCACGCACCGTGGCAGACGCTGATCGCCATACAGGCCTGGTGTGTGGCAGCAGCAGGGATCTGGGCGTGGTTATACCCGCCACAGGATCACCCTTTGCCGAGCGTTGCCAAATCTTCACCGTGGGTGTATCTGCTGACAGGCTTAGGATGCAGCGGCATCGTATTTTTGTTAATGCGAGGCAGTCATTACAACTGGTTTGATTTCCCCGACTTTGGCCGCTGGGCACTGATCGCCCTTGCCTGCCTACTCTTCGCGGGAACAATCGTCTGGCACCGTAAACAGCCCGACGGCACAGGTACCCAACACGTGGTCAGCCACATCAAAGCCAATGTGTTTTTGTACAATGCCTTTCTGGCGGGATTTGCCGTGATGGCCAGCGGGGTTTTGTTGAACGGCTTTCTCGGGCAGGTGATGCACTTCAACGCAACCAACAGCGGTTGGGTACAAGCCCCGGCCTTTTTGACCATGTTGATAGGCATGGCGATCAGCTTACTGGCCTGTAATCAGCAAAAAGTGCCGGCCGATGCGATGACGCCATTGGGCGTATTGATGATCCTGATCTCGGTGTATCTGTGCAGTACCTTGCCTAGCAATGCCAGTGCAGAGACGTTGCTGTTGCCGATTGGCTTACGGGGATTTGGGGTGGGATTACTGAATGTTTCCGTGACTATTCTGGTGTTTGCTTATTTCAAGCCAGAACAACGTCCGGAGGGGATTGCCCTGTTCTATTTCATCCGTACCTTGGGGGGATTGATCGGCTCTGCCGTGTTCTCCCGCATCATTCAGGTGAAAAGCGCCCAGTCGATGGCTGAAGCCTCGCGTATGCTGCCGACAGAAAGCGCGGCGTTGCACCAATTTGAACAGCACATCAGTCAGGCACTAATGACGCAAGGGGTGATCCCGAACCCGGCGTTGGCCGCCTCGCAATTGAGCCAACTGATGAAAACTGAAGTCAGCACGCAGGCGCTCAACAATGCCTTTATTGGCTTTTTGATCGCCATCTTCGTGTTAACACCGGTGCTGCTGATCGGCAAAAAGCTCGCGGCCAAAAAAGCGCACTGAATACACGCCTTGTCGCCAAGTTTCACGCTTGGCGACGTCCTACACTCAATACCCTACACCCTGCATCCATCACCGCCTTCCTCACATCCCTTCGCGCTGATACAGCATGAAAAAAGCCTCAACCGCAGCGGTAATTTGCCCGTCTAATGCCGCCTTTTCCGGCAAGGGCTGACCAAGCAGAGCCAAGCTCAAATGATCTTGCTTAAACAGCGCCAACAGTTGTTCACAAGCGCGTTGGGCATCCGGGATCGCCAACGATTGTTGGGCCCACTCACTGTCGAGAAAGCGCACCAGGTTAGCATGGGCTCGGCACGGACCATGCTCCCAAAACGCCTGAGGAATGGTCGGGTGGGCATGAAAATCGTTAGACACAATGCGAAACAAACCCAAAATAGGATTGCTGCATACCAGTTGCAGGTAGTCATGGCCAAATTGCACTAAGGTGGCTTGCAAAGATCGTCCTTCTGTTTCGCTCAGGGCGAAAATGGGATCCACCTTCTTGGTGTTCGCCACCAGCACCGCCTCAAACAACCCTTCTTTATTGGTGAAGTAGCGATATAGCGTCTGCTTAGAGCCGCCGGTTTGCGCGACGATCTGATCCAGCGAGGTTTCTTTGTAGCCCTGCGCCAAAAACAGCTCAGTGGCAATGTCCAGGATCTTGTTTTGTTTTTCGAGGGTGGATGGTCGCATACCGTCTCCTTTATGCCATCAACCTGGCATGCCAACATTTTACTTAAGAAGAGCACTTAATCATGGTGCTCAAGAATACCGTTCAAAAAGCGTACTACTCAGTACGCATAGTTTACCACTCTCGCCGTATTGTGCCGCTGCATTTTAGCCACTTGTGACCAATATTTTTTCTCCATAAAAATCAATTTGATAAAAACAAACCTGTAATTATTTCGACTTTTATCGAAATAATTAATTGACGGCATCCTCTCCCACCTATATATTTCGACACATGTCGAAATGATACCTCTTTTGAAGGTGAGAATAATGAGTCCTGAAATCGTCACAATGATCAAAGATGCAGCAGACATGTTCCTGTTCCTCGCTGCCGAATTAACCGTACTGTTCCTGGTTGTGAGCTACTTGGTGGGGGTACTGCAAGAGTTTCTGACACCGGAAAAAATTCAATCTATTTTGAGTTCACGTAAAGGCAAGGGCTATGTTGTGGCCGCGCTGCTGGGTTCCATTACGCCATTTTGTTCATGCTCAACCATTCCTTTCTTGAAAGGCTTATTACGAGCACGTGCCGGTTTTGGTCCGATGATGGTATTCCTGTTTGCCAGCCCACTGCTTAACCCCGTGATCATCGGTCTGTTTGTGGTGACCTTTGGTTGGAAAGTGGCGATGTTCTACTTCCTTATCGCGATGGTCGTTTCTGTCGTGGCGGGCTTTGTGCTGGAGAAACTGGGCTTTGAACGCTACGTACGCCCTGAAGCCTATGAAATGGCCGATGCTGCATCTGGCTGTGGCACATCGTGTGGTGACAGCAAGCCAGCGGCTGAAAAAGCGCAACCAAAAGCAACATCATGCTGCACAAGTGAAGCCAAACCAGCACCTGCTGCTGCAACGTCATGCTGTACGGCGACAAAACCGGCACCTGCGGCTACCAACTGCTGTGATACCGCGCCAGCCGTCTCGAAACCGGTTATCGCCAAAGCCGTCGCAGCAAGCAGCTGTGGTAACGTAGTGGTCGAAGAGAGCGTTTATGACGAAGCTATCTATGAAGAAAGCACGCCAAAAGCCGACAGCCGTTGGATGCGTATCTGGCGTGCAACATGGAAAGACTTTAAGCAAGTGCTACCGTACTTACTACTGGGTATCTTTATTGGCTCGTTCATCTACGGTTTCATTCCAACCGATTTGATTGCTAAATACGCCGGTGAAGGCAAGTGGTATGCCATCCCAGTCGCTGCGATTATTGGTATCCCACTGTACATTCGAGCTGAAGCGGTGATCCCACTGAGTGCTGCACTGGTACAGAAAGGCATGGCATTGGGTTCAGTAATGGCTCTGATCATCGGTAGCGCCGGTGCGAGTTTAACCGAAGTGATTTTGTTGAAATCTATCTTCAAAAACCAAATGATTGCCGCGTTCCTATTCGTGATTCTGAGCATGGCTATCGGTGCTGGTTACCTTTACACCGTGTTGTTTGGCTAACCCCAACGGGCTGATAGAAAAGAACGGATACAACAATACAAACGCCCCGTCTCCCCCTGAGACGGGGCGTTTTTTATCGTGATTTTTTCTGTATCACGCGATGCGCGCCCTGTCGCTTTACAGTGTAAAACATGAAGCATGATGACCGCCCACCACGCACGATGCATCGCACCAATACACTATCCTTCAGGCCGCTTTACCCAGCAGTGAGTTATGCGCTTTTCACATGCTCATATACCGTTATACGAGATGAAAAATAAATGCTATTACGCTCACGTTTTTGCATTTCTCTTTGGCCCGTATTGACGCACATATCATTGCAGTAGATAACATTTATCTATGTGATATGGCTTTTTTCTATGGCTACCCCCCGTTTTTTGCATTTCACCCTATATCAGCGACCTTCTATGATGAGCCCATAAAGCGTTCTGCTCGGTGTGTTTCAAGACCCGTTTTCAACCGCCCACCGCGCATAACCCATATTGCAGGGATGCCTCCTTAGGAGTGCAGCACCAGAAAACATACTTCGCCCTATCAGGAGAAATACAATGATTAAAAAGTTATCGCTTGCCGTTTCCACCGCCTTATTATTCGCCAATCCAGCCTTGGCCGCAGACAATATCGTCGTGGGTGTCGAAAAACAGTACGTCACGTATTTCACTGAGCTCGCGGAGCAGTTCAACAAAACCCACGATGTGAAAGTGGAAGTGACGGCCACCAGCATGTTCGATCTGATGTCTGCCCTACCGACGCAGAAAGGCAACATCGCTGACTTATTCATGATCCCGAACGACCGTATCGGTGAGCTGGCAGACCAATACCTGATCGCACCGACCAACGTGACCATTAACGGCTACACCGCCGCGGCCACGCAAGCGTCAATGTACAATGACACGGCATACATGGTGCCAATGTCTACCGACACCACCTTGTTCCTGTACAACAAAAAAATGATGGATGCAGCACCTAAAACCCTGAAAGAACTGCCTCCGTCTGACTGGGCGGCGAAATTCACCGACTTCTACTTCACCGGCGGTCTGTTTATGACCAACGGCGGTTACATTTTCAAAGACAACAACCCAGAAGAAATCGGCCTGAGCAATGCCGGTTCAATCAAAGCGGCAAAAGCGGCACAAAGCCTGTATGACAGCGGTGTCAGCCACTGGACGCTTATGCAAGACGACACCGTGGCCTTCGACATCATGATGAAGTACTTCACCGAAGGTAAAGTGAAAGCCATCATCAACGGCCCATGGACCATCGCTGACATTGAAAAAGCAGGCATCGACGTAGGTGCAGCGCCAATCCCAAGCTGGGACGGCAGCCACCCGTACAAAGCCCTGACTGGCACCAAAGGCATGGCGATTAACGGCTACAGTGATCAGAAAGAAACCGCACAAGCCTTCCTCGCTTACCTAGCGACACCTGAGCACGCACAGAAGTGGTACAGCATGACGCGTGAAGTGTCACCAAGCCTGTCTGTGAACTACGCTGAAGGTTCTCTGCACAAAGCGATTTTCGACGCGACTAACATCGGTCAGCCAATGCCAAACATCCCTGAATTCATGAAGGTATGGGGCCCAATGAAGACCGCGCTGGCACAAATCGCCCAAGGCCAAGATGCCAAAGCGGTACTGGATGCCGCCGTCGATACGATTCAGTTCGATATCGAAGACATGTAAGGCCCGCTGTCGTCCTTACACTTACCGCACGGTGTCTGATGCTATCAGGCACCGTGTCGGTGCATCCCTCTCAACATCGTTACGCATGTCGTCATACAGTAGGTAATACATGAGTCAACAATTGGTTTTCTGGCTCTCAATAGTGATACCGGGCAGTGGTCATTTACTACTTCGCCGGACACGAGAAGCAATGTTCGGTCTCTCACTCTTCGCGTTAGAGATCTTGGTGTACTTTCAATTCATTCTGCCTAATTTCCGCTTACTGGCGGTCGAACAACCCCGCGGAAAACTCACCATCGGTGCAGAACGTTTTGTCGATGACTCTTTCCTGATCATGGTCGGCTCCACCATCGGTGCCATGATGATTCTGATCTTTTTGGCCCTGCACTATGCCTTTGCCCGTGACGCCAAAGACGTGAAGCGTCAAATCGACCTCCACGGCTACGCCATCACCTTTACCGAAAAGGTCCGTGGCCTGTCCCATGAAATCGTGCCCAACCTGATCACCGCGCCGAAGTTCATTCTGCTGTTTATCTTCGCCCTGTTGCCGGCGATTGTGTCGATCGTGGTGGCCTTCACCAACTATAAGCGCCCGGTTTTACCCCCTGCCTTCCTGATTGAATGGAAAGGCCTGTCTAACTTTGAGCGCCTGTTCACCAACGAACGTACCGCCGCCGCGTTTCAGGAAACCCTGACCTGGACACTGACGTGGACCTTCTGTGCCTCAGCCCTGACCATCGTGTTGGGGACGTTGCTGGCCGTTGTGGCCAACAACAAACTGATCCGCGGTAAAAAATTCTTCCGTACCGTGTACATTCTGCCTTGGGCCGTGCCTGCTTTCCTGACCATTTTGGTCTTCCAGCTGTTCTTCTCAAAAGTCGGCGGCATGAACACCATGGTGATCCCGTTCTTCACGGGCAACGAGTACGACATCAGCACGGCGGTGGGTTTCTTCCTCAATGCCGATTACGCCAAAATCACCATCATCTTGATCCAAGCATGGCTCGGCTTCCCGTACGTATTCATTCTGGTCACTGGCGTGTTGCAAACCATCCCGGATGATCTCTATGAGGCGAGCAGCATGGATGGCGGCAGCGCATGGACGAACTTCTTTGATATCACCTTGCCGCTGATTTTGATCAGTGTCGCGCCGGTTTTCATCACCCAGTTCACCTTCAACTTCAACAACGTCACCATCATGTACATGTTGGGTGAAGCCACCGTGCAAACCGTGGGATCGATTTACAAACCGCTCGATACCATCTCGTCACTGGGTTTCCGTTTAATGATGGATGCGAAATACAACGAAGCCGCCGTATACACCTTGATCACCAGTACCGTGGTCGGTGCGGTAGTGCTGTACTCGTGGCTGAAAGCAGGTGCCTTCAAGAATGAGGAAGTGATGTAATGGAAAAAACAATCACCCTAAACCATCCGGCGAAAGCGGCCAGCCCGCTGAATCGCCACATGATCACCAAACATCTGGGCTTGGTGTTCAGCTATGCGTTTTTGATTGGCATGGCGATTGTGATTATTTATCCGCTCTTGGTCACCTTGATGAGCGCGTTTAATGTCAGCAACTCGCTGTACTCGACCTCCTTTTTCCCGGAGAAATTCAGCCTGACTGAAAACTTCGTGCACCTGTTTAAGGACACGCCGTACATCAGTTGGTACCGCAACACCTTCTTGGTGTCGTTGATCACCATGGTGCTGTCGACCGCGATTGTGACCGTGTCGGGCTTTGTCTACTCCCGCTACCGTTACCAGTCGCGTAAAAGTGCATTGATGTCGCTGTTAATCATCCAAATCATTCCGTCAGGCAGTGGCTTGATCGCCTTGTATGCGATTGCGAGCTCATTGGGGATCTACAGCTCAGAGCACGCCACGCTGTATACCTATATCTTCATGATTCTGATCTACACCACCGGTGGGATCACCATGAATACCATTTTGATGAAAGGCTATTACGATTCCATCCCACGTGCGTTGGATGAATCCGCCAAGATTGACGGCGCGACCCAAATGCAGATCTTCACCGAGATTTTGCTGCCTTTGGTGAAGCCGATGATCATGGTTATTGCCATCTTCTGCTTCCTTGGGCCTATCGGCGACATCATCATGCCGAAGTTCCTGATCGCCAGCATGAGTGCTGAAGCCAAAACCTTGGCCGTGGGCCTGATGGGGCTGATCAACAACATTAAAGAATCCAACTACAACGTATTCGCGGCCGGTGCCGTGCTGGCGGCTATCCCGCCGGTTGTCGTGTTCTATAAATTTCAAGATTACATCGTGGGCGGTTTGACGTCTGGTGGAGTAAAAGGCTAATGAGCAAGATTTCCCTAAGAAATATCAATAAAAAATACCCAAATTCAGACACCTGCTCTGTGCGTGACTTCAACCTCGATATCGAAGAGGGCGAATTCATTGTGCTTGTTGGGCCGTCTGGCTGTGGTAAATCCACCACCCTGCGTATGATCGCAGGCTTGGAAGACATCACCGAAGGGGAGTTTTTGATTGATGGCAACCTGGTGAACAACGTCAGTTCGAAAGATCGCGACATTGCCATGGTGTTCCAGAGCTACGCCCTGTACCCGCATATGTCGGTGCGTGATAACGTAGGGTACGGCCTGAAGCTGCGTCACTTCCCTGCCGCTGACATTAACGAGCGCGTGGATAACATTGCCAAAGACTTGTTCCTGACCGAATACCTTGAGCGTAAGCCGAAAGAATTATCAGGCGGTCAGCGCCAGCGTGTGGCATTGGGCCGCGCCATGGTGCGTACCCCGAAACTGTACCTGATGGATGAGCCACTGAGTAACTTGGATGCCAAGCTACGAGCGACCACCCGTACTGAAATTTCGCGCATGCACCGCGAAAAAGGCGCGATCACCATTTACGTGACCCACGATCAGGTGGAAGCCATGACCATGGCCGACCGTATCGTGCTGATGTCGATGGGTGAAATTCAGCAGATCGGTTCGCCGAAAGAGCTGTTCACCAATCCGAAGAACTGCTTCGTGGCGACCTTCATGGGCATGCCATCGATGAACCTGATCAAAGGCCAGTACGAAGGCGGTCAGTTTACCTGTGAAAGCTTCACCATTACCGTCAGCGAGAGCGATCGCGCGATCTTGGATAACGCCGGTTACAACGGGAAATCCCTGCTGTTAGGCGCCCGTTCCAATGCAATCCGCTCTGGCAAGAAGTACGAACAAGCGTTCCCAGACTGCTGTTTTGAGACCACCGTGATGAACTCCGAATACTTGGGCGACTGCGTAAACGTGTTCTTCAATGCTGCCCCCATGAACCTGTTCATCGGCACGCTGGGCAGCGGTGAGCCGGATGTGACCATCGATGACAAAATCACCTTGGTGATCGACAACACCCAGCTGCACTTCTTTGATGCTGACAGCGAAGAGTCCATCAAGTACGCCGCGAAACACGCTGCCCTGTCAGCGTAATCACGGCATCACTTATCGGTATAGCAGCAACACCCGCGCGGTAAGGCGACCTACATTGGTCGCCTTACCGCCGGCTTTTCCCCTTCCCCATTCAAAGGAACACCCGCATGATTTTCCGTGGACAACTTCAACGCATTCATGACTACATGTTTCACATTGCGGTCGCGGTCGTCATCTTCATCGCAGGCTTCATTATTGCCTACAGTAACTTGCCGAAGCCGCAGTTTGACTACACCACCTTTACCACCCAACAGCCGCAGTTCCAGCAGTGCCTCAACAATGCTGCCCTGCAACAGCGCGCCCAGCAGTTTGAGCAAACCTATGCCACGCTGCCGCTAACAGAGATTCAGGCCAATTTTAAAGCCATTACAGATCAAGTACCGGATAACTGTGGGGCGTACCATGTCGAAAGCAGCTATGAACAATTGCAAGCCATGGCAACCCCGGTACTGACGGCAGCGCAACAGTACTATGGCGAGCAAAACGTGAAAGCGGTGAATGCGGTCTACACTCAACCCTCGCAGTACCGCGCCCTATTGGGTAAGCCTCAGCCGTACCTGTTCTTTATTTCTGACAGCAGCCAAACGCGCATCGCGGCGTTCAAAGCCACCCCCACAGCAGACAGGGTCGATGTGGTGCCGTTATGGGATCATGCCCATAGCCAAGACTTGGCGTACACCCAAGGGGAAGTGCAAAAGCTCTTGCTGGTTTTTAACGAAATCAAAAGTTAATGAAATCAAAAGTTAACGGCCACCCGTTCCTGATAAATTGATCTACGGTAAGTCATGGGTAAATAGATGAGGTTCTGGGGAATCGAGGGATAACAAGGGGTAGTATTGTGTTTCCCTGCCCCCTAAAATGGCGTTTTCTTCTCGACAGATCCTCGCTATGTTCAAGTTAATGCTTCAATTTATTCAAGTGGCTAAAACAGAGAATGTCACCCAAGCGGCCAACCAGTTGTGCTTAAGCCAACCGACGTTGAGCCATAACATGCATAAATTGGAGGAGAAGCTGGGCACTAAGCTGTTCAATCGCAACTCGAAGGGGATCACCCTGACCTCCAGTGGCGAACTGCTCTACGAACAAGCCAAAATGATGCAGCATTTGTATGAGAACACCCTGCATAAGCTGGAAAAACACAAGTTACGCCATCAAACCGAATTGAAAATTGGCTGTGGCGATGCCTGGTGGCATTTGTTTGTGCGCGATTGTGTCAGTGACTTCCGCCACGCCTACCCGCACAGCAACATCACCATTGATGTGGGCGATCACTTACAACTGATGAACCTCTTGCTCAGTGATGAGATCAGCATTTTTGTCGGCCACGAAATCTTGGGTCTGGCCCAATCTGAAGACATCTTGTTTCACCCTCTGTTCACCAGCCAAGAAGACGTTTTTGTGCGTCAAGGCCATCCGCTATTAGGGGTGAACTGCAGCAATGAAGACATTGCCCGCTTCCCGTCTGTCGACTTGGGTGCCAGCAAAAGCCGCTTTGCCCATTTGGTGCAACAGCAAAACGAAAAACTCACCACCTTCCAGAAGCGTCACTACCTGCAAGAGAAAGTGAAATATCACACCAACTCCCTCATGACCGCGATTGATTTGCTGCAAACCAGTGATGCGATCTTGCCGTATCCTGCCAGCATGAAAGCCTATTTTGCCCGATTCGATTTGGTGCCACTGCAAATGCAAGAGTGTTTCAGCACCGCGACTATTGGCGCGTACCTGCACAAAGACAGCCAGCAAAACACCGAAAGCAGTGAGCTATTGGCACAATTTAAGGCACTGTGCAGTCAGTTGGAATGGTAAGGCGAGTTGGCGAGTTGGCGAGTTGGCGAGTTGGCGAGTTGGCGAGTTGGCGAGTGAAAATATCAGGCTAAGTCTGGGATACCCTACAAAAAACACATAAAAAACGCCGAGCGGATTCATTGCTCGGCGCTTTTCGTTCGGTGTCTGTTTATCCGACTCAGACGGGATTAAATACCGATATTAGGCAATTCAGGGAATGGCCCTAGACCGAAGCTGCTGCGATCCGGATACAAGGTGTTATTCGCCTTGATGTTATACAAATCCTTATCATTGAACTTGCTCCCCACAAAGTCGTTACCCGTAATGTTAACGCTGATGCCAGCCGAATCCGAAGGCAGCCCCAGTAACACGTTACCGTTCTGACGCTCCATCAATACAGTGTTGTTTTGTAACTGCACTGATTGCGTGACGCCGCTTTTTATGCCTTCCAAACCAAAACCAATCAACTGATAGTTCGAGGTATTGGGCCCTTGCTCCAACACGCTGTCACGAATGATCAAGGTGCCACCATTAGGCACATCCACCAAACGGCTGTCAACGCCAGACAGCGAAGCGATTTCACTGTACTCAATCAAGGTGTACGGGGCGCGTGATTTGATCTCATGCCCCTGATCTTTCGAGCTGTAGAATTTGCTGTATCGAATTTCTAGCGCATCGTTATTACTGTACACCGCGTGCGCTAAACCGCCTTTTCCTAAACGCTCAAAACGGCTGTATTCAATCGTCAATTTCCCCGTACCGCCAGACGATAAAATCCCCTGCTCACTGTCGTGAAAATACACATGGCTCAAGGTCAAATCTTTGCCTTGTTGACGCACGCAAGCGCCGTTTCTGTCCGGCACACTCACACCGCTACACTCTATGCCTTCCAGCGTCACATCGTCGCCTTCCACCACAATCGCAGCCTTACCTTGAATCGCCACGCCAGAGAAATGGGTGCCTTCGCTGCCTTGTACAGTCACGCTATCAGGGGTAATAAGTAGCCCCTGTTTATACGTACCGGTACCAATCACCACTAAGCTGCTTGGCTGGATAGCCGCTTGCGCTGATGCCATGTCTTTGTACAGGGTGCCATCGACCGAAATCATCCCTTCTGGTACGTCTACGTCAGGATCGGGGGTCGGCACATCCGGGTTACCGGGATCAACCGGGGGCAACGTTTCATCAGGATCCGTCGGTGGGATCACAGGCAATTCAGGATCGACAGGCGGCGTCACAATACCGCCATTATTCCCACCTTGGTCGGGCGTCGTCGGTGTACTATCACCGCCGCCAGACCCACCACACGCGGCTAAACTGAGGGTTAACAGTAACCAGCTCCAGCGCCAATTGCCGCCAGAGTGAGGGAATAAATGACGCTGCTCAGACGCTAAATCTGACGCTGCCTGTTGTGTGTGTTGTGCTTGCTTGTTCATTATATTGTTATGTTATTTTTGCTAGGAAGGGCGCCGATCATCGCCAACCCCTCGACATCCGTTGTCAGTGTTTTGTCAGAGCAACACGCCCTTTTTTTCTCGGTTCCTCCCCCTAGCCAAAAAAGCCACGCTGATCAGTTCACTAGCCCTTTTTTCTCTGGCACCGTCGCGCCTGACAAACCCAACACTGCGCCCTAAAAACACACACAATACACATACAACAGTCTGTTTAATTTTTACCCAACATGCCGAACAAGGGCACGTAACCCCTCTCCCTCTTACGTCTGCAATGCTATGATAGCCATCTCTCTTGCCTTCAGGATCTGCCATGAAAATCGACTTAACCCAGATGGTCACGGAAAGCCGTAATCCCGCCAGTGAACACATCGATACCCTGCCGACCTTAGCCATGCTACAGGTGATCAACAACGAAGATAAAAAAGTGGCCGAGGCGGTCGAGCAAACCCTGCCCGCCATCGCAGAAGCGGTCGATGCTATCGCAACCGCTTTTCGTCAAGGGGGACGATTAATTTACACCGGCGCAGGGACCTCTGGTCGCTTGGGTATTTTGGACGCCAGTGAGTGCCCACCCACCTTTGGCTCCTCTCCCGATCAAGTGGTGGGCCTGATTGCCGGTGGACAACAAGCCATTTTTCGCGCGGTCGAGAATGCCGAAGACAATCACGAACAAGGCGCACGCGACCTAGAAGCGATCGCGTTTTCAGAGAAAGATGTCTTGGTCGGCATCGCAGCCAGTGGCCGTACCCCGTATGTATTAGGGGCGATGGCGCACGCAAAATCCTTGGGGGCAACCGTCGCCTGTATCAGCTGTAACCCAAACAGCCCAATGGCGCAGGCGGCAGACATTGCTATTACGCCTGTTGTGGGACCCGAAGTCGTCACCGGTTCATCCCGCTTAAAAGCCGGCACCGCCCAGAAACTGGTCTTAAATATGCTCACGACCGGCGCGATGATCCGCATTGGTAAAGTGTACGGTAACCTGATGGTCGATGTGGAAGCCACCAATGCCAAGCTGGTAGAACGTCAAAAGAATATCGTGATGGCCGCCACAGATTGCCCCCGTGAAGAAGCGGAAGCGGCGTTAGTGGCTTGTCAGGGCCACTGTAAAACCGCCATTGTGATGGTATTGACGGGGGGTGATGCGTCGCAAGCCCGCACATTGCTCAGCACCCATCATGGGATGACTCGTGAGGCCATTGCCAAAAACAGAGGCTGACGAACGCAATAAACCGGCAAAAAAAAGCCCAGCAAATACGCTGGGCAAAAAAATATACAGATGTCAGAACGATGACACAAATTAGCAAGCAGGACATGGATATCATATCCACTACCATCTTACGGGATACTTCCTTAACCCAAACTGGCGAGATTGAAAAAACCGAGCAAGAAACCCGCAACCTGTCCTGCTTACACCCAAAAAGCCCCCTGCGGGGGTAAGACAATACCGCCATCAAATGGTAAGGTAATCATTCTGTTTACCACAGGCATCCTCACTGTGGATACATACCGTACGATAACAAACATAAAAGAATAACCGTACATTGAAGCAGCCGTTAGCAACAAGGAAACCTGCATGATCCACACCCTCGATTTAAGCCTTTTGATTGAGCGTATTTCTGCGGCCGACGCGGAAGAACAGCGCCTCATTTTTAACGAACCGGAGATTCAACAGCTCGAAGCCGGTTCGCTGGCCACCTTGTTTGAAGCCCTGCCGCTTGACGAGCGTATGGAGTTGTGGCGACAACTGCCGCTGAACGATCACGTCGATGTATTGACTGCGATGCGTGCCGATACCCGTGAATGGGTGATCCAGTCGCTCACCGATGTCGAGTTGGATCTGGTACTGGCGAAACTGGATAACTTGTCGCTGATTGAATGGGCGGACTCGCTACCGGAAGAGATCATCGATCGTGCGATCGATATGCTCAGCAAAGAAGATCTGGAACTGTTTGATCGTGCCAACCAGTACACCGATGAACAAATTGGCCGTTACGCCAACCCCAAAGTAATTTCACTGCCACAAGGCATTTCCGTCAAGCGAGCCAAAGTGCTACTGGAACGGTACGGCTACCACTATCCGGCTCCCATTTATGTGGTTACGCGCAGCAAGAAATTCGTCGGTGCCATCAATTACCAACAACTGATGGAAGCGGATATCAGCGAAAAGCTCAGTACGCTGGCAGATAAAGAATGCCCGGTATTGGAAGATGATACTTCACTTACCGAAGCCGTCGAAGCCATTGAACACAGCGAGCGATTTAGCTTACCGATCGTCGATGATAACTATGCCATCGTCGGCGATATTGATCTGCATTTAGCCCTTGAGCTGATGCGCGAAAACTACGAAAGCACCTTGATGGCCAACGCGGGTATGAGTGAAGAGGACGACTTGTTCGCCCCTATCGCTAAAAGTGCGCGCAAACGTGCGATTTGGCTGGGGATCAACCTGATCACCGCGGTACTTGCTGCCATGACTATCAGCTTGTTTGAAGACGTGATCGCCGAAGTGGTGGCTTTGGCTATCTTAATGCCGATTGTCGCCTCCATGGGGGGCATTGCCGGTAGCCAGACCTTAACCTTGATGATCCGTGGTATGGCACTCAATCAGGTAACGGCCGGTAACCGCATGTCGCTATTGCGTAACGAATGCGGGATCGGTTTTCTCAATGGTGTGTTGTGGTCAGTACTGATCGGCCTCATGGCGGGGTTATGGTTCCAATCCCCAGTGATCGGTGTCGTGATCGCCGTAGGGATTATCATTAATATCATCACCGCCGCCTTGTTTGGGGTCTTGATCCCGGTCGCACTGGATAAGCTGGAGCTGGATCCTGCGCTGGCGGGCTCTGTGGTACTGACCACCGTCACCGATGTCGTCGGTTTCTTTGCCTTCTTGGGTACCGCAAAGCTGCTACTGCTGTAACGGCGCCATCTCAACAATCAACAGGCTGGCAATCGCCAGCCTTTTTTCTGCCTGCTCGTCCGCGTCTATCTTCAGAGTCTATCCTCGATAGCCTATCCTCTGACTGATACCGCCGACGCCCCCCCTTTTCACGCGCTTGATAAATTTCATCAACCGTGACCATAAAAACGTTCAATTTGTCACCGCCCCTCAACCGAGTACATTACGGTTATACCTTATTTTTCATAGACTTTTATTAACAGTCTGGTTTTTAGCTTTGCACAAGCACAAGCACAAGCACAAGCACAACACAAGGAACCTCAGTGGCCATGACATTCCAAGAAAAAATCAATCTGGCGATCGACGAAATGCAATTCGCCAATGTAAAACCGTACCGCAGCGACATGCTCCGCTATCGCCTCTTGGCTGCCCTCGGCATTCAGGCGCCACCGCCGTATTACCGCATCTTCCCGCTGAACGTACTCAGCCACTTTGTTAAATTCGCCCTTATCTACGGCGGTTTCATGTGGCTACTGGCATGGAAAGATATCCCCGAAATGACGGCGAGCATGATGATCACCAATACATCACTGGTTAGCCTGTTCTATGGCATGATGATGGCGTCTTACATTCGCTTTGAGGCCAAACGTAAAAAGCTGACCCCATGGCATAAATTGCTGGCTCCCCGCCCATAAGCAAGATTTGTCATAGAGACATTACCGCCATTCCCTTACTGGTAATGTCTCGACGACCACACGAAAAAACGCACCGCCATACACATGTCACACCCGCATATGTGATGAAATTCATAAATCCTTCATCAAAAGTGTCGAATCAACTCAATAGACCTGTATAATCAGGCAGTTATTATGAACACAGTTATTCAGCATGTGCACAAAAAGCCCTTACATCCTCGCGCTTCTCATCCTATGTTTCGGCTTTTTTGGCCATGATGCATCGGCAAACAACACCCAAAAAACCTGGCAAGAAAATTATTATACCCATCGTTACAGCGCTCCTCTTCAAGCTTTAGAGGTCTTACAACAACAATATCAACGCGCAAGAAATACGGCAGAAAAATTATATATCAAAGAATTGATGTATAATTTAATGATCAATAACAAACGTCCGTATAACAACCAAAATAATTTACTCCCTATTGAAAGAAAATATATTGGCGCGCTCATCTCCTCAACAAATGCTAACCATTACCAATCTAAAAAAGCATTATCAGAATTACTTACCGATGCCATACAAAGCAATAATAAACAACTCGAAGAATTATTAAATTATCAACTATGTAAAGTGGAAAACAAATTTGGCCGTTATGTTACCGGAGAGAAATATTGTAATAACCTGTTAACAATGATCAATAAAATCAATCATGTTACAACGGTACAAATTCACGATGCGTATATTGTTATTGCCATTAACAAAACACGCCAAGGGCTATATTCTGAAGCCCTCGATATTTATAATAGTATTATAAAAAGCCTGCCTCTGTATGTTCCCCCTGTCAGTGCTTATAACAATATTGCACTCATTTTGATCGATCTCAAACGCTATGATGAAGCAGAAAGGTACCTAAATAAGGCCATGGCACTGCTGCAGAAAACCCCTTCGGATAATATTATGGCGCAGGTCTATCACAGCACTGCCAGTCTCTATGATTTCCAAGGTAAAAAAGCAGAAGCCATTGATATGTATAAAAATGCGTTAACATTACTCGGGAAGAGTAACAATTTTTATGGTATCAGCTCCCTCTACCTCGGCTTAGGCGATATCTACCTCGGCATGGAAGACTTTGTTAACGCGGAGAAATACATCAATATTGCCCGAACAGTTGCTCAAACGGGGTATGATGAAGACATGTTGGCCAATTCCGTGCTCTCTCTGGGGTTATTGTTTAATAAAAAAGGCGAGAAAGAAAAAGCCCTTCACCACTTAAAGCAAGCCCTGAAAATGGGTGAAGACTTTGATAACTTTGAAGTTAAACAAACCGCATTAAAAGCCATTTCCGATATTTATTTCATCGTGAATGATAATTTAAATGCTTACCTTTACTACAAGCAATACGCCAATAATTTAGACTATTCGACCGTTAGCCAATTACCCCGCACATATAATTTGGTGGATGGTTCATTACGCGAACGTGAACTGTACAGCGAAAACAATGAACTAAAAAATGAATTAGAAACTATGCAACATGGCTTTGATCAAATATCAATGACCAATAAGGGTATTACCCTTTCTCTTTTATTATTATTTGCTTTATTGGTGATGACACACCTACTGTCCAAGCGGAAAAATGCACAACTTCGCCATGATCCACTCACGCAAGCGCTGCGACGGGAAGCGATATTACAAGAAATCAGCGACACCCCAGGCTGTTCCAACGCAGGCCATTTCAACACCCTAATTCTGTTTGATCTTGACCATTTCAAGCGGGTCAATGATACCTATGGCCACCCGGGAGGAGATGCCGTACTCACAGAAGTCGTGAGACGTTTACAGCAATATCTGGGGACTCGTGGTTTGGTTGGCCGCTTAGGCGGTGAAGAATTTGTCGTCCTGATCCCTAACAACGCGGTATTTCAGTCATCGCTGGACATTCAGCGTATCCATGCCGCAATCTGCCATCAGGCGATCACCTTGTACGGTCAACACGATGTCAATATCACCATCAGTTCGGCATTTTTAAATACCGAGTTATCACTGTCGACCTTTAAAGATCTCTATTTCATTTTGGATCAGGCGCTTTACTTTGTGAAAAACAATGGCCGTAATGCCACGATTGATGCTTTTAATGACCCGATTGATCTGCCTGCCGATGCGTTCAATACATTAATGATGAAAAACATCTGACGACGGCCTCTGACAACGAATAGCACTGAGATTAGGTCGCCTTATTTAGTCGGCCTGATCATCCCCCCGATGAACAACACGACGCACACCCACTGTCACTCTGATCTACTTTATTTGTCGATAGCGTGCATCTCCTGCTCTTTTTATCGACGTAAACAGACCGTGATCTCAAAATCAACACTGAGTTAACAAACACAACAAAATCCGCCAATAAAACTGATGCATATCAATTTCCCTTTAGCGCGCAATGGTTAAATTATCACCACTACAGTGCGATCAGGAGAGCGGAAATGAAAGTAGCGATGCAATGTCCCGAATGTCATTCCAACAGTGGCCTCGACCGTGTAAGACGCCGTTGGCACGAAAAATCACTGACTACCGCCGGGCATGAGAAACTGCAATGCCCAGACTGCCAAGCCTATTTCATGCGTGGCCTCGGCCAGCCGCGCCTGCTCTATATCGGCACCCATAATGCGGTTGCCAGCAAGGCCCCTGAGTTTGAATACGAGTAAATGATTCACTGGAGAAGCGGGCACCATCTCCCCCCCCCTATTTTACGACCTATTCTCTGACTTTAGCCTACGGTAGCGGATTACCTCTGCTACCGTTAAACGTGCCCCCCTCTTCAATGCCATACAAATCCATACCGTAATGCACTTGCCAAATGCCGTTATCCGGCATGTAATCACTATCATGCTCCCCTAACTGCAACCCGTCAGACACATGCATACAATGACAGATAAAAAAGGGCTAAAAGCCGTTGCTTCACTGGAAGCGCTCAAAGGCGTGGCCTCCCTCATTGTCGGGTTTAGCCTCCCGGCACTGGGCGGCCATGACATTCATGAAGCGGCAGCGTTCATTGTCAGCCACTCCCACCTTAATCCGGCCAATGAGATTGCTACGGCATTTTTGCACGCAGCCGACACACTGGCGGATACCAACATGCTGCTGATCACCCTCGGCGCTTGTGCTTACAGCCTGATCCGCTTTGTTGAAGCCTATGGCCTGTGGCACAGTTTATTATGGACAGAATGGTTCGCTCTGCTCAGCGGGGCCATTTACTTACCGTTTGAAGTGTATGAACTGTTTGTGCATACCAATGTGCTGAGCTTGGCTGTATTGCTGATCAATATTGTGGTGGTTGGGTATATGGCCTATATCTTACGTAACAAGCAAAACACGCATCCGCCTCACGCCTGATTGCCACGTTGCCGCACGGCATTTTCTTCTGTTGCGCGGCATTGTTCAAAATTCAACCTACATCAAATACCTGCCGCAAATTTCACGTCATAATCAATCATCCCCCCCTTGAAACATCATGTAAGAAGACAGTGGAAGGAGCGCACCATGGATGTACTCATTATTGCTGCACTGATCCTACTCAATGGCATGTTTGCCATGGCAGAAATTGCGCTGGTCACCGCCCGCAAAAGTCGGTTACAACGCTTGGCCGAAGAGGGGGATAACCGCGCAGCCCGTGCCATTGCTTTGGGGGAACACCCCACGCATTTTCTTTCCACCGTCCAAATTGGGATCACCGCCATCGGCATTCTCAATGGCGTCTTCGGTGAGGCGGCCTTGGCCGACCCATTCGCCCTCGTGTTACAACAGATGGGCATGAGCGCCTCAACCAGTTCGGTACTTTCCACCCTTGTGGTGGTGATCGGCATTACGTACCTGTCGATTGTCGTGGGAGAGTTAGTTCCCAAGCGCCTCGCACAGCAAAACCCCGAAGGGATCGCACGGCTCATGGCGCGGCCTATCTCTCTGCTGGCGACGTTGTCGCGTCCTTTTGTGACGCTATTATCCGCCTCCACAGAGCGCCTGTTGCGCGGACTGGGTAAAGACAGCGTCGTTGATGACAGCGGCACCTTAACGGAAGAAGACATTCGCGCCGTCTTGAAAGAAAAATCACACACCAGCCTGGCCGGCAAACAAGAGCATGACATGGTGCGTAATGTGTTCCATTTTGATGATCGGCGCGTGGTGTCCTTAATGACCCCACGCAACGCGGTGATCACGTTTGATCTCGACCAACCGCTGAGCAATAACCTCAATCGCTTAATTGCCTCGGAGTACCACTGTTTTCCTGTCACACACGGTGAATTAAATAATGCCAAAGGCATGATCACCGCCAAACAATTGCTGCATTACCAACAGAGCGCCTCACACGGTGACTTAACGCCATTTATCACGCCGGTCGAATGCATTCCAGAGCATTGGAGCGGCAGTCAGTTACTTGAGCATTTCCGCCACTCAGGCGCGTCCATGGTGTTTGTGGTCGATGAATACGGTGATATTCAAGGTATCGTCACCCCAAAAGACGTACTTGAAGCGCTGGCGGGGGAATTCAAACATCCTGATCCGGAAGATAAATGGTCTATCGAGCAGGCTGATGGCAGTTGGAGTATCGACGGCTTGATCCCTATTCTGGTGTTGCAAGATCTGCTCGACCTCAAACACTTACCGGGCGAGTCGCAAGGGGGATACCACACCTTAAGCGGCATGATGATGTGGTGTCTCGACGGTATTCCCGTTGAAGGCGATCACGTGATCTGGGGCGGCTGGCAATTTGAAGTCGTGTCGTTGTTCGGCAACCGCATTGATAAAGTGTGGGCGCACCGCCTGACCGATCACCCGAACAGCAAAAAAGAAGACGCCACCGCGGAAAAAGTGGCAGATTCTGACACCACGAATAAGCCTGTCACCCTCACTGCCGATGAGACGAAAGAGGCATCACCTTCTAACTACACATAAAGAAAATGCAGAGAGAAGCAACATTTTACATAGAATTGTCTTTTCATTGCACAAGGGGTGATACATTCTGCGCCATCACCCCTGTCGCTACGTTTTACCTCGCCGCAGGCGTGCCCCCAAGAACGGTAGGCAAATGTTATAGCGCTTTAAAATAGAGCTTAAAACCGGGCTTTATATAAAGTGAACGCTTACTTTGTGTATGCTTTTTCATGCAGTACATTTATGAAAACTAAAAACCTGATCGCCACCTTATTAATGGGCGTAAGCCTGTTGGGTACAGCTAGCTTTGCGCATGCAGATGACGACTTCACCCTTGGCCGCACCATTGTGTTTGAACACAACAGTAAAGATGCCGTGATCCCACTGATGGTTTGCCGCCGTGCCGATGCCATTCAAGTGAAAGCCGAGCGTGATATGCGCCTTGAGCGCGTTGTGGCGACATTCCGTAACGGTGAAACTAAAACCATTCGTTTCCACCGTAACCTCGATAAAAACGAACGTACCGACTGGCGTAAGTTTGCTTACACCCGTTGCGTAAAAAAACTGGAAGTGTTTGGTAAATCCAAAGGCTCTTCAGCAGGCGTGAAGATTTACGGCCGCAAATAATGCCCTGCTGACGCTTCGCCGTCTGCTTCCGTTACCTGTTGTACGTGAAAATAACAGACAAAAAAACGCCCTCACAGGCTCCCTGTGAGGGCGTTTTTTTCTTTCCGTGTTCAGTGGCCAATCAGCCGGATTACATCCGCAGTTCCACGCACTCTGACAGCGTACAATCCGAGTCCCCGCCGACATACACATCGATCATACCCGGCTCCACTTGCCAGCACAGCTGCGCCCCGTAGATCGCCAATTGACTCTCATCCAAGGTGAACGATACCTCCTGGCTTTCACCCGGCGCCAAGGTCACGCGAGCAAAGGCTTTGAGCTCACGCCATGGCCGCGTGGTGGATGAGACGCGGCGCGACAGGTAACACTGCACCACTTCATCAGCCTGACAGTCGCCAGTGTTGTGTACCGTGACGCACACGTTTATCGTCTTGTTCTGCGCCCATGTATTGTCCACCACCAGTCCATCGTAACGGAAGGTGCTGTAACTCAAGCCAAAACCGAACGGGTACAACGGTGTGTCTGACAGATCTTTATACGGCTTATAATCCTGATAATCGCGCATTTTGCCGACCGGCTTACGGCCGTAATACATCGGGATCTGCCCCGTGCTGCGTGGCACCGTCATGGTCAATTTACCGCTCGGGATGGCATCACCAAACAATAAGCGCGCCACGGCAAGGCCGGTTTCGGTGCCGGACTGCCACGCGTATAACAACGCATCGGCATAGCGTTCGATCATCGGTGACGGCACCGGACGACCAGTACACTGTACGACCACCAGCGGCTTGCCGGTTTGACCAATAGCTTCAATCAAAGCTTCTTGCCCTGCTGGTAACGTCAGCTCAGCAATGTTGCGCGCTTCACCGGTGCGACGGTGGCTTTCCCCGACACACAAGATCACCACGTCGGCACGGTGGGCACATTCCACCATTTCATCACTGAAAGCCGGGGATTCCGTGAGTAAAACCGTGTCTGGTGCCACTTGCTTGATGCCCGTCAGAATTGATGTCACATCTTGCGCATCGCCGTCTAAACACCATGAACCTAAATGTTGACGACGCGAATCCGCATGCGGGCCAATCACCGCAACCGTCAAGCCACGTTTTGCTAATGGCAAACACCCGCCGTTGTTTTTCAGCAACACCATGCTTTGTTCCGCCAACTGCAACGCCAATGCCACGTGTTCAGGGTGACGCAAGACGTGCTGATGACGCAGCGGATCGATATACGGTTGCTCAAAGATCCCCGCACGGAACTTGGCCGTTAATACGCGGCTAACCGCGTCATCCAATAAACCGTGCAACACAGGATCATCGCCAATCGCCACATCCAAGATGCCATCGAACGCGACATCGGTCATCGCCATGTCGACACCGGCTTCCAGTGCTTGTACCGCGGCGGTTTGCGGGCCATCAGCAACACGGAAATAAGCCAGATCGGAAATCGAGCCCCAATCACTGACCACCATGCCGTCAAAGCCTTGTTGCTCTTTCAGCCAGCCGCGGATCAAGGCTTTCGAGCCTGAAACTGGTGTGCCGCCCAAATCATTGAAACCGGACATCAAGGTGGTGACACCCGCCTCAACCGCCGCTTTAAACGGGGGTAAGTATACATTGTGCAGCGTGTTATCACTGATCTCGGTGGTGTCATAATCACGCCCGCCTTCCGCCGCGCCGTAGCCGACAAAATGCTTGGCGCAGGCTAACAGGCGATCTGGCGCCGATGGGTCGTCACCTTGGAAACCGCGTACGACCGCTTTGGCAAACTGGCTGGTCAAATACGGATCTTCACCGCTGCTTTCAATCACCCGCCCCCAACGCGGATCGCGCACGATATCGAGCATCGGCGCAAACGTCCAATGCACCCCCAACGAGGCGGCTTCACGAGCAACAGCACTGTACGCCTGCTCGACCAGCGACGGGTTCCATGAACACGCCTGCGCCAGTGGAATAGGCAACACCGTGGATTGGCCATAAATCACATCACGGGCAAAAATAACCGGAATCCCCAAGCGGGTCTCTTCCACCGCCGCGCGCTGAATCTCATTGAGTTGATGCGGGTCGACTGACTCGCCCGGCGCATTACCGGCCCATGCGGTATCGGCCAAAATGCGCGATCCCACACGGCCTTGCGCCACCTGCACCAAATAGTTGTCTCGGTGCTGTGCGTAGTCCAGCATCGGGGATTGACACAACTGACCGACTTTTTCCGCCACCGTCATCCGTGCGAGAAGATCGGCCACACGGGCTGAAACAGACAGTGTGGCATTTTGATAAGGCATCATAGCATCGCGCTCCTGCTTGCTGATTGAGGCTGTTCGTTAACAGACGTTGAGGGATAATCTACTGCCTGTTCGTGATAAACCGGAAAGGCTTCTCGCAAAAATTCATCCATTTCTTGATAGAGCGCGCGATTCTCCTGTTCAGCAGCCAGTCCACGCAATTGCAACGCCGCTTCTGGCACATAACGCATGTCGAGTTCCACATACATTTCAATGTATGCCAGCAGTTCATTGGTAGAGAGCTCAGTCAAAATAAGAGCCGTTTGTGCCTTCGCTTTGTCATAAAACGCTGGCTTTGGCCCTAACATCGCCCCTTCCCATGCTTCGACGACTTGCTGGTAACCGCCGCGATAGACTTGTTCGCGGCGCAGTTCCAGCTTATTCATGCCTTTGAGCGCTTCAACCTTGTGCCCTTGACTGTATTGCTGCTCAGCGTAGTCAAAATAATCGGCGGATAGCTGATAGGCTTTCAACCATGCCACACCGTAAGCACTGCCTACCAAGGCCGCAAACGCAATATATTTAATCCAACGGGCCATCACTTCACTCCTACCCCAGTGAACGCCTTAATGAAGTTCTTCTGTAGGCAGAAAAACACAATCACAACCGGTACCGCAATCATGGTGGTCATCGCCCATAACTGCTCCAAATTACTGCCTGGGACTTCCGTTTTGAAGTTGTATAGCGCCAGCTGCAACGTCATCAGTGAGTCATCACGCACGTACAACAACGGCCCCATGAAATCGTTCCATGCCCCCATGAAGGTCAGGATACCCACCGTCGCCAGAGCCGGACGCAGCATCGGCAGCACGATGCGGAAGAAAATACGCACTTCCCCCGCCCCATCGATACGCGCCGCTTCCAGATACGCATTGTCGATTTGCTTCATGAACTGCACTAACAAGAAGATGTTATACGCACTGATCGCGCCCGGAATGATCAACACACGATAGGTATTAATCCAATCCCATTCGTACATCATCATGTAGGTTGGAATCGTGAATAACACCGCTGGGATCATCATCGAACCCAAAATCAGCTTGAGCCAAAACTCACGCCCCGGCAGATTCGTTTTCACGATGGAATACGCCACCATCGACGAAAACAAGGTGTTCAGCACCGTGACGGAGACCGAGATAAAAATGGTGTTGAAAAAGACGCGGAATAAATCCACCGACTCAAACACTTCACGGTAACCATTGAGCGACCAACTGGTTGGCAGCGCATTGGGCGAGTGCATAATTTCAGGCCCCGTTTTAAAGGAGTTAATCACCATATAAAAGAAGGGGTACATCACTAACAGTGCTGCAAGGAATAAAGTGCCGTAAATTAACAGCAACTTTTGCCGACTCATGTTCATTCGTCACTTCCTTTACTGGTGATTTTTAATTGCATCATGGTGAGTAAATAAATCACCGCCGCCAACATTAAACCAATGGTCGAGGCTTCACCCATTTTCATTTGTTCAAAACCGGTTTGGTATAAATACAACACTGGGGTTAATGCCGATTGATAAGGACCGCCGCTTAAATCAAAATTCATAAATACTTCAATAAACATTTGCAGGCCGTTAATAATATTCATGGTCATCACGAACACAATTTGCGGCATGATCATCGGCAAGGTAATACGGCGTGTTTTACGCCACCACGATGCCCCATCAATGTCTGCGGCTTCAAACAGGGATTTATCGATACTGGCAATACCGCCCAAGAAAATGATCATCTGTACCCCGAACCATTTCCAGGCACTGAATACCGCGATTACGGGCATAGGTAGCCATTGCTCAAATTTCCAGAACACCGGCTCTGTCAGTATCTGCGAATTCAACAGGGAGGTTTGTACCGGACCCGAGGGACCTGAGATAAAATCAAAGATCACCATCGCAACTGTGATAGAGGTGATCACCGGAATAAACATCAAGGTACGAAACAAACTGGATAAGAACGTAATTTCATTCAGTAATAACGCTAACCCTAATCCGATCCCGAAGCTCAAGAAAACAAAGATAACCTGATTAAATAACACATTAAATAATGACTGCCAGAAGGTGATATCAGTCACCACGCCGACCCAGTTTGCCAATCCCACAAAGCGGGTATTTTCTGGCGAAAGGATATTAACGTTTAAAAAACTACTTTCAAAAGAAAGGAAAAAGGGATACAGCAAAAACACAACAAAATAGACAATCCAGGGCGCCAGGAAAAGATATCCTATCCCGATATTTTTACTCTTCATACAAAGACCATCAATGTAATTAGTAAGAAAGGATGAGTCGCTTATTTCTTAAAGACGTCGCGAGCCATTTCACCGGCTTGTTGCACTGCTTGCTCTGCCGTGATTTCATTTTTTAGTACCACTTTGGAATATTGCTGCAACACGATATTGGCAATATCCGATGATTGAGCAAAAGGTTCACTCATTACCGTGTGTGAAAGTTGTTCCACAAACGGTTTAGCTTCTGCGCTCTGGTAATACGGACGCGTTGCCAAGGCTTTCAATGCGGGTAATTGCCCCAGCGCCATGTTGGCTTTGTGATTCAATTCATCTTCCATCAGCAATTGCACAAACGCCCAACTTAACTGCTCTTGTTGCTCAGAGCTTTTGAAGATCATCAATGCACGACCATCTAACGTCGAGTACGCCGTTTGTCCCTCAGCGTAGGTAGGAATCGGAGCAACCCCCACATCGTCCCCTATCACCATCGGTTTCTCTGCCGCTTCTTGCAGGTTCGTCTTCCAACCGAACCCAAATTGCGGCCACATTCCAACCGTACGCGAGAAGAAGCTCTTTTCCATGGTCATGGGCGCGTATTGCTGCACTTTTTGCATGGTAGAGAAAAAAGTGGCCATGTTTGCAGCTTCACGATCAAACACCGGGTGCGTACCAAAACGGTTAAGCAAAGTGTATTGGCCTTCGTTGAAGCTGTAATACAACTGCGCCAACATGCCCCAATACCAACTGCCGGTCGACAGTACATCGTTCCAAAGTACCGTGCCGTATACCGGGCTGCCATCGGCGCGTGGAGGCAGTTGGTTGATTTTCTCCGCTGCGACTAAAAACGCGGCCCAAGTGCGCGGTGGTTGTTCCGGATCCAAACCGGCTTCGCGGAACAACTCCTTGTTATAAATCATCAGCTGGGTGGTGACATTCCAAGGAATGTAGTACGTGCGACCAAAGTTTTTACGTAAAAACTGTGGGTCAATGCGCTCAATCAGTGCGTCATAGCCCTCAAACCCATCGAAATACACCAACTTGCCCATCTTGGCGTATTTCGCCGGCTGGTAACCAAACACACCGGCATACAAATGCGGTAAATCACCGGCCGCCATGCGGGTCTCAAGGTTTTCGTCGTTAGACACCACCACCTTAACGTCGGGGTAGCGGGCAGCAAATTCAGGGATCACGTCCTTGCGGAGAAATTCCATATAATTACCCGCTGGCGCCATCACTTCCAATCGCGTAGTCTCGGCGACCGCCTGACTACTTAACACCATTAAACAAGCACACAACCACTTTTTCATTTTGCGAACCTTACAAGGTTTCCCTTGTGATTAATTTGGTTGGCAGGATTTTCACATCTTCCAGATCACTGTTACCCTGAATCGCTTTGATCAGTGTTTCTGCCGCTAACTCGCCCATCTCCGCTTTTTGGTGCGAAATGGTCGTCAGCGCTGGGATCATCAGTTCAGCCATTTGAATATTGTCAAAGCCGATCACTTTCATCTCTGATGGAATGGCAATGCCGTATTCTTTGGCGGCACGCATGATCCCAATGGCCATTTCATCGTTACCGGCAAAAATAGCAGTTGGACGCTCACCCGCAGCCAACAAATCTACCATCTGCTGATACGCCGTTTTTTCAGTAAAATCTGATTTGATGAGAAAATCGCTGTTAAACCCAATGTTAAAGTAACCCAACGCAGCGATGTATCCCTCTAAACGCTTCTGGTTATCGTAGGATTCTTCCGGGCCACCGAAGTAATAGACTTCTTTGCACCCTGCTGCGATCAGTGCCTTTGTTGCGGCAAACGCGCCACCGAAGTTATCAATCAAAATGTTGTAGATGTGCGGCGCTGACACTTCACGGTCAAGCACCACCAATGGAAATTCTTCCGTCGCAACCGATTTCAAAAACGCATCATCAAACGAGTGGGTCAGAATAATGGCCCCATCGACCATGCGATCGCGAATGTATTTGTACGCGGTAGAGTTTTCATTGCCGTACATACTGCAAGCCACCAAATCATACCCATGGCGGTGTACCACCTGCTCAATCCCTTTGACCAATTCACTGTAAACCGGACCGAACCATGAGTTGAAGAATAAGCCGATGGCCTGCGTTTTTTTCTGCTTCAATAACTTGGCATTGCTGTTTGCCACATACTTTAATTCGTTGGCGACTTTCAACACGCGCTCACGTGTTTCTTCACTGATCCTGTCGCTGCCATTGATGGCATAAGAAACCGTCGAAATAGACACATTCGCCTTTTTGGCCACATCTTTGATGGTTACTTTCATTACTACATCCTCCAGATGTCTTTAGGTGTCATTAACTCGGTATCTTGTGTTGCATCATTGCACCGCCTGTCGATGCTGTAGAAACGATTCTACCAACAAAACGGGGGCAGCCACAAACCTTACCAACGCACGTGATACGATTTTTTTGAACTCCCTCAGGGTTTATTCAGCCTGAGGGCAGCTCAATGTAATCAATCACTTAAAGTTTTACGACTAAGGTATTGTCACCATCCTGTAGCGCTTTACTCAACCACGCCGCATTAATTCGTCCGCCACCTGTACGGTAACGGTTCGCCGTCAGTGAAAATGGCACCGGATTACCGTTCAGCATCATGCTTTTTGGCGTATATTCACCACTTTCCGGCTCAATCACCAAGGTGATTGGACGCTGGTCAAGCTCGAAATTCAACGTCACAGTACCCAACTCTCGTGCCACGATCGGATCCAGTATCAAGTCCGTATTGTCGAAACGTACACCCAGTACATTCGCCACTAGTTGGTTGATGTAGATCCCCGGACCACTGGAGTAAATACGCCAGCCGCCTTTCACCGCTACCTTGCCCGCCTTCACATCTTCAAAGCGGTCGTAAGCGATATTTCGGTCGTTAAACTTGGCATCAGAGCTTGAGAAATACGCATTGGACTGACGTACTTCTGCGTTCGGTACCGCAGACTGAATGCCGACCGGCAGGATTTTATACAGGTTCTCGTACACGGCCTGCGCATCCCCCAACTTACACAAGGCTTCAATGAAGCGAATGTGGGCATGGCAGTACTGCAAGCCGACTTCACGGCCAAGGTTTGCCGCCAGCTCTGCACGCTTAAAGTAGGTCTGCTTACCGGCTTTGTATTCCGCCATGCGATCCATCAGGCGCACGCCGTCTGGGTGAACCAGATGTGCTTTGATCAAGGCCATGTGCTGCTTCGCCATCTCTGGGGTAAAGGTTTCAGAGATGATAGAACGGCTGGCAGGCAACAAGCGGTAGCTGATCCCGGTTTTGGTGTCTGACGGGTGAAGCAGGTGTTCAATGCCTTGTACTTCGCCATCCGCATCACGGTCGAAATGAATGAAACCGGCAATCACGTCATCTTTGATCAGGTAATGGTGATAATCCTGCTCCATGTTTTCCGCGAGCGTGAACAATTCACGACTGAAAGCGCAGTAATCACTGTGCGTTTCCAGTGCGCGGCCCAGCGTTTTCAGGGCTTGCAAGGTCAGCGGAATCGTCCAGCCACTCACCATGTTTTCACGCAATGACTGATTAGCAGGCTGCAAGGTATCATCCCAGTCACCATCGCCATAGCAAGACAAAGAAGTACCCGGTACCAAATTGTCATGAATGTGCTGAAGTTGACGCTGAATGTGTTCAAACAGGGTGTGCGTTTCTGTCGTGAACGCAAACTCTCCATCAATGGTGGTGTAAGGCAGTGGTGTCGCCAAAATTTCCACCTTGCCGGTCATGGTAATGAAGTCCGCAACGGCTTTCAGCGGCCATACCACGATATCACCGTGTGACTCTTCCTGCTGAATAGTGGCGTACTGATCAAACATGAACCACTGTGGCCACGTACCGGTTTCGATGTACTGGTGGCGGTAAATTTCATGAATCAGTGCTTCGGCACGATCAAACTGCTGCATCGACATGAACAGTTCAAATGGCCCTTGTGAAACATCTCGGGTGCCCCATGCCGCGCCTGAATACTGCTCCAAACCGTGTGGCGTGCTGTAGTGCACCAAGGCATTGTGAGTAAACCAATGCAGGGTTTCGTTCAGTTTCTGACTATTTGTTTCATCGTTGCTGAAATGCACATTGAAGCCTTTCATCAACGCTTGCTGGTTCTGGTAAGCCTGCTGGGTTTCTGTGGCGAAATCCAGCGTCATGCCTTCGGTGTTCACGCCGTTCAATTGGCCACCCATGCTGATCGAGGCTTTATCCGACAACTGACCTTTCAGTACCAAGTACTCAACCGCACCGGTTTCGCTGTGGGTGATCAACTCATGTGCTGACAGTGCGGCACACGGCATGATCGAGAAGTACAGGTCAGACGATCGTTCACTGATCAGGCCGTTTTCGCCAGTCACGATGAAACCATTCGCCCCTTGTGCAACCGTGATACCGCTCTCTTGCTCATTATTACCAAAAATCAATTGGTGAGAGACGGCGATCTCGATGTCACCTTCAATACCCTGACGCTGGATATCCAGCTGGATCACTGGGTGCTCAGCGCTGCTGAATGCACAAACAATCACATACCCTTCACGGTATTTGTAAATCCAACGGGAGTAGTTAGTGCCTACTTCGTATGCCGATGGCATGCCTAATGGGCGGTACGTTTCCCCTTCACGGATCCAGATACGTTGACCACTGTGAGTGTATTGGTTTAACGCATTACGGCACACGCCCAACAGTTTGTTGAATGAGGTATTACCCAACGTCAATTGGGAATTAAACACGCCAAACATGTGGTGTGTCGCGCTCATGATCGGATTGCGGTAATCGGTATTGTTACCCGATGCAATCACATGGCCAGTCGCACGCTCCAGGTATTTTTCTTTCGCCTGCAACGTCACGTACTGACTGTCACCGTAGAAGAAAGACAGTAGCTCTCCGTCTTTGTGTTCGTCGAAACGGCGCTCATCACCAAAGAAAGTCGTCACTTCTTCGTCTGTCAGTGGTACACCGACAACCGGCTGCGCTTTAGGCTGAGCAAGGGCTGGCAATAACGTTGCTGTTGCCCAATCAATCTCACCCGCCGTATGCAAAGCACGGATCGCATCGATAGACTGTGGGGCTGATACATTGGATTCCGGACAATGCGCGGTCACCACACCATAGAAGGTAACGTGATGGGTATGGCCGCTCGCCAACGTTGTCGGCGCGGATTGCAACGCCACGTAGCCCATTTCGTACTGATATTTTTCGTTCGCCAATTGTGGCGCTTGCAACGCTTTGGCTTCTCCGGTGATTTTGTATTCGGTACCGAAGAACTGATAGCCATCGGTGCTGAAGCTGTGAACCGGTGAGAAAGCCCCCAACTGGATCGCCGGGTTACCCGTACTTTGCGGCAGGTTCTGACGGCTGCACACCACATAACCGGTGTCTGCCTGCTCAAACACTTGATGGTCCAAGTACTGACAGCAGTAGGCTTCGTTCGTCTTCACCGCACCGGCATCCGCCATCGCGACATCCTGACCGTAAATCACGTCAATCGTCAGCGCGTCCTGCGCTTTATTGGTCACCGCCACATCATAGAAATAGGCGTTATCCGAAACATGCACACGCACCGTGGCATCAAACAGTGCAGAGCGCGTACGCCAGCACAGTGTGCCGTCAGCCAGTAGAAACGTTTCTATTTCGTTGTTAAAAAAAAGCAACGGTGTAACAGAATAGCCCTGATCGTCCGCAACGCGCAGGAACAGATTAGAGATAGCATGTTCTGCCACCGGTGTTTCAAACAGGGACACCATAAGGCTGCCGCTATAAATCGCGCGCAACGTGTGGTCAGCGTTGTAAACCAGGTTCAATCCCTGATGGCCCACCTGATGGGTGGCATTTGATCGAGTCTGTAGCATTGCGAGCATTCTCCAACTTCGCAAAAAATGAATTCGGTATTATTGGTAAAAAATATTGTGTTCGGTGGTTTCATCAAACAAATGGCACTTATCCATATTCAGGGTAAAGTGGCATTGCTCTCCCACTGCAGGGATGGATACCGCTCCCGCCAACTTGCAGATCACTTCTGTGCCCATGGTGGCAGCATGAAGGTAGACTTCTGAGCCCAACTCTTCCACGGCGGTGATCATGGCAGGCAACGTATTTGGCGTTTCAGCGGAGGCTAAACTCAGGTGTTCAGGACGGATCCCAACAAACACATGGCGACCTTCCCACATCGCCGCACGCACACAGCGCGCAGAAGGTAATGTCAGGGTGTAGTCACCCACACGTACCATGACGTCACCGTTGTCACTGATCACGTCACCATCCAACATGTTCATGGCTGGCGAACCGATAAACTCAGCAACAAATTTGTTTTTCGGGTTGTGGTAAACGTTCAGCGGCGTATCCACCTGCATCACCGCGCCTTTATTCAAGATGCAGACGCGATCGCCCATGGTCATGGCTTCCACCTGATCGTGCGTCACATAAATCATGGTCGCCGGATTACCGGATGCCTTCAGTTGCTGATGCAGACGCGTAATGCGCATACGCATCGACACACGCAATTTCGCGTCTAAGTTCGATAAAGGTTCATCAAACAAAAACACTTCTGGCTTACGTACCATGGCACGACCCAGTGCCACACGCTGACGCTGGCCACCCGACATTTGTTTCGGCTTTCGATCCAGCAATTCAGTGATTTCAAGTAGTTCGGCTGCTTCGGCGACACGACGCTCAATTTCCGCTTTTGGCTTTTTCGCCGTTTCTAAGCCAAACGCCATGTTTTCATACGCTGTCATGTGCGGGTACAGTGCGTAATTCTGAAAAACCATGGCAATGCCGCGATCTTTCGGTGGCAGATCGTTACAGACACGATCACCAATCGATAACTGCCCACTGCTGACACTTTCCAGCCCTGCCACCATACGCAGCATGGTGGATTTAGCACAGCCAGACGGGCCCACCAGCACCATGAATTCGCCATCAGCAATATCTAGGCTGACATCGTGGATTGCATGGAATCCGTTGTCATACACCTTGTTTATGCCTTCAAGTGTTACCTTTGCCATCTCTCTTCTACTTCCTGATTAACTTGCTGTAGAAACGTTTCTACAGATTAGGAGAATGTGCCAATCCCGTCAACGGAATCTCGCATTGAGCTCTAAATTCCGTGACGGCAATCTCTATTCCATGATGCTTAACGCTTTTCTGCTGGTAACTGAACATCTGCCACAAAATCGCTGTAAAGCGAGGCAAGATCCGCTTCCCAACCGTGACGAGCCATATACCGCGCCACATTATTCCGCACTTCATCAGCAATGAACGCCCCGACAAACATGCCCTGATCGATACCAATGATTTTTTCTGACACCTTGCCTTGATTGTCGATCGCATCAACCCACCCCGCCGTCGTTTCGACAGCAGGGTGTGCCGCTTTCAACGCCAACAGACGATTGATAGCATCTTGTTCATCAACCAACGCATACAACGCCAAAGCATGGGGAGAGCCTGTAGGGGCTTGCGCAATAGCATGGCCGTAGCGACGATAACTTTCAGAAACCGCTTCGACCCCAAATGCCAGGTAGCCGTTATCCACCGTCGCTGAAGCGGTTAGAAAGGGAATACCGTATTGATCGGCATAGCGTTTATGCACCTCACTGAAATCCTTGATCATGGTGTCATCCGGCATTAAGGCAGATTCATTGAGCCACAACGCCGGTAACATTGCCTGAAAATACGACCCGTCCCAGGTCAGCATAGGCTCGAAATAGTCACCATCTTGGTCATACTCGCCAGTCACCAATTCCATCTCCGTAAAGGCGCGCATTGGCACCACACTGGCACTGCCTTGAGTCGCTAATACCGCCCAAATCACCGCCAGCCGGCTTTCGTTGGCCTTGCGATCGATGTAATACGGTAAATAACGGTTTGCAACCGGATCCCATCCCGCCCGTAATAGCCCTTTTTGACTGTCGTATAATCGGCCCCAGCCCCGAATCTGCCTCTCTAGCAAGGCATCCACTCGGGCGGCCAGTTGGCGTAACGCTGTATTAGGGCTGTCATAAAAGGCCCCACTGACCGCTGCCAGAGAGAATGACACATTGCCATTATCGACCGCAGAGACCACACCATTTTGTGGTGCAACCAGCGCATCCCCTTTCAGGGTGTACAACCAGTAAAATAGGCCATTCCAGTGGGGCGCTTGCTCCAATTGTGCAATGACTTGTTCCATGCGAGTGATCGCTTGCGCCTCTCCCGCTTGCTGCATTTCCACCAGCAAATTCAAATACAGTGCAATCGCCGTGGTATTGGTGTATCCCGACGGCTGTGGCCCTGACGGCTGCATCAGGATGTGATCAAAGGGAACCTTGGCCGTTATTGATACGCCGACACCATCCAGAAAGTAATCCATATTGGTTTGCAACTCCTGCGTGAAGTTGCTGGGATAGAGGTGATCACGAAGCTCAATCGCGGTAATCGCCCCCTCTGGTTTTACAGGAGGCGTCCCCCCGCCAGTATGACCATTGCTGTCACTACCACCGCCCCCGCATCCGGCCAATACACTGACGATGACACTCGCGACACCGGTCATTTTTATCCACTGTTGCATGACATAATCCTTTTCTGCCACAACGCAGCTTTGTCACTGCGTCGCGACGACATTAGCAAGCAAAAAAAACGAGAGCCGGTTAAAAGGGCTCTCGCATCATCGTTAATTCAGCTCGGTTAGAAGGTCCAAATCAGGCCCACTTTGGCAAACACGCCTTCTTTGTCTCCCCAGGAATATTGATTGCCGTGATGCTGTCGCTGATCGCGATAAGCAAGATCGGCCAACACACTGAATGTGTTATTCAATGGGATCTCGGTATACAAGGCATAGTTGTTATAGCGGTAGCCTGACCCATCAAAGATCTTGGTTTCCCCCAGCTCATAACGCAGTTCAAGGTAAACGTTATTGTCAAAGCGGAACTGGACTAATGGCTTGATGGCTTTTTCTGTCCACGCAAAATCATTGGTGTCTTCGTGATACAACACCTTGGTGCCCAGATTGATCCAATCATTAAAGCGGTAAACATACAGCGGCTCGGTTTCATAGAACTCCGCTTTTTCTTCTTCCCAGTAACCCATTTCCAGGTTCAAATGCAGGAAGTGTTTACCCAGTGTGAAGTTCAATTCAGGCGTAATTTGGTAACGGGTTGTTTCTTGTAACCCCGTGACTTTCTCGTAACCAAATTCAAGCACGTAGTTGAAGTTTTCATTCACCCAATGCTCATAACGCGGCATGATTTCCGTAGTCAGTAATGGTTGACCTAACGACGTTTTATCTTCGCCAGAATAACGGTGCGTTTCTTTTAACAGGTAGGCAATACGCCAGCGATCACTGACCTTGGTCGAGCCATCGGCAAAAATGAACGATTGAAACAGTTCGCTCGGCGCGTTGTCGTACACGTACTCTTCGTATTCAAAACCGGTCAGCGCACGGGTACGCTTCACCGCAGGCATGGATTCCGTAGGCAGCAACACCTGACCAAAACCACCAATATCTTGCAACGATTCCAGTGAGATTTTCGCTTTGCCGTATCCCGGCATTTCCACGTTATCCCACATACCGTCCTGTGCGGTTTCTGCCATAGCGGAAGCACTAACCAGTGTGCCGATTAACAGGGCTAATGACTGCTTTTTCATGTTTTCTTCCTTGATTCAATTAACCGTTGTTTGGCACGTAACTCTTGTACATGGTGGCCACGTCATCGGTGTAGCCGCGCGCATCTAAATAACGCTGTACGTCATTGTTGATATCCTTCGCCAAAAATGCGCCAACAAACATACCTTGATCCAACGACAGGATTTTGGTCGACATACGGCCTTTGTCATCTACCGCGTCATACCAACCAAACTCCGATTCAATGGCAGGATGCACCGCTTTTAATCCTTTCAGCGCCGAAACCGCCGCATCCGGACTTACTAAGTAAGACAGCGCCACCGCATGCGGGGTACCGGTTTTACCTTCATGGATCACGTTGTTGAATTTCACTTTGCTTTCAGACAGGTAAGGCACACCGAACGCCGCATAACCGTCGTCCGTTGTTGCCGAAGAGGACACCATCGGAATGTTGTATTCTGCCGCATAGGCCATCTGGATGAAGGTCATGTCTTCCACCATGCGGTAATCTGGCATCAAGGCACGTTCATTCAGCCAAATCGCTGGTAGCATGGCCTGGAAGTACGCGCCATCCCACGTCAGCATCGGATTAAATTCGCGACCATTGAAGCTGTACTTATGGGTGTACAATTCCATTTTATTAAACGCGCTCATCGGCACCGCGTCGTCACCCATATCTTGCGTGATCAATGCCGCCCACAGTGGCGCCAAACGGCTTTCATTGGCTTTGCGGTCAATGTAATACGTAATGGCCGCATCGTTCGCGGTCGTCCAGCCGGCATGCATCAAGCCACGGCTTTCATCGTATAGCTTTGACCAACCGGCTTTTTGTCCTTCCAATAGCGTATCAATACGCGACACAATGGCTTGTTTTGCTGGTGCTTCTGAGGTCAGGTACGCCCCGGCTACACCCGCCAACGCAAAAGCAAGGTTGCCGTTATCTACCGCTGGTACAATGCCTTCTGCCGTCGGCTTCAATTCACCTTTCACAATGTCATACGGCCAGAAGTACAAGCCATTCCACGTAGGGGCTTTTTCTAACGTATCCAACACTTCCGCAATACGCACAAGCGCATCCGCATTACCGGCTTTTTCAACTTCCACCAGAATATTAAGGTAGAGGCCGATCTCTGTGGTATTCACGTAGTACTGAGGCACCACTTTGCCGTCTTTGATCAACACGGTGTCGTAAGGCACTTTCGCGTCTGTATCAACGCCCACACCGTCTTTGAAGAAATTCAGGTTGTTTTGGAGTTCTGCTTTGAATGTTGCTGGATACAGATGATCGCTCACCGTGATGTCATCGAGTATTACTTGGCTGGCCAATGCAGAGCCGCTTAACGACAGCATTAATGCACAGGCAATCCTGCTTATTGTTGTTTTCATTGTTCTATTCATCCTTTCTGAATCACGCCACACTTGCTTAAACGTTTCTACACATTGTCGAGGAAAGGATAATTTCGTCAATATCTCATTGGTGAGATTTGTGATCGCTATAGCTTTAATTTTCACCACCTATTTTACACCAATTAAAATAATCAATAAATAACAACAACTTAAACGCATTTCATAGTAAGAGGATGAAATATAACGCCATTTTGACATCTCATTTCCATCTCTATTTCATACATATACAGCGTTGCATCACATTTTTTTATACGTTTACACTATCGCCCAATATGGAAAAACAAGAGCAAAATTGGGGGTGATCACAATTTCATCGACCTGATTATTTTTTTGCTTGCAATATTTTTGGCGATCCAGCATCGTTTTTGCCGAAACGTTTATACAGGCATGTAACGCTCCCAAACAGACTGCCTGCACGGTCAGATTTAACGTGAGACAATGGACATGGAAATCAATATCAATAAGAAAGCCCTTATCGTCAGTGGACTATCACTTAGCCTGTTGGCAGGATGTTTGGACGACCCGTATCACTACCCGGAAGAAGAAGTGGTGCCACCACCGCCTTCGAACACCAGCAATATTTATGGCCCAGAGAGTGACGGTACTTTTGCTTTGTCGGTTATCGATAAAGACGCCCTACAGGCACCGATTAATGCTGACGGTTTTGTCAGCCAAGGCAATGTGTCGACCAGCAATATTTCCGGTCAAACACAAGGCAACCTGAACCTACGTATTGCAGAATCAGCAGCAGCACGTTTGGTGGCACACAGCAGCAACAGCGCAAACCTCGACATGGGCATCGCTGATCCTGCCACCAGCACACTGCAATTTGCTTTGCGTGTGATGGATAAGCCAGCGGTTGATCAGGACATTTACCTGACCACGCAGCGTGAAGACGGGAAAGACTTAGGCAAAGTATCATTGACGAGTGCAGTTATGGGCTACACGGGTGCCGCACCACAAACCGTGAAGGTACCACTGTCTTGCTTTACCGATGCCAACATGGATTACAGCGATACCTTGGCACCGTTTGTGCTGCATTCCAGCAGTGATCTGAACGTGGATATTGGTGATATTCGTGTCGTGACGAACTCTGTTGAGGAGGCTCATGTGTTGGCATGTCACACCAACAGCACTCTGGTGAAACCTGATGGCGATACCAACGTCTCCAAGATGTTTGTGATCGGCGCACCCGATGGTCAAGGTTGGGCAACCGCGCTGGGAACATGGATGACGGACAGCAGCAACATTCAGGTCGACTGGGGACACGATAGTTTCACCCTGACCCATACTAATGCCGGTGATGGCGCCAATGGTGGGGTGATCTTAAATCCAAACGACGGTACAGCGCGTGATATGGCGTTATTTGTCGAATCCGGCGTGCTTGAATTTATGATGAATGTTGAGAGTTATGGTTCACACCCTACCAAGCGCTTCCAAGTCCAGATGGAATCTCCAGCAGGCAACTCTCAGCCATACTTCTTACCAACAGGCTTTGCTGAAAATGAATGGCAACAAGTGCGCATCCCATTGAAAACCTTGTTTACACACCCTGATGGCAGCGTGGATATCAACGTGCTCAGTAACATCACAAAGCCCCTGTCATTATTGCCAGAATGGGTCGAAGCGGGTGACACACTACAAGGCATGAAATACACCTTATCTGGGGTGAAATTGGTACTGGATTAATGTAACTGATTCTCTTCCAACAAATAGACAAAGGGCAATGCGCATGCATTGCCCTTTTCGTCTTCTGCGTATTTGTCCTTGAGAGCTATCCCTCAAGGTTGCACTGCGCTACGTTTATTACTCATTGCTTACCGCTTACTCCGCAGGCGCGGTATCCACATTGATCACAAAGCCGCTGAGATCATCGGTCGCTACCACGGAATACACACCGCCGTCTTCCACGCTGGCATCACCAGTGATCAGTGGCTCAAGCGAGTTAGCAGGCGTGACGGCCAAGTTGTAGCTGCCGCCCGGTACATTCAAGACCGCATTGTCTTTGAATTCGACATCTTCCAATACCACGGTCGCCTCACTGAACATGCCATCGGCAGAGGCATGCACATCGACGGTGCCGGCTGCGGTGCTGGCATGCACCACGCGCACTTTGGCGTACGTGGCGACCGAGCGCAGATCTTCTTCAATCAATAATGGCTCGATATCAAAATCTGAAGCCGACACGAAACTGCCCACCGCATAAATGCTGGATGCGGTGCCACTGGCAACCTCCGTTCCCGGCGCATCAAACACCACAATAGACGGGTCAATATTGGCAACCACACTCAAGTCATAACTGCCTGCAGGTAAGTTTTCACTGCGAAACTCTTTAAAAGCGATGGCTTCAAACCCGGCGACCGTATTGCCGGAGGCTTGTACATCGACGGCCACCGCATCTTTCACCGCATGTACCACACGTACTGTGGCTTTCTCGCCCGTGTTGCGCAGTACAGCCATGTCATCGCCATCAGCCACCAGCAAATTCACCGGCGACACAGCGCCTCCATCGACATTCGGTACGGCGGTGATCATCAGATCACCCCCCCCGGCTAAATCCAACTCGCCACTGTCAAACACCACGTCTTTTTGACCCGCTAAAGTCACGCGAATACGGTAGGTCTCTGACGGCAGGGTCACAGGAAGGTCGGGACTGTCGACTTTAAATGCCAAACCCGAAATGGCAGGCGCTTCCGCCGTAATGCTGTCGGCAGTGCTGAGGTAGATATCAATCCCAGGTACGTCAGGGTGAGCATGCAGTACATCCACCCGTACCTGATTACCGCCAATGAAAATATCGTCACGCATTAATACAACGGGCTCAATGCTGGCTGTGTTATTCACGGCAAACACGTCATATTGCATGTCACCGGCCAAGTCTAGGTTCGCCGCAATCACTTCTAACGTTTCGTCTGCGGGTAGCAAGGCATCAACCGCCACATCATAGGTACCGCTATCAACCGCAAGAAACGGACTGGCTTGTTGGTAATCGACCTCTGCCAATGCATCCACCACATCACCATTGAGTTTTACCGCCACTTGCGGCGCATCGCTACTGGCATGGGTCACACGCAATTTAGCGGTGTCGTTATCATCGTTGCAGCCAACCAATAACGCGGCTGAAATCATCGCGAGGGATAAAGGTTTCAACGTCATAAGGGTATCCTCATTCTTTGTCTGTCATTGTTCACATACTGTTTCATCCATGGATGTGGACAATGGGAAAGTGCAGATAGATACGCTCAGACCAACAGCGTTGGATCAATAAAAATGCCCCCCTTTTTCTTTTATCGTCATCCAAAGCCTTATTTGCGACGTAAAGCAAAAGAGCAATAAAAAAGGAGTCGAACTGTGTATCAAGCCCCCACTTTTCCGCGCACCGTGTATCCACACACTTTGCCCTACCTGCAAACCACAGAGCATGGCATGCCGATGGGTAAACTGGTGATCTGGGGCAATGGGCTCCTCTTTACCCAAACCATCACTGACGGCTTACGCGCTGGTGGACTCTGGCTGGTGATGCAAGACAAATGCGGAACGGCCGCCATGGCGAAGGGCGATATCATGATGTTCGCCCATATTGATGATGTGGATTGGCTCAGTGCCTGCCAAATTAAACTCGACCTGACGATTCAGGCAAGCGGCGTATTACGTCATGATGCGACCCCGCCGTTGTGCTCGCGTCTACAAGGTGATATCACTGTGCGATGGCCTGATTTACCGCCATTGCCCGAGCATGACATTTTGCTGACCCGCTTAAAACAAGGGATGATTGAGCACCATTTCCCACTGCCCGCCAGCACCGTCGATGACTGGCCACGCACGCCCAACTGGGTGTGCTGGCGCTGGTTGGAAATATTACCTATCCCGCTCGCCACCAAACAACGCCTGCTCAAGCACCCGACGCCCCACCTTTGCATGCGTTACATAAAAAAAATCATCAGACACGGTGATCTTTCTGCTCAGCCATTGCGTTAATTGCACACGGACCCCATGCTTGCAGAGAGAGAAATGATCACATCCCATCCTGATATACACTCCGCGACTGGCAAGGAGTCTATGATAAATACCCCCACACCGGCGCTTGATGTCGCCGAGTTATTGGGCAACATTGCGCAAACACGCTGCCGTAAAAGTTACGAAACCTTGTTTACCTTTGTCGCGCCCAAGCTATTGAACTTTACACGTAAACAGTTGCGTGATGAGTCAATGGCCATGGAAGTTGTACAAGAGACCATGTTAAAAGTCTGGTTAAAAGCCCACTTGTACGAGCCCTCTAAAGGCGCTGCCCTTACTTGGATCTATTCCGTCGCCCGTAACGTGAAGTTCGACCTACTGCGTAAAACCAAGCACCAGCAAGATTGGGTGCAAGGGGACGATTTGTGGCCGATCATGCATGAAGAGCGCGATCCGGATAAACTGCCGCTGGAGTTTGAAGCTATCGTCAGTGAAGAACTCGACAGTTTGATCAACACGCTGCCCACCGCACAGGCCGATATTGTTCGTATGGTCTGCCTGCAAGGGGCGTCGCATCAGGACGTTGCCGATGCGATTGGCGTGCCATTGGGCACCGTAAAAAGTCGTCTGCGTTTAGCGCTACAGAAAATGAAGGAGGCCCTCGATGACTAATGTCCGTTTGCACCCCAATGAGGATGCACTGCTGCTGTTTGCCTCCGGTGATTTGGACCCCGCATCCAGCATTATGATCAGTACCCACCTAGAATTTTGCCCTCACTGCCGCCAGCGTGTCGCTAAACTGGAAGCCACGCAAGCCGATGCCACATGGCAAGCTAATACCACGCCGACACCTGCGGCAATGGCAGAGGCGTTACCGGCGGATTTGCATGCCATGATGGCGCAGATCATGACGCACACGGAGGCGCCAGACTCAGACAGTGAGCGGGCTGAAGCAGAAGATACATCGGCATCATCAGCCACGCTGACACTCGGGTCGCACCATTATCCACTACCGCGTGCGCTGCAACGCCATCACGACCAGATTGGCCCGTGGAGCAAACTGCCCGGCAATATCAAACGGGCCCATGTCGCAGTAGGCGGCAGCAGTAAAATGAACTTCATCTATATGGACAGTGACAGTGCGTTGCCAGAGCATACCCATCAAGGGCAAGAGATCACCTTGGTCTTGGCCGGTGAATTCCACGATGAAAACGGCACCTATCGTGCCGGTGATTTCGTGGTGCAAACCGCTGCTGATAAACACGTACCGCGTACTCATGAAGGGCAAGACTGCTTATGCCTAACCTTGCTTGATGCACCGCTGCACTTTACCTCGGGCCTAGCGACATTACTTAACCCGTTTAGTCAGTTGTTCTTTCGCCACTAGGTAAGTACACACTATCGCCGCTGTATTTGTTGATAAAGACATAGTCGTTTTTAGTGAGAAAAGACGACATCGAAAAGACAGCAGCAAAAAAGCGATAAACAAAAAAAGCCCCGCGCCTAAACAGCGCGGGGCTTTTTCATGCTGTGCCGATAAAAAGCACCACAGCGTTGACGCTTTACTTAAGCGTGAGCAACCTGCTCATGCGTCGGCGTTGCTGTGGGATCCGGCGTTTTCACATTGAAAAACAGCGCAAACAACACGGGCACCACAATCAAGGTCAGTACAGTGGCAAAGCCCAGGCCCGCCATGATGGTGATCGCTAACGAGTCAAAGAAGGCATCCGACACCAAGGGGATCATCCCCAAAATGGTCGTTAACGCCGCCATGCTCACCGGACGCACACGGCTGATCGCACTGTGTACAATCGCATCATACGGCGCTTTACCCTGCTCCAATTCAATGTTGATCTGATCCAACAAGACGATACCGTTTTTCAAAATCATCCCGCTCAGGCTCAGTAAGCCTAACAGCGCGGTAAAACTGAATGGTACATTCGTCGCCAATAAACCAATGGCTACGCCGATGATCGACAACGGCACCGTGGCCCAGATCACCAGTGACTTTTTCACCGAGTTGAACAAGAAGATGGTGATCACGAACATCAACAGATAACCCATTGGCATTGAGCTCATCATCGACTCTTGCGCGTCTTTCGACGATTCATACTCACCGCCCCACGTAATGTGGTAACCCACTGGCAATGACAAGGCTTCCACTTGCGGACGTACACGGGCAAACAAACTCGCGGCGGTTTCATCGCCCAGTACGTTATGGTCGGCCAATACCGTGAGTGTGCGCTTACGATCACGGCGCTGTACTAACGGCTCTTCCCACGCCAGATCGATACCATCAATCACTTGCTCAACCGGCACATACGCCTGCTGCACTGGGCTCCATAGCGTCAGATTCTGTACGCTGTTAAAATCCACCCGCTCGTTTTCAGGCAAACGGACTAGGATAGGCAACATCTGTGTGCCATCACGCAACAACCCGATGGTGCTGCCGCCATAGGCCATTTGCAGCGTCTGCGACAAATCTTCTTTCGAAATCCCCAAGCGACGGGCTTTGGTTTCATTGAACTGCGGTACCAGCACTTTGGTACGCTCACGCCAATCATGACGTACGTTACGCGCACCCGGATCAGCCAGCAGCACATTTTCCACATTCACCGCGATTTCACGCAGCACCTGCGGATCAGGGCCGCTAATGCGCGCTTCAATTTTCGACGCCGGTGACGGGCCAAACTCCATCAACTTAAACTGGAATGACGGCGATGCAAATTGCGTGGCGAGTGTCTCGTCGAGGGTGTGAAGCAACGCAAACATGCTCTCGCGATCGTCGGTACGAACCTGCAACTGCGCATACGCTTCATAGCTTTTCTCCGGTTGGTAGGTCAACGCAAAGCGCTGCAAGCCTTGACCGATCGATGCCGTCACAAACTTCACATTGTCTTGCTGGCGAATGTAGTGCTCGACTTGCTCCGTCTGACGCTGGGTTTCACGGATATCCGTGCCTTCCGGCATCCACATATCGACATAGAACATCGGCGTGTTCGACGGCGGGAAGAACGACTGTTTCACATGACCGAACGCGACCACCGCGGCCACCAACAACGCCAGCATGCTGGCCATGGTAAGCCAACGAAAACGCAGGGCAAACTTCAACGTGGCGCCAAACAGGGTAAACAAGGCCCCTTTGTACGCGTCATCTTCACTGCCTTCAGCCATATTTTGGTCGTTGTCTTTGAGCAGTAAATCCGCCAAGAACGGGGTTAACGTCAGCGCAGTGATCCAGCTCAGGAACAGCGAGTAACACAATACCCAGAACAGCGATCCCATGAATTCACCACTGGCGTCTTCCGACAAACCAATCGGGGCAAATGCGGTGATCGCAATGATGGTCGCGCCCAGCAACGGCCATTGGGTTTGCTTGGTGATATCCACCGCCGCCTGCACTTTGGTACGGCCTTTTTTCAGCCCGACTAAAATGCCTTCCACCACCACAATGGCGTTATCCACCAGCATCCCCAATGCAATGATCAGGGCGCCGAGCGAGATACGGTGCAGTTCGATATTGTTCAGCTTCATCAGAATAAACGTACCGAACACGGTTAACAGCAACACGGCACCAATGATCAACCCGCTGCGCAAGCCCATGGCAAACAGCAGCACAACAATCACAATCGCGACCGCTTCACCCAGACTGATGATGAAGTCTTTCACCGATTTATCGACTTCTTGCGCCTGATTGTAGAAGTTGTTTAAGGTGATCCCAGCCGGTTTCACGCTTTCCAGCTCAGCCAAACGCGCATCCACACGCTGGCCGACTTCCACCACGTTCACGCCATCGGCAAACGCAATCCCCAAGTTAATGGCTGGCTGACCGTTGAACAGCACCACGTTACTCGGTTTTTCCTGCACGCCACGGGTCACTGTCGCGACATCTTTCAGGCGGATCAGGTTACCGGTGTCACGCCCGTGGATCACCAGGTTCTCTACCGCTTCCACACTGTTCATGCTGCCGTTCGGGCGGATCACCAAGTTCTGGCCGTTGATCATGATTTCACCGGCAGACTGCACGCTGTTTTGCTGATTCAACAACCCAACGACCGTGTTCATATCGAGATTCAGCGCCGCCATGCGTTCCAGTGAGATCTCAACAAAAATCTGCTCTTGCTGCTGACCGGCGATGCTGACCTTGCCAATGCCTTCGACCAAATCCAACTCACGGATCAGGTAATCCGCGTACTGCTTCAGTTCCTCATAGGAATAGCCTTTACCGGTCATCATGTACATCACACCGTACACATCACCGAAATCATCCATGATCTGCAGCGACGTCACCCCAGCCGGTAACATCGGCTTGAGATCGTTCACTTTACGGCGCATCTCATCCCAGATCTGCGGCAGCTCCTCTGCCCCGTAGATCATCTCCATGCTAACCATGATTTGCGTCATGCCCGCCGAGGAGGTCGATGTCACCTTGTCGATGTACGGCAACTGGCGCACCGCTTTTTCAATCGGGTGCGTCAGTTCTTCTTCCACTTCGGTCGATGTTGCCCCTGGGTAGGTCGCAATGATCATCGCATCTTTAATGGTAAAGGCAGGGTCTTCTAAACGGCCCAACTCAAAAAATGAACTGATCCCGCCTACCGTTAAAATGATTAAAAACAGCCAGCTAATGACTTTGTTTTTAATTGAATATTCCGCAATGCTCACTGTACTGTCTCCATGAGAATACGAACGCATGCCATGATCGCGTCAACCTGTGTGGCAGGCTGTTCAACGCCCGCTTCCCACCCTGCCGGTTGCAGAGTTACTTCCAAATGCTGCACATTTTCACCAATTAATTGCCAAACCAGAAACTGACCCAGTTCGCTTATTACCATCAATCCCAACACGGTGATCCCGATACCGATGCCCCATCGCAATACCAACAAGCCACCATGACGCATCGCTGTAAGATTCACTGAGCAGACGCCTGAACGGGCACCGCAGATTGCACCGTCACGGCCATGCCATCACGCAACTTGCGCAAGCTCGAGGTCACCAGACGATCCCCTTGCGCCACGCCACGACCAATGATTGCCCCTTGGCTGTTGATGCGTTCAACGCCGACTTCTACGCGCTGCACTTTGCCATCCACCCATTTCCAGACGAAAAACTGGCCGTCTTGCTGGCCGGCATCCAACGCCAATAGCGGCAACACAAACCCTTGCTGCGTGCTCAGCCCCGCCGCTGTCATATCCACATTCAGGGTCACACTGGTACCGGGCAAAATGGCCGGTTCACGTTGCGGCATGTCAAACCACATACGGTAGGTTTGACTGTGAGGCGCAAGTTCGCTGGTGTGTTCACGGTACGTCACCGGATAACCGGTTTGCTCCGCGCCGAAATACGCCATCGGCTGATACCCTTGGCCCCCTTGCGCGGGATTAATCATCGCGATCACGGTATCCGACACCGGAATGTTGATGTAGACGCGATCATCCTGATACACGCTGACCACGGTTTCGCCCGGTGTCACCGCTTCAAAGGCTTCTTTTGGCACCTCCGCCACCACCCCGTCAAACGGTGCTAAAAGCTGGGTATAACCTCGGCGTGCCGTTGCGGATTCAAAGTTCACCTTGGCCAAACGCTGGTTGGCAACCAGTTCATCCAACTCGGCGTTAGACACCATCTTGCGACTGTGCAATTCACGGCCACGCTGCAATTGCTTGGTCGCCAGTTCAAACTGCACCTTGGCATCGCGCAACTGCTGGTCAAACTTGTCGGCATCTAACACCGCGAGCGATTGCCCTTTGGTGACGCGCTGGCCGGTACGTACCGACACTTGCTTCAGTTCACCTTCCACCCGAAACGCCAACGGCGTCAGCTCGGCGGCCTCCACCTGTCCATTGAAACGGCGGTATTGGCTGGCCACCGAATCGGTCACCGTAATGGTCGACACCGTTAACGGCGCGGGCGGTGTAATACCGTCTCCGTCTTGACAGCCTTGCAGCATCGCCAACGACAAAATCACCCATGATATTTGTTTCATTAAATTCCGCCCTCGCGTTCCCATGCGCGTACTTGCTGGCCAGACAACAATTCTTGTGCCCCCGCCGTCACAATCACCATGCCTTGTTGTAATCCTTCTACCACATCACCGCGCGCATTCAGCGTCAGTGACAAGGCGCTAACCACGCCTGTGGCGGGGTCTACCTGCCACACGGTGCCTTGCTGATCGTCTTTTTCTACCCAACTGCCCGCCGGCAAATGCAGCGCAGCCATGGCTGAGGGTTTACCGATATGCACCTGCGCCGACATGCCTGACAACATGTTGCGATCGGCCGGGCGGGCAACCGTGACTTTGGCGGTATAGCTGTTGGTGTCGGCATCCGGACGGGTGGACAGTTCTTTAAATTCGGCAGGCAACAACTGCGCGGCATAGTTGTCCATCACCACCCAGATCATCGCCGCTTGCAACGTCGCCAGATCGGTTTGCTCGACATAAGACACTGGCAAACTGAAACTCAAATCTAACGTGGTCACATTCTGTACATTCACAATCGGTTGGTTTGCGCCAACAAACTGGTGCGGATTCACATGCTTCAGCGAGACGGTGCCAGCAAACGGCGCATGCAACAGGGTGTGTTCCAGATCCGTACGGGCTTGCTCAAGGTTTGCCAACGCCGCTTTGTAGCGGGTGTCGTGACGGTCAAACTCATCGGTGCTGATCAGCTTTTTGCTAAACAGCTGCTTGGCGCGCTGAAACTGGCTTTTCGCCAACTCAAATTCCGCCAATTTGGCTTCAAACGCCAAGCGGTAATCGGTGTCATCCAACTGTGCTAAGACCTGACCAGCTTCAACATGCTGTCCCACTCGCACGGTGAGGGTGTCGATTTCACCAGGGACTTGAAACGACAGTTGTGCCCGTTGCGATGCTTCTGCCCGCGCCGGAAAGGCGTCGCTAGCGTGCGCTTTTTGCATCGGGATTTGATACAGCTTGACGGGTTTCACGGCGTCGACCGTGGGTTCAGATTGGGCTTGGAAACAGCCAGCCAACAGGCTGCTGGCAATAACCAAGACGGCGACCCGCATAAAAGGGGTCAATACGGTGGGATGTCCCTGCAAAATGTGTTCTCTTTCATTTTTTATTACACAGGCGTGCAGTATATGTTGATCGCAATGAAGATCAACTATATTTTACAGGTGGACAATAAAGGAATTTTCTGAGCAAAGACCCGATTAAAGATGACGGTCAATCACGGATTTAGGTACACTACGAGGCCTAAGCAGCCAAGATGGATGCGGGAAAACAAGCAGATAGCGTATGACAGAGAAAAAACAAGGGCGGCGCAGCGCACAAGCCGCCGAAGAAACCAAACTTCACATCATGACCGTGGCGGCAGACATGTTCTGCGAGCTGGGCTATGAGCGTGTCTCGCTGCGTAACATCAGTGAGCGCGCGGGAGTCTCTCACAGCTTGATCCGCCACCACTTTGGCAGCAAAGAGAAGATCTGGCACAGCATCAGTGATTGCTTAGAAGCCTATATGCATCACTACATGCACCAGTTGCTTGCTGACATTCCGCTGGCGTACCCGTCTCATCAACGGCTGTACCACTTTTCGGTCCGTATGCTGGCGCACATGATTGTGCACCCACAGGCGATTCAATTGATTGCCGATGCCGTGCGCCAAGAAGCCTTGTTTGATTACTTTATTGATAATTCAGGCAATATTGAAAAACTGGTGCAAGACTTGATTGATCCGGTCAATCAGGATTTCCCCCAACAGCAGATCGACATTAAAGTGCTGAAATGGCAACTGATGATGTACGGCCACGCCGCCGCCAGCATGAAGCCGTTTATTGCCGAGACCTGGGCCGATCAAAGTGATGATTTAGATGTGTGCCTGCGTAACCATTGGCAACTGTTCAATAAACAAATGGCCTGCTCGCTGAGTATTCCATCCGATGAGGTGCTCCACCCCACACACCTGAGTGAGTTGGTGTTAAACATTGACTGCAACTGGCAGAAGAAAGACGACGCTGAACAAGCTGATGCCGAAGACGTTTAAAGGTCGGGTTTATTGCGAGTCATTGTGTTGAGACATTGACCGCTCCCTCTCACACAAGCCATCGCTGTGTGAGGGGAATTATTCGCGTAAATACATTATGCCGACGCATTTTGTTTGAGTTCACGCAAATCGAATTCGATAACTTCAAGGGGAGGATTTTGATCTCTGATTTTTTGATAAATAGATCGACTGTCTTCTATGTTTTTATCTGATTTTTTTGATTCCGTATAAAGTACATCTACGTCATAGCCCACTTTTTCATTTATAATCGCTATTACCTCATCGATGGGCCGATCATTAAAATAAAAATCAGCAGTTGTTACTTTTTCGAAAATTTTCAATTTAATGTCATTTTCCTGTAAAGTTATTCCTTTAAAGAAAACGGTAATCTCTCCCAATTTTTCATTTACCTGTAAGTACAAAATAGAGTCATAAGGTATAACTTGATAATGATACTCTAGCCTCATGTTAATCGCTCTAAAAGCTAATAATGCAGATGCACCAGCGCCAACAAATATCATCGGGCTAAAAATCAATGCCATCACGATGCAAAAAATAACACCAAACCAGCCTATTCCCCTTACGATCTTATACGAAAGTTCGGATTCATCTCTATACCACCTTAATGCAATTTTTTCGTCACCAAACCGGTAGTCATAAATAAACCCAGCTAATCCACCCCAAAATACAAACCCAATAAACAATGAAGAAATTAATAACATAGCATAATAAACATCCCAAGCAGGTATTAAATTCTCCCATCCGTCTTTTAAGAATGAACCCAACAGGTACATAAACGTAAAACCAATAATGCCTGCCGTTTCACGAAGGTATTTAAACCCAAGGTAATCGAATCCCCGCCACTCCATTACATGACTTTCAGATTCCATCTGATCAAAATGTGCCTTTCCATATTTCTCGGCAGCTTCACTTATCGGAACATTTTTTATCATCTCAACATATTGTTCGGTAAGTTGGGGGTTACGGTAATTCGGTTTCATAAGTGTGCTTCAATCCTTGAAGATATAGAGGGGACAGTATGATGCTTGTCGCAGTGACCTGCCGACGATGCATCGCTGGTGCTATCAGCGATTTCACTGCTCAAGCGGTAGTGTGTACGTACGAACCGTGGAAACAGCTCACGATAATGACCAAAGGAGGCGATTGCCAGTTCCGTAGGGGATGGAACTGGCAAATTAAGGAAGACACAAAACGTTGAACGCTACCATCGATGAAAGTGTAGATCTGCAACCTACGCTGACACAGAACTATGAACACCCTCCTGGACTATGAACACTCTTCATTTTTTTCTTTGATCTTTTTAAAAACAGAATGCTCATAGACGTCTTTATATGTATTGACCTCTAAAACACTAACATTATCAATATAGTTAGCTAATTCTTTTATTATTTTGTTTTTATCATCGACTGTTTCATAGTGTAACACCCCAGAATAAAGTAAACTTCCTATAGAAGTAGACATTATTTCAGCAAACAAATCATCTTTAATGTCGAATATGACAGTTGGTGATTCAATAAAAACAAAATAATCTTTAGGTCTTGGATGGAATGTTGTTAAACCAAATGATAACAAGGCAAAACCACCCACTCCAGCAAAGATCATAGGCCCATACATCATACCTGCAATAATACAAGTAACAATACCTAACCAGGCCATTCCACGGGCTATCTTATAAGCATTATCTGGAATTTTCTCTTGCTTAGTAAAATGGATACCACTTTTTTTCACATAATATGAGACATTGTAATCAGGCATAAACAAATACCTTATAACAAAAATAAAGCTTGAATATAAAATTAGTAACGCCCAAAAACCAATATCACCGACTTTCATTCCTGTAATAAAAAAAATAATAAAAAAAAGAGTAACTGGAATGAAAATTGCGCAGCTCCATTGGATTAATCGCCCTTTTTTACCAATACTGGAACCCGTATAATCCCACTGATAAAGCGTTGTTTCATTAAGGATTTTTTCCTCGTATGATTGAATAAATTCTTCGTATGGCATTTAATCACTTCCAACTGTTAATCAATTAATATTCGCAATCTGCTTGTGTGCATGACCTTTGCCTGTGAGTATCTAGGGAAGGTCTGAAGTTTCATTTTTATACTTCAATCCTTGAAGATGTTGATGCCTGTCGCTATGACCTGCCGAGGGTTACGCATAGGCTCTATGTTCAGCGATTTAACGGCTCAGCGGTAGTGTGTGCGTACGAACCGTGGAGACAGCTCACGATAATGTTTACAACGAAAAGAGAATAAAGCCTTCGACCTGCATCGACCGTATTTGGGATGTCTATCACAGTCAGCGGAGAGTCTATCGCAAGAACGCTAGGGCTCACTCAGATGAGGCGGTCAGCGTCAGTCAGGTTTTATCGGCATGGCGCGCTTATGGGCGGTCGCCAAAAATTGGTTTTCAATACGACGCGCGCTTTTCTCTGAAATGGATAGCCCTTCGAGGTAATCGTCTATTTCGTCATACGTTACCATCAGCACGTCTTCATCCAGCAGTTGTGGCTTTTCTGATTCTAAATCTGCCGTCGGTGCTTTGGTATATAACGCTTTAGGTAGCCCGAGTGTTTTGGCTATCAGCCTGACTTGCCGTTTATTCAGGCCGACGAGCGGGGTGACATCACACGCACCGTCACCAAATTTGGTATAGAAGCCCATCACCGCTTCGGCATTGTGATCGGTTCCGATCACCAACCCACCCAGCAAGCCTGCAATTTCATATTGTGCCACCATTCGTTGCCGTGCTTTGACATTGCCCTTGGCAAAATCAAGCTCGCCACACCGTTGTTCACGGAGGCCATGCATCCCGCTGACCACTTCGCAATGCAAGGCATCAACCGCTGACTGAATATTCACGGTGTGCACGTGGTCAGGGCGTATATAGTCGAGCGCGGCTTGCGCATCTGACTCATCTAATTGCGTGCCATAAGGTAGCCTAACCGCAACAAAAAATGCGTCGTAACCGGTTGAACGCAGCTTTTCTACCGCTAACTGCGCCAGTCGCGCGGCGGCACTGGAATCAACACCACCACTGACACCCAGCACATACGCGTGTAAACCCGACGCCTTGAGCGTGTTAGCCAGAAAGGTGATACGGCGGTCGATTTCCTGCTTGGCATCGAACTCGCTCATGCTCTGTACGTGTAATTCATTCAGGATACGCGCTTTAATCATGCTCATGATCCTTCTCCATTATGCCGGGACGTTAAAACGACGCTTGAGATTTGCAAGGTATACGAGATCTTTACAGATGCTTTTACCGGGTTCATCTGAGATTTTCGCCACGGGTGAACCATCACACTGGGTCATCTTCATCACGATATTCAGTGGCTTATATTTAACCCCATCTTGGTTCACATAATCCCCCATGTCGTTACTCAAAAAAGTGCCGATACCAAAGCTGGTTTTGATCCGACCTTTAAAATGGCGGGCGATCTTTATGGCTAACTCAAAATCAAGGCTATCACTGAACACCAACGTTTTTGACAGCGGGTCAATGCCTTGCTTCTCATAGTGGGTAATGAACTTCTCCCCCCAGACAAACGGACACCCTGAATCGTGCCTTACCCCATCGAATAATTTGCTAAACATATAATCGAAATTTTCGAGGAAGGCGTCGGTGGTAATACAGTCTGTCAACGCGATACCCAATCGGCCGCGATACACCCTATTCCACGCTTCAAGTGCTTCAAAGAGGCTGTTTTTCACATTGACGATGGATTGATGCGCTTGAAACCATTCGTGGGCCTGCGTACCAATTGCGTTAATCCCATATTCTTTCGCCAAGTGATAATTACTGCTGCCCACAAACATGGCGGGGACTTCACGCTTCATATGTTGAACCATGTCGCTCTGTGTTCTAGCGCTGAAGCGTCGACGTGTCCCGAAATCAGCAAAGAAGAAATGCCCTTCCAGATCATTGTCTTTCACCGCTTGTTTTAGCCATCGCGTCTTCTTGTATAAAATTTCACGGTTTAATTCATCAGGCATGTCAGGAAAACAACGACGATTTCTCACTTCAGACACGATGGCCAGCACGGGGATCTCAAACAGAATGGTGGCGAACCAACTGCCTTTGCATCGAATAAAAAGCTGATCGTTTTCAATGCCAATGGACAAGCAACGGGCGGGATCAAGTCGGAAATTTCTCAACACGTCGAGGAAAGCCGGCTTCATGAAACTTATCTTTTTGAGATAGCTGATTTGATCATCAGAAAAACGCAGGTCTGCCAATCGCTGCAACTCTGTTTTAATTTCACCGCATAGTTCAGTGAGATCTTCCTCTGAACGGCAGATGAATTCATATTCTACCTCTAGACTCGGGTAGCGTTCCCACACGGCCTGCATCATATGTAGCTTATACGCATCCGTATCAAGCAAACTTGTCACGATGTGCTTCTGGAACAATCCTTTAGATATAAAATTCATGATAACCTTCCAAGTTGGTCAATTTGTTTGTCTAACAATATAATGGACCTACCCGTACAACTTAGTCAAGTAAGTTGACTAACTTTTTCTGGCAGATTTTTGCAACGGTTGTTTAAGTGAATGATTTCAAACAAACACATTAGACAAGGAAGTTGTCCAACTTTCTGTGTTCTGTTACTGTAGTGCCACAGCATAAGAGGACATACCGCATGATCAATACACTCGACTTCGCCTGTTTCAGGCTGAATAACGGCACACCTGAAATTCTTTTACGCATGCGGGACAACATCGACGAGCCAGCCTATGGTGAATATGCCTTAGTCGGCGGATGGGTATGGGAAGAGCCGCTACAACAAGGGGCGATGTTTGATGCGAGCCTTGAAGAAGCCCAAGCCAGAATCATTGAAATGAAAGTCGGCATTAAGCCTTCTTATGTCAGCCAAATTCAGACCCTCGGCAACAACTGGCGAGACGCGCGTGGCTGGTCAATGACGGTTATCCACCTCTGTTTCTTTAATAGCGCGGATTGCCATGCCCTCTCAGAAACAAATGGCATGAAGTGGGTGCCGGTTGCCTCCATCATTGAGGGTGAACAAGTTGGCCAGCAGTGGGTATCGAACACCGAAGAGGGCATTACGTTATGCTTTGATCATAACCTGCTCGCCACTCTGGCGTACCAAGCCATGCAGCACCGCCTAACGTACTCATCCCTGGCTTTTTATATTTTGCCTGACACCTTTTCCGTCCCCGACGTGATTGAAGCGTTTGCGGCGTTTGGGGTGCGGATTACGAAACAAACCATTGCGAATCGATGGGTTAAGTCAGGCCTGATCACCGATACGGGTGAAAAAGGCATCAGCCGTCGCGGTGGACAAAAGCCCACCTTGTACCGACTGGCAGAACAAGAACTGTCTTTCTTTGATGTGTCGCTTGGCAGAACAAGTCAGTAATATCGAGTCCACCTCCTCTCTCCCACCTCCCTCTCGCTAAGAGGGAGGACATACTCGGCTTTTCCCCTCCCTTATTCATCCTGACCCTTTCAATCATTGATCCCACAAAAAAGCCATGCTAACCTGACTCAAGTTGGTCAACTAACTTAACCAACAAGTTCAACCCAATGAATGTACGATAGAAGGAAACATCGCATGGTTAACTATTCGCACGTTGCATCTTTTGATGTCGATCCCCAAAACACGTTCACACCGGTCTGCCCCGACGAACTGCCTGTACCCGGTGGCAATGAGATTGCCGATGAACTAAACCAGAACGCAAAATTTGCCAGTAAGCGCATCTTGTCACGCGATGGGCATCCCAAAGATGCACTGTGGGTGGCTCAAAAACCCGAGCAAGTATTAACCGCAGCGAACCTGACGAATGTCGATCTATATTGGCCAGCACATGCGGTGATTGGCACGCTGGGGTTTGATTTAATTGATGGGCTGCCCCACCCTGTGATGGGCTATGACTACACCGTCACGAAAGGCATCGATAGCGACTGTCATCCCTACGGTGCTTGTTACCATGATTTGGCCAATACGCGCAGCACGGGGGTGATTGAGTACCTTAAATTAAATAACATCACGACGATCATCGTCGGCGGTCTCGCCCTCGAGTTTTGTGTCAAAACCACCGTCGAGCAACTCATGGATGCCGGCTTTCAGGTGATCATCAATTTGGCCTCGACACGCGCCCTCTCAGCAGACGGTGAAAGCGACACCCTTGCCGCGTTACGCAAAAAGCCGGGGTTCACCCTTGTGGAAAGCCATGCACAACTCGCTGACGCCATTCAACATTTGAATAATGACATCGTATGATTGGTGTATTCGGTTCTGCCTTTAATCCCCCAACATTGGGTCATGATGATGCCATTAAGCAGGCCCTCGACAAAGTCGATAAGGTTATCTTGGTGCCATCGGCTCTCCACCCGTGGGGGAAAAAGATGGTCGATTTTGATCTCAGAATAACGATGTTACAGACATACGTTGAGACAGCATTTCCTTGTGGCCGCGTGCAGGTGTCCGATATAGAGCGGACACTGGCACAAACAGGCCAGCCTGTTTTCACTTGGCAGTTAATGGCGTCTCTTGATGCTTTGTATCCAAATGAGAAGCTGATTTTTCTGTGCGGCCCTGATGTCGAGCAAGATTGGGATAAATTCCAAAAAGCGGCATACATCCGCGAAACATGGGGAGTGATGTCTGTCAGTGAAAGGAGAACGATCAGAAGTACATTGGTGAGAAAAAACATTGAAACAGGCAAACCGATTAAAGGCCTTGTCGCCCCCGCTGTAGAAGCGTTTATCTTGAGTAATCATTTATATCGATAGAGACGGTGCCATGAGGCCTGCTGGCAAAGCCCTTCGGCTCACGCTACATGCAACAAGCCCTTCTTGCCATCACCAACGACAGCCGGATACGTCCTCACTCAAAACGTCACGTTTGCATCGCTTTACTTTTAGATGGCACTCGAATTTTCACTCTCAACACCAAGACTGTCCGTATATTATTGGCTTTATCACCACTGAGTATCACATTCCACCCAGGCCGAGATAAATGGAGTGTCGAGGGAAATTTGTCGTATCAAAATAAAAGCCGCTGAGGAATAAGCGGCTTTATAATATTAATCACAATGTGAAAATTGTGATTGACCCTTATCAGCGGTTAACGCACTGTTTTTTGCTAATTGAGTTAATGAATCGGTTAAAATAAATTGCGCACCAACACCAGGCCAGTAATAACCATCATTACTCGTACAAAGGGTAATAATGACATATGAATCATCTATAATTGCTTCCTCACCTCGTTCCACAAACATTGTATAACTGATATTTGTTTGCTTTGTACCACGAATGGTTTCAATAACATCTGCGTAATAAACATGTTTACTGAGAGATTCGTCGTCAGGCATGTCGACAATTTCAACATTGGTGTGTTTAACAATTGCAGAGTACGGTGTGCTATCAATTGCCTCGGATAAAAAAGCCTTCTGGGCATCTACTTGTTCTTGATTTAGACTTTCGATTGCGAAGGTTTGGCAAGCCATCAGAGATAGACATATTAGCAAGAGTGAATATTTTTTCATATCATCTACCTATGTATAATTATGCTTCAGAGCCAGCAATGGTTGCTTTTTTTGTATAAACAGATAAAGAACCTTTTTCTGTGTTGTAATTACTTGGAACAACGAAGGTATCCCATACGTCTGCTTTGTATTTAGCGATGTTAACTTGATCACTTTGGTTTCCTCCAAGCATATACAAATGCTTGCCATCGTGGCTTTTTCCTACAACAAAAGCGACGTGTCCACCTCCACTACGACTTTTTATAGCAATTGCACCATGTATTGGGGCATCAATTTTTTTCCCGAAATTAACCCATTCACGAGCCCGAAAAGCATCTCTCACCGGTGTATAACCATGCTGTTTTACTACCCATGCGACGAAAGAGCCACACCAAGCATTTTTACCACCAGAATCATCAGTACCCCAGAATTTAGATGCTTTAAAGTATTCAAGGATACGAGAATTAGCCTTTGAACCTCTAATTTCAGCTTGCCCTACTTCTGCTAATGCGGTTTTCATCCAACTAACAGTCGTTACTATAGTTTCAGGTTCACTAACTACGCTTTTTATCGTTAATAGTTTATCTTTGATTTTCCGGTGAGTACGTCCGTTGGCGTCAATTCTACCATCAGGCCGCTGCATCATTATCACATTTTTTTGAAATGATTTGATTGCGTCAACAGTTTTGGAATTTTCTGGTTTAGTACCCAATTTCCCATCTACTACAAGTTTTTTTGTGGGTGAAATAAGGTGTAATAAGGTGTAATAACTGATTTAATGCTGTTTGAACGGCCTTAATATCCTGTACTGTGTTTTTACCACCAATTCCTACAGAGTGCGTAATGCGTAAATTACTCATCACGGATTTTCCTTAAATAATAAAAAGACATCGATTCAGTACTAAATATTACATAAGACAATGAAAAGATAGATAAAATAACAATTATTAATAGAGGGAGTAGATCATTGCGAGAAATGACGCATAAGATATGTAATGTTATTCGTTTTGTTTCATTACATAAAGAGTAAACAAATACTGGACACCCACCCTAAACAACCTGCCAACGCTTCCGTTCAACACCTCGGTCTACATCATGGAATATCTGCTCACATTCAGATTTCAGACATAAAAAACCTCGCCATCACGGACGTGTCCTCACCCAAAACGTCACGTTTGCATCGCTTTACTTTTAGATGGCACTCGAATTTTCACTCTCGCCGTTGCACTCTGGCGATTTACTGACAAAATACGCCCCGTCGATGCTGCCATGCACACATGACACGCTCTTTGAAGATCAATGGCTTGTAGATAAAAGGATTTTGACCATGCCTCGGTTTACTATGAACACCATGACTGTCGGGATATTATTGGCTTTATCACCACTGAGTGCCTTCATGTCACATTCCTCTCAGGCAGAGATCAGCCGTACGCCCATTATGGGTGGCTTAGTTAACTCAGCCGAAGTGCTACAACACCACATTGTTTCTTCTGTGTCTTATTCCACTCGCCTGACGCGTGATATGACATTGTTTACCATCGGCGGCCTCACCCTTGAAGCCTATCTTCTCAGCTTACCGCTTGATGCAAAAACCAAAGCCAGAGTGATGGGGCAACTTGCCGATCCCACGTACACTATCCCTCTCGGTTACTTTCTCTACCAATTTTATGACCGTTATACCGGTATCGGTAATGAAGACGCGTTTAAAGCCTATCTCAAAACGGTCTACGACGAGCGTGCATTAACAGGGTTTGAGCATTCGCTATTTACACTCAATGCAAAGACGAACACGGAAAACAAAGACCATAAAAAAGATCAAGCGCACCAAGACGGGATCAAGGTAGACGGTGAATTCATGGCAGCCATGGTCACCGTGTATGACGCATTGGTGCAGATTGGCGAATGGCAAAATATGGCGCAACTGCCTTCTCAGTACACCTACCTGACGAACAGTGCGCACGATCTGGCATTAGTCAGCCAAATACAGCCCATCGTTATCCACCTTCTCATGCAGGCTTCCGCAGGCATGGAAGACGGTGACATGAAAAATGCGTTGTTGGCCATTATTGATGACGATGCGCCAGCACAACAAAACAACAGCAACAGCAACAATAAAGCCCAAGCACTCACCATTACTCTTATCGACTTTATTCGCTTGAACGTACTGAAAGCATATCGTCAGTTTGTGTATCAAGATGAACGCGCCATCGCACTGAATAACTGGCTACAAAACGCGTTTAATGACCAGCCAAGCGATGCGATTGGCTTTTTACAATCGCAACAGCAGCGTCGATTAGCCGTACAGATCACGGTCGATGGCTTACAACAGGGGCTAATAGAAGGGTTGGTTGATCCGAAAAAGCCATTCATTGGCGTCGCGTACCACAATCATCTCAACCACAAAAAATACGACGCACCTGAAACGGTATCCAGCCCTGACCATGAGCAAGACACCCGTTTTTTACAGACACTGGCAGAGCAACCCTATAACGATCCGCACTACCTGCCCTTTTTCACTCGCTTGTATCAAGCGCACACTCCCTCCATCGCACGCGTTGGTATTTCATCGACACCCACCATCAGTGTGCGCAATCTGCCGATCATAAAAACAGGGGCCAAGGTGTCGGGTGAGCAAGGTACAGGTATTCCTAATTTTCATTTTGTGGATAGAGAGGAAGATCGCGCCTATTACTTCTTTGGCAACGACGCACTGCAACTCGATAGGCTGATGCAAGCGAACAACGTCAAAACAATGTTTGACCGCCTCAATTACCTGAAAACGCTCAACTGTAATGCGCAGTATGATTGGAATGCGCACACCAGTTACGACGCGTTAGTGAATTTAGGCGCCGGTGAAACCTTGCGTGATTTTGGTGAAAAGCGCTGCGTGCGTGAACTACAAGAAAGAGCAAAAACAGAACAACAATTAACGCGATTACGTGAACTGCTCATTCACGACATCACCGCTTATCAAGACATTCCTTCTTGGCGTTTTTACACCAAGCTTTCTCATCAATGGAAAGTTGAACAGGCCATTGAAACGTATGCCCACCTTGATGGCAAGGGCATGCCAGACTACACCTTGATCTACAACCCGTGGCCCGATCACTTTGCCCATTTCGTTGGCCCATTCAGTGACGAGATCATCATGCCCACTGGCGAGCTCAACCGACTCGATTATTGGATTGGCCAAGTGGAACAAACCTACCGTGATGCGGGCGTCTACCCACGTACATTATGGGGAATGGCGGGCGATCATGGCCTTGCGCCTGTTTACTACACCCTCAATCCTGAAAAAGCGATCTTTGCGCCTTTGGAGAAAAAACTCGGCTACCCATTGTCGGTTAGAAAGATATCGTCCGATGAAGGCGAAGGACCGAAAATAACCAATGCCCTCAATTCCCCCACCAATAAGGGGATAGATGTCGTCGTTGCCTCAACCGCGGGCGGCAACTTTATGCTCGATGTGTTCAACGCAACCCAAGGATGGAAAACTCAGCCGCGCTATCACGAACTGACTCAGTGGCAACCGATCAACAGTACCTCGAACGCTAGCACCTCCTTGAACAATAACGTCGACCTGATCGCTGAAACCCTCACGGCATTGGGCGATACGTTGGATTATCTCGTGGTGAGGGAAAGCACCTGCACAGAGCAAACGTGTCACGTGCGGTTAGTCGGCCAACGGGATGGCAAGCGTGTGGATGAGTTTATCCAACAGCAGGGTGACCGCTATTTTTATTCAGCGAAGGATCACAACAGTAGCTTACTCAACATCCATCAAATGAATCCTTACTTACCGTTAAAAAGCAAAGCGGACGTTGACACCTTCGCGCACTATTACAACCTGTGCGTGACCAGCGCTGAGCAAACCGACCCACACACATGGTGTGATGCCAATCAATGGCGCGCATTAACGCGCTTTACGCCGCGTCCTGATTCGGTCATCCAACTGGCCACACTCTACGCCGAGCCAAGAGCCGGAACCATCAACCTGTTCCCACGCGATGGCATTGGTTATAACACCCGAGTACCGGGTCGACACGCCGGTGAAAGCTATTTAGAGAAAGATGCCTTCATTGGCTTTTGGGGCGACCCGATCGGCCCACACCCTACCCCTCTGATCAGTGAAGAAAATGGGTCACTCGCCCCTACTTTGTTTGAATACCTCACTGGTGAAACCGTGGTCGTTAACCAAAATGGCTGGGGCTATCCATCACTCTTGAACAAGTTAGACGTTGAGCTTGATCTCGCGGATAAGTAACGAGCAAATTAAAAAACGGGAACGATAGCCAGTTCCGCAGGGGGGACTGGCTAGAAACGTTGAGGAAGGAGCGTCGATTGGCGTAAAACTCAATTGAAAAGCTTGTGGGAGGCTTCATCCAAGAAACGGTTAGGTTTTACGCGCTTTAAAAATGCTTCAGCTTGTTTTTCCAAATCAGATTGTTCTTCAGGGGTAATTAAAACATTATAAAGGTAATTTCCATTCTTATCTTTTTTATATATCCCATATTGCCCTTCAACTCTTACTTTAACTCTAGGTGACCAAGACATATCACTTCCTAATCCAATTGCAATCTTATGATAAAGATATGACATTTTATAATTTTCTTCAAACCCCCTCTTACCATCATGATATGAATAAGAAATATGCTCAGCCGCGTCACTATAACCTAGGTCTAAAGCTTTAAGTATCCATTTTTTTGCTTCTATTTCTCCAATTTCTTCATCAGAAAAAAACAAATTTAACATAGCCGGTGCATAACCATTTTCCGCAGCCAAGATCAAATACTCTAAATATTTATCCTCATCATCCCAAACAGAGGCTCCTCTCAATACACCGTACCATCCACTCTTGATTATATCCTCATAGAATTCACCACGCTTTTTCTTTTCATAAAAAGAGAATAATTTCCACCAATCTCCTTTGTTATGATAGTAAGCATACATGGCTTTTCCATCACCTTGATCCGCTAGCTTTTTAAAACCAGCTAGAGCCTTATCTTTCCACTCTTCATCACATGACCATCCCCTGAAATCACAAGGGTTTCTTAATCCACCCGGCACCATTAGTTCCATCGCCCAAGGGTCACCCATTCCTGCCGCTTGCAAAAAGCTATCACCAGCATCACTGTATTTTCCTGTTTCATAGTGGGCAACGCCTAACCAATATCGAGCATGGGCATTACCTTTTTCCGCTTCAGCTTGGAAAACGGCTTTGGCTTGGTCGTATTCAAATTGGTTGTACAGCTGTACGCCTTGCTCAATGTGGGCTTGGCAACTCGCATCGCAGTCATATGCAGAGGCTTGACTGGACGCGATGACGTTCATAAAAGTAAACATGCCTGCGAGTATCGAGGAGGAGGTTTTAGGTTTCATGTGCGTGCTGCAATCCTTGAAGGTTGTGGGTGTAGGAGGGTTACCGTATGACGAGGGTCAACGCTCAGGGCTATTTTCAGTGGTTTAGGGGATCGGGGGATAGTATGTACGTGCGAACCATGGAGACAGGTCACGATAATGAAACGAAGAAAAGGGATAGCCCACTAATTTACATCACTTGAATATTTTTTGAATGGGGGCAGTTACGCGAAAAGACAGCCAGGACATGACCCATTGAACATCAAATGTTATCCACTCTTAAATAATTCTCAATCTCACCAGATTAAGTTGCATAAGATAGGGGCAAGCAGTAATCTTGCGCCCGCTATACTACTGATATTTAAGTGTCAGCGTGTTTGGAATACCAACATTAGGACAATCCCCTCTTAAGGCTAAAACGCCTCAATAACGATAGTTTTGCAGCCTAATGATAGCGCAAGACGAACCTTTACTATGGCAATAAAAATACAGAAGATTCCATGACATTCAAAGAGATCCTTGAAGTACGCAATGTCCGCTACTTTCTCATGTTTCAAAGCAGCTACTTTGCTCGCTTTTATTATCCGGTATTCACCCTCCTCTACTTAGATTATGGCTTAACGCTCTCTCAATTTGCCATCCTTAACGTAGTCTGGGCGGCGACAATTGTGCTAGCTGAAGTTCCATCTGGCGCATTTGCAGATACCTTAGGCCGCAAAAAACTCGTCGTGCTGTCATCATTGGTGATGTTTATTGAAATCGCAATGATTGCGCTTGTTCCTACCAGCAATCCTACGCTGGTATTCAATGTATTTTTGATCAACCGAATACTGAGTGGCTTGGCGATGGCTTTGGCCAGTGGTGCGGATGAAGCCTTAGCTTACGACACGTTAAAGGAACAAGGTAAAGAAGATGCATGGCCAAAAGTGTTGCAAGTTCAGCTTCGCATATCCTCAAGCATCGGCATTTTTGTCACCTTAGTCGGCGCGGCTATGTATGATGTGAACGTTATGGCTACCGTCTATTCCTTCCTCGGCCTAGACGCACCGCAAAGCACGCAAGACATCATGCGTATTCCTGTTTTTGCCACCTTACTGGTGGCCATGCTCGCCATTTATGCCGCCGTCAACATGCGAGAAGCGAAGAAAATATTACCGCCAGATACGACGAAATGGGCAACCACGGTCGCGAGCCTCAAATTAACCGGCCTCACAGGTAAGTGGGTGTTATCCACGCCCTATGTGCTCTTCATCTTGCTCTACTACAGCTTATTTGAACACACGTCACGTATGTTTTTGACCATGAACAGCCAATACTATCGTGCGATTGATATTCCCATTCTCTATTTTGGTTTCATTGGCGCAGGGATCAGTCTACTCAAAATCCTATTGGCAGGGCAGAGCCGTCGCTTAGCGGAAAGCATGGCGCCTAAAATGTTCATTTTTGTGATGGGTTTAGCTACCATGGCAACCTATTACTGGATCAGTTTGGGCTGGTCAATTTACGGCGTTATACCTGCGCTCATCTTGATCTTTATTATCATGACGATGAACATTTTCATTAGCTATCATCTGAATAAAAATACAGAATCACACAACCGAGCGACCGTACTCAGTTTTAAAGGTCTTATGTTTAACCTGGGATACGGCTCAATCGGCGTTTTATATGCCTACTACTACAAATTGGTTTCTCAGAACTACACCGAACAACAGATAGCGCAACACATCGACTTTTTAGCGTCACTTTCCTCGTTTTTCTATTATTTTACCTTTTTGTTCGTTGCAATTAGTGCTGCCTTTTATATACAGCATAAGAAAAAAGCGATTTTTTAAACACCCAGCATAAGCGTTGAACCCTCGCTAATGAGCTCTTCCCCATTAGCGGGGATTTGCCACACAAAAATGAGCGTCGTACACAGCGCGTGTTTTTCCAACAAAACCTGCTTGCTGAAACTGGTTTATGTTGGGATTTTAAAGGCATCAGAAAAGTGGACACATCCGGTACAGAATAGGAACCTGACATTATCTCAGCTAAGAATCCACTTTCCTGGCAGGGTCGATGAGTATGTAGATCGGTGATTATGCTACACAGAACTTTAACCCCCTACCTCATAATGATAACTGGCTATCCTTACTGAAATTAAATATCAATTTCTTATCACTCACTCCTGATATGCTACTCATTAAATAATTGCAAGAAAATACACGGACCTTCTAACTCTATCTAATATATATCAACACATTTTATTACTATTTTTTTTATCTTCCTTATCCATTATTTCTCTATGCTTAGCATAAATAGGATGGTTATATTTATCGTCCATACTTTTCACATTCTTAACTATAAAACCTATTGATGATTTTAAAATATCGTCTATTATTTGATTTTTTTGACTTATGGACTGTGCATGTAAATCACAAGAATAATTAATGCTATGTTCACTCATTGATTTTATAGAAAAACGGGTGTCATTTATTGGATTAAAAAGCAAGGTCGGATGCGAAATAAAAACAGCGTAATCATTTTTTTTCGACTTAAAATTTGCAAAAAGAAATGACATCAGCGCAAATCCACCTGCACCAACAAAGATCATTGGACCATAAATAAGCACAGAAAATATACAAAGTGGTATACCAATCCATGAAATAATTCGTACAATTTTATATGTAATATCCGGAATCACTTCTCGCTGCTCATATCTAATACCGGTTCTTGTTACATAATAATTAAAACTATAATCAGGAAGCAATAAATACCTACCCACAAATAATGACACTAACAAGTGTATGGCACATATTAACATTCCAACTATTCCAAGGCTAAAATCTGATGCAATCAACAATACCACTGGAAGAAAACATGCCGCTGGTAATATAACAATCCATCTAATTAAAGACCCATACCGCCCACCTTCAAAGCCTATAAACTGCCATTGTAATAATATTTCTTTGTTTTTCAAATCTTCAATTCTTTTATTAATATCTAAAGCCATTATCAACCACCAACTTTGAGCGTCTGAATATCACCATCGATTGTTACCATCACCATATAAACATAACCCGGAATACTGTTTAACTTTTCTCCCTTATAACAAATTTTATTATTCCCTTTTGTATATAAATTCATTGGCATAATCACACCTACAGATATAGAAAAACTAATAAGACACCCATCTTAAAAACTCAACCATATGGTATATTCATTGACTATCTACTATTCAAGACTTTGCTTCCAACACTTCCGTCATATATCTCGGTCTATATCATGAAATCTCTGATGCATTAAAATTTCAGGCATGACAAAACCTAGCCATTAGGCCAGTAAGAAATGGAATATAAAAATCTTCAGGCTACATGAAGCAATCTTCGACTGGTGCTTACACCGCTCGTTCGTTGCTGGCCGATGTAGTGGTAATATTCACGCAGTAAGCCTTCCTTGCCTATCGCGCCAGTGAAGTTTTTCTCTAATCGATGCGTTAATTCCAACCAATTGTCTTCTGTCAGTCCAAGGCGGGAAACGATGTTCCGTGCCGTTTCCGGTGTGTTCGCCATGCCCGCACGCACAGGATAGAGATCAACATAAACCAGACACGCCGCCAACGCCGCTTCATCAAGCAAAGCTTGCGACTTAAATCGCCCTTCCCAAAAGCATCCTGTACAGCCATTCTCTTTATTGGCTTGGCGCGCGATGAGTTCGTTGAGAAACCGAATGAACCAACTGATCTCATGCAATCGCACACGCCAATCTTCGGCAATACGCTCAACCCACCCTCTCCGATGTTCATAGCACGTGCCGGTTAACGGGTCTTTACCACACAAAAATGAGCGTGTGCACAGCATAGTTTTCCAATGAAACCAGCTTGTTGAAGCTAATTTATGCTGGGATTTTATAGGCGTCAGAGAAATGGACACATCCGGTACAGAACTGGAACCTGACATTATCTCAGCTAAACATCCACTTTTCTGGCAGGGTCGATGAGTATGTAGATCTGTGATTAGGCTGACACAGAATTATGCCCCCCCCTACCTAAATAAATTCTCTAAACAATAAATGTGTCGTTTCATCAAGATAACGATTAGGCTTTACCCGCTGTAGAAAAACCTCCGCCTTTGTATCTATGTCGGATTGTTCCTTAGGGGTGATAATATAATTATATAGTACATTACCACTCTCATCTTTTTTCCTGTATCCATCTTCATCTAAAATCGGTTTTTTAACATCAAAGACACTTGATTTTTCACTTCGTAATCCTAGTGATAACTTATAATAATAATATGCTTGTAAATTACTCTTACCAACATCATTTCTACCATTTTTATAAGAAAGGTATAAATGTTTAGCCGCATCAGGATAGCCTAATTGAACGGCTTTTTTTATCCATTTTATTCCATTTTCAATGCCAATTATATTTTTGTAATAAAATAACACATACATTGAAGGAACATGTCCACGTTCTGCTGCCATCAATAAATAATCAACAAGATCTTCTTCAGACTTCCAGTCTGGACTAGATATTAATAATGAATATCCACCATGCTTGATTATATTGTCATAAATTTCATTTCTCTTTTTTTGACGGTAGAATGGCACGTATTCCCACCAGTGATCACTTCTTATAAAGTGCGCATACATAGCTTTTCCGTCACCTTCGGCCGCTAGTTTATCCCACCCTTGTAAGGCTTTCTCTGCCCATTTTTCATCACAAGGCCATCCAGCCATTTCACAGCGATTTGTATAATCATCCGGGACGAGAATATCCATTGCCCATGGATTCCCCATTTCAGCAGCCTTCAAGAAACTTTGACCCGCCTCATTGCGCTTACCAGTTGCGTACTGTGTGACCCCAAACCAATAAATTGCATGAGCATTGCCTTTATCGGCTTCTGCTTGGAAGACTGCTTTGGCTTGGTCAAATTCAAACTGGTTGTACAGCTGTACGCCCTGTTCTATAGAAACTTCGCAGCGGGCATCGTAATCAACAACACCGGCATGACTGGGGGCAACAGAAACCAGTGCAGCGAACAGCCCTGCAAGTATCGGTAAGGTGTGGGTTTTCATGAATGTACTTCAATCCTTGAAGATGTTTGGGGGTAGATGGGTTAACGTATGACTATGGTCAACGCTCGGGACTATTTTCAGTGTATCGAGGGGGCGATAGATAGTAGGTAAACGCGAACCATGGAGATAGGTCACGATAATGGGAGTAGGGAGATAGCCAGTTCCGTGGGGGGAACTGGCTAATGAGGAAAAGGGGTAGTGTTCAAAGTTTTGTGTCTTTTCCTACACTTATTCAGTTAAGGGAGAAAACATCATGGCTGATAAGTACGAAATTGATATTCAAGCATTCGCGAAAGCACTTCAATCAGGTCAAAACCTCAATGGTAAGGATGGCTTGCTAACACCGTTGATTAAGCAAATCACTGAAGCCGCACTGGGGGCTGAACTTGATGAACACTTAGCTAACTAAACATCCGCTAATCGCAAGAATGGCTCATCAAAAAAGACGGTAAAAACATCCTCTGGTGAATTCGAATTAGAAACGCCAAGAGAACGAAATGGCTCGTTTGAACCACAAACAGTCAAGAGATATCAAACCCGTCTTACCGATGAAATGGAAGGCAAAATTCTTTCCCTTTTTGCGCTTGGAAACAGCTATCAAGCCATTCGCGAGCACATATTAGATATGTACGGTATGCGTATTTCAAACGGTACAATTAACGCTATTACTGACCGTTTAGTGCCTGACCTGAGGGCTTGGCAGGAACGTGATCTCGAGCCGCTTTATCCCTTTGTGTGGCTGGATGCTATTCATTACAAAATCAAAGAAAACGGGCGCTTTATCTCGAAGGCTGTTTACACCGTTCTAGGCTTAACCGTTGAAGGCAAAAAAGAATTACTCGGGCTATATCTGTCTGAAAATGAAGGGGCACATTACTGGCTCAGCGTGCTGACTGACTTACAAAATCGAGGGGTTAAAGACATCTTGATCGCCTCTGTAGATGGACTGAAAGGCTTCCCAGAAGCCATTGAAACTATCTATCCGGAAACGGAAGTACAAGTCTGTGTGATCCATCAGATCCGCAACTCGATGAAATATGTCGCAAGCAAAAATCAAAAGGCCTTCATGACCGATCTTAAGTGCGTGTATAAGGCTGCTACACTGAATGCAGCAGAACAAGCCTTAGATGAACTCGAAGCTAAATGGGGCAAGCAATACCCACTGGTTATCAAATCATGGCGCAGCAAATGGGATAATCTGTCCGTATACTTCAAATATCCTGAACAAATACGACGAGCTATCTACACGACCAATGCGGTTGAGGCTGTACATCGCCAGTTCCGAAAACTGACCAAAACCAAAGGTGGTTTTGCTAACGAAACCAGCTTGCTAAAGCTGCTTTATGCCGGGATTTTAAAGGCTTCAGAAAAGTGGACACATCCGGTACAGTACTGGAACCTGACATTATCTCAGTTAAGTATCCACTTTCCTGGCAGGGTCGATGAGTATGTAGATCTGTGACTACGCTGACACAGAACTATGAACACCCTCTACCTAAATGTACTTTCTAAACAATTCATGCGTTGTCTCATCGAGATAGCGATTAGGTTTAACACGCAGAAGAAAGTCTTCTGCCTTTTTATCCATTTCGGCTTGTTCTTGAGGTTCAACCAGATAATCGTAAACAACATTACCATTTTCATCTATAACTTTTTTATTATTTTTATCTCTACGCGGCTCCTTAACCTTATATTCACGTAAAAAGTCACTTCCAAACTCACGTGCTATTTTATTATACAAATAAGCATAGGATTCATCCATTTCAAATCCCCACTTACCACTTCTATATGCATAAAAAAGTATTTTTGCAGCATCTGGATAACCAAGTTCCAATGCTTTATATATCCATTTCTTAGCATCATTCTTACCAATTACATCCTGATTAAAAAATAACGAAACCATTGCAGACACATTGCCATCATCTGCAGCTATTAATAGATATTTGATTTTATCTTTTTTATCGCTCCATTTTATATTGTCACTTAACAAAGCATATCCAGCATGTTCTATAATGTCATTATATATTTCATTCTTCTTTGATTGGCTATAAAATGGGACATGCTCCCACCAGTATTCACTCCTGATGAAATGTGCATATTTAGCCTTACCATCACCTTTCCCTGCTAGCTGTTCCCAGCCTTTCAAGGCTTTCTCTGCCCATTTTTCATCACAGGGCCATCCCGCCATTTCACAGCGACCGGTATAATCATCAGGCACAAGGATATCCATTGCCCATGGATTACCCATTTTTGCAGCCTTCAAAAAATTCTGGCCCGGTTCATAAGTCCCCCCCGTTGCGTACTGTGTCACGCCCAACCAATAGATTGCATGCGCATTCCCTTTTTCAGCTTCAGCTTGGAAAACGGCTTTGGCTTGGTCGTATTCAAACTGACTGTACAACTCAATACCTTTTTCAAGTTGAAGACCGCCAAAAACATACGGTGAAAAAAACAGCAACAACAAAACATATTTCATATTTATTTATTCCATTCCATCATTTTGTAATTATTCGCTTTAAATTTTTCAATCGATTCAGTATCACCGTTTTTGATGATAACAAAATTGTTATAATCTTCAATCAGCTGCATGTCATAGTAACCAGGAATTATTTTTATATATGGTGTCATTCTTTGTGTCATTTTATCAAAAACATCGCAGTAATAATTAAAATCATCTCTAAGTTCCCCCAAGTGTAATTCTCTATTTTTATCATTACTTGGTATGTATTTTTCCGATACCGACAAAATAAAAAACTTTTTTATTAATAACAGGTTTTCAATATACCGCCCCCACTGCGTTGATTTATCAATATAAATTGGATTTTCTAATCCCATTCTTTGCACTGTATTTTCAAAAATCCTCTGTTGTTGCTCACTTGGATTCTCCCCCCCCATCCACTCAAGAATTTGTATAATCGCTCTTCGTTGAACATTGTTATTGTTAAATGGCTTTTCTTGCTCATCTTCAGTTGAGAAAAATTTTGGAACGTTATGATAATGCACAAGAACCGTTAATAATTTAGATAATGTTTCAGCCGGCATGTTTTTTATCCAAATCTCGTTTTCGTCGTGTCTTTTTTTACTGGTTACATACTCAGCAATATAATAAGCATTATCTTTGTTTAGCGAATTCTTTTCCATTTGGGAAATTATTGCAAATGGTAATAACAACACTTGAGCTAATGACAATCGAAAACAAATTGACACAGTGAGTATTTTATTCAGAATAGAAAATGTCTCATCATCAAAAATCTCAAATCTAACAAATCCTGGCTCATTTATTATTTTCATAATTTCACCAATGAAATCAGATATAGCTGGGGGGTTCAATATAACAGAAAACTTACCTCCTATCCCTAAGCCTGCGCTTGCTGATATATTAAAAACCAGTATAAATCTTCCATTGTAGTAAGTACATTGAAAGAGTAAGTCCGCCCCCAACCCTAATGTTCCTCTTCCCCCGATTCCAGTCTTAAACAATTCAATACTTTTCTTCTCACCTACCTTGGTCCATCCTGCTGTGAGTTCAAGATTACCTCCAATCTCCACGCCCAAAAATGCGGAGGCTTCCACTTTACTTCCGACTCCGATCTTATTTCCGTTTTTTTTCAAAGAAACCGGTTTGTTTGGGTTGGCTATAGTTTTTATCGTTGTATATCCCGTTAACGTTGTTGTCGAAGGAAAACTCGCTTCAACGCCTAATCCATCCTGTCGCATATTTCCGATATGCAAGTCAACTCCTAACTTGGCATTCGCTGCAGCAAAACCGTGAAAAGTTAATTTAATGTTTATTTTAAGATCGCCAATATTTTTTTTAGCTGACTCTAATACAGTTTCATCATTTTTATCACTTGCGTATTTTTTATATAAAACTTCCATATTAAGTTTTATTTCATGATCAAACGTTATCGCAGCACTCGCAAAATCAAATCCAACCTTGCGTTCCCCGCCAATATGTATATATTTTTCGGTTGGTTTGATCATATCTTGTTGATTAGTTAATAATTCTTCTGCATACACAAACCTGAAAAATTGAGCTCCTGTTGATATTTTTGTTATACCTGGAAAGCCAAATATGTCTTGCTTTAATACCTTACCATGCCAAGGAAAAAACACCTCGATAGGTAATTTATTTTCACTTGTATAATTTACACTTTTAAATTGTATTTCTTGATATTTACCCTCGAAAACAAACTTACCAGGCGCTTTGCCATCGCCTATTCCCCCCTCCGGTGTAGTTAAAACCATCGGAGCGATACAGTCATTTTTACTCTCACTAAAAACAGCCAATTTAGAACGTAAGTAAATGATTTTTTCAGGGTTACTTGATAATGCACACTCAACAATGGACATATTACCACCTTCGCCTACCGCATAGATCTGATCTTCTAAATTTCTCGGTTCCCAGTCGCTTTCATCCCATATTAAAAAATTCGTCACTTTTACAGCATCAGCGGGTCTACCTGCATATGAATACTTATCATTCCTATATTTAACATGTGGCTTTGAAATTTTTGAGTTTGCAATACCTTTCAATATTTCAAGTCTATTTGTCAGTTTATCCGTATAATTTAAAAGTTTTTTAACATGTTCAGCGTAATCACTTCCTTCACCTAAAAGTTCTGAAAAATCAGTGATTCTTGTTATTATTTCCTTCGCTAATTCTAGGCTTAATGTATATGCAGGAAAGTATCCAATCTTATTAGAGAAATCACACTTTTCATTAAATGCATCTAATTCAAGAACTAATAGCTGTATACCTGAAGAATTTTCTTTTAAAAGTTTAATTGTTTTTTCAGCTTGCTCACGCCCATGGAATAATTCATTTTTTGTTAAGCATTGCTCTTTAACAAACGCCCCACTTTGATTTAAATTATATAGTGATTGGAAAAAATCCCTTTTATCTCCAAGAATATTATTATTTGTTAATTCTTGTCTTATTGATGGTAGACCTTTATCACACATCTTTTGTATTATTGGATCTACCTCATTCAACCAGAATTCATAAAATTCAAATATTTCTTTTAGGTCAAGTACTTTTGAATTAATGTTGATGTCTTGTGTTTTCAAACTATTGGAAATATTTATATTATTTCGCGCGGTTAATAGCAACTTTAAATTTTTATCTATATTGACATCTTTATCATATGTGTAATATCCACCTCGCGCCACAGCGAAATGATAGCCCTCTCCATCTGCAGGCTTATATGTCTTAGCAATATCGATTGCCATCTTTTCATAATGATCTATTTTATCTCCCATCTCACTTATAAGGTCTTTCCTTAGTGATAAATACGCTTTGTCTCTCACTTCATCATAATGCTTTAATATATTACTTACAGGCTCATTTATTTCAATGTCACGAATAAAACTATTCCTGTACTTTTTGCCCTCAAATTCAGATATATTTATATCATAATTACGCTCTATGCGATTAATACGTAATTGAATATTTTCAAGTCCAAACTTAGAATCTTCTGGAAGAGCGTAGTCTTCATTTGCAATATACAACTTACGAATAATTATTGTCTTTTTATAGTTGTCAGCAAGTTCATCACTTTTCTTTCTTAAAAATACCTCATGAGCCATTGAGTTAAAGGCATCCATTAGTCCTAATCTTGTCAACCCATGAAAAATACCTTCTTTGGACTTTCCTTTAATCGCTGATTGACAAATTTCAGCTTCCTCTAAAATCATTTCTTTTATATCTTCAGAAATTAAAAGTACTCTCTGCCTTTGATCTTTTGGGTGCTCAGGGATAAATAATGAATCAACAAATTCAGGCACCTTGCATTTAGGGAATATGGTATTTGGGCCTGGTGGTAATTGTTCTCTGCCTTCTTCGCTCGCATCTAATGCTGGTTTAACCGTATCGATGTTCTTTCCGTCAGATAAACGGTAACCGTCATCCTTTTGTTCTTCATTTTTAGGCGTACCACTTGGGTCGTTGTTCGGTGCACCGCTTGGGTCATTAGTCGGCGTATCACTTGGGTCGTTGTTCGGTGCACCGCTTGGGCCA
>NZ_JBPOEN010000015.1:0-133399 GCF_059941365.1 Photobacterium sp. 270122K
ATTACCGATTTATTGCCGTGGAATGTTGAGTTAGGTGAGGCCGAATAAGGCCTCACTGCTTAATTGCGCGCTTACCTTATAAGTGAGTTTTCACTGTAGTAAGTGCTTGTTGGATGGCTTCTGGATTCAATTTCCCTTCTTGAACAAAGAGCACTTTACCTGCTTTATCTAAAATGATGATGGCTGAATTTTCTTTTGCTAATTGCCATTTCGATTGTGCAACGCCATTTGCATCAAGCACCATCGCAGACCAAGAAAATTCCCGCTTACTCTCTTCAGCTGATGACTTTACAAAGCTGCCGGTACCCCAAATGGCATCATCTTGATTGATGATTGTCGTTGTTTGGTACAGCTCTGCAGGGAATTGTGCGGCTGTAATGGCTGCCATCAACTCTGCATTCATCGCTTTAGCGGCACTGCGACCGGCAATGGCTTGGATGACACGCGTTTTTCCGACCAGAGAAGCGCTGTCCCACGGTTGGTAGGCTATCGCTTCTTTGTCTAAGGTAATTTCGCCTTTATCTGTAATTGTAACGTGTGGTAATGGTTCTCCGATAGTGAGGCTATGCGCAAAAACAGTGCTTGGTAAAAGGGTGCTCAGTAAAGCGACAACAAGTTTCTTATTCATTGTTTTTTCCATGTTTTAATCATTTTTATTTATCAATATTATCCTCGATAAGCCCTGCGAGACTGGTTTTACCAGTATGGCATTTTATTGCTTGTGATGACGGTGAAGAGCCATATTTGGTAACTGCGTGTAGTTTTGGTGTAAAGTTTGCTTTGATTTTAGCGTGATCAGCCTCGCTGATGATTCGATCAGACTATTTGGACCGGCGTGATGAAAAGTCGCAGTCTGTGTGCAACCAATAACGGCTTTTCCGGTCTATAAAACCATAGAAGGTCAGAGGGAGATGATAATGCTGAGGATCTTTAAACAGTATCGACCGAACCAAGTTGCCCGTTATGTGAAAAGTTACTTCCGTGGTCGGGTGTTTATTACCGGCGTTGGTGCCTTTGAGTTTGATCGTGGCCGATTATTACCACCGAAGCGACAGAGTAAAAAGGCACTGAATGTTCTCTCTGAAGTAAATAAAGAAATTCAGCACCTTGCTGTGGAATGGATATAGCTATTTTGGTGGCATGCAAACGCCCGTGCCACCAAGGCCACAATACCCCTGTGGATTTTTGGCCAGATACTGTTGGTGATAGGTTTCTGCAAAGTAAAAGGTGCCCGCAGGAACAACCTCTGTGGTGATTGGCTTGGTGAGAACCGTTTGGTAACGTTGCTGACTGGTGATCGCTTGTTGATGCTGCTCTGGTGAATGGATAAAAATGGCGGAGCGATATTGCGTGCCCACATCATTGCCTTGTTGCATGCCCTGTGTCGGATCATGACTCTCCCAAAAGAGAGTGAGCAATGTATCCAGTTCAATCTGATTGGGATCAAAAATGATCCTTACCACTTCAGTATGCCCGGTTAAGCCTGTGCAGACTTCCTGATAGGTTGGGTTTGGGGTAAAGCCTCCACTGTAGCCGACTGCAGTACTGTATACGCCAAGTTGTTGCCAAAATAACCGTTCAGCACCCCAGAAACAGCCCATACCAACAGTCAATACCTCCATGCCTGCCGGAATGCGATCGTTTAAGACCGTACTATTTACGGCATGCACTTCGTCAGGAATGATAGGGGTAGCTCTACCGATGAGTGCTTGATTGGCATTCGGTAATATTGATTTTTTCGATGACATGGTGACGTCCTTTTTGCTGTGTCATGTTTTCCCAAGGTAGAGGAAACCTGAAGGAGATTCAACTTCCTTGTTTTTTCCCGTAAAAGGTTGGCAGTTAAGGCGGCGCTTTGTCAGAATTAACCATGCTGAAATAAATAATAATGATGCGCTATTGGTGAAGAACACAGTCCATGAAGAAAGTCTTATTGCGGTCGACCATCGCCGCTTTAGTGTTGTCAGTTGCTGTTCCCGCAATGGCGAAAACCACACTGAAAATTACAGGATTAAAAGGAAGCCTGGAGGACAATGTTGAAGCGTATGTTTCTGCGATCCCCAAGCGAGATTACAACACGTCTCTACGTTTTCAAGAGCAACTTGAGAAAGAAATTCGTGACGCTTTGAAAGCGTTGGGACGTTATAACCCGACACTGACCTTTAGCGATAAAGCTGACGGTAAAAATCACCGTTTAACCGTGAAGGTCGACCCTGGCCCGAAAACCATCATAGTACAAAGCGCCATCACGTTAACAGGGATGGCCAAAGACGATCCTGACTTTATTGAGTTGGTGCATAGTAGCGGGCTTGGGTTAGGAAAGACGTTAAATCACGGTAAATATGAAGCACTGAAATCGTCACTCAGTAGCTTAGCGCTGCGTAAAGGCTACTTTGATGCTGAAATGGCCGAGAGTAAAATGGAAGTGGCGCCGAGTCGTAATGAGGCTTTCATTACGATCACCTATGCCTCTGGACAGCGTTATAATTTCGGGAAAACCCTATTTGAAGGCAGCCAGATCGAGCTCGACCGCCTCTCATCATTGGTGCCTTATGAAGAAGGCGACCCGTATCTAGTCTCCTCGCTGGGCGAGTTTAATCAACGTTTGTCGAATGTCGGTTGGTTCTCCTCCATCTTTGTGGGGGGGGACTCGACCAAGCTTAAAGACGGCAGTATTCCGATTGATGTGGTAGTGACGCCACAAGTGAAAAATCAGGTAGAAACTGGTATTGGTTACTCGACGGATGTCGGGATGCGTTTGAAATTGAACTGGCGTAAACCGTGGTTAAACAGTAAAGGCCACAGCCTGAGTGTGAAGACTGAAATCTCCAAGGTACAGCCTAAGATTGAGGCCGCTTACAAAATCCCTCTTGATGATGTACTTAACGATTACTATCAGGTTATCGGTGGGATCCGCTATGTCGATAACCACGACACAATCAGTACCGAATACAACATCGGCTTAGAACGTCACTGGCGCTTAGAGTCGGGTTGGAAACGGATAGCTTCTGTTCGCTGGTTATATGAAGACTACAAGCAAGGGAGTTCTGAAACTGGCGTGCTCTCAATGATCATTCCGGGGATCAGTTATGATAAAACCCGATTACGCGGTGGTGCGATGCCAACGTGGGGGGATAAGCAGCTGATCTCCATTGAATACTCCGATCCCGCTTTAGGCTCTGATACGCGATTGGCTCGCCTGCGAGGACGTTCTGCATGGATCCGCAGTCTCGGTGAGAATCATCGTGGCTTGGCGAGAGTTGATGCTGGCGCGGTGTTTGCGGATAATCTGGAAGACATTCCACCGTCTATGCGTTTCTTTGTCGGTGGTGATAATAGCTTACGTGGTTACAGCTACCAATCGGTGGCCCCTCGAGACAGTGAAGGAAAATTGCTGGGGGGTAAATACATGGCGACCTCGACCTTGGAATACCAATACCGGGTATACGGGGATTGGTGGGGCGCGGTGTTTTATGATTACGGTGCTGCGTGGAACGATACTCCTGAATGGCTGGCGGGTGCCGGTGTTGGGGTACGTTGGGCTTCCCCCGTTGGGCCTATTCGCCTTGATTTTGCATGGGGCTTAGAAAAAGAAACCGATAAGTTCCAGATTCACTTCATTTTAGGGCCAGAGATATGATTTGGGTAAAAAGACTCTCACTTGCGCTATTAGCCCTGCTTCTGGTGTTGGTCATGGTGATTGCCGCGTTGTTGTATACCCCAGCTGGGGTCAAAGTGGCACTGTGGGGGGCGGAGAAAATACTGCCTGCGCTCTCGGTCGGGAAAAGCCAAGGGAGCTTACTGACCGGTTTTGCTTTGCAAGATGTACGTTATCATGACGCTTTAGTGGATCTTGATGCTAAGCGCCTGTCTTTGGTGCTCGATGATCATTGTCTCCTGACGCCCGCCGTGTGTGTGTCGGAATTGGCACTCGAGGGGGTACAATTTTCGATGCCAGATTTACCGCCATCGACTGAGCCAGCCCCCACCGATGACACGCCGATGGCGACGATCAATTTACCTATCCCAATCAGCGTTGATCGTTTGACGCTTAATGATATTCAGCTTGATATATTAGGCAATCAGGTTGCATGGCAGCACTTCTCAACCGCAGCGGCGATGTCGGGAGATACGCTGACGCTGAAACCGACGGTATGGGAAACCATTACCTTGGCGTTAGCCCCTAGCGATGAGGCTCCCGCTACCGCGACTACTAAGAAGCCAGCCGAGAAGAAAGACGCTGCCACAGCGCAGCCAATCACCTTGCCCGTTGTGACGTTACCGCTTGCGGTGAATGTTGAGCAATTGACGGTGAAAGATTTCACGTTATCCGGTGAAACGCCGCAAACGGTGAAACTGCTGGATGTCGTGGCCACTGCCCGCGACAGTGATGTGATGGTGAAAAGCCTTGTGCTGGATGTGCCGCAAGGGAAGCTGGATGCAAATGCCACCGTGACGTTAACCGGCGATTATCCGTTGTCATTGGCAGCCAACGCCGATATCGCGTTAGCCCCATTGCAAGGCCACCACTTAGCGCTGGATGCGTCAGGCAGTGTAGCGGATCTGGTCTTGGATGCTACGTTAAAGGGAACGCTAGATGCCGCGTTGTCTGGAAAATTGTCGCCGTTGGATCCCGAGTTACCGTTCGATTTGGCTTTGAACAGTCAGCACTTGCAGTGGCCGATTGCAACAAAAGCGGACTTTACGCTTGATAAAACCCGTTTGAAAGCGAAAGGGGATTTATCTGCGTTCCGTTTTGACCTCAAGAGTCAAATTGACGGGCAGCCGATGCCACCCGTTGGGGCTGCACTCACAGGCAAAGGCAGCTTATCGCATGTTGAATTAACCCAATTGGCCTTGGATACGTTGGGCGGAAAAATCACCGGTAACGCCCGAGCCAACTGGAAAGACTTAGTCAATTGGCAAGGTCAATTGGCGTTTGAACACATTCAGCCAGGATTGGAGTGGAAAGAGGTACAAGGGGATCTCAGTGGCCAATTAACCACCTCTGGGGGATTGACCCGCAAAGGCGGCTGGTATGTCGAGCTTCCGCAATTAATGGTCGATGGTACGGTGATGGATCAAGCCTTGGCATTGAAAGGACAACTGACCGCCAGTGATAAATCCGGCAAAGGTAAGTTGGCTCTGGCTACTGACGGTCTATCTTTGCAACATGGACCGAATGGCCTGACAGCGCAAGGCAAGCTCACCAATACCTGGGACATGACGGCAGAGATCCAAGCGCCTGATTTAAGTAAATCGGTGCCGGGCTTACGTGGTCAGGTTGCAGGTAAGGTGGCGATCAGTGGCAAAATGGCCGAGCCGGATCTGGCCATTGATTTGGTGGGACGAGCGATGGGATGGGAAGATCTTGCCACGCTGGATCAACTGAGCCTGAAAGGTATTGTTCATCCGTTGCCACAGATCCATGCTGATATTCAGTTGAATGCGGCAGGCGGTAAATACGACACGGTAAGCTTAAAAAACTTAGCCATGGTATTTAAAGGCACCGAGCAACAGCACAGTTTAACGTTGGATGTGGATGCCGAACCTGTCAGTACGATGTTGCGTTTAACCGGTGCACTTAACCGTGATATCGGCTGGAAAGGCGCATTAACGTCGGGAGAGTTCCGGACCGATATTGGCCCTTGGCGATTAAATCGCCCTACCGCGTTGGGTTATCAATTTAAGACGCAGCTAGCGTCGGTTGCTGCCCATTGTTGGCAGCAAGGTAAAGCTTCTTTGTGTTTAACCAAGGATCTGGAAGCGGGCACTAGCGGGCATGCGAATGTGGCCATCAACCATTTTGATTACGGTTTGATTGCCAAGTATCTGCCGGAGCACATCACCCTTAAAGGGGAGGTGGGTGCGACAGCTGAAGCAACATGGGCACCGCAATCTGCTCCTTACGTGAAAGCCAATGTCCGTATGCCTGCGGGGTCATTGACGCAGGAAACCTCAACAGAGGCAGAGCCGCTGCAAGTGGGATGGGACAGCGTTATCCTGAATGCCGAAATGAAACAGGACGTACTGAATGCCGACTGGTTGGTAGCGGTACGCAATAACGGTGACTTGAGTGGTCGTGCAACGGTCACACAACTGACGGGGGATAAGCAGTTAGCCGCGAACCTGAAGCTAGACCGTTTCATGCTCGACTTCCTCAAACCGTTGTTGATGGATTACCACACCTTTTCGGGGCAAGTGGATGCTAACCTCAACTTATCCGGCCCTGTGATGCACCCCGCGGTGGAAGGCTTGGTGAAAGTCACCAAGGTGAAAGCGATTGGTCGCACGGTGCCGTTGGATGTCGAAAAAGCGGATATTATTGCGACGTTCAGTGGTTATAAAGCCAAATTGAACGGTGAAGTGATCACGCCTGACGGCAAGTTGAACCTCACTGGTAACGGTGATTGGCAAGACTTGAAAGCATGGAAGACCCAGCTACGCGTCAACGGACGGGAATTGGAAGTCAGTGTCCCGCCTATGCTCGCGGTGAAAGTGAGCCCGGATTTGACCATTAAAGCAACCCCACAGTTGGCGGAAGTGACGGGGAGCGTTGCGATCCCCTGGGGACGGATCACGGTCGACCAATTGCCAGAATCGGCAGTGGCTGTGTCGAAAGATGAAATCCTGTTGAACAATCAATTGCAACCGGTCGCAGCAGAGAAACCGATCCCATTTACCTTGAAAACCAACGTATTGGTGAAGATAGGCGATGATGTGAAGTTGTCGGCCTTTGGCCTGAATGCTGGCTTGGTGGGAGAAGTGAACGTTCGTCAGAACAAGAAAGGCCCATTGGTATACGGTGAGATTAATCTGCGTAATGGTACCTACCGATCGTTTGCGCAAGAGTTGGTGATCCGGAAAGGGCAGATCTTGTTTAACGGCCCGGCAGATCAGCCGTATTTGTCGATTGAAGCGATCCGCGATCCTGACAATATCGAAGACGATGTCATTGCTGGTATCCGTGTGACGGGGCCCGCTGATAAGCCTAAAGTTGATATTTTCTCTGATCCCGCGATGCCGCAGCAAAATGCCCTGTCGTATATTTTGCGCGGTAAAGATCTCGACAGTGAGTCGGGTGACAGCAGTGATGCCATGACGACCGCCTTGATCAGTATGGGCTTAGCGCAAAGTGGTCAGCTGGTGGGGAGTGTTGGTGAAGCCTTTGGTGTGCAAGATCTGGCGTTAGATACGGCGGGGTCAGGGTCTGATTCACAGGTCACGATCAGTGGCTATATTGCACCGGGTTTACAGGTGAAATATGGTGTGGGGATCTTTGAATCGATAGGGGAATTTACGGTGCGATACCGCCTGATGAAAGGCTTGTATGTTGAGGTTGTGTCAGGTCTCGACAGTGCCGTCGACTTGCTCTATCAATTTGAGTTCAACTGATCTTAGCTTAGCGGGCTAAACCTCTATGTCGGTTTAGCGCTCATTCTAAGAGTTAAGAGGGCACGCAGATCATGGTTTCTGCGTGCCCTTTTTTATTGACCACGATAGCGTCGCGAGTGATTGTGGATGATGGATATCGGCTGACAAGGAATGATAAGGAGATAAACATGCTAATTTTTGCGTATGGCACGTTACGCGCAGGAGAGAGTAACGCACAGGTATTAACGGGCGCGCAGTGGAAAGGCGCGTGTTGTTTACCTGCAGGTTATCGGTTGTTTGATTTAGGGGACTATCCTGCTGCCGTTGAAGATGCGACAGGGACCGAGCTATACGGTGAAGTGTATGCCATTACCTCTGAGCACTTAGTGGCACTGGATATATTGGAAGCGTATCCCGATGAATATGATCGTGTGCCGGTGATGACCCCGTGGGGGGAGGCGTGGATTTATCTGTATAAAGCGTCATTGGTTGGCGCACCATTGATTGAGGGGGGCGATTGGTGTCAACGTGCGCATCGGCAAGGAAAAGCGTAGAAGGCGTTATTTAGGTTGGCTCTTCAGCAGGGTTTGGTAACTTTCCCCGTTATAAATACGGGTGTAGCCTTGTTGTTTTAAAACGTGTTCCGCCAATCCCGCGCGATGCCCTGAACGGCAATACAGGAAAATAGGCTGGGCTTTATCGGGGGCAAGGGTGGCTAATTGTGCGATCTTATCATGAGGGATATTGATCGCATTGGGCAGATGGCCTGCAATAAATTCTTGGTGGGAGCGAACATCCACCAACAAGGGTTTTTCTGCCTGTAACTTGTGATGGTATTGCCAAAAGTGCGTGGGTGAAACCACATCCGCCAATACGACGCCTGAAAACAGACTGACAGAAAACAGGGCGGCAGTAACAAGGCGTTGCATGGTGTAATCCTCATTGAAAGGCTCCCAAGCGGCGAGCAGGGAGCCACATCTTATTTACTTTTCTTGGGCGCGCTTAAACGAATCTATAATTTCTTGTTTCGCGGCAGCTGCATCTCCCCAGCCTTCCACTTTAACCCATTTACCGGCTTCAAGTTCTTTATAGCGCTCAAAGAAATGGGTAATTTGTGCTTTCAGTAGTGCGGGAAGATCATCGACATCTTGAACATGATCGTATTCTTTTGTCAGTTTCGAGTGCGGCACTGCCACGACTTTGGCATCTTCCCCTGATTCATCACTCATCTTGAGCACACCAACCGGACGACAGCGGATCACGGCACCGGGTACTAATGGATACGGTGTTGGTACCAGTACGTCGACCGGATCGCCATCGAGCGACAGGGTGTGGTTCACATAGCCGTAGTTGCAAGGGTAAAACATCGGGGTCGACATAAAGCGATCAACAAACACCGCACCGCTATCTTTGTCGACTTCATATTTGATCGGATCCGCGTTGGCGGGGATCTCAATGATGACATAGATATCTTCTGGGATGTCCTTTCCTGCAGGTACCTGATTCAGGCTCATGATCTCTTCCTTTTGTTGTGATTAACGAAATGTGGGTGAGTTTGAAACATAATACCAACATCGTTAATTCTTTGTCTAATCCCCCGCAAGATGATCCATCATCGGCGGGGTAATATTAGCCTGTTTTAGTCTTCGGGAAATTCGGCTAAAAAGGCTTCTACTTGACGCACCATGGTGGGGGAGCCGACAAAGAAAGGCACACGTTGGTGTAATTCTGTTGGGTTGATTTCCATGATGCGTTGCTGCCCGTCAGAGGCTTCTCCGCCGGCTTGCTCAATCAAAAACGCCATTGGGTTGCATTCATACAGCAGGCGTAGTTTGCCGTTGGGGTGTGTCGCGGTACTTGGGTACAGATATATCCCGCCTTTGAGCAAGTTGCGATGGAAATCGGCCACGAGTGAACCAATGTAGCGTGATGTGTAAGGGCGCCCTTCTTCCGGTACGTTTTCTTGGCAATACTTGATGTATTTTTTTACCCCAAGCGGAAAGCGAATGTAGTTGCCTTCGTTAATGGAGTAAATCGAACCGGTTGGTGGGATCGTCATTCCTTCATGGGACAGGCAGAACACCCCTAACGACGGATCGTATGTAAAGCCATGCACGCCATTCCCTGTGGTGTAGACCAGCATGGTGGATGAGCCATAAATGATGTAGCCCGCTGCGACCTGTCGGTGGCCCGGTTGGAGGAAGTCTTCTTGTGTCGGTGGCGTGCCGACGGGGGATACACGGCGGAAGATGGAGAAAATGGTACCGACAGAGACATTGACATCAATGTTGGAGGACCCATCCAACGGATCCATCAGTACCACGTATTTGGCATTGCGGTTGAGTTCTTTGTTGAAGGTGACGGCTTCATCTTCTTCTTCACTGGCGACCCCGCACACTTGGTCACGGGCTTCGAGGGCGGCTTTGAATTTATCGTTGGCGTAGACATCCAGTTTCTGTTGTTCTTCGCCTTGAATATTTTCCCCGCCGACCGCGCCAGTAATATCAACCAAACCGGCTTTGTTGATCTCGCGGTTGACGATTTTCGCCGCCAGCTTGAGTGAGCCAAGAAGCGACGATAATTCACCGCTGGCATGGGGGAAGTCATTCTGTTTTTCGACAATAAATTCGCCAAGGGTTTTCATCTCGGACATATACAATCCTTGCATCCTGTTGTCATAAGAGTGAATAACTCAGGTACAATGTTATGTATTGACAATTTGTGTACCCAAGTGGGATCGGCGCGTCTTTACAGCGTATCGCCTATTTGTATATAAAGAATTGTATATAAAGATCTTTTTTATGGTAACGAAGTAACGCAGAAGCGTGAAATCATCAAATTATTACTGAGTGAGCCGATTGTTATGCATATCCATATTCTAGGTATTTGCGGCACATTTATGGGCGGCGCGGCGGTTCTGGCACGTCAACTTGGCCATAAAGTGACGGGCTGTGATGCCAATGTATACCCGCCAATGAGCACCTTGCTTGAATCTCAAGGTATTGAAATTATTCAAGGATATGATCCGTCGCAGTTAGATCCTGCGCCGGATCTTGTCGTGATCGGGAATGCCATGAGTCGCGGTAATCCTTGTGTGGAGTATGTGCTTAATCATAACTTGCGTTACACCTCTGGCCCGCAATGGCTGCAGGAATTTTTGCTGCATGATCGCTGGGTATTAGCGGTGGCGGGGACGCACGGTAAGACGACTACAGCCAGTATGCTGGCGTGGATCCTTGAAGATTGCGGTTATCAGCCGGGTTTCCTGGTCGGGGGCGTGTTAGGTAACTTCGGTGTCTCGGCGCGCTTAGGCGAAAGCATGTTCTTTGTGGTCGAAGCCGATGAATATGACAGTGCTTTTTTTGATAAGCGTTCAAAGTTTGTCCATTACCACCCACGCACGCTGATCATGAATAATTTGGAATTTGATCACGCGGATATTTTTGATGATCTCACCGCTATTCAACGTCAGTTCCACCACTTAGTGCGTACGGTTCCGGGGAATGGTCGCATCTTCGCCCCTCAAGGTGTCCCTGCGATTGATCAAACGCTGGCCATGGGGTGTTGGAGTGAACTGGAATTTATTGGTGATGACGGCCATTGGCAGGCAAGTAAACACGATGAGGCGGGCAGCCAGTTTACGGTATCGCTTGATGGCAACGTTGTCGGTACGGTCGATTGGGCGCTGATTGGCGATCACAACGTCCACAATGCGTTGATGGCTATTGCGGCAGCGCGTCATGTGGGCGTCACACCGGATCTGGCCTGTGAAGCGTTGGCGACGTTCATTAATACCAAACGCCGTCTTGAGTTGAAGGGCGAGTCGAATGGTGTGCGGGTGTATGACGATTTTGCTCACCATCCGACGGCGGTTGAACTGACACTGGGCGGCTTGCGTGCCAAAGTGGGTACCTCGCGTATTTTGGCGGTGTTAGAGCCTCGTTCTAATACCATGAAGTTGGGTGTCCATAAGGCGGACTTAGCCCCTGCATTGGCCGCCGCCGATGAAGTTTTCATTTATCAACCGGATACGATCCCATGGTCGGTGGATGACATTGCGCAGCAGTGCACTCAACCGGCCTACACGGATGCAGATTTGGATGCGCTGGTGGCCAAAATTGTCGCCACCGCACAGCCGGGCGATAACATTTTGGTGATGAGCAACGGCGGCTTTGGCGGCATTCACAACAAGTTGCTGACAGCTTTGGAGACGGTCAGTGAGTGAACAACACCCAGCCGGAACGGATAAGCGTATTACGCTAGCTTGGACAGGGGCCTCTGGTGCGCCTTATGGGTTGCGTTTACTCGAGTGCTTGCTCGCCGCTGACTATCAGGTGTACCTGTTGATCTCGTCGGCGGCCCGTGTGGTATTGGCGACAGAGCACGGTTTGAAGTTACCGTCTGGCCCAGAAGCGGCGCAACAGGCATTGATCGCCCATTTAGGCTGTGATCGTGGACAGCTGATTGTTTGTGGTAAAGAGGACTGGTTCTCGCCGGTTGCCTCAGGCTCGGCCGCGCCGAAGCAGATGGTGGTGTGTCCGTGTTCCGCGGGCACATTAGCGTCGGTGGCACACGGTATGTCCGATAACCTGCTGGAACGCGCTGCTGATGTGGTGATGAAAGAACGCGGGCAATTGTTGCTGGTGGTCAGAGAAACCCCGTTCTCGACGTTGCACCTAGAAAACATGCTGAAACTTTCTAAGATGGGCGTGACCATCATGCCGGCTGCCCCAGGTTTTTATCACCAACCGCAGTCGATTGAGGATTTGGTGGATTTCATGGTGGCCAGAATATTGGATCACCTTGGTGTCTCGCAGGGACTTGTACCGCGTTGGGGTTACGATCACCGTCAGTGATCTTCTCGTCGAATCGAAAAAAAGCCCGCATAGCGGGCTTTTTTGTGTGCGTGATACGCGGTATGCGTCAGCCTTCAGGAGTGCCGTCATCGTCATTGTCGTCGCTATCAGCCTCAACGGGGGGCTTGATGATCAGTACATTGATGGGGGAGTTTTCGATGACTTTGCCGGTCACAGAGCCCAATAGAAGATGATCGAATGTGGATCGTTGATGGCTGGGCATGATGATGAGATCTGCTCCAATGCGTACGGCATGCTCGACAATCGTGGTCCAGATTTTCCCTTCGCAGACACATTGGTGGTGAACGATTTCTGGGGGGATGTGCGTGTCAGCAAAGGTCCTGAGTTGTTGCTGCGTCTCTTGCAGTATTTGTCGGGCGGCATCTTTAGGGAAGTAACTTGAGACCATGGCAAGGTGAACCCCGGGCAGGACGGTCAGCAAATGGATCGTGGCATGGCTTTGTTTTGCTTGCCAGACGGCCATTTGCATGGCTTTTTTGGTAAACCCCGGTTCATTAAGATCAACAGGCACTAACAGTTGTTTATACATAACGATTGGCACTCCTTGGGAGAGAAGAGGCTACGTATAGTGTATATCGCTTGCGTGGATAGTGCTTGTTTCTGCGTTTACTGAGAGACGACGGCGAAAGTGGCGTGTGAAGAGTGAGGGCGAATAAAAAAGCCCTTTTGCGAGAAAGGGCTTTGACGATTGATGTGAGGGGAATGCCCCTGTCGTCAGAGGTGACCGGCTTGGTGAGCACGTCGACGTTGATTCCAACCCAGCGCAGTCAATATCAACAAGGTCGGTACAAAGACCCATTCTTTCATGGGACGTACAGCCGGGAGGCTGACGGTGGTGATCTCCCAATCAAAGTCGATCCCTGCCTGTTCGGCTGGGCTATCAAATGCCACCATATCGACCAGCATTTTCTCGCCTTCTTGGCGCAACATCAGCCCTGTGGAAGCGATACGATCTTCTGGGGTGATCGCGGTTTCGTCGAACGGTAAGCGCACATGTTTGCTGACCATGTTGCCTTCTAAGTTTTCCCCGCGCACGAGTAACGCCAACGGTTGACCAATGTTGAGTTTATCGGCAGCATCACTGATCAGCGCCCCCGGCATATCATGCTGTGGCGGGTAGACTTTATCCCACCAGAAGCCCGGTCTAAACAAGGTAAAGGTGATCAGCAAGAGCGCGAGTACTTCCCACCATTTGGTTTTGGTAAACCACCACCCTTGTGTGGCGGCGGAAAACGTCAACATGGCGATCACGGCTGATATCACGGTGAGCGCGAGGTGCCACCATGAGTCGATATTCATCATCAATAATTGCGTATTGAAAATGAACATGAACGGCAAAATTGCGGTCCGGATATCATACGTGAAGCCCTGAATACCGGTTCGGATCGGATCGCTTTTGGCGATGGCGGCGGCCGCAAAGGCGGCTAACCCCACTGGCGGGGTATCATCGGCGAGGATCCCGAAATAGAACACAAACAAGTGGACGGCGATTAGCGGAATGATCAAACCGTGTTGTGCCCCCAGTGTGACGATAACAGGTGCCATCAGGGTAGAGACCACGATATAGTTCGCCGTGGTCGGTAATCCCATGCCGAGGATCAGACTGATCAATGCTGTAAACAGTAGCATCAGCAGAATATTACCGCCGGAGATGAACTCGACAAACTCGGTCATCACCAAACCAATTCCGGTTAAGGTGACGACGCCGACCACAATCCCCGCGGCGGCGGTGGCCACACCGATGCCGATCATATTGCGCGCGCCAGTCACTAAACTTTCCAGCAGATCAACCATGCCGACTTTTGTTGCCTGCCACAGTGGCATTTCCTGATTAAAGTAGGCCATTAGCGGGCGCTGAGTCAGCAGAATGAAGATCATGAACACGGTGGCCCAGAAAGCAGACAGTCCTGGTGAGAAGCGTTCGACCGTCAAACACCACACCAGCACCACAATCGGTAGCAAGAAATACAGACCGGATTTGATGGTAGGACCGGGGTCTGGCACGGTGGTGATGTCAGCGTTGGGATCTTCCAAAGTATGATCTTGGTAGTTGGCGGAGATCTTCACCAAGATCACGTAAGCGACTAAAATCACCGCGGCGATCATGGGAGTCGCTGCCGCGCCGAAGGCGTCTTTGGTCCAGCCCACACCGTAGTAAATGAGGGCACTGAGCACGACAAGCCCGACCAAGGTGGTGGCAAAAGAGAGCAGGTTTTGCGCCAGCGTCGGCGTGTAACGGCGTTTAAGCCCTTGCATGCCGGCTTTGCAGGCTTCCAAATGCACGATATAAATCAGGGCGATATAAGAGATTAATGCGGGCAGTAAGGCGGCTTTGATCACCTCGACATACGAGATCCCGACATATTCGACCATCAAGAAAGCGGCTGCGCCCATGATCGGTGGCGTGAGCTGGCCGTTTGTCGAGGCGGCCACTTCGACAGCACCGGCTTTGGTGCCGGGAAAGCCGACTTTTTTCATCAGAGGAATGGTAAAGGTGCCGGTGGTGACCACGTTGGCAATCGATGAGCCTGAGACTAGCCCTGATAACCCGGATGCCACGACGGCCGCTTTGGCGGGGCCGCCTCGCATGTGGCCCAGCAGTGAAAAGGCCACTTTGATGAAGTAAGCCCCAGCGCCAGCGCGTTCCAGCATGGCGCCAAATAAGACGAACAAAAAGACAAACGAGGTCGATACCCCTACGGCAATACCAAAGACGCCTTCGGTGGTGAGCCACAGGTGTGACATGGCTTTGTTTAAGCTTGCGCCTTTGTGGGCGATGACGTCCGGCATATGCGGGCCGCCGAAGGTGTAGAGCAAAAAGACGACAGCCACGACCATTAACGGTGGGCCTAACGCCCGACGGGTGGCTTCGAGCAACAGTACCATGCCCGCGATGGCGACAATAATATCGAGTTGAGTAGGGGCGCCCGAGCGATCCGCCAATTCGGTATAAAATACATAGAGATAAGCGGCAGAAAAGCTGCCGGCAAACGCGAGGATCCAATCAAGGACAGGGATGCGATCGCGTGGTGACCGTTTCAGTGCCGGATAGGCAGTAAACGCGAGAAAGACCGCAAACGCTAAGTGAATAGAGCGGGCTTCAGTGTCATTGAGCACCGCGAAATTAAAAATAAACGGTAATGGCGAGGCATACCAGAGTTGAAACAATGACCAGCAGAGGGGCACTATCCAGAGAATACGACCAGCCAATCCGTGTGGGCTCCTTGCCCCTGTATCGGCCTGTGCCACCATATCCTGCACGTCTGTCGACGAGGAAGTTGTCTTCGTCATGCATTATCCTTCTTTGATGGGCGAGGGAGTGAGCGTGGTTGCGGGTAGGAAAAACAGCATGCGCCACGTGTGGGCGCATGCGACAGTGCGAAATGAGGAGCGTCGGCCTTACTTGAGGTAACCGGCTTCCTTGTAATATTTCACGGCACCCGGGTGAAGTGGGATAGACAGACCGTCTTTCACCATGTCTTCCGGCTTCAAGTTGGCAAATGCAGGATGAAGGCGTTTGAAGGTATCAAAATTCTCAAAAACGCCCTTCACTAACGCATACACCACGTCATCCGGCACATTGGTTGAAGAAACCAGTGTGGCCGCCACACCAAAGCTATTTACGTCATCGGTGGTGCCTTTGTACATGCCGCCCGGAACGGTGCTTTTGGCGTAGTACGGGTTATCTGCCACGATCTTATCAATCGCCGTACCCGTCGCCGGGATCAGTTTGGCATCACACGAGGTTGTTGCCTCTTTGATGGATCCATTCGGGTGGCCCACTACGTAAACAAAGGCGTCAATTTTGTTATCACACAAGGCTTGTGAACGCTCAGAACCTTTCAGCTCAGAGGTCAGTTTGAAGTCTTTGTTGGTCCAGCCCATGGCATCCATCACCACGCCCATGGTGGCGCGATCGCCAGAGCCTGGGTTGCCGATGTTTACGCGTTTGCCTTTAAGATCAGCCACACTGTTAATGCCGGAATCGGCACGGGCGATGATGTTGAACGGTTCGGTATGTAATGAGAATACCGCGCGCATGTCTTTGTACGGCCCCTGTTTTTCAAACTTACTGGTGCCGTTATAGCCGTGGTACTGCCAGTCAGACTGTACGATACCGAAGTCGAGTTCACCGGCACGCATGGTATTGACGTTATAGATAGAGCCACCGGTTGATTCCACCGAACAGCGCACGTTATGGGTTTTGCGGTCTTTATTGACGAGCTTACAGATGGCGCCGCCTGTTGGGTAATAGACCCCAGTGACCGAACCGGTGCCAATGGTGATAAAATTCTGCGCGTTAGCCATGCCGGCCGTCATCATTGCGGCGGCGAGTGCGCTGGCTGTCATCAATTGCTTTAGTGCCATAGTGGTCCCTTCCTGATTGTTGTTATTCCCAGAGCCTTGCGTTTTTATCGTGCTTATCGCTATCGCATGTACTGTTTGTGTAGAGCAATAGCGGCGATGAAAAAGGCTTATCTACCAAGGTAGTACACATTTCAGCGAATAAGATGATACCAAAAATAAGAGAGAAGTTTAAAAGTTTGTTAACGACAAGAGGGCGAGAGAGACGAGAGGGGATTTATTGGAACGTATGCGACATGCAGTGTTTATGCTTTTAAATCAGCGGTTTGGTTGTTATGGCGGCGAGAGGGAAAAGATTGTTTGATTGTGATCAATCTCTCACTAATACCAGACAGTCAGCGCTGAGGCGGGAAAGGGCTGTCTGGCATTAATGCACGAGTAAATAATTATTTACTGTAGTCAAATAATTCACATACCGAGTCGAACAGATCTTCGGTCGAAATGCTGTTCGTTGGTGTGATGAAAATGGTGTCATCACCCGCAACCACGCCCAAGATCCCTTCAGCTTTACCCAAAGAATCCAATAGGCGTGCAATCACTTGTGCGGCACCTGGACCGGTGTGGATCACAACCAATGCGCTGTTATAACCGATTTCCATCACCAACTCTTTCAGTGGGCTGCTGGTGGTCGGGACACCGAGCTCCACAGGCAGGCAGTACACCATCTCCATTTTAGCGTTGCGGGTACGCACAGCGCCGAATTTCGTCAGCATACGCGAGACTTTTGATTGGTTGATGTTATCGAACCCCTGGGCCTTCAGCGCATCGACGATTTCGCCTTGAGAGCTGAATTTTTCTTCTTTTAGAATGGCTTTGAACGCTTTGACTAAGCGCTCTTGTTTATCTGAACTTCGCATAAGTAAATTTCATGTACAGGGACGAGGGGGGTATTCTGGCAAACCTTTGGGCTGCAAGCAAACGGTGTTCCAATAAACTGGTGCATGTGTCACCCAAATCCCGTGCTTAAATGCATAAATATGATCTTTTATGCAAGTCGCAAAATGCCTATTGGTCAAGTTTATAGAAAGAAATGTTATACGGATGTAGCACATTTAATTCATAGTCATGCGTAATATCGCAAAGCGTGCGGCATATGATTGTATTTGGCAGTGGCTTCCTATAACGTTTGATTTACCCGCAATACGAAATCATTAATTTAAATTAATAGTGATTTCATATGATTAGGTCTGAAAATTATATACTTCTATCGTAAAGGAGAACGAACATGAAAGTTGCTGTAATTGGTGCGGCTGGTGGTATTGGGCAGGCGTTGGCATTATTGCTGAAAAACCGTCTCCCTGCTGGTTCTGATCTGGCGCTGTATGATATTGCCCCAGTAACACCGGGTGTAGCGGCTGATCTTAGCCATATCCCAACCCCTGTTTCGATCAAAGGTTATGCCGGTGAAGATCCAACGCCTGCCTTAGAAGGGGCGGATGTTGTTTTGATCTCTGCGGGTGTGGCGCGTAAGCCTGGTATGGATCGCGCGGATCTCTTTAACGTGAACGCTGGGATTGTCAAAGCCCTGGCAGAAAAAATTGCCGTTGTATGTCCAAAAGCCTGTGTGGGTATTATCACGAACCCAGTGAACACCACCGTTGCTATTGCGGCTGACGTATTGAAGAAAGCCGGTGTGTATGACAAGCGTAAGCTGTTTGGTGTCACTACACTGGATGTGATCCGTTCTGAAACGTTCGTCGCAGAGCTGAAAGATTTGGATCCAGGCCAAGTGAGCGTACCTGTTATTGGTGGTCACTCAGGCGTAACTATCCTGCCATTGCTATCGCAAGTAAAAGGCGTGGAATTTACACAAGAAGAAATTGAAGCTCTGACACCACGTATCCAGAATGCGGGTACGGAAGTGGTAGAAGCGAAGGCGGGTGGCGGTTCGGCGACACTGTCTATGGGTCAGGCGGCATGTCGCTTTGGTCTCTCGCTTGTACGTGCACTGCAAGGCGAAACCGGTCTTGTTGAGTGTGCGTATGTTGAAGGTGACGGCAAACATGCACGTTTCTTCGCTCAGCCTATCCTATTGGGTAAAGAAGGGGTTGAGGAAGTGATGGATTACGGTCCGCTTAGCGCGTTTGAGCAAGCAGCACTGGAAGGCATGCTAGAGACTTTGCACGATGATATCGTGAAAGGCGAAGAGTTTGCTGCAAAGTAAGTGAACGATAAATAAAGAGAGAAAAGCGGCCACTCTAAGTGGCCGCTTTTTTTGTGTCGTATGATACATAGCTGCATGGCTAGTAATAGCTATCGCAGCCAGTATGAAGTTGGGGTTGGTCGACAAGATCATCACAGCAAATATTGACGCGACGATGATCATGACGCTTTTCAATGATCGCCGTATTATGATCGTGATCCACCTCGACCACTTCCGCGATCCCTTGTTGATGTTCCACCCACATTCCCGGCTTGAGATCTTTTGCTTGCATGATCACCTCCTGTCATGATCCTAATGATCGTTTTGTGTCTCTTTATATAGCGTAGCGTGGTTTTCGCTATGGGAGGGAACGTATAACGGGGTGAGAAAGATCAAAAAAGCCTGCGGATAAACGCAGGCTCAGGCGGAGCAGGGGATGACCGTCGGAGTATTCCGGAGGGTATCGCGTACCGGTTTACTTGTTACGATGCACGGCCAAGTGCGCAAGGGCAATCAATGCGGTCTTGTAATCGCTCTCAGGCAAACAAACAAGGCTTGCAATGGCCTTCTCGGCTTCTTCTTCAGCGCGTTGCTGGGTGTAAGCCAATGAGCCTACGTCGTGCATGCAGGCGAGGATAGGCGCAAGCTTATCAAGGCCGTCACCCTGTTCAATCGCTTCACGGATCATGGCCTGTTGTTCGGCATTACCGTGCACCATGGCGTGTAGCAGTGGCAGGGTTGGTTTACCTTCGGCGAGATCATCACCCACATTTTTACCCATCTCGTCGCCGTCAGCGGTGTAATCCAAGACATCGTCGATCAACTGGAAGGCGGTACCTAAATAACGGCCGTAGTCTTGCAGTGCGGTTTCGACCTCTTGAGGCGCATCGACAAGGATCGCGGCGATCTGTGTTGCGGCTTCAAACAGGCGCGCTGTCTTTGAATAGATCACCTGCATGTAGTTATCTTCGGTCGTATTAGGATCATTGCAGTTCATTAATTGCTGCACTTCCCCTTCTGCGATCACATTCACCGCTTCACTCATGATATCGAGGATCCTTAAAGATCGTAGGCTCGTCATCATTTGGAAAGAGCGGGTGTAGATATAATCGCCCACCAGAACGCTGGCAGCATTGCCAAACATGGCATTGGCCGTGGCTTTACCACGACGCATATCGGATTCATCCACAACATCATCGTGTAGCAGCGTTGCTGTATGAGTAAATTCGATAAAAGCGGCCGCCGTGGTGTGTTTATCGCCATCATAGCCCAGCGCACGCGCCGCCAAAACGGCCAGCATTGGACGTAGGCGTTTGCCTCCACCGCTGACAATGTAGAAACCGAGTTGATTGATGAGGGCGACATCTGAGTTCAGCTGCGCCAGTATCTTCGCGTCAACGTCTGCCATATCACTGGCAGTGAGCGCTTGGATAGCTTTGAAATCCATTGTACATCCAGCAAAAATAGTGCGCCGGTAATTCGGCGGAATTTTGAGCGAGCTGACTGATCATCAAACGAGAGGCCATTCGTGAGTGAATGTGTCACCGTACGACCTAAGTGCAGAGCACACAAGGCTTAAGCCTTGTCGGAAGCAGGATGTCATCGCCTTGATTTGTTAATCAGTAGCTAAAATTAATTATCGAATATTACACTAAAAGCGCGCAATCTTCATAACCTCGATTGCGTTTAAATCAGTGAGTTTTATTCCTGAGCACCTTTTCACCAATTTTCTTTGCACAATCGCTTGCCAGAAGCTCCGTTTTCACGTAACATTCGCGCCCTATTGATGACAAGATTAAGCGCATACCCATTGCCCAAAATTTACGTGGCAAATGGCCTATGCGGACAAGCGGAGTAAGACATGTACGCTGTTTTCCAAAGTGGTGGTAAACAACACCGTGTAAGCGAAGGCCAGACCCTTCGTTTAGAAAAACTAGACGCTGAAACTGGCGCTAGCATTGAATTCGACTCAGTACTTCTAGTAGCTAATGGCGAAGAAGTAACTGTAGGCGCACCTTTCGTAGCTGGCGGTAAAGTAACTGCTGAAGTAGTTACTCACGGTCGTGGCGATAAAGTAAAAATCGTTAAGTTCCGTCGTCGTAAGCACTCTCGTAAGCAAGCGGGCCACCGTCAGTGGTTCACTGAAGTCAAAATTACTGGCATCAGCGCTTAATAACAGGAGAATTTAAAGATGGCACATAAAAAAGCTGGCGGTTCTACTCGTAACGGTCGCGATTCAGAAGCTAAACGCCTAGGTGTTAAGCGTTTCGGTGGTGAATCTGTACTTGCAGGTAACATCATCGTTCGTCAACGTGGTACTAAGTTCCACGCTGGTACTAACGTAGGTTGCGGTAAAGACCACACTCTATTCGCTCTAACTGACGGTAAAGTTAAGTTTGAAGTGAAAGGTCCTAAGAACCGTAAATTCATTTCTATCGAAGCTGAGTAATTCAGTCTCGACATAAATGATAAAAGCCCTGCCAATTGGCGGGGCTTTTTGTTATTGGAGGCACTATGCCACAACAGAATCCCTTCATGGGGATGGCGCTGGCATTGCTGACTGCGGTTTTCTGGGGAGCACTACCGATTGCGATGAAGCAAGCGGTAGAAGTGATGGATCCCTTTACCATCGTCTGGTACCGTTTTGTCGCGGCCTCGTTAGGGCTTGGCCTCTGGTTGAGCTATCGCCGCCAACTTCCTGCTGTGAGCGCGTTAGGCGTGTCTGGGGGCGGTATTATGCTGCTGGGCAGTATCGGCCTTGCCGGTAACTTTGTCCTGTTTAACAGCGCACTTGAATATTTGAATCCTCCTGTCGTACAAGTCATTATCCAGCTCGCACCTGTCATGTTGTTGCTCGCCAGTGTTGTCTGCTTTAAAGAAACGCTTGGACGGCATCAGAAGATCGGCGTTGTGGGGTTATTATCCGGCTTGCTGTTGTTCTTTAACGAACGCCTGGCGGAGTTATTTACCAGCCTGAATGGCTACACAACAGGGGTATTGTTGGCCGTTTTAGCGGCGGTGGTATGGGTGATCTATGCCCTCGCGCAAAAAGCGATGCTTAAGCGCTACAGTTCCCCGCAGATCCTGCTGATGATCTATGTGATCTGCGCAGTGATGCTAACACCGCTGGCGACACCGAGTCAGATCCAGTTGATGGATCCTCGCCAAGTGGGCATGCTGCTCTTCTGCTGTATCAACACCTTGGTGGGATATGGCGCGTTTGCTGAAGCCATGGCACGTTGGCAAGCCTCAAAAGTGAGTGCGGTGATTACGTTAACACCCCTGTTCACGATTGTGTTTGTGGATATTGCGAGCCTGATTTGGCCAGCACATGTGGCGTCGGTGGCTTTAAATAGCCTTGGTTACATGGGCGCAATGGTCGTGGTTGGTAGCGCGATGTTCAGTGCAACGGGCCACCGCTTCCTGCGTAAGCAGTGATGCTTGCAGGCTCCCTGAACGGGGTTCTTGCAGGAAAGGCCAGATAAGCGCGACGTTTGGTTGTACAATAGGTTAATAGTATTTTGGTGGTGTAGGCCGCCAGATGAAAAGTTTTAACGCCACAGTGCGGAGAAAAAAATGAAGTTTATTGATGAGGCGGTAATCCGCGTTGACGCCGGTGACGGTGGTAACGGTACAGTCAGTTTCCGTACTGAAAAGTACGTCCCGAGAGGGGGCCCTGACGGTGGTGATGGCGGCGATGGTGGTGATGTTTACCTACTGGCCGATGAAAACTTTAACACCTTGATCGACTACCGCTTCGAGCGTTTCCACGCAGCAGAGCGTGGTGAAAATGGTCGCGGTGGTAACTGTACCGGCAAACGCGGTGCTGACAACGTGTTGACGGTCCCTGTGGGTACGCGTGCGATTGATGAAGATACCGGCGAAGTGATTGCCGATCTGACTGAGCACGGCATGAAAATCATGGTCGCTAAAGGCGGTTTCCATGGCTTGGGTAACACCCGTTTCAAATCGTCGGTAAACCGTGCGCCTCGTCAAAAGTCAATGGGCAGTAAGGGCGAGGTACGTCACCTTCGTCTTGAGCTGTTGTTGCTGGCTGATGTGGGTATGCTAGGTCTACCGAATGCCGGTAAATCAACGTTCATTCGCTCTGTCTCTGCGGCGAAGCCTAAAGTGGCTGACTATCCATTTACCACGCTTGTACCAAGCTTGGGTGTGGTACGTGTCGATGCGGATCGTTGTTTCGTTGTCGCTGACATTCCGGGCTTGATCGAAGGCGCTGCTGACGGTGCGGGCTTGGGTATTCGCTTCTTGAAGCACCTTGAGCGTTGTCGTGTGCTATTGCACATGATCGATTTGCTGCCAGCTGATGGTTCAGATCCGGTAGAAAATGCCTTTACGATCATCAACGAGCTTGAGCAGTACAGTGACAAGCTGGGTAGCAAGCCACGTTGGATCGTCTTCAATAAAGCGGATCTGCTTTCTGAAGAAGAAGCGCAAGAGAAGATCACCGAAGTGCTTGAAGCCCTTGCGTGGGAAGACAAGTACTACAGCATCTCTGCGTTGAACCGTGAAGGCACGAAAGAGCTGACGTTTGATCTGATGGGCGCGATTGATTCGATGCCGAAGGTTAAGTACGAAGCCGAAGAGAATAAAGTCGAGAAAGTGGACTTTAAGTGGGATGATTACCACGCTGAACAGCTGAAGAAAGCCCAAGAATCAGATGATGATGACGATGACTGGGACGACTGGAACGAAGACGATTACGACGTAGAGATCATCTACAAGCCGTAAGTCTGCTGTTGACCTGATGAAGGTCAGTCCATGATGAAAAGCCGCCATTAGCGCGGCTTTTTTTGTGTCTAATCAAACCCACTCTCGTTATTTTGTATGATAATTCACCGTCGACGGGATCATAGCATTTAACAGGAGTGGCAATGCAGGTGGAAACAGCACCCTTATCAGAACCCATGCAACGGGAAGTTTCACGGTTATCTGTGCTAGCAGGGCAACGTTTGTTGCAGCACGGGGCGGAAAGCGCCTTAGTGATGGATGTCGCAAGGCGGTTAGGGCTTGCCTTAGGCGTCGACAGTGTGGAAGTGTCACTGTCAGCCAGTTCGATGGTACTGACAACCTTGAGCCGTGATCGCTGTATCACCACCACGCGCCAATGTCAGGATCGCGGGATCAACATGCAGGTGGTGACCGAGATCCAGCGGGTGTGCATTTTGGCTGAGCGGGGGATGCTCGATATCGACGGTGTGCATCAGCGTCTTGAGAAGATCCAGCCTTGGCGATACAACCGCTATTTGGTGATCGTCATGATAGGCTTGTCCTGCGCCTCTTTCAGCCGTTTGGCTGGCGGCGATTGGCCGGTGTTTGTATTGACCTTTTTTGCTTCTGCGATTGGCATGTTCGTGCGCCAAGAGATCGCACATTGCCATTTTAATCCCTTATTGAATTTTGGTATCACCGCGTTTGTCACTACCCTGATTTCTGGTTTTGGCGAGGTCTATCAGATCGGGGAAACGCCCTTTATCGCCATGGCGTCATCGGTGCTGATGTTGGTGCCGGGCTTTCCACTCATCAATGCCATTTCTGACATGGTAAAAGGTTACGTGAATATGGGGATCGCCCGTTGGACGATGGCGTCGTTACTGACGTTATCCACCAGTATGGGGATTATTGCGGCGATGAACGTGTTGGGTGTGTGGGGGTGGTTATAATGTTTTCTATCACCTTTTTGCTGGCTCTGCTTCACGACATGTTCTTTGCCATGATCCCGGCTGTCGGGTTTGCGTTGGTGTTCAATGTGCCACCGAAGGCGTTAAAGTATTGCGCCATTGGCGGGGCGTTAGGGCACGGCTTCCGGTTTGCGCTCATGCACTGGGGCGTCTCGATTGAGTGGGCGACACTGGGGGCTGCGACTTTAGTGGGGATGATCGGCGTGCATTGGTCGCACCGTTTTCTTGCCCACCCGAAAGTGTTCACCGTGGCGGCGATGATCCCGATGGTGCCGGGGGTATTTGCGTTTAAAGCCATGATCGCCTTAGTTGAGATCAATCACAGCGGCTTTACCCCTGCATTGTGGGCAATGCTGATGGACAATATGCTCAAGGCCGTGTTTATCATTGCGTCACTGGCCATCGGCTTAGCCATGCCCGGTTTGTTGTTCTACCGCCGTCGTCCTGTGGTATAACTGCGGGCAGATTAGAGAGAGGGAAGAGCAGATGAAAATCAGTATGGTGGCCGCGATGGCCCATGAGCGAGTGATTGGTAAAGACAATGCGATGCCGTGGCATTTGCCGGCGGACTTTGCCTGGTTCAAGCAGGTTACTCTGGGTAAACCGGTGGTGATGGGACGTAAAACCTATGAATCAATTGGTCGCCCGTTGCCTGGCCGCCACAATATCGTGATCAGCCGTAATGCGGCTTACCAAGCTGATGGGATCACTGTCGTTGCCGATATTGAAGCCGCGAAAGAGGCTGCTGGTGCCGTGGACGAGCTGATGATCATCGGCGGGGGATCGATTTACACGGCGTGTTTGCCAGAAGCGGATCGTTTGTACCTGACGTTCATTGACTGGGCAGTCGACGGCGATACTTGCTTCCCTGATTGGGGGCGTGATTGGCAGGAAGTGTACAGTGAAACGTATGCGGCAGATGAAAAGAACGCCCATGACATGCGCTTTGTGATCCTCGAACGGAATGCCTAGACGGTGATTCGTTTCGTACGACTTTCCATGTAAAAGGCTTGCCTATGGGCAAGCCTTTTTCTTTTTTCTGCAGCAAGCAAGCAAGCAAGCAAGCAAGCAAGCACGGTAGGGATCAGCTGGCGTGTACGGGGCAGGCATGCTCAAACCGCGCGCCGTCTTCCCAGCGTAACAGGGTCATACTATTACCCCATACGCAGCCTGTATCCAATCCTATGACGTTGTCATCCTCATAGCCCTCAAGGGCAGCCCAGTGACCAAATATCATCTTCTTGTCGATATGAGGGCGTTCTAGGGCGAACCATGGCACTAATCCGGTTTCACCGCTGTGCGTAGGGGCCAGTTTGCAGTCCATGTCGAGACGGCCATCGGGGTAACAAAAGCGCATGCGGGTGAAGGCATTGATGATAAATCGGTAACGTTCAATGCCTGACAGTGACGGATCCCATTGATCGGGGCCATTGCCATACATGTTTTCCAGCAACCACAAGTACTGATCCCCTTGCAGAATGGTTTCCACTTCGCGGGCGTATTGCTGTGCCTGATCCAAGTCCCATTGTGGCGGCAGGCCAGCATGGGTCATGACAAAATCATGCTCGGGGTGCACCGCCAGTAACGGTTGGTGGCGCAACCAATGCATCAACGCCGCACAATCCGGCGCGTCCAAAATTGGCTGCAGTTTATCTTTGGGTTTGTTTCTGGCGATGCCGTTGGCGACCGCCAGCAGGTGTAAATCGTGGTTACCCAGTACGGTGGTCGCGCGTTCGCCAAGGTTTTTGACAAAGCGGAGAGTCTCAAGCGACTGCGGGCCGCGCGCCACTAAGTCACCGGTGAGCCACAGCGTGTCAGTCGTGGGATCAAACTGAGCCTCGGTCAATAAATGCTGTAAATCAGCCAGACAACCCTGAATGTCACCGACAAGATAGGTCGACATAAGCATCCTTAATGGAGAATATTGGGAACAGCAAGGCGAAAGGGTTCCACTTCGGCGTGGAATTCCATCCCCGCTTCATTGGTCATGATGTAGTGGCCTTGCATGACACCGAGCGGTGTTTCGATAATCGTGCCACTGGTATAGGTATATTCATCGTTAGCGGCAATGGTCGGTTGCTCACCGACAACACCTTCGCCTTCAATCACCAACTTTTTGCCATTGGCATCGGTGATCAGCCAGCGACGACTGAGGAGCGTGGCAGCGCCTTGCCCGAGGTTGGCAATGGTGATGGTGTAGGAGAAGACGTAGCGTTGTTGGTCGGGCTCGGACTGATCTTCCACATAATGGGTGACCACTCGGCATTTGATCGTTGGCGTCACATTTGCTGTCATAGTGTGATTCCTTTCTGACGAGGGTATCAGGTTGCCCTGATACCCGGGTGTGTCAACGGTGTTGCTACAGCAAGCGCTTAGTTGCTGTGGTTGGCATCCAGCCAGTTTGCCATCGCAACGAATTGCTCAAGCGTGAGGTTTTCCGGACGCAGTGTCGGGTTAACCCCTAAGTCAATCAGTTGCTCTTCCGTCAGCAGTGCTTTGTAGCAGTTGCGGATGGTTTTACGGCGCTGGTTGAAGCCTTCGCGACAAACACGGTCTAGCCACTTAAGGTTAGTACATGGGTGCGGTAGCACTTCATATGGCGTAATACGAACAACCGCAGAGTCGACTTTCGGTGCAGGAACGAAGGACTCTGGCGGCACTTCCAATACCGGCATCACGCGCGAATAGTATTGCGCCATCACCGTTAGGCGACCGTACGCTTTGCTGCCTGGGCCCGCAGCCAAACGGTTAACCACTTCTTTTTGCAACATGAAGTGCATATCTTCAATATGCTCATGGAAGCTAAAAAGGTGGAACATCAATGGCGTTGAAATGTTGTACGGCAAGTTACCGAAAATACGCAGCTTGTTGTTTTCTTTGATCAGCTGCGTGAAGTCGAAGCGCATGGCATCGCCTTCATGAATCGTTAGTTTGCTGCTTAGATCAGGGTGATTACGCAGACGTTCTGCCAAGTCACGGTCAAGTTCGATCACGGTGAACTTGTCGACCAGCTTGCCCACAGGCTCAGTGATCGCACCCAGACCCGGACCGATTTCTACCAGGTTCTGGCCTGGACGCGGGTTAATGGATGAAACAATACCGTCAATAATGTATGGGTCGTTCAAAAAGTTCTGACCAAAGCGCTTACGCGCGCGGTGGCCTAGGTGGACTTGATCGCTGCTCATGTTTGTTTTTCTACCAATTCAAGGGCGTGCGATAGCGCTGTCCAAAGGCTACCGGTGTCCGCCTGTCCGGTACCGGCAAGTTCCAGTGCGGTACCATGATCTACTGAAGTTCTGATGAAGGGCAGGCCCAACGTAATGTTGACTGATTTACCAAAGCCTTTGAATTTTAGCACTGGTAACCCTTGATCGTGATACATGGCCAGTACCGTATCGGCGTCTGCCAGGTATTTTTCCTGAAAAATGGTATCAGCCGGTAAAGGGCCGATTAATGCCATTCCTTCTTGCTGGCGAAGTTCTGCAAGGGCCGGGCTGATCACATCGATCTCTTCGGTTCCCAAGCAGCCATCTTCTCCCGCGTGCGGGTTCAGTCCGCACACATAAATTTTCGGTTGGGCGATGCCAAATTTTTGAATTAAATCGGCATGCAGGATACGAATAACCTGCTGAAGTCGCTCTGCCGTGATGGCCTCAGAGACGGCCGCTAAAGGGATGTGCGTCGTCACCAGTGCCACGCGTAGTCCTTCGGTGGCCAACATCATCACCACTTGTGCGGTGTCAGATTGTTGCGCGAAGAACTCGGTATGGCCACTGAAAGGTACCCCTGCGCGGTTGATCACGCCCTTATGGACGGGACCGGTCACGACCGCGGCGAATTCGCCGGATAAACAGCCCTCGGCGGCATGGCGGAGGGTGTCCAGAACGTACTGACCATTGTGTTCATCCAATTGGCCAGCGATGACCGCTGTCGCCAGCGCATGATCGGCTACAACCAGTGTGCCCGCTGCGTGCGGTTGTGCCGGTTGTGTCGGATCATAGGCGCTTACCGTGATCGGCAAACCCAATTGGGCTGCACGTTCTACCATAAGCTGAGCGTTAGCACAAATGACCAATTGGTGCGGCCAGTCCTGTTGCGCGAGTGCTAACACCAGATCTGGCCCGATCCCCGCGGGTTCGCCCGGGGTAATGGCGAGTCGTTTAACCTTGGTCATGGGTGGCTTCCGGTTGCTCGATAAAGGCCCCGGCACGCAGCTCTTGCAACCAGGCTTGGGCTTCTTCGTTAAACTTACGGTTGAACAGAATACGGTACGCACGGTTCTTCACCGCCGCATCGGTACGGTCCACATCACGGCGACCGGTCACTTCGACAATGTGCCAGCCATGCACGGTTTTGAACGGTTCGCTGATCACGCCAGTGGGTAAGGTTTCGACCTTGTTTTTAAATTCCGGTACGTATAAATCCGGTGTTTGCCAGCCTAGCTGTCCGCCATTGACGGCAGAACCCGGGTCAGCACTCAAACTTTGGGCAACATCCGCGAAGGTGCGCTTACCTGACAAGATGTCTTGGCGCGCGGCTTCCAGCTCTTTTTTCGCTGCGTCGTCACTTAAGATCACCGACGTTTTCACCAAAATATGGCGCGCGTTTACTTCCGTGACAGACACGGTTTCGAGGCCTTCGACGTTATTGACCTTAAGGATGTGGTAGCCGACGCCGCTGCGGAAAGGACCAATGATGGCGCCTTTTCCTTGTGAGCTAATTTGGTCAGCAAAAATGGTCGGCATTTCTTCTTTGCGCAGCCAACCCCATTCGCCGCCTTGCAGCGCTTTCGGGCCTTTAGAATAGCTGTACGCCAAGTTTGCGAAATCCGCACCGTCTTGCAGTTCTTTCACCAAGGTGTTGGCTTCATCTGCGACGGCTTCACGTTCCTGTGCCGTCGCACCGTCTTCTAAGCGTAGCTGGATGTGGCTGATGTTATAGCGCACGCCTTGCTGTTCTTGCTGGCTCATCTGGCTTGCCAGTGTCTCGACTTCTTGCGGCAGAATGTTGATGCGGCGACGCACTTGGATGGTACGGGCTTCGCTGGCGGTAATATCGCGGCGAATTTGCTCGCGGAACATTGGGTAGCTGATGCCGTAACGGGTCAACATCTGTTGCAATTGGCCGATCGTCATTTTGCGTTCTTTGGCGATTTGCGCGATAGCCTGATCCAAACGGGTGTCGTCAACACGGATCCCAAACTGCTTCGCTTGCTGTAGCTGCAGGGTTTCCATGATCAACTGATCCATCACTTGTTGTGACAGGATGTTATCCGGCGGCAATGGTTTGCTCTGATCGCTGGCCGCATTCATGCGGACGGTTTTGATCATGGCATCGACATCGCTTTTGAGGATCACGCTGTCGTTAACGATCGTGACCACGCGATCCAATTCCTGTGGAGCGGCCACGGTGCCGGCGGAAAGGCCCAGTAGGGCAAGACCGAGTAAGCTAGACTTCCAATTTTTCATTCTTCGTTTCCATAGTGCGCAGGGCGCGTATCAGCAAAAGGCGGGAGGGTGACCCCTCCGGCACAATCAGTTGTTAAGGTAGAACGGGCGACCATACCCGATGGCATTGCCGTCGCTGGTGGAGCCAATCGGTGCGACACCGGCAAGGCCAAGCAAGCTGAACGAGATACTGAAGTTCTGCTCATATTCGGCAGGACTGCTGGCGACGTTAGATCGCGTTTTGAGGTATTCGTTATAGCCTAAGCTGATCATCCAACAGGCGCTGCGGTAGTTCAGCGTGATCTGGCCTTCCAGCATTTGGTTCTCGGTTAAATCGTGGTAGTAATCACCGCGCAGCGTTACCCCATCCGTGATCGGGAAGCCGGTCGAAAAGCCCAGTTGTGAGATCCCGTCTTCGGTGTATTGGTTGAGCTGGTTTTCATCCTGAATATTCTCCAGCAAATATTCTTTAGAGATGTAGCGGTAGTTCAACTGGCTGAAGACCGCATTCTCACGGTATTCCACGGCACCGTTCACGAACTGGAGATCTTTTTTACTCGCGTCGTATTGCAGGCTACCGTGGAAGAAGAGCCAGTCATCGTAGTTGAAGTCAGACTCAAACGCGGTGGCCGAGTAGTTCGGGCTCGCTTCATTACCGTCTTGCAGATTACGTCCGGCCTCGTTGAGGTAGAAAATCTGGCCTGCCGATACGTTGAAACGTTCCACAAAGTTACTGTCGAAGTAACGGGTTGTTGCCCCCACCGTAAATTGGTTGGCTGCCGCAATACGGTCGACACTGGAATAACGCTGATCGCGGAACAGGCCGTAATAGTCGGTCTGCATCAGGGTGGTGTCGTAGGCGTCATAGATATGTTTTTGATCCACATCTTTGACGTACAGGTACTGGATCTGTGGTTCCAGACTTTGGGTGTACGCATCGCCCCACAGCAAGGTATCACGCTCTAGGTACAAGCCGCTGTGAATACGGATACTTGGCACGGTACGCGAAACACTGCTTTCCAGATCCAAGTTTTTGTCCTGCAACTCTTGGCTGTTCGGATCAAATTCCTGATTGTAATAGGTATACATCAGCTTGGCTTCTGACGTGACTGACCACCACGGCGTGGCATACGGCAGGGTTAACGTCGGCTCAAGATGAACACGATCCGCTGACGGTTTCTCTGGATTGTCGTTTTCAAACCGGCTGGCCTGACTGTACAGATGGAAATCCAAGCCGTACGGCAGATCATCATGGTAATAGTTCAAATCCAACTGCGGCATCAGGCGGTAGTTGGACGACACGCCCAGTGTTAGCGGCTGGAAGTTACGTACACGCAGGGTGGAATCCCAGTGCGTATCACGGTAAGACACTTCGGCGGTTTGCAGCAGGTTGTTGTCTTCACGCTCACCAATGCCAGAATCAATGTCCGAGAAATACGTCGGGTCGCTCACCTTGCTGTAATCAATTTCAAACAACCAGTGGGCGTCATACACGCCATGGTGTGACCAGTTAAAGCCCCAACGCGGGTCGCCATCGGTCGCTTTCTGATCGTTGGCTAAGTATTCGCCTTCCAGATGGCCTTGACCGAATTCGGTTAAGTAACGGAATTTGGAATTAAGCTGCAAGCCACGGTTGGTCATGTATTTTGGCGTGATGGTCATGTCGTAGTTCGGGGCGATGTTCCAGTAGAACGGCGTCTCGAGTTCAAAACCATCACGTGAGCCATAGCTGATCGACGGATAAAGGAAACCGGTCAAACGCTCTTTACCCACAGGGACACGCAGGTATGGCATGTACAGCACAGGCACATCCGCCACTTCAAAGCGGGCGTTGTAGAGATCGGCAAACGGGGAATCGGCTTCACGCTCAATGCTGGTGGCAGAGAACTGCCAGCTGCGGTCACCCGGCGGGCAGGTGGTGTAGGTGCCGTTTTTTAAGCGATAGTACGCAATGCCATTTTTTACAATGCGCTCGGCTTCACCGCGTCCGGCTTCGCAGGTCATGTTATAGACCGCGTTTTCCATCTCGGCATCTTCAGTATCCAGATTGCTCTGGACACGATCAGAATACACCTCCATGCTGCCATCACTGAAATACACGTTGCCTTCGGCGGTCACGATATTTTCCGGTTGATGGAGTGTGGCTGTGTCAGCGGCGACCGTGCGGTTTCCCTGACGTACAACGACATCACCGGAATAGGTCAGTTTTTTCTCGTTCAGCGCTTCCGCGTGATCGGCGGTCACGGTCACGGGTTCATTATTGGGATCGGCAGGCCTGTCTTTCGGGGCAATACATACCCCGCGGATCGTGGCCAGCTCGTCAGTGTCATCACTGATCGCAGGATCGCCACTGATTTCATCATGGGAGGCCGGAGTTGCATACGCCATGGCTGGGCCGAAGAGTGCCAGACTTATCATGGTGGCTAATAGACTGCGGGAGGTTGATGACATTTAACTAAACGTTCCTGTAAAAAAAGTTTTCGTGCATTTGTTATCGCGGCTCGGGTTTTCGCAAGCATTCCCGATAAATGCCAGCTATCATAATGCAAATTCAACCCGACGGCATCTTTTGGCGTCATGGAATCGGGTTACACGCGGTAGAAATATTTCTAAATTTAGCAAATTACCAGAGAGTAGCGAATGCAGGTTTGGGGCAAAATTCTGGGGGCATTTTTTGGTTTCCTCCTTGGCGGGCCGTTTGGTCTGTTGTTAGGTCTCTTTTTGGGCTATAAGTTCGATAAGATGCGCGCAAATATTTATGGCCGTGGCCAATTTGGTGCCTTCTCAACGAGTGGCGGCAATCAGGCGGATCGTCAGGCGGCTTTTTTCCATGCGGCGTTTGCTGTGATGGGGCATGTGGCCAAAGCCAAAGGGCGAGTGACCTCGGATGAAATTCGAGTGGCTAGTGCTATTATGGACCGAATGGGGTTACAGGGCGAATCGCGCCGCCAAGCGCAAGACGCGTTTCGTGACGGCAAAGAGGAAGATTTTCCACTGGAAGAGGAGCTGTCACGCGTTCGCCAGACCACGGCGGGCCGCAGTGATTTGCTGCAATTTTTCTTAGAATTGCAGATCCAAGCTGCTTTTGCCGATGGCAGTTTGCACCCGAGCGAGCGCCAGTTATTGCATGTTATCGCGCGTACGTTGGGCTTTTCTGAGCAGCAGTTGGAGCAGCGTCTGCGTATGCAAGAAGCCGCGTTCCGCTTCCAGCAAGGGGGCTTCCACCAGCAGTACCAGCAGCAGGGCGGCTTCCGTCAAGCGCCGACCCGCGATCAGCTGGCGGATGCGTATAATGTGCTGGGCGTGACGGAAGACGCGACGGCACAAGAGTTGAAACGTGCGTACCGTAAGCAAATGAATGAGCACCATCCGGATAAATTGGCCGCCAAAGGGTTACCGCCCGAAATGATGGAGCTGGCTAAGCAGAAAACCCAAGAGCTGCAAGCGGCGTATGATTTGATCCGCAAAGAGAAAGGGGTGAAATAACCTCCGCGCACCCTCGACGGGCATCGCCGGATAAGCGGTGATGAAAAAGCAACGCGAGATCAAAAAAAGCGAGAGTCTGACTCTCGCTTTTTTTATGCCTGTTATACCGCGTGTTGCGGTTGTCCTTGTGCGAACGCATTGAGGTTCGCGATGAGCTGATTGGCCAGCGTCTGAATCGCAGACTCCGAACCCCAAGCGACATGGGGCGTCAGTAACAGATTGGGCAAATGGCTGTGGGCGATCAAGGGATTATCGCTGGGGGTGGGCTCTTGCGTAAAGACGTCGACGCCAGCGCCACCGATCTGTCCGGCGAGCAGGGCGTCCACCAGTGCCTGCTCATCCACCAAGCCACCACGGCCGGTGTTGATCACAATGGCGTTTGCTTTCATGCGGGCAAACTCGTCGTGGCTGAGCAAGTGGGTTGTCTCTGGTGTGAGCGGGCAATGCAGGCTGATCGCATCGGCGGTGGCTAATACGGTTTCAAAGGGGACATACCCATCACGGCAGGTCGTCGCTCCTTTGCGTTCGGCAAAAATGACGGTCATGCCGACGGCACGGCCAAGTGTCGCCATCGCTTGTCCAAGGCTACCGCTGCCAATGATCCCTAAGGTACTGCCGCGTACATCCCCAATCGGGTGAGTGAAAAAGCAAAACTGGCCTTTGTCCTGCCAGATACCTGCCTGAATATCACGGTGGTAGCCGAGCAGATTACGGCGCAAAGCAAACAGCATCGCCAGTGCGTGTTCCGGCACCGAGTCGCCGGCGTAGTCGCGAATGTTACTGACGATAATGCCTTGCTGGCGGCAATAGTCGAGGTCGACATTGTTGGTGCCTGTGGCGGCAATGGCGATCATTTTCAGCTGTGGCAACTGGCTGAGAATGTCGCGATTGAGCACTACTTTATTGGTGATGGCGATGGTGGCGTGCACTAAGCGTTCAATCACATCTTGAGGCGCAGTGGTCGGATAGGCGAGCCAGTGATGGGGAAAAGCCGGTGTGGGCAGTGTGATATGGGCGGGGATGGTATCCCTGTCCAGAAAGACGATGTGTTCCATAGATTGTGGGCTGAGGTTGAGAATGTGTGTACATCAGTAGACACGAATCCACCCTCAGCCATCAAGGATCAGCCCTTGGAATGGTGATCCGGCAAGGTCTTTTCAGACGCTTGCGAATAAAATTCACACGGGGCGAACAGGTGCATCGGCTCGCCAGTACGTGGGTGGAAGAAACTTAACTCGGCCGCGTGCAGCTGCAGGCGTGTGGCCATGGCGAGTGCATCGTCGTGGGCATAGAAGCCGTCACCCAGGATCGGGTGCTCCAGTGCCAGCAAGTGTACGCGCAACTGGTGAGAGCGGCCGGTGATCGGACGTAAACGCACCAAGCTGGTGTTGTCGCCACGTTCCATGACTTGATAGTGGGTCACGGAAGGTTTGCCGTCGTCATAGCAGACTTTCTGCATCGGACGGTTGGGCCAGTCACAGATAAGCGGCAGATCGATGGTGCCGGTGTCTTGCGCCATCGCTCCCCATACGCGGGCGTAATACACTTTTTCCGTCAGGCGATCGCGGAACTGGGCTTTAAGTGCACGTTCGGCGTCTTTGTTCAGCGCCAAGACGATCAGACCAGAGGTCGCCATGTCCAAACGGTGGATGATTTGTGATTCCGGGTAATCGCGCAGTACGCGGGCGAACACGCTGTCATGAAACGCCGGATCGCGTCCTGGGTTAGACAACAGCCCTGACGGCTTGTTGACCGCGATAATATCGTCGTCCAAATAGAGGACATTTAGCCACGGATCTTTAGGGGGATTGTAATCAAGTTCAGGTAATTTTCTCATCGCGCGTGTGACCATCAGGGAGTGAAGGGCGGCGATGATAGCACACTTGTTATTCCCTCCCAATGTTTCCCCCGCATGGCATTATCCGGCAGGAGGATACCGTGTCAGTGACGGACGGCAGAGGAACGTGAAGGCAAAATGAGAGAGGTCATGAGAGCTCAGAAATACGCAAAGAAGCCATGAAAAAAACCATAAAAAACCATAAAAAAAGCCGCCGAAAATCGGCGGCTTAGCGGTTTCAGTCAGCGCTTGGCGGTGTCACTGAGTGCTTAGCTGTGTCACAGCGGGGTGGTTTAGCCGTGGCTAACCACAATCAAACGCAGTGAATCCAATTGGATTTGAGCTTTGGCAATGTAGCCCGTCAGATCCGCGATCTGGGTTTCCAGCAATTCCACCTCATCATCACGGATGTTTGGGTTCACCGCTTTCAGTGCCAGTAGGCGATCCAACTCGGCACGCAGCGTGGTTTCCATCTCGGCTTGCGCGGCTTCACGTACGCCACCCAACTCTTTCTCCACCGCTTGTTCCGCAAAGGCGATCAGGGTGTGAATGTCTTTTTGTACCGAGTTGACCAACTTGCTGCCAAGGTGACGGTTCACCGGGCTCAACTGACGGTTGAAGCCTTCAAACTCAACATTGTTCGACAGGTTGTTGCCTTTGCCATCCAGCAGCACGCGGATCGGTGTCGCTGGCAGGAAGCGGCCAATGCCGGATTGCTTCGGTGCCTGTGCATCGACCACGTAGATCAATTCCAGCAACAGGGTGCCGACCGGCAATGCCTTGTTCTTCAACAACGACACGGCGGTGGTGCCCACGCCTTCGCTCAGTAGCAGATCAATGCCGCCCTGAATCATTGGGTGTTCCCAGCTGATGAAGTGCAGATCTTCGCGTGATAGCGCGGTATTACGATCAAACGTAATGGTGCAACCGTCATACGGCAGACCCGGGTAGCTTGCTACCATCATGTGTTCAGACGGGGTCACGACAATGGCGTTCTCGCCTTTGTCATCTTGGTTCAAACCGATGGTGTCAAACAAGCCTAGGGCAAAGGTCACCAAGTTGGTGTCGCCATCTTTGCTGCTGATCAGCTCAACCAAGGATTGGGCTTTGTCGCCACCGTTGGAGTGAATTTCCAATAGACGGTCACGGCCTTGCTCCAGCTTGGCTTTCAGTGCTTGGTGCATCGCAGCACTGTCTTCGTTCAGGCTGTTTAGCGCGTCTTCATTGGGTTTGTCGCTGGCCAGCAGGCTGATCAAGGTGTCGCAGAACGCATCGTAAATCGCACGGCCGGTTGGACAGGTTTCTTCAAAGGCGTTCAGGCCTTCGTTGTACCAGCGCGCCAATAGGGCTTGTGAGGTACCTTCAAGGTGCGGTACGTGAATTTCGATATCACGTTTCTGACCGATACGGTCCAGACGACCAATACGCTGTTCCAGCAGATCCGGGTTGTTCGGTAGATCGAACATCACCAACTGGTTGGCGAACTGGAAGTTACGGCCTTCAGAACCAATCTCAGAACACAACAGCACTTGTGCGCCGGCTTCTTCTTGAGCGAAGTACGCCGCGGCTTTATCACGCTCGATGATCGACATGCCTTCGTGGAACACGGTGGCACGGATCCCTTCACGTTCACGCAGAGCTTGTTCCAAGATCAATGCGGTTTGTGCACGCGCACAGATCACCAACACTTTTTCCTGACGGTTGGCTTTGAGCATATCCAGCAACCAGTTCACGCGCGGATCAAAGTGCCACCACGTTGCGGATTCGCCTTCAAACTCCTGGAAGATGTCTTCAGGGTACAGCAGCTTCACGGCTTTTTGTTCGTCGCTCATCTTGCCGCCCATCATGCCAGCCACGCGCATGGCCGTCTGGTATTGCGTCGGCAACGGCAGCGGGTACATGTTCAGGTGACGTTGTGGGAAGCCTTTGATCGCGGCACGGGTGTTACGGAACAGCACGCGGCCGGTACCGTGACGATCCATCAGGTTATCGATCAGCTCACGGCGAACGGTTTCCTGTTGCTCGGTGTCGACATCGTTCGCTTCGATAATACGCAGCATCGGCTCGATGTCTTGCTCAGGCAGCAGTTCGACCAAGGTGTTCTTGGCGTCGTTGTCCAGCGTTTCGCCCGACAGCAAGCGGGATACCGCATCGGCGACTGGCGCATACTGACGCTCTTCTTCGACAAAGGTTTCGTAGTCGTAGAAGCGATCCGGATCGAGCAGACGAAGACGGGCAAAGTGGCTTTCATGGCCCAATTGCTCAGGTGTCGCGGTTAACAGCAACACGCCCGGCGTTTTCTCTGCCAAGGCTTCAACCACTTGGTACTGACGGCTTGGCTTGTCTTCGCTCCACTCAAGGTGGTGTGCTTCATCGACCACCATCAAATCCCAATCGGCATCCAAGGCTTGTTCAAAGCGGCGACGGCTTTTGCGTAGGAAGTCCAGCGAACACAGCACATACTGAGCCGTATCAAAAGGGTTAGCTGCATCAGCAAAGCTTTCCACGCAACGTTCTTCATCGAAGATCGAGAAGTGCAGGTTGAAACGACGCATCATTTCGACCAGCCACTGGTGTTGCAAGGTTTCCGGTACCACGATCAGGATACGCTCGGCACGGCCTGCCAGCACTTGCTGGTGGATGATCATACCTGCTTCGATGGTTTTACCCAGACCCACTTCATCAGCCAGCAGTACGCGCGGTGCATAACGACGACCTACTTCATGGGCGATGTAAAGTTGATGCGGGATCAGGCCAGCACGCATGCCACACAGGCCACGTTGTGGGCTCTTGTGTTGTTCGTACTGGTTCTTCAACGCACGGTAGCGCAGGGCAAAGCGATCCATACGGTCGATTTGACCGGCGAACAGTTTGTCTTGCGGTTTGTTAAAACGGATTTGGTGGCTGAGGAAAATTTCACGCAGCACCACGTCTTCTTCTTCTGTGTCAGTACGGGTACCGATATAGGTGAAAACGCCACCCGTTTCATCGACGCGTTCTACTTTGAGTGACCAGCCTTCATGGCTTTCAACCACATCACCGACATTGAACATTACACGGGTCACGGGCGCATCATTACGAGCGTAGAGACGGTTCTCATCACAGGCGGAGAACATGAGTGTCACGGTTCTGGCATCGACAGCCATGACTGTCCCCAAACCGAGATCACTTTCAGTATCACTGATCCAACGTTGACCCAAAGCAAATGGCATAGTGGTTAAAACCTTCTAATTATTTGAAATTAAGGAGAATGCGAAGCCGGTACGCCCACATATTTGATCTACACTCAAAGAGATACCGTACGATAAGTTGAGCGCAGCCGGTGTCGGCTGTTGTCGTTGGTATATAAGTGTAAGCCAGAATTCGCACCGGTAAAAAAGGGAGGATATGTTACTGCATGCCGTGAGCAAGGTCACGGTCAAAGTAGCAAGAAAATTACAAACTGGGTGTGTCACATTTAGTTCATTGTCTCCGGTCTTTAATAGTAACAACCCTATGCCGGCTTCGGTCAGCAACACAGCGGTGGGCAACCCCGTTACTTCGTTACCAAGGAGGTCCTTATGGATGACGCTGAAAGGAAAGTCTTTGTTCTAGACACGAACATTCTGCTTCATGAACCCCTCGCCATCTACTCCTTCAAGGAGCACGATGTGGTCATTCCGATGACCGTGCTGGAGGAGCTCGATCGCATCAAAGACAGCAAACGCGATGTGTCGCGTGATGCCCGTGTTGCGATTCGCGCGTTAGAGGATATCTTCCACGACGCCACCCCCGAGCAAATTGCCGAAGGGATCCCCATTAACCCACAAGCCGAAGGTTCCGTGGCGATTTTCGCGGATTATGAAATCACGGAAACCGTGCACGCCTTTGCCGACAAAGCCGGTGATAACCGGATCCTTAACGGGGTACTGTATCTTCAGGCCCATTACGCGCCACGGGAAGTGGTGCTGATCACCAAAGACATCAATATGCGATTGCGCGCCAAAGGGGCAGGTGTGTGTCACGTGGATGACTACCGCAGCGATCAGTTGATTGATGATGTGAAGTTGCTGACCAAAGGGTTCCACCAATTCACGGGGAGCTTCTGGGATGAGGTTGGCGAGTGCCATTCTGAAAACCGCGGACGGTCGACGTTACATACGTTGCCGTTGTCGTTGTTTGAGACGCCGTTTATCAACCAATACGTGATTGATGAAAGTGCGGATTTTGCTGCGCGGGTGCACGCGTTAGACAGCGATACCGTGACGTTGAAAGACATCGGTTATGAGCGGCTGATGCACCGTCAGGCGTGGGGGATCCACCCGAAAAATATTTATCAGGGCATGGCGATGGATGCCATGATGGATCCGAATATTGACTTGGTGATCTTGACCGGCCCGGCGGGCTGCGGGAAAACCATTCTGGCGATGGCGGCTGCACTTGAACAAGTGATTGAAAAGGGCATGTACGACAAGATCATCGTGACCCGTAATACGCCGGAAATCGCCGAATCTATCGGGTATCTCCCCGGTACCGAGGAAGAAAAAATGCTGCCTTGGCTGGCGGCGGTGACCGATACGATGGAGGCGCTACACAAAAATGACGTCTGCACGAATGGTTCCATGCAGTACATTTATGATAAAGCCAACATTCAGTTTAAATCGATTAACTTTATGCGTGGGCGTTCGATTCAAAATGCCTTTGTCTTACTGGATGAATGTCAGAACCTTACCGCGTCGCAAATTAAAACCATCATCACCCGTTGCGGTGAAGGCACCAAGTTGGTGTGTTCGGGCAACTTGGCGCAAATTGATTCCAGTTACCTTTCTCCCGTTACCTCGGGCTTAACGTATATCGTTGAGCGTTTCAAAAACTTCGAGGGCAGTGCCAATATCTATCTCAATGGCGTCGTGCGAAGTCGCTTGGCAGAATTTGCCGAAGAAAATCTTTAATCTCAGCGTGGCTAACAATGCATAAATAAAAAGGGCGATGCACCAGTGCATCGCCCTTGTCTGTCTGGGATTGAACGGTAGTGTTCGCTAACTCATCCCCAAGTACCGCTTTAATCCGTCATGCTCGGGCGTGGTCAGCATGGCTTGCGTGTCCCCAAACAGCGTAATTTCCCCGTGCTCAATGAAGGCGCATTTATCGCTGATCGCCAGTGCATCATCAGGGCTGTGGGTGATCATCAACACCGTGATCTGCTGCTCGCGCGCCAAAGTCTGCACCAACGTCAGCATCTCTTTACGCAAGGCCGGATCCAAGGCGGAAAACGGTTCATCCAGCAACAACAAGGGACGCTGACGTAGCAGACAGCGCGCCAATGCCACACGCTGCCGCTGGCCGCCGGACAGTTGTTCCGGCAAACGCGTCAGGTAGTCTGCCAACCCGACACGGGTCGCAGCAGCGGTGACATCTGCTTTATCCTGTGCGGTTAAGCGCAGCCCGGGATGGCGTCCCAGCGCGATGTTGTCGTACACGCTCAGGTGCGGAAACAGGTTGTGTTCTTGAAACAGCATTGACAGCGGGCGCTGTGAGGGATGTTGTTGGTCAATCGGTTCACCGGCGATGGTCAGCTCACCGCTGGCCGGCGTCAGAAAGCCTGCGATCAATGCCAGCAGGGTGCTTTTACCGGCGCCGCTTGGGCCAATGAGGGCAACGATGTCCCCTTGATTGACCTGCAAATCAAAGCACAGCGCGGTTTCTGGCTGGTGAGGCGCAGGGCGCGGGTAGCGATAACAAAGTTGGCTCAGGGTTAGCATACAGGTTTCCGTATGAGCAGCTTTTCCACCAGCGTGAATAAGCCCAAACTCAATAGTAATAAAATCAATGCGGTGACGGCCGCCGCGTCCATTTGGTAGCTGCCCAGTAGCTGGAATAAATACAGCGGCAGGGTTTGGAAATCATTGCTGCCAAACAGGGAAATGGCGCCTAAGTCGCCCAGCGAGAGCACAAAGCCGATCGCCAGAGCTTGTGCCATGGGGGCCCGCAAAGCGCGCCATTCCACCAGCCATAAGCGGGTGAGGCCATGCATCCCTAAGCTTTGGCACAGCGGATCATATTGTTGGGCAATATGCAGCATAGGCTGGCTCAGGGTTTTAAGCACGTACGGCAGCGCCATCAGGGCATTCACCGCCACCACTACCCAGAATGCGACCGAAAACGCATCAGTAAACTGGCGCAATAACAGGAAGATCCCGGTACTTAGTACCAGCCCCGGCGTGATCAATATGATGGTGCCGATCAGCTCGATGCCATCGGCCGCCCAACGTTGACGACGTAAACGCCACTGGCGGCTGGTGAGCAAGATCGCGACGCCCCCGATCACGGCCAGCAAGGCGGCGATAATGGCAATGCGCAGCGATTGTCCTACCGCGTGCCACAGCGCGGGAGCGTGCAATTGACTCAGGGTGTGAGGATTTAGCCCGGCGATCACCACCGCGAACAGAGGCGGCAGCACCAACAGCAGCGCAAGGCCAATCCATACGCCGTCCCAGCAGCGACTGGCCAATGAATCAAACTGTGGCTGGCGCGCCCGTCGGGCAGAGGTGTGTGTGGTGGCTAACGGTTTGGCAAACCGTTGTGTCAGCAGCACTAAGCTGCCGCACAATGCCATTTGCCACAACGCCAAGATGGCTCCGCCGGCTAAATCAAAGTCATACCGTAAGGCTTGGTAAATCGCCAGTTCAATGGTGGTCGCTTGAGGGCCGCCGCCGAGAGCCATGATCACGGCAAAACTGGTGAAGCACAGCATGAACACCAAGCCAATCACATGGGGTAATTGCTGGCGCAAACGCGGCCAAGCGACAAACCGAAACTGTTGCCAACTGGACAGCCCCAAATGGGTCGCGAGTTGATGCTGTTCGTGCGGAATGCTTTCCAGGCTTTGGTACAGCAGGCGCGTCGCCAACGGCAGGTTCAAAAACACGTGGGCGAGCAAAATCCCCTGTAACCCATACAAGGACACAGCCGGTTGCCAGCCTAACGTATGTAGGCCATGCATCAGTAAACCGTTATTGCCGTACACGGCCAACAGGCCAAACACCGCGACCAGCACCGGCAGCACCAGCGTCATGGCAAACACCCGCAAGAGCAGGGCCTTTCCGGGAAATTGGCGGCGTGACAGCGCATAAGCGACGGGGATCGCGGGTACGATGCTGAGTAACGTTGACAGGAGTGCTTGCGTGAACGAAAAGCCCGTTACATGGCGTAAATACGGATCCTGCCATAACGGCAGGATATCGAGTGTGTTCGCTTCGACGATTAACGCCCCTAAAGCGCTGATCACGATGGCGATGATCAGCCCGGCGCTCAATAGGCCGGGCAATAAAACGGTGTGGCGGGAGTGCAAGGTAAGTGCCTACTATCGGTGTGTGGCTTAGTCGAAATGTTACTGAGTCAGCGCATATTGCCATTCTCGGATCCAACTACGGCGCTGTTTCGCGACCTCATCGGCGTTAAATTCCAGCGCCTTGCTTGGCAGGGTTAATTGCTCAAAGCCGGCTGGCAACGTTTGCTTGATCACCGGATACATCCAGTTGCCCGTTGGGATTTGGTCTTGGAATGCCGGCGTCAAGATGAAGGCCATGAATTGATCCGCCAGTACCGGGTTATCACTGCTTTTCAGCTTGGCTGCCACTTCCACTTGCAGGTAATGCCCCTCGCTGAAATTCGCGGCTTTGTATTTTGCGTCTTTCTCGGCGATCAGGTGATAAGCCGGTGACGTGGTGTAAGAGAGCACCATGTCCGCTTCGCCTTTAAGGAACATGTTGTAGGCTTCCGACCACCCCTTGGTGACGGTGACGGTTTTCTTCGCCAGTTGTTGCCACGCGTCTGCGGCCTTATCGCCATAGACGGACTTCATCCACAGCATTAAGCCTTGGCCGGGCGTGGATGTGCGAGGATCTTGATACAGGATGTTGAGATCATCGCGTTTAACGAGTTCATCCAAGCTTTTCGGCGGGTTCGTCAGTTTGCTGCTGTCATACACAAAAGCAAAATAGCCAAAGTCATACGGCACGAACGTGGTGTCCGTCCAGCCATTCGGAAGGGTCACCTGACGGGTATCGACATTGTGTTCCGCCAGTAGGCCGGTTTTTTTCGCTTCGCTGATCAGGTTGTTATCCAGTCCTAATAGCACATCGGCTTTTGAATTTTTGCCTTCCAGACGCACGCGGTTCAAAATGGATACCCCATCATCCAGTGCGATGAATTGCAAATCGCAATCACACTGCGCTTCAAAGGCTTTTTCAATCGCCGGTCCCGGTCCCCAGTCAGAGGCGAACGAGCTGTAGGTGTACACGGTCAGCGTGTTATCGCTGTTCGCGTTGGCATTTTCTGCGGCCCATGCTGGGCTGGTGGCGATCGCGCTCGTCAATGAGACAGCAAAAAGGGAAAGGGCTTTTTTCACGGTGTGCTCCTGCTACGTTTGCATCCGGCAAACGAGATAAATAAGAGGGCACAGGGTTGAGATCTGCCTGTCAGTCGAGTGTGTCTGACTCAGGGCAGAAAGTGCATGACTCGGTCTCAATTCCTACGCCAGTGCTAACTGGATCAGGTTCAGTGGGTTTTGCGGTGCAATCTCAGCCCTTTTTTGTGTTCGGGCTCCCCAATGAGAACGAGCATATTGTAATAGGGGGATGCTGGCGTGGCTAGTGCTCAGCAAGGAAGACAATCACTTATTGGGCAGCATTGAGTCGCCAGTCATAGTCGTAACGGACATGTTGTAAGGTGACAGGCGTCCCGGTGCGGTAGCGGTTGAGGTGCTGTTGTAGTTCCCGTTGGGTGCCGAAGTCAGTCCCGTACCAGTCATAAATGGAGGACAACTGGACGCTGTCGCCGTTGATCTTGACGCCTTTGTCGTTGTTAATGAAGCGTTTGGCGGCCTGCTCTAACAAGGTGTCGGTGTTATTGGCGGTAAAGGCGCGCGGCAGCAAATCAGGACAGCCGAGGCTGGCACAATTGACCGCGTAGTGAATACGCGGATCACGCCAGATAGGGCGCAAGATCCGGTGTTCGATATCATTGAGGGAAAGTGGTTTGCCGTTGATGGTCACGACGTCGTCATCCCACGGACCGAAGCTGAAAAAGCCGCCGATCTTGGTGATAGACGACACCGGATAATGAGCGAGGATCAGCTTCACAGTCTGCGCGTTGTACAGGTTCACCCAATAGGCAAACTGCTCACGGCGATTGAGTTGGCGCGGATCGATAGCAGCCAGATCGCGCAGGTAGCGGCCCAGTGCGTACTGATCGTTGTCGGTGACGGCACTATAGCGAAAGCGGGTTTGTGAGGGCGCGACGACCAAGTAACGATCCAGCAACTGTTGCCAGCGTTGATGATCGACGGTCTGCGTACTGTTGGCTTGGGTCGCCTGCCAATATGGCCAGAGGTCGGCCTTGGGCGCAGCCCACGATAGCGAGGGGATGAGTAACAAGCTGACGAGCAAGATCAAACGCATGGCGATCTCCTTGAAAAGTGGGCTGATGAGCCTATATAGGGTTAAGACATCAGACCGGCAAAGAAGAGAAAAGCTTTCGGGAGGATAAAAAATGCGCCGCAGCCCATGATGTTATCTGGCTGAGGCGCGTTTTGTGAATCGAGGTTAGGCTAAAAATGCGGGGATATTGCGCTCATAATCCGCGATTTTCGCTTCATGTTGCAGCGTCAGACCGATGTTATCCAGACCGTTAAGCAAGCAGTGACGACGGAAGGCGTCGATCTCGAACGTATATACTTTGCCATTGGAGGTGACCGTCATCGCTTCTAAATCCACCGTGATGGTTGCGCCTTCGTTCGCGTCCACATACTGGAACAGTTCATCCACTTCCTGCTCAGTCAGGCGTACCGGCACCATTTGGTTATTGATGCTGTTGCCGTAAAAAATATCGGCAAAGCTCGGCGCGATCATGACCTGAATACCGTAATCTGCCAATGCCCACGGGGCGTGTTCACGGGATGATCCACAGCCAAAGTTTTCACGGGCGAGCAAAATGCTCGCACCCTGATAGCGCGGCGCATTCATGATGAACGCGGGGTTCGGCTGCTGACCGGCATCATCCAAGAAGCGCCAGTCATGAAACAGATGTTTGCCAAACCCGGTGCGGGTGACTTTTTGCAGAAACTGCTTGGGAATAATGGCATCGGTATCGACATTGGCGGCGTCCAGTGGGACGACCAAGCCAGTATGCTGTTGGAATCCTGTCATTGTGCGTTCCTTCTGTTAGGCCGGCGTTGCCGCAGGTTCAAGTTCACGGATATCAACGAAGTGGCCCGCACACGCGGCAGCAGCGGCCATGGCCGGGCTCACCAAGTGGGTGCGACCATCACGGCCCTGACGGCCTTCAAAGTTACGGTTACTGGTGGACGCACAACGCTCATGCGGTCCCAAGCGATCGTTGTTCATCGCCAGACACATGGAGCAGCCCGGCAGGCGCCATTCAAAACCGGCCTCGATAAAGATCGTATCCAGCCCTTCTTTTTCAGCCTGTGCTTTCACTTGCTCCGATCCCGGTACCACCAAAGCTTGCACATTGGCGGCCACTTTACGGCCTTTGGCAATCGCAGCAGCAGCACGCATGTCTTCGATGCGTGAGTTGGTGCACGAACCGATAAACACTTTATCAATGCGGAAATCGGCCAGGGTTTTGCCTGCTTCCAGCCCCATGTAAGCCAGTGCTTTCACGGCAGAGGCTTGCTCAACCGGATCGCTGAAGTCGCTTGGCGCGGGGATAGGCTGATCCACCGCAATCACTTGCCCCGGATTCGTGCCCCAGGTGACCTGCGGTTTGATGTCTTTGGCATCCAGTGTCACCACATGATCAAACTGCGCATCCTCGTCAGTTTTTAGGGTGCTCCAGTACGCCACGGCGGCGTCAAAATCGGCGCCTTGTGGGGAGAATTTGCGCCCTTGGATGTAGTCGTAGGTGGTTTGATCCGGCGCGATAAGTCCGGCTTTGGCACCCAGTTCAATGGCCATGTTACACACCGTCATGCGGCCTTCCATCGACAGATCGGTGATGGCTTCACCGCAGAACTCCACCACATAACCGGTCCCGCCGGCCGCGGTGGTTTTACCGATGATCGCCAGCACGATGTCTTTGGCGGTAATGCCTTCAGCCACTTTGCCTTTCACTTCGATTTTCATGGTCTTGGCGCGGGCTTGTTTCAGGGTTTGGGTCGCCAGTACGTGTTCGACTTCCGAGGTGCCGATACCAAAGGCTAGCGAGCCAAAGGCGCCGTGCGTGGCGGTGTGAGAATCCCCACACACAATCGTCATGCCCGGCAGGGTGATCCCCAGTTCAGGGCCCATCACGTGCACAATGCCCTGATACGGGTGGTTAAGATCGTACAGGGTGACGCCAAACTCTTCACAGTTTTTGGCCAGCGTTTCCATCTGGATCCGTGCCATTTCGCCCGACGCATTAATGTCTTTGGTCAGGGTTGAGACGTTGTGATCCATGGTGGCAAAGGTTTTGCTCACCTGACGGACCGGACGGCCTTTTTCACGCAGCCCGTCAAAGGCTTGCGGTGAGGTGACTTCATGCACCAAGTGACGGTCGATGTACAGGATCGGGGTTTCCCCTTCGGCTGCCACCGCCACATGGGCATCGTAGACTTTTTCATACAGCGTCTTGGGCGCTTTATTATTCGACATGGCTCATTGCTCCTTGCGGCGGTTAGGCTTGGCGGACGTACTGGGCGATTTTGTCACCCATTTCGCTGGTGGTCAGGGCGGGATGGCCACCGGCCAGATCCGCGGTCAGCTCACCGGCTTCCAACGCTTGTGATACGGCCTGCTCAATGGCGCGTGCCGCCGGCTCTTCACCCAAGCTATAACGTAGCATCAGTGCCGCCGACAGAATTTGTGCCACCGGGTTGGCGATGTTTTTACCCGCGATATCCGGTGCAGACCCACCGGCTGGCTCGTACATACCGAATTTGTCTTGGTTCAGACTGGCTGACGGCAACATGCCCATGGATCCGGTGATCATGGCGCACTCATCAGAGATAATGTCGCCGAAAATGTTGGAGCACAGCATCACGTCGAACTGCGATGGATCTTTGATCAGCTGCATGGTCGCGTTGTCGATGTACATGTGGTTTAGCGTCACTTCTGGGTAGTCTTTGGCGACCGCTTCGACCACTTCACGCCACAGGATAGAGCTTTGTAGGACGTTGGCTTTATCGATCGAGTAGACGTTTTTCTTGCGCAGCATGGCCGATTCAAAGGCGATACGGGCGATGCGTTCGATCTCAAAACGGTGATACACCTCGGTGTCGAAGGCTTTCTCTTGGGCGCCTTCTCCTTCACGGCCTTTTGGCAAGCCAAAGTAAATGCCGCCCGTCAGTTCACGCACAACCACGATGTCAAAGCCACGTTCAGAAATGTCTGCACGCAGCGGAGAGAAGGCTTCAAGGCCGCTGTGGATCTGTGCCGGACGCAGGTTACAGAACAGTTGGAAGTGCTTACGCAAAGGCAGTAGCGCCCCACGTTCCGGTTGATCGTTCGGTGGCAGGTGTTCCCACTTCGGGCCACCGACAGAGCCAAACAAAATCGCATCCGAGGCTTCACAGCCCGCCATGGTCGCCGCAGGGAGCGGGCAGCCATGGTTGTCGATTGCAATACCGCCGACATCAAACTCGTGACACGCCAGCGTAAAGCCAAACTTTTCTTGTACCGCGTCGAGCACTTTGTGGGCTTGCTGCATCACTTCGGGACCGATACCGTCCCCCGGTAGAACGGCGATGTTATATGTACCTGCCATGGTTATACTGTCTCCATTTGGGATTTCTGTTTAATTTCTGCGATTTGATCGGCGCGATGAATACTGTTGATCACGTGAAGCAGGGCTTGGCCAGAGGCTTCGACAATGTCGGTAGCCAGACCGGTACCGTGGTACTTGCGGCCTTTATAGTTGGCAATGATGTCGGCCTGACCGAGGCCATCTTCCCCTTCGCCTTTGGCGGTGAGATCGAACTTATCCAGCACAATGTCGTAGCCAGTCAGGCGGTAAATACACTGGTACAGTGCATCGACTGGGCCGTTGCCGACAGCGGCTTCACATTTCTCTTCGTCACCACACTGTAGCTTGATGGTGGTGGTTGCCATGACGGTACCGGACTGTACGCTCAGGTAATTCAGCTTAAAGAAGTCGTCTTCTTCACGCAGATTGGCAAAGTGCATCAGCGCTTCGAGATCGTAATCAAACACCTGGCCTTTGCGATCCGCCAGTTTCAGGAAGTCGCTGTACAGGGTGTCCAGATCGTACTCTTTATCGGTGTAGCCCAGGCTGTCCATGTGGCTTTTCACGGCGGCACGGCCAGAGCGTGACGTCAGGTTCAGCACCTGATTTTTCAGGCCAATAGAGGCCGGTGTCATGATTTCGTAGGTGTTTTTGTTCTTCAGCATGCCGTCTTGATGAATGCCGGACGAGTGGCTGAACGCATTGGCACCGACAATGGCTTTGTTGGCCTGAATCGGCATATTGCACAGCTGGCTGACCATCTTGCTGGTACGGTGAATTTCATCATGCTTGAGGTTAGTGTGTACCCCAAGAAATTCGGCGCGGGTTTTGATGATCATGGCGATCTCTTCCAGCGAACAGTTGCCTGCGCGCTCACCGATACCATTGATCGTGCCTTCGACCTGACGGGCGCCGGCTTGAACGGCAGCCATGGAGTTGGCCACCGACATGCCCAGATCGTCATGGCAATGGACCGAAATAATGGCTTGGTCGATATTCGGTACGCGGTTAAACAGCTGGGCGATGATGCCGCCAAATTCATTGGGCAGGGTGTAGCCCACGGTGTCGGGAATATTAATGGTGCGGGCACCGGCCTTGATCGCAGCTTCCACCATGCGGCACAGGTTGTCGATCGGGGTACGGCCCGCATCTTCACACGAGAACTCGACATCGTCAGTGTAGTTACGGGCGCGTTTGACGGCGGCAACACCCATCTCGATCACGTCGTCGTAGCTGCGGCGCAGCTTGTCTTGCACGTGAATGGTCGAGGTGGAAATAAAGGTATGGATACGGAAGGCATCTGCCACTTTCAGTGATTCAGCGGCGACATCAATGTCTTTGGCAACGGCACGGGACAGGGCGCACACGCGGCTGTCTTTAATGTGCTTAGCAATGGTTTGTACCGATTCGAAATCCCCTGGCGAAGACACCGGGAAACCGGCTTCAATCACGTCAACCCCGAGGCGCTCAAGGGCGTAAGCAATCTGCAGTTTTTCTTTTACCGTCAGGCTGGCTGACAGTGCCTGCTCCCCATCGCGTAGCGTGGTATCGAAAATTATGACCTGATCTTTCATTGCTACATCCTTTCGTTAGCCTGCCAATCATGGCGTGGTCCGCATCCGCTTGCGCCGGCTTTGTAATATGAAAAAACCCGCGCAGCTTGCGCGGGTTTTTTTGAAGTCTTAGTGGTGTTTCCCACTCATAAGCTACCCGCGCGATTTAGGTCACGATAAGGAGGAGGCTTAAGAGAAGAGAGAAACGTGTTTTCATCGTTGTGTGCTTCCGTCAATACGTTTGTAGAAGAGTGTCGTTGAAAAAAACCACTGGTTGGTTAACAAATGAATATCAAATCGAACGCTATATCGTCAACTGTTAATTGCATGTTTATTTTGTTTTCATGGTTATTCGTCTGATTGTTAATAACATTCATCGCTGCTCAGACCAGTTCTTTGAGGCCGGATCGCGGAGACAGTGGCCGATAGTACGGCAGCAGAAGGGGCGGAGGTGGTGTACAGTGAAATTAATCACTTGATTAAAAAGTGCGTAATTAATCCGGTTCTTTGTCTCGCGCACAGGGTTAAAATTAAACAAATGATTAATTAATTGCCGCAGCCCCACGTAAGACAACGCGCAAGGTCGGTACGAAGGAGAATGCATGGCGAGAAAAGCAGGGCGACCGACAGGGGCGTCGGATGCACGGGAACGGTTGGTCACCGAAGCTCGGCGACTCTTTGTCAGCTTGCCTTACAGCAAGGTATCGACCCGTATGATCGCGACACGTGCAGGGGTGAATGTGGCGTTGATCCGCTATTACTTTGGCCATAAAGGCGGGCTGTACGAGACCATGCTGCGTGAGACGATGGCGCCCATTCAGCAACAGTTGCAGGCCATGATGATGAACGGGGATTTTGCGTCGGTTGCGGATCTGATGCGCACCTATTACCGGATCATGGCTCCCAATCCGGACATGCCCAAACTCGTGGCGCGGGCCATGATGATGGAGCCGACGGATCTGCAACGGCAGACCATGGAGAAAATGTTTGCCGAAACGGCGCGTCCCGCGATTGAGCGCATCTTTATTCAGTTACAGGCACAAGGTCAGTTACACCCCGGCGTCTGCCCTGATAAGGCGCGGATGAGTTTTATTAGCCTGATGATTTTTCCCTTTTTGATCCCGCCTGCCATGTTGCACTTGCAGGGCATTGAAATGGATGAGACCTATTTAGCCGAATTAGCCGAACACAATGTCAAACTGCTGACTCACGGTTTGCTTAAACCCAAGGAAGAGGGATAACCATGCTCACACCACGAAAACGCTTAGTTGTACCGGCCATCCTGCTGGGTGTCTTGATCCTTGTGCTGGCTGTGGTGTTACGCCCTTCCCCTGCCAGTAAAGCGGCCATTGAACGCAGTCGAGCGGTGGATGTGATCACCCTGCAGCAACAGCCCTTGGCGCCGCAAGCCACCGGTTTTGGACGGGTAGCCCCGAAAGTGGAATGGCAAGCCATTGCCGAAGTCACCGGAAAAGTGGTGTATCGCCATCCTGATTTAGAAAAAGGGCGAGTGATGGATGCCGGCACCGTGTTGTTGAAAATTGATCCGCTCGACTATGAATTGCGTCTCGCCCAGGCCCAAGCGGATGTCAGTGCCAGCCGTGCCCAACTTGCGCAATGGGCGCAGGAAGAGAAAAACCTGCTGTCGACCCGTAAGATTGAAAAACGCCGCTTGGCGATCAGTCAAAAAGAGCTCGCCCGTAAGCAAGAGCTGAAACGCAAAGGGCTAACGTCGCAGTCGGCGGTTGATTTGGAGCAGCAGACCATGTTGGCCAATCAGCAGACCTTACAAAATATTGAGAACCAATTGATTGTGCTGCCGAACGAGAAAAACGTCACGCAGGCCCAGTTGGATGTGAACCAATCCCGTGTGGATGAAGCCAAGCGGGCCTTGGCGAAAACGGTGATCACCTTGCCGATCGATGCGCGCATCTCCAGCGTGCATATTGAACAAGATCAGGTCGTCAATAACCAACAGACTATGGTGCTGGCACACGGCATTGCCGCGGTCGAAATCGATGCCCAAATCGCGTTGCATGATATGCAGGTGTTGGCGTCGAGCTTAACCCAATACACCGCCCACAGTGACGGGCGTCCCCGGGCGGATCAGCTCGATATTGCCGCCTCGATTGCGCTTTCCAGTGGTGACTTCATGCAGCGTTGGCCTGCACGTGTGACCCGTATCAGTGACACCGTGAATGCGAATCAGGCCACGGTCGGGGTGATCTTGGAAGTGCAACAGGATTACCGCCAGTTGTCGCCGGAATCGGCACCGCCACTGGTCAACGGGATGTTTGTGGAAGCCCACCTGACGGGGCAAACGAATACCCATTGGGTGATCCCAGAACGAGCTTTGCACGCTAACACGGTGTACCTGATGTCGGCCGAGCAGCAGTTGGCCATTGTGCCGGTGACGGTGCTGTTCCGCCGCGCAGGGCAGGTCGCCATCACGGGGGATCTGCATGATGGTCAAGCGGTGGTGCTTAACGATCTGCTGCCTGCGGTGGCTGGCATGGCACTGAAGGCGGTTACGCGCAATGGACAGCCTGTGCCTCCGTCGGCGAAGGCGGCTGTTAATAAGACGGCTGTTAATAAGGCGCTGGTTGAGAAGACGCCTGCTGAAGAGAAGCAGGAGTCGCAGCCATGATCCGTTACTTCTCTCGTCATCCGACGGCCGCCAATTTGCTGATGCTGAGCCTGTTGTTGTTTGGCTTAGTGTCGCTGCCCAAAATCAAACGGGAAACCTTTCCTGAATTTGCTCCGCCTTATATTACCGCTTCGGTGGTGTACCCCGGCGCCTCGCCGCAAGAGGTGGAAGAAAGCCTGTGCATGCGGATGGAAGATGCCGTAGACGGGCTGGCCAATATTGTCGAAACCCGCTGTGAGGCCGTCGAAGGTTCGGCCTCATTGATTTTAAAACTCACCAGCAGTGAGGTGGTGTCGCGCATGCTGGTGGATGTGCAGACCCAGATCAACGCGATCAATGATTTCCCTTCCGAGATTGAATCCCCCGTAGTACGCGAGTTGGATTGGAACGAGCCCGTGGTCGATGTGGCAATCAAAGCGGACACCAGTCTGCCGCACCTGAAAGCCTATGCAGAGCAACTCAAGCGTACCTTGAAGTTGGATTACGGCGTGTCATTGGTCACCGTCAGTGGCTTTTCCGCTCACCAACTGCGGGTTGAACTCGATGAAATTGCGCTGCGCCAATTGGGGCTGAGCGTCAATGACATCGCTTCTATTATCAGCCGACAGAATATCAAGTTGCCCAGTGGCAGTATCGAAACCCGTGACCGCAATGTCTTGCTGCGCTTTGATGAGCAGAAAATCACGCCGGACACCCTGGCGCAGACGGTGATTGGCGCAGACAGCATGGGCGCGGTGATCCGCTTGGGCGAGGTAGCCACGATCACCGATCGCTTTGCGTTGGATGAGCAGAAAGTGCTGTTTGACGGCACGCCGTCCGCGCTGTTGAAGATCAGCAAAAACAAAGCCGATGATGCGCTGCGGATCAAAGCGCGCGTGGCTGCGTTTGTCGACGCGGAAAATGCACGGGCGCCGACCGGTGTGACGCTAACACTGACCAATGATCTCTCCTCTTTGCTGTGGGATCGCCTGACCATGATGGTCAAAAATGGCTGGCAAGGGGTGATCCTGGTGTTTGCGGTGATGTGGCTGTTTTTTTCTTTCCGCTACTCGTTTTGGATCGCCGCAGGGTTGCCGGTCGCGTTTCTCGGTAGCTTGTATTTGATGGCGGCGTTTTCACTGTCGATCAATATCATGACCTTGGTCGGCTTGCTGATGGCGATCGGGATCATGATGGATGATGCCATTGTGATCTCGGAGTCCATCGCCTCACACCTCGACCGTGGGCAAAAGGTGGAAGACGCGGTGTATAACGGGGTGAAGAAGGTGTTGCCCGGTGTCGTCTCGTCTTATCTAACGACTATTTGTATTTTCGGCAGCCTGATCTTTTTGCAAGGGGAGATGGGGGCGGTGCTGCGGGTGGTGCCACAAGTGTTGATTTTGGTGCTGACGCTGAGCTTGGTGGAAGCCTTTTTGATCCTGCCTAATCACTTAGCGCACTCGCTGCAAAAAGAGAAAAAGGCCACGTCGCTGCCCCGTTGGAAGCAGCGTTTTCTGGCCCGTTTTGAGCATTTTCGGCATGGACGTTTAGTGCGCGGTGTCGAGTGGGCCGTGACATGGCGTTATGCGTTTGTCGGGGGCGTGATTGGGTTGTTGTTTGCCTCCTTTGCGTTATTGGCTGGCGGCGGGCTGAAGTTTGTCGGCTTTCCGGAATTGGACGGTGATATTGCCGAAGCGCGGATCATTCTGCCACCCGGCTCGACGTTGGAACAAACCGAAGTGGTGGTGCGCACCGTGGTCGCTGCCGCTGAGCGGTTGAGTGTCAGTTGGGGGGATCGCAATGAAGGGGGCGTGCCGCTGGTGAAAAACATCACCGAACAATTCAATTTTAATGCGGATGCCGATGAAAACGGGCCCCATGTAGCGACCGTGCGGTTGGATTTGCTCACTGCCGAACGGCGCGAAAGTTTGATTGATGACTTTCTTGTGGCGTGGGAGCAGGACGTGGGCGTATTGGCCGTGCCGGTGGCCTTGGTGTTTAAGCAACCGATGATGGGACCCGGTGGACGGGCGATTGAAGTGCGGATGCAGCATGACGATTTGCAGATGCTCAAAGCCGCGTCGATAGAAACGCAGACGTTCTTTAATTCGTTCGCCGGGGTGTCCGGTGTGTTGGATGACATGCGCATGGGCAAGCCCGAAGTGTTGATCCGTTTGCGCCCCGGGGCCGAAGCCTTTGGCGTGGATGGCCAGATGATCGCCTCGCAGTTACGGGCGGCGTATTTTGGCCAGACCGCGGATGAAATTCAGATTGGGCCGGAGAACATCGACATTGAAGTGATGTTCAATAAAACACAGGCGGCGGATCTGCAAACCTTGGCCAGCTTTCCGATCATTTTGGCCGATGGCAGCCAAATTCCACTGGCATCGGTGGCCGTGTTGGCGGATCAGCGCAATTTTGTTCGGATCCAGCGCGTGAACGGGTTGCGGACCCTCAGTGTCTTTGGGGACTTGCAAGAGAGCGTGGTCAGTGCCAACGAGGTATTGCGCCAGTTCCGTACGGTACTGATGCCGCAGTTGATCAAGACCTACCCGGGGTTACGGTTTGATTTTGAAGGTGCAGCAAAAGATACCGCAGAAACCGGCCAGTCGATGATGACCGGTTTCTTGCTGGGAATTTTCGGCGTGTTTGTGATCCTCAGTTTTCAGTTCCGCAGTTACTTAGAGCCGTTCGTGGTGCTGCTGGCCATTCCGCTCGCCTTGATCGGGGTGTTCTGGGGGCATTGGTTGCTGGGGCACCCGCTGAGTATGCCGAGTATGATGGGCTTTGTATCGCTGGCGGGGGTGGTGGTGAATGATTCGATCCTGCTGGTGCAGTATATCCGTCATCATTTGGATGACGGCGAAGACATCAAACAAGCGGTGGTCATGGCCAGTCGGGAGCGTTTCCGCGCGGTCTTTTTGACCTCGTTGACCACGGCTGCCGGCTTGTTGCCGTTGATGCTGGAAACCAGCTTGCAAGCACAGGTGATCAAGCCGTTGGTGATTTCCATTGTGTTTGGCATCTTTACCTCGACCTTGTTGGTGTTGTTCATGATCCCCGCGGCTTATGTGATTTTGGCAGACTTTAAATTAGTGCATCGTCATGAAAAATTGTTGTCCGTTTAGCGCGTTGTATTTGTGATCGCGAGGTGTTTGTGAGCGCGACTTGCCAGTGAGCGTGATTGTCACGATCCCTCCCTGAAAGCGTCACTGGCGTGTCATCTCCTTCTCGTAGGCTGATGTCATTGCCTTAGTCGTCATGACTGAGGCATGTCAACACTGTCGGCAGGCAAGTGATACAGGATGTGAACGAGGAGGGAGATGATGACGTTACTGACGCCCATCCAGCGGTTGGATGATGCCTTTTCCGAGCGGTGCCTCTGCCACCGTTTTAATCAGCAAGTGGCCCAGATCAGCCGTGCGGTGTCCCATACCGGTGACGGGCACTTGTATGTGGTGTTTGCGGTCTTAATCGGCTGGCTCGATCCCGATAACGGGCCTGCCGTGCTGACCACTGGCCTGTGGGCGTTCGCACTGGAACTGCCCGTGTACCTGCTGCTCAAAAACAGCGTGAAACGCGCCCGTCCTTCTGCCTTACCCAGCTTTATTCAACCGTCCGATCAATACAGCCTGCCTTCGGGTCATACGGCCGCAGCGTTTGTCATGGCATCGCTACTGACCGCGTTCTATCCCGAGACGGCGTGGTTCATTTGGCCGTGGGCCATCGCGATCGGGTTTTCCCGCGTGTTACTGGGCGTGCATTACATCACCGACATTGTGGCGGGCGCGGCGTTAGGGCTGGCGTGTTTTGCACTGGTGAGCGGATAAGGGCTGAAGCGGTGGGATAGTGTGTAGGCTAAGGAGCCAGAATGAAGATTTTGTATGGCGTGCAAGGCACGGGGAATGGGCATATTTCGCGGGCCAGAGAAATGGCACGGGCGTTTACGGCGCAGGGGATGACGGTGGATTATCTGTTTTCCGGTCGCCCACCTAGCCAGTACTTTGATATGGCCTGTTTTGGTGACTACCGTGCGTGGGAAGGGCTCACCTTTGTGACTGAGCACGGGCAACTTAAACCGTGGAAAACCTGTCGTCACAATCGACCGATACACTTTCTGCACGATGTCAGTCAGTTGGATGTGTCGGGTTATGATGTGGTACTCAATGACTTTGAGCCGATCAGCGCATGGGCCGCGCAGCGCCAGCGGGTACCGAGCATTGGTGTGAGCCATCAAAATGCCTTCTTATACGATGTCCCCACGCTCGGGCAGTCTTGGCTCGATACCCAGATCACGCGCCACTTCGCCCCAATCCAACATGCTCTTGGGCTGCATTGGTTTCACTTTAATCAAAAAATTCTGCCGCCGATTGTGCCTCCTTTGCCATCGTCATCGTCATTGTCGGTAAGGGGAGAGGCCCCCGCGATGTTGGTGTATCTGCCGTTTGAAGATCTCGCGTCGGTGCTGACGTGGTTATCACGGTTTTCTTCGGTGCTCTTTGATTGTTACCACCCAATGGTTGCTGCCGATCGCGTGGAAGGCAACGTGCGTTTACGCCGGTTGGATCGCCAAGGGTTTCATAGGGCGATGTATCACTGTGGCGGGGTGATTGCGAACGGGGGCTTTGAACTGCCGTCAGAAGCGATCAGCTTGGGGAAAAAGTTGTTACTCAAGCCGTTACAAGGCCAGTACGAACAGCAGAGCAATGTAATGACGCTGGAAATGATGGGGCTTGCCCAATCGATGAGTTATCTCGACTCGGCTGCCCTTATGCGCTGGCTGAGCAGTGAATCGGTGGGGCCGGTACGCTATCCCGATGTCGCGATGGCGATAGCCCAATGGATACAAGCCGGAGAATGGGATGATCATGACACATTGTGGCGTCACTTGTGGCAGCGGGTGGAATTTCCCGATGTGACACAGGAAGCGCTGGCCGATTTTATTCATAGCACCACACCGTCGCGCCGCTCGGCGATCATGACCTTGTAAAGGCCGTCATCGGATGGCGAGAGCGAGGGGATAGGCATGTCTCCAAACCGCTGAACGCCAGTCCTGCCACCGATGCAAACGCAGGTCGCTATACTCAAAGAAACGCCCTCACATTACCGACAATGACACTGTCGTATTTGCTTACATTTGACTGAGGGATTGTCCGTGGTACGCCACTCGGTATGGCGTCTGGGTTTCAATTCTGGTCTTACCAGCATAATGATAAAATTGTGAGATTCCGGAGTTGCCTTTTTTTCCATCAAAGGTAGACTCCCTGCGGAATAGGCTTACAGGTGTAAGCTAGATTGGCAGAGTAGTTATGGCTAAACGTGAATTTCATATCGTCAACCGTCTTCGTTCGCAGATCGAACGTCTCGGGGGACAGGTCGCATTGCGTCATCAGGTTGAAGGAAAGTGGCAAGATATTAGCTGGACCGAGTTTGGTCAGCAGATCCACCAACTGGCCGTGGCAATGCTTGGGCATGGCCTGAACATTCAGGACAAGGTGGGGATTTTCTCCAACAACATGGCGCGTTGGACCGTGGCAGATTTTGCGACGCTCTACAACCGAGCCGTAACCGTGCCAATTTACCCAACCAATACCCCACAACAAGCCGCCTATATCATCAATGATGCTGGGATCCGCATTCTGTTTGTGGGTGAGCAAGCGCAACTGGATGCCGCCATTGCGATTGCACCAGAGTGTCCGCAGCTACAACACATTGTTGTGATGAGCGATGCGGTGACCCTGACCGAACATCCTTTAGTGATCAGCTTTAATGACTTTGCGGCACTGAGCAGTGCGGAAGCGGAAGCGGAGTTGGCACAGCGTCTTGAGCAGTTTGCCATGGACGATCTGCTGACCCTGATCTACACCTCGGGCACCACCGGCACACCGAAAGGGGTAATGCTGGATTACAGCAACATTGCGTCACAGCTAGAAGGCCATGATCAGAATCTGGCGCTGGAAGAAGGCGATGTGTCGTTGTGTTTCTTGCCGTTGTCGCACGTGTTTGAACGCGCATGGACTTTCTACGTGCTTCACCGTGGCGGGATCAACTGCTACCTGTCAGACACCAACCTGCTAAAAGAAGCCTTGGTGGAAGTGAAGCCGAACGTGATGGCTGCCGTACCGCGTGTGTACGAGAAGCTGTATTCTGCGGTACACGATAAAGTGTCCCGTGCCCCGGTGCATCGCAAGATGATCTTCACGTGGGCGGTGAACATGGGCGCCCGTATGGCGCTGGCACGTCAAGAGTGCCGTGAGCCGTCGTTCATGCTGAAAAAGAGCTACGCATTGGCAGACAAGCTGGTGCTGTCGAAGCTGCGTGCCCTATTAGGCGGACGAATTAAATTCATGCCATGTGGTGGCGCGAAACTGGACGCGACCATTGGCCGTTTCTTCCATGCTATCGGCATTAATGTGAAGTTGGGTTACGGCATGACGGAAACCACCGCGACCGTGTCGTGCTGGGATGACAAGTGCTTTAATCCGGATTCTATCGGTATGTCGATGCCGGGCGCAGAAGTGAAAATTGGCGACGATAACGAGATCCTCGTGCGTGGTCCGATGGTGATGCGCGGCTATTACAATATGCCGGAAGAAACCGCGAAGAACTTCACCGCTGATGGTTTTTTGAAAACCGGTGATGCCGGTTATATCGACGATAATGGCAACTTGTTCATTACCGATCGAATCAAAGAGCTGATGAAAACCTCGGGCGGTAAATACATCGCACCACAGGTGATCGAAGGGGCGATCGGTAAAGATCACTTCATCGAACAGATCGCCGTGATCGCGGATACCCGTAAGTTTGTGTCTGCGTTGATCGTGCCGTGTTTCGACACGCTGGAAGAGCATGCACGTGAACTGAACATCAAGTATCACGACCGCTTGGAGCTGGTGAAGCACAGCCAGATCGTTGAGCTGATTGAAAAGCGTGTGATTGAGCTGCAAAAAGATTTGGCGCGTTTTGAACAAGTGAAGAAATTCACCTTGTTGCCAAGCGCGTTCTCGATGGACAAAGGTGAGCTGACTCCGACGCAGAAATTGCGCCGTAAAGTGATTCAGGATCGCTACCATCAAGAAATTGAACGCATGTACGAAGAGAGCCACAAGAAAGCGCGATAAGCGCCTGTGAGGTTCGCGGCTGAGCATTTGTGTTGAGCCAGAACAAATCATCGCGTTGAACGGATAAGAGAGTGCTTTGGCACTCTCTTTTTTTATGCCTGTTTCCCAGGGTTTTTCCCGCCGTGCGGGTTGACTGGGATAGGATCTTGGGTGTTTTTTATCCGATCAGACCAGTGTGATCCTCTGGTTTTGCCTTTACACGTAGCGAATGATGGTGGATGAAGTGGTGATAAAGCCACAAATACGGTGAGCAATGACCCATTTCAGAGGAATCGTGTTAACTGCCCGTGAGCGATAGACGGGATTGATAAAAAAGCGTTACAGTTGTTGCAGTCTGCCATGGTGTGTTATGGCATGTGGTAGACACATAGCATGATTACGAGAGAAGTTTTCATTCATTAGGCTAAAAATAAGCCCTAACTATGTACTATTAGCCTGTATAGCTAATTGAAAGTGAAGCATCAGTATGGCTTTGCTGTATTTCCACGAAGGCCTTGATCTATCCTGTGCTGGGTAGCGTCAACCCGGTTCTCCAGTCAGGTTGGCATGCTATCGGCGAGTCAACGTTGGTCGTGGAATGAATTAGCTATGCAGGGTGGTAGTCGCGACCTGGAGGCAGAAATATGGAAATGTTGTCCGGCGCTGAGATGATCGTACGTTCAATGATCGATCAAGGCGTGAAGCACATCTTCGGATACCCTGGTGGTTCCGTGCTGGATATTTACGACGCGCTGCATGAAAAGAGTGACATTGAGCATGTCCTCGTCCGGCATGAACAAGCCGCCGTGCACATGGCTGATGGCTATGCCCGCGCGACCGGTGAGGTCGGTGTCGTGCTGGTCACGTCAGGCCCTGGGGCGACCAATGCCATCACAGGGATCGCGACCGCGTACATGGACTCTATTCCAATGGTCGTTTTTTCCGGGCAGGTGATGAGTAACCTGATCGGGAATGATGCCTTCCAAGAGTGTGACATGGTCGGGATCTCCCGTCCGGTGGTAAAGCACAGCTTCTTGGTGAAAAAGCCCGAAGACATTCCTGAAATCATCAAAAAAGCCTTCTATATTGCCGCCAGTGGCCGTCCGGGTCCGGTGGTGATTGATATCCCCAAAGACATGCTAAACCCTGCTGAAAGCTATGCGTATCAGTACCCAGAGCAGATCGCGATGCGTTCTTACAACCCCACGACGAACGGCCACAAAGGCCAGATCAAACGCGGTTTGAAAGCGCTATTGGCGGCGAAAAAGCCGGTGTTGTATGTCGGTGGTGGGGCTATCATGGCCGACTGTAGTCCGCAGTTACTCAAGTTGGCTGAGACACTTAACATTCCGGTGGTGAACACTTTGATGGGTCTGGGGGCATTCCCGGGGACTCACTCCCATAACCTCGGTATGTTGGGGATGCACGGTACGTATGAAGCTAACATGGCGATGCATAATTCCGATTTAATCTTCGGTATTGGGGTGCGCTTTGATGACCGTACCACCAACAACGTCGAGAAATACTGCCCGAACGCGACCATCATGCACATTGATGTCGACCCATCATCCATTTCCAAAACCATTGCGGTAGATATTCCGATTGTCGGCTCGGCAGATACCGTGCTCAATTGCATGCTGAAGTTACTCGATGATCAAAGTGCTGAACACGATAATACGGCATTGGATAGCTGGTGGAGTGAGATTGCCACGTGGCGTGCCCGCCAGTGCCTGAACTACGACACCACCAGTGAACGCATTAAGCCACAGCAGGTAATTGAAGTGCTGCATCGCTTGACCGATGGTGAGGCCTATGTGACGTCTGATGTGGGTCAGCACCAGATGTTTGCGGCGTTGTATTACCCGTTCGATAAGCCGCGCCGTTGGATCAACTCAGGTGGCCTTGGCACCATGGGCTTTGGCCTGCCCGCGGCGATGGGGGTGAAGTTTGCCCTGCCGGATGCCGAGGTAGTGTGTGTGACCGGTGATGGCAGTATTCAGATGAATATCCAGGAGCTGTCCACCGCGTTGCAATACGACATTCCGGTGAAAATTATCAACCTTAATAACCGTTTCCTCGGCATGGTAAAGCAGTGGCAGGACATGATTTATCAAGGCCGCCATTCGCATTCTTACATGGATTCGGTGCCCGATTTTGCAGCCATTGCTGAAGCGTATGGCCACGTGGGTGTTCGTATTTCTGATCCTAATGCGTTGGAAGGGGAGCTTGAAAAAGCCCTCGCATTGAAAGACCGTTTGGTCTTTATCGACATCAGTGTAGATGAAACGGAACACGTGTACCCGATGCTGATCCGAGGCGGTGCAATGAGTGAAATGTGGCTAAGTAAAACGGAGAGAACATAATGCGCAGGATAGTATCGGTATTATTGGAGAATGAACCCGGGGCATTGTCACGCGTTGTTGGTTTGTTTTCTCAGCGCGGCTACAACATTGAATCACTCACGGTGGCACCGACGGAAGATCCGACGTTATCACGATTGAATATCACCACCCACGTGGAAGATAACGCCGCTCTCGAGCAGATCGAAAAGCAGCTGCACAAGTTGATTGATATTCTTAAGGTCAGCAATGTCACGGAAGGTGAGCATGTTGAGCGTGAATTGATGCTGGTGAAAGTGAAAGCCAGTGGTTTTGCCCGTGCCGAAGTGAAGCGCACGGCTGACATTTTCCGTGGTCAGATTGTCGATGTCACTAGCCAGATTTACACCATTCAGCTGGCCGGTGCGAGTGACAAACTGGACGCGTTCATTGCGGCGGTCAGCGAAGCCACAGAGATCATTGAAGTGGCGCGCAGTGGAGTGGTTGGCGTCGCGCGTGGAGAGCGCGCCCTTAAAGTCTAATGATTCTTTCTGATGCGCTTATTCGATGACGGTAAGCATTGACTGATTAATATCGCCCCTTAAGGCATCATTCAATACAATAGCCAGCGGCCTTGCCGCGGGCTATTTTTTTGTGCGTTAAGTAGCAAAATTAGCAAAAAGAGAAATACCGAAAATAACTAAAAAGCATGAAGCTTGCTTATCTAGTTTATTAATGGAGAGGTCAAAGTTGGAACGGTGGTAACAAATTTGTGCTTTATCGTGTGCTTTTCATTGCCTAGACCTTTGTAACGGCCCTATTTTGCGAGATTAATAGGCATAGTCTTTGTTATTGGCCGACGGTACCGTCAGGAAATAGCCAAGACACCGCGCTTCACAGCATGAGAATTTTGCATGAAAGTTAACTTATTGTCTTTGCTGATCGGCTCTGCGCTGATCAGTGCTACCGCGACCGCAAACGGTGATGTCTCCTCTTTTTCAGCCATCGCTGATAACACCTTTTCGACATTACAACGCATGCAGGCGTTGGCTCAACAACCTGAAAATGTGATTGAGCGTGACGGCGAAAAATACTTGCAGTACCAAGGGAAATCGTACCGTTTAAACCATGAAAACGATCCCCTTTTTCCATTAAGTGACGCTGAAGGCATGTACAGTGCAGCCTTTCCATTTATTGGGGATGAGTGGGAATACGTGGCTTACAACGGTGGTTTCTATTTACTGCACCGTGAATACGGAGTGATGAACCCTGACGAAACCGGCTGTTTTGTGGAGTACATTCCTGCTGCGCGTGGTTCACAGCATGATGACGGCAGCTACATCTGGGAAAGCGATAAAATCCAGCGTGCGATTACCTCGGATTGTGGCGATTTAGTCATGCCTGCACTGTCTGCATTTAAGACGCGTTCCGTGTCAGATATCGGGGCTGAGCTGGTTTGGGATAACCAAGATGCGGCAAGTCGTTATACGTTGGAAGTGGTCTCTCAAGTACCGGGTGAATCGCCAATTTCACGGATATATGAAGCCACAAGTTCAGGTTTTTATGTGGGTGGGCTAGAAGCAGAAACGGCATATGACGCTACGTTGACCGCCTGCAATGATTTGGGTTGTGATACCCAGTCAGCGCGCTTTACCACTGAAAAAGCCCGCTTGAGCTACAACAATAGCCGCCATGCAGAGAACCACCTTGCGGGGGATCTGCGCGCGAACTTGGCGTTTGCTCAGACCCATACTAGCGTGGCACCGTACGGTAATGATGAGATCAAACACCCGAACTTGGTGGTGGATCGTGAAGCTCTATTGCTAGTGACACCACGGGCATTGAATATTAACCAAATGTGGGTTGAGGTTGAGGTGGAAGGCGTCAATATGGGTCGCTTCCCATTGACCCCGCCGAGTGGTCTGCCGGACACTGATCAGCCAGACAATGGGCGCAGTAAGGTGATGTTCTCGCATTATGCCTGGACCTTGCCACTGAACTGGGAGTGGATGAAGCCGGGGTTATCGTTGCGTATTAGCGACAATACTGGCCGTGAAGGGACCTTGAGTGACGATCTGCTGGTCTTTGGTGGTGCGCCTGAGTTGATCATGCAGAACATTGATATTGGTATGTTGGTTGAGCCGCGTGATCGCTACGATATGATCAATGATATGCATCAGCTATCCACGGATTACTTCCAAAAAATCCCTGTTTCTAAAATGGTGATGGCGGACTATACCCCGCTGCATCTGAAGAAGGTCACGTTGCCAAATGGGACCGTCTACACCAAGGCGAGCGAGTTTGAAAAACCAGGCTGGCACGGTGGCGATATGCGTGAATACATTGGTAAGCGTTTGGTGTCTATCGGTATCAACAATGCCAACTTTGGTATCGTCGATACCGCAGGCGGAGATGCAAAATGGTCGCGTCCGTTTAGCCACATTACCGCACACAACAGCCGAGGCCGTTACCTGGCAAAAGATGATGAAACCGGTGTGGTGACCTCAAAAGTTGTGGTACACGGCGGCAGTGGTGGTGGCGGTATTGTGACCTTGGATGCAACCCGCGGTAATGAGTGGTCACACGAACTGGGTCACAATTATGGCCGAGGTCACCATCCTAAAGATGCGTCGATTCACGATATGGAATCGGGCTGGGGTTGGGATGCGCGTTACCAGCGTTTCATTGGTAACCTACATTGGTCAGCTGCTGCGATCACCGTGGAAAATGCAAACAGTGGTGAAAGTGTGCCGCCGTTTGCGAACGAATTTCGTTTCATGCGTGAAGCCATGGGGGGAGGTGAAGGAGCACGTACCGGCCTGATTAGCAACTATACCCTTGAGCATCCGATGGCGGCGCGTGTCACGCAAGATTGGTTTAACCGAGGGCACAACTTGGATCTCACCAGTTCTACGGGTTATGTGCAATGGGATCAAGATGCGCAGCGTTATGTTGAGTCAGCTCCAACGTCGCTTGTGCCGGCACAACAAGGCGTGCCGGTGATCACTGTACTGGGTATTTACGATCCAACGGAAACGAATCCGAGCCAGATCTACCCGTTGACGTACACCAATTACGGTAACTTGTTTGATTTGCCAGCACCAAGCGTGGTTGCACCGCAGCTAGAAGGTTGGCAATCCGTCGCTGATATGAGTGATGCTGATCGTGCCAATACGGCTTGGCAGACCATGAAAATAGAAGGTGAGTGGGTACCTCTTTGCCAATTTAGTTACACAAATGGTAATGACCAAACGGCTAACTTTGTCGGTTATGAAGATCGCTCTGAGGGGACATGTCGTATAGCGACAGGGATGCATTGGGCGGTGAACGGTGAGCGTGAAGTGCCGGTTTCTATGCCAAATGATTACCAACTATTGTCAATCAAAGGCGAATTGTCTGGCTACGTGACGTATGCACCAACCCCAGAGTTAGGCGAGCAGGAATTGTGTACACTTGACAAGCCAGGTACATCGCATCAGGGCGCTGGGTTTATGGTTAACCGCCAGTGTATCCAAATTCCAGATGTTAAGCAGAAAAATGGTTCACGCTGGTTATACTCGGCACACCAAGGCGGGATCGAACAATACAACTTGGCATCACAAAAACAGTGTGAGTTAGTTGTTGAAGGGGAAAATGGGTCGGTAGATCGTATTGCATTAAGCGGTGCGCGTTACAATACCAATGAGAGCAACAAGTTCCACATTAACTTGCCTGCCGATAATCATCCTGCGCGTATCAGCGTGAGTTGTGCGACAACAGAAGGCACTGAAAGTGTGCTCGATGTGCTAGAAACGCCGCGTAATCCAGCGGTTGCAGATCTGAAAGCACCGGTGATCATTGGTCAAGAGTACGGTTACCAAGCCATTGCTACTGAGGTGCCATCTGGTTGGTTTGCACATACTGACGCGTTTGATCCTACTGCCTTATCTGCACAGGATCGTACCCATTTAGCGACCATGCGTGTGGGAACGGAATACCCGAATGTGTGCCGCTTCCCAATGATTATTAACGGTGCTGAGCAGACGCTGCATGGCTATGTAGACGTGCTGGGTAACGGTGATTTCCAATGTACGGGCGGTGATGATATCACCGTGAAAGAGGCACAGGATGAGCGTCCAATGTTGTCTGCTGTGAACCAGTTTGAGTGGTTGTCGCTGAACAATCGCGCTCAAGTTGGTGAACGAGTAACAGCAACCGAGAACAATCAGGCGGCACTGTGTAGCTTAACGAAAGGCGGAGAGTGGTATGGTGCTGGGTTTGTGAGTGACAGTGGCCAATGTACTCAGGCACCGATGGTGACGTGGTCAAACGGTAAGCACTGGACGTTCTCGAGCGGTTTTGGGCAGTATAGTTACCGCTAATTGCTGAAGTCATTGGTATCGACATAATGAAAAAAGGACGCTTCGGCGTCCTTTTTTTATGGATGAGACTTCCGCTTAGGAATAGGTGGGTTGCCGGAAAAACGCCTTTTCTTAGACTAAAGTCTAATAATGTCCGCAGTCGTGATCACAGAGGGGGGAAGGGGGATGTTAACGAAAATGCATGCCAAATGGATGGCAAGGCTGACGGTATTAAGCCTGTTTTGCCTTGGCTTTTACGTCAGTGCCTTGTACTTCCTGTTAGCCGTGTTGCTGCTTAATACCCATCACAAAGAGATCTTCTGGTAAGGCCATCTGTGTCGTTATTCGCGGTGTTGAAACCGATAATAGCGGTGCTATAGATAGCGTTTGATATGATCAAGGGCGCGCTGTGAATGCCGTCCCAGTAACGCCAACGCTAACTCACTGTCACGCTGGAGAACGGCTTTCATAATGGCCTCATGCTCGCCGTGATCATGATAACGCTCGTCATTGCTGCGATGGTGGCTCAGCCAAATGTGCCGGTAGCGGCCGATTTGCTCATACACTTGGTGATAGAGCGATAGCATCACGGACGATTGGCAGCCCACCAGTAAGGCAAGGTGGAAGTCGCGGTGATATTTTTCCCACAGAGTAAACTCGGTGGCGACATCGGCGGGCTGTAGGCGGTTTAACCGGTGGTAGGCTGTGACAATATTGAGTTCCCACTCCTCATTGCCAGCTTGCATGGCCTGCGAGAGCAAGAGGCGCGATAGGGCTAAGTTAGTCTGGTAAAGATCCTCGAGTTCTGTCACGGAGACCGGGGATACCCAGCAGCCTTTTTGCGGGGCGAACTGCACATACTTGCGCCATGAGAGTTGCACCAAGGCTTCTCGAATGGGGGATGCGCCTACATGATATTGCTTGGTTAATTCAGCCACGACCAGTTTTTGACCGGGCTTCAAAATGCCAGAGAGAATGTCCTGACGGATCATCTCCGTCACTTTCTCACTAAGGGTTGGGCTGGACACAATTCACTTTTCCTTGCTGTCAATGTTCGGCGCTCGTAATCATCCTTCTAGGGGATGATTCTGGGAGCGAGTATACCCACGAACAAAAAGTACGGCGAATGCCAACATGCAGAAGTGTGAGTCCCTACGCTTTTTGTGTATCTAGTTGCTTATGCTAGGAAAAAAGTGCCTCTATTGCCGTGCCGACAGGGGAGGCGCGAGAGCCGGAATGATACCGAAAGCGAGACGGAGCATGGTGCTGGAAAAGCGAGTGATGGCGGTAAAAGGGGTTATGCAGAGAAGGGAATGAGAGACGTTGCCGTGCAGTGTTCTGGTGCAGCAAGATAAAAAAAACGGGAGCCGAAGGCTCCCGTTTGTGATGCGTGTGTACGCTCTATGAATCCGAAGACTTATAGTACGTGTACAGATGCTGTGTTTGTTGTGCCTGATGGTACTAGAGCACCAGAAACCATTACCACGATGTCGCCTTTCGCGCCCAGACCTGTTTCTAGTGCTAGCTCTTTGCCGCGTACGTAGAAAGAATCTGTGTTGTCGATAGAATCAACAACAACCGGTGTAATACCCTTAGATAGCGCAAGTTGTGCTGCGGTCTTAGCGTTAGTAGTTACCGCTAGGATGTTCGCCGTTGGGAAGTATTTACGTACAGAACGCGCAGACTTACCAGCTTCAGTAGCAACAACGATTAGCGGTGCGTTTAGTTTCTCAGAGGTGTCTACTGCGCCTTTACATACTGCTTCAGTGATGCGTAGACGTGGGCTGTCTAGACGAGAACCTAGCTCAGCTTTAAGTGCAGTGTCAGTACGCTGACAGATTTGCGCCATGATAGTCACAGCTTCGATTGGGTATTTACCCTTCGCTGATTCACCAGACAGCATTACTGCGTCAGTACCATCCATGATGGCGTTCGCCACGTCACCCGCTTCTGCGCGTGTTGGACGTGGGTTCTTGATCATAGAATCAAGCATTTGTGTTGCAGTGATAACCACTTTACGTGCACGGTTACACTTCTCGATCATCATCTTCTGCGCGAAGATAACTTCTTCAACTGGGATTTCAACACCTAGGTCACCACGAGCAACCATGATGCCGTCAGACGCTTCAAGGATAGCATCGAAGTTATCAACGCCTTCCTGGTTCTCAATCTTAGAGATGATCTGAATGCTTTCGCCGCCGTTCGCGTTTAATAGCGCACGGATTTCTTTTACGTCTTCTGCTTTACGAATGAAAGAAGCCGCAACGAAGTCAACGCCTTGCTCACAACCGAACTTAAGGTCTGCTTTGTCTTTTTCAGACAGTGCAGGTAGCTTCACAGAAACGCCAGGAAGGTTAACACCTTTGTTCTCGCCAAGGTCACCGTTGTTCAGTACTTTACACTTCACTTCAGCATCAGTGGTGTCGATAACTTCCATTTCAATCAGGCCGTCATCAACAAGGATGATGTTGCCTTTTGCTAGGTCTTTTGCGAAACCAGGGTAAGTTACCGCTACGCGGTCTTGGTTGCCGATCACTGATGTGTCAGTGGTGAATGTGAATTCCTGACCTGCAACAAGAGAAAAATCTTGACCGCCTTCAAGCTTGATTGTACGAATTTCAGGACCTTTAGTGTCTAGAAGAATCGCAAGTTGCTTACCAGTGTTAGCCATTACTTCACGTACGTTGTTGATACGCTGGCCGTGCTCAGCGAAGTCACCGTGTGAGAAGTTTAGACGCATTACGTTCATACCAGCATTAGCCAGTTTAGTAAGCATTTCTACTGATTCTGTTTTAGGTCCAATCGTACATACGATCTTAGTCTTTTTCATTGAGAAGTCTCTCCAGACGAACTTTTACCCAAGGGAAAATGGAATCACTGTGTTATACCTGAAAATGCAGAGGCAATAGTGTCAATTGGCACCACCAAATGTGATGCTGTTCACACCATTATCTTTTCACCTTACAGAACGCGGTGATAATACAAAAAATAACAAAAATAGTGCCTTACCAAAGCACGACATTGCTTTGGTAAGGTGACTCTTGTTATGACTAGATTGTGTTGGTAGAACGCCGTCACCACTTAGCGTATCGCAAGGTGATGACGAAAATATGTTCGGCTTACATAAATGTGCCTGCCAAACAAGCGACGCATACTAGCATAGTTCAAGTCTTTGATCACCTTGTGAGAGTGTGCAAATTTTTAACGGATGCTCAAAGATAAAGTGAGATTATCTACATATTTCACAGATTTTTTTTGTTTATTATCAATGGATGATTAATTTTTAGCTCCGAAATAAATCAGAAGGCAAAGTGGAAGGGATCGACGGGGGACGCGGATAATGCTTGGTGGTATGACCATGTTGGCATTATATTGCCAGAAGGAATGTGCGAATGCGTCCAAAATGTCTCTTTTTACTGCTGGATATTAGGCTAACGGTTAAAGGGGAAGTCAGCACGCTTGTCGCCGTGTTATAGGAAAATGTCACACCGTGTCTCTCAACCTCATGCCTCATGACTGTTTGGCCCATGCCCGTTTGGCGATCGATACTCACTACGGGGTCGTGATCCACCGTCATTTTACCCCCCTGTATGCCAACGATGCCTACGCCCACTGTTTTGGGTATGCCTCTGCGCAAGCCATTTTAGCGATGCCATCGTTACTGCCGTTGATTGCCCCTGAAGAACAAGAGGCCGCAAAAGAGGCCTATCAGCGGGTGATGACGGGCGTAGATCAACCGGGGGTGCGCACCTTTGACAACATCAATCTCGCCGGTCAGCACTTAACCGTGTTAACGGTTGACAGCGTGGTGGATTGGCAGGGTGAGCCTGCGATGCAAATCATCGTGGTGGATTTAAGCCGACAAATTGCCATTCAGCAGCAGTTGTTAGCCAGTGAGCAACGTTATCGTGAATTGGTCGATGGATCGATTCAAGGCATGTTGGTGCATAAAGATTTTCAACCGTTGTTTTGCAATCAAGCCTATGCGCATATGTATGGTTTTAAGGATTCAGCGGCGCTTTTGGCGCAGCCTTCTATTTTACCTTTCATCAGTACTCAATATCATTTGCAAGCTTGGCGGGATAATCAAGCACTGCTCAATGGTACGGTGCCGGTGGTAAAAACAGAAGCGAAAGGACTCCGGGCGGATACCAGTGCCTTGTGGTTAAGCTTGTTGTCACGCCCTGTCGATTGGAATGGCGAGTGTGCAGTGCAAGTGACAGCGATGGATATCACCGAGCAGCACCAGCTACGTGAATTGCTGGAATATCGGGCCAATTTTGATGGCTTAACCAATCTGCTGAACCGCCGAGCATTGGCGGAACACCTTGATCAGCAGGTGACGGCCGCATGCACTCAAGGTGCCCCTTTAAGTGGTTTGTTGATTGATATTGATAACTTCAAGGCGATCAATGATGAATACGGGCATCAGGCTGGGGATAAGGTGTTGCAGCAGTTTGCGTTGTGCTGTCAGCGTGAGACCCGCCAGCAGGATCTGATTGGCCGTTGGGGTGGGGAAGAATTTGTGTTGGTGTTACCGAATACCCCGTTGTTGCAAGCGCAGCCCATCGCCGAGCGATTGTGTCGCGCGATTGCGGAAATGGTGGTGATGTTTGAGGGTCAGCCCCTCCAATTTACGGTCAGTATTGGTGTGGCGTCGATCACCCCACAGATACGGACCGTGGATGCGCTGATTGGCAAGGCCGATGAAGCCTTGTATGACGCGAAGCGCCGGGGAAAAGGGCAGGCTGTCGTCTGTGAATAACAGCACTGAGTGAGAAAACGTCAGAAAAAAAAACGGGAAAAGTCGTCTTTTCCCGTTGAATATAAAAGGGATGAGCGATCACTCACTCATCCCTTTCTCTTTATGGTGCTGCCTTTCCGATTAGCTGCGCTTACAGCGTGTTCGTGAACGTCCGTGACACCACATCTTGTTTTTGCTCAGGCGTTAAGGCATTAAACCGCACCGCATAACCGGACACACGAATGGTCAGATTCGGGTAGTTTTCAGGGTGTTCGATGGCGTCCATGAGCATGTCACGGTTAAGCACGTTCACGTTCAGGTGCTGGCCGCCCTCAATGGCCTCATCATGATGGAAATACCCATCCAATAATCCCACTAAGTTCGCCTTACGGACGCCCTCTTCTTTACCCAGTGCCTGCGGCACGATAGAGAAGGTATACGAAATCCCGTCTTTGGCATACGCGAACGGCAGTTTAGCGACAGAGGTTAATGACGCTGCTGCGCCTTTTTGATCTCGTCCATGCATCGGGTTTGCTCCCGGTGCAAACGGGGTGCCTGCACGACGGCCATCGGGCGTATTCCCGGTTTTTTGTCCGTACACTACGTTCGAGGTGATGGTCAAAATGGACTGCGTCGGTACCGCATTACGGTAGGTTGGCAACGCCTGAATTTTCTTCATAAAGCGCTCAACCAGATCACACGCAATGGTATCGACTCGGTCATCATTGTTACCAAACTGCGGGTAGTCGCCGTCAATAGTAAAGTCGACAGCCAAGCCGGATTCATCACGGATCGGGCTCACTTTGGCGTACTTAATGGCCGCAAGGGAGTCTGCTGCGACGGATAAACCGGCCAAGCCACAGGCCATCGTGCGGTATACATCGCGGTCATGCAGCGCCATCAGTGAGGCTTCGTAACTGTATTTATCGTGCATGTAATGGATCAGGTTCAGGGCGCTGATGTATTGCACCGCAAGCCAATCCATAAAATGATCAAGGCTTGCCATGACCGTATCGTAGTCTAACACCTCGTCCATCAATGGCGCGGTTTTCGGGCCGACTTGAATTTTTAGCTTCTCGTCGACACCGCCATTGATGGCGTACAGGAGCGTTTTGGCAATGTTGGCACGTGCGCCAAAGAACTGCATCTGCTTACCGATCACCATTGGGCTGACACAACAGGCGATGCCGTAATCATCACTGTCGAAATCAACGCGCATGAGATCATCATTTTCATACTGCAGCGAGGAGGTCACGATCGACACTTGCGCAGCGTATTTTTTGAAGTCCACCGGCAAATGTTCTGACCACAAGATCGTCAAGTTTGGCTCTGGAGCCGGACCCATGGTGTGTAGCGTATGCAGGTAACGGAAGGCGTTTTTGGTGACCAGCGTACGTCCGTCCAGCCCCATTCCCCCAATCACTTCGGTCGCCCAAATTGGATCGCCCGAGAACAGCGTATCGAACTCTGGGGTACGTAAGAAACGCACCATACGGATCTTCATGATGAAGTGATCAATCAGCTCTTGCGCGTGGGTTTCATCTAAACGGCCCGCCTGAATGTCGCGCTCAATATAGATATCAAGGAACGTTGCTGTCCGACCCAGTGACATCGCGCCGCCATTTTGTGATTTCACCGCCGCGAGGTAGGCAAAGTACAGCCATTGCACCGCTTCTTGCGCGTTCATGGCCGGGCGAGAAATATCAAACCCATAATTGGCGGCCATTTCCTGAATGTGCAGCAAAGCGCGTTTTTGTTCGGATAATTCTTCACGTAAACGGATCACCGCTTCAATATCGCGACCGGCTTCCAGATCCGGTTGTAGTGACGCAAACTGTGCCTCACGTTCTTTCACCAAGTGGCTGATGCCGTACAGCGCGACGCGGCGATAGTCACCGATAATACGCCCGCGACCATAGCCATCCGGCAAGCCTGTCAGGACGCCGGATTTTCGGCAGCGCAGGATTTCCGGTGAATACACATCGAATACACCTTGGTTATGGGTCTTGCGCAGATCCGTGAAGATATACTCAAACTGCGGATCCATCTCACGCCCATACGCGTCAAACGAACTGCGGATCATGTTGACCCCACCGTACGGGTGCAGTGCGCGTTTGAGTGGCTTATCTGTTTGTAAGCCCACAATGGTTTCTAACGTTTTGTCGATGTAGCCCGGCGCATGCGCAGTGATGGTTGTGGCCACATTGGTATCAAAGTCGACAGGGGCGTGGGTGGCGTTCTCTTGGCGAATGCCCACCATGACTTTTTCCCACAAGGCCTGAGTTGCCGGAGTCGCATCAGCCAAAAAGGCTTCATCGCCTTCATAGGGGGTGTAGTTCTGCTGAATAAAGGCGCGCACATCGATAGTGCGTTTCCAGTCAGTACCTTGAAAACCTGCCCATGCATCGCAATACGGTGCAGCGTTAAGATCGTGTGTTAATTCCATGTAAATCATTCTCTTAGTAAGCGTCAATTGTCGCGCGTGCCATCTCACCCAGATGGATAGCATCCAGCGCAATCATTTTTTCTTCATTGGTCGGGATCACCGCACACGCCACGCGCGATTTCGCGGTGGAGATAATGCGTTGGCCTGCACGTCCGGGCAGGGCATTTTTTTCGTCATCCAGCGTGATACCAAACACTTGCAAGTGTTTGATCACGAGACGGCGGATCAACTGCGAGTTTTCCCCGATGCCTCCGGTAAAAATCACACCATCAAGACGAGATAAGGAAGCCGCATGGCCCGCGATATGGCGTGCGATACGATGAACAAAGGTATTGATGGCCAATACCGCGCGTTCATGACCGGTGTGCCAGGCTTTTTCGAGTTCGCGCAAGTCAGAGGAAAGACCCGACAGGCCCAGCAAGCCGGATTCGGTGTTAACCACGCGGGCAAGATCATCGAGTGATTGATTCGTTTGCTTGGCTATCCACACCAAGGCGCCAAAATCCACATCCCCACAGCGGGTGCCCATCATGAGCCCTTCAAGCGGTGTCATGCCCATGGAGGTATCCACACTGCACCCGTTATGCACCGCGCAGATGGAGGATCCATTGCCTAAGTGAGCAATCACTACGCCACTGTCAGCTTGCGGCAGGTTAAGCAGCGTATAGGCTTCCTGTGCGACATAGCGGTGTGACGTACCATGGAAGCCATAACGACGCACATTGTGCTCTTCATAGTAGTGCCAAGGTAAGGCATACAAATAGGCTTCGGGGGCGAGGGTTTGGTGGAAACTGGTATCAAAAACCGCGACTTGCTGTGCGCTTGGGAACAGCTTTTGTGACACTTCAACGCCCGTTAAATTGGCGAAGTTATGTAACGGTGCTAACGCTGACACAGCGCGGATCTGTTCAATCACGGCATCGGTGATCACGGTGGAATGTTTAAAGACATTGCCACCGTGTGCAATGCGATGGCCGATTAAGGCCACGCTATTGATGAGATCGCGTTGTTTCAATTCCAATGCAATGGCGGTAAGTGCGCCTTCATAATCCTGACGTGTCAGCAAGGCAGAAGGGCTTCCATTGACGGAAATGCACGCCTTGTCTGTGTTGACACAATCAACGATACCAGACAGTAGTTCATCACAATTTTCGACATCGAAGGCTGAAAATTTGACGGACGATGAACCGCAGTTAATCACCAATACAATCGGATATTCAATCATCTATATACTCCGCTTATCTCTAATCTTTTTTATTAAAACAGTTTGTAAACAATGTTTAAGATGGTCATTAAACCAATCACGACAACAAAAATATTATCGATACCGCGGTACTTGGCTAAAGACGGGGTTTTACGAATGGCATAGATCGGCAACAGACACAGCAAAGACGCAATAATCGGTGCACCCATGGCTTCAATCAGATCAAGGATGTTGGGATTTAAGTAAGACACAAACCACGTTGACCCCATGATGAAACCCATGCTGATGGCATTGAGTTTGCCCGTTGACACTTTGGTGGCGTCGCCTTGGTAACGGAACTTCAGGATTAACCCGTTCATCCCTTCTAAGGTGCCGAGGTAGTGGCCAAAGAAGGATTTGAAAATCGCCACCAATGCGATGATTGAGGCACTGTACTCAAGGACGGTCGCAAAGCTTGACTGTGAACCGGACAATGAAGAGAAGTGGTTTGCTAAGTAAGACAAGACCGGCAGGTTCTGCGCTTTGGCTTCGGCCATGTTTTCAGGTGACAGCGTGAACAGGCAGCTAAAGGCAAAGAACATCACTACAGCAACCATCAGGAAGCTGGCGCGACCAATGATTTTTGAACATTTCTGCTCGGTGTATGCATTACCTTGCGTCGGTTCATACTCTTCACGTTTGGAAACAACGAACGAAGAGACAATCGGCGAGAAGTTAAAAGAGAACACCATGATGGAAATCCCCAGCCACACCGTGACCAGTAACCCATCGCTGCCCATCAATGAAATATCACTGAAACTGGCTTGCTCAATGACAGAGGCGTTCCAGTACGGGATCAGCGAGAGTGAAATCAGCACTAAACTCGCAATGAATGGGAAGACCAGCCAACTCATGACTTTGACCATGAGCTCTTTACCCAGCCAGATGATCAGACCCATGGCGAGCAGCAGGCCGAAAGCCACGATGCCGCGGTTAAGGACTGGCAACTGTAACTGGTGCTCCCAGAACGCCATAAAGGTGTTCGTGATGGTCACGCCGTAAATCCACAACAGTGGGCAGATGGCAAAGAAGTAGAGGAAGGTGATCACGATCCCCCCGGTTTTACCAAAATGCTCTTCAACGGTTTCAGTGATATTGCCTGAAATATTGGAGCCAGACAGACATAATCGGGCTAATGCGCGGTGACAATAATAGGCGATAGGAAAGGCCAGCATGGCCATGATCAATATTGGGAATAGGCCACCGTAGCCCGCTCGAATAGGAAAGAAGAGAACGCCCGCGCCAATCGCGGTGCCAAATAAACCTAAAGTCCACGTTGTATCTGATTTTCTCCAGTCTGATTTTTCTGACTGGTTAACAATAACGTTGTCCATTACACTCATTGTCGTTCATCCTTTTACATGCTAACCAATCCGGTGATTTGAGAAACGCGAGACAAATCAATATTACCGCCTGAAATAATGGCGACGGTTTTTTTGTTTTGAATGTATTTATCTAATTTGCCACTTAATAAAGCCGCAATGGATAATGCACCGGCTCCTTCGGCAATGACTTTATTTCGTTGAATTAAAAGTGCCATGCTATTTAATAGCTCGTCTTCATTGACCAAGACAATGTCGTCAACTAAGTCTTTGACTATTTCAAACGTTAATTCACCAGGACGCGCGACATCGCAACCATCCGCCAATGTCCCTTGTGTACGGTGATTCACGATTTCACCGGCACGGTAAGACGCGGTCATGCCGTGTACATTTTCGGACTGTACGCCGATGATTTTGATTTTTGAATTGATGGATTTAATCGCGGTAGCAATACCGGCAATCAAGCCGCCGCCACCGATAGGCACTATCACATTGTCGACATCATACAGGTCTTCAAGGATCTCAAGACCAATGGTGCCTTGGCCGGCAATGACTTCCGCATCATCAAATGGTGGGATGAAAATACGGCCTTCTGTTTCAACGATCTCTTTGGCTTTCGCAATGGTTTCATTGAATGATTCACCATGTAAGATCACGTCAGCGGAATACCCTTCCGTGGCAGCAATTTTTGCTTTCGGGGCGCAAGTTGGCATCACCACTTTGCCATCAATACCCAGCATGGCACAGGAGAGAGATACTCCTTGTGCATGGTTCCCGGCGGAACACGCGACAACACCTTTTTTCCGGTCTTCGTCACTTAATGCGCTTAATTTATTAAAGGCGCCCCGGATTTTAAATGAGCCAGTACGCTGCATATTTTCAAACTTTAAATACACATCACCGTGGCAATGTTCACTTAAATAGTTTGATTTAGGCATACCGGTTTTATACACTTTTCCGGTTAACCGTTGTTTGGCTAATTTAATATCATTGAGCGTAATTGCTCTGGTCAGGGTAATATCCATTTTTTCCTCTTTTTATTATGGTTAACTATTTTATGTAGGGTAGAGCATCGTTAACCTATTTATTTAGATAAGAAACTTTTCTTATCTAAATAAATAAGCGTTGAAAAAATGAAAATAGCAATACGCACCGATATTTATTTATCGGTTGAATAGGGACGCAGTGATATTTCAAGAATGTATATTGATGACGGTTGATGACGTTTTTATTTATACCAAATGCTGTTTCCCTTCTCTTCTCTCTGTGTTTTTAAATATACGCGATACGAACCACGGGTGTTGCGGTTGGTATCACAAATTAAATGCCAAAACTAAATTCATGATAAAAATAATCAACTGGCTTTTTTGATCTAAGGTAGTGAATTATCCTGCTCAAATGGTCTTTAATGTTTTGTTTGTGTTAATTAAGTAAAGCATCATGATCGGTCGTTGACCATTTGCTGCATGAGGTGGGCGAAAGGGGGACATTTTGACGTGAAATGGGGGCGGGGAGCTTAAAGAGGTGCTATCTGCCTGATCATGGAGGGATGTGTGGTAGAGGAAAATGCTGATAGAACAGTCAGTACATGGGCCGTGCAGAATGTTTTGCGGCGACGGCGTGTTATTGTGTCACCCGCTTAGCGATGCGGTGTATCATAACAGGGCTATTCTGGTGACCTCGTTCACCATACCGCTATAATAAGGAGGTGAAAACAATGGGTAAACGTCGCCAATGCGTATCGGCAGTCTGCAATGACCCAGTGATTAACCCTCTGCGAGATCAGGAGAATCTGTAATGAATCATCAAACAAAAATAATGGAAGTGCCAGTGGCGATCGCCGACAGAGTGCAGGCGTTGATTGACGCCCATGAGGCGAAAGAGAAGTTCAATGCAGAGCGCAAGGAGGTCGTGAATAACTTCCTTTCCATGGATGGCTTAAGTTGTGAGATGGCTGTTTATAGCTTGCCTCAAGGGGAGTTGCTCGACACGCTTCGGTTTGTGTATGAAATCTCCGGTACGAACAGCAAATTCATCAAAAACATTCTGACCCAATCTCGAGAGAACCCACAGAAAGTTTTATCTGACGCTCAGCGCTCATCAGCCAAGAGCCTGTTGTTTAATCTGATTAATGATCCCTCGGTGGTTTCTGCCATGAAGGAAATGTAATCCTGCCATGACAGCATGAGCGGCTTGCAGTGTGGCAGGTCGCTTTCTCGAGATGAAAATAGACATACAAAAAGGCCGAAACGGTTATTCACCGTTTCGGCCTTTTCTGTTCTTACGAACGAAGATCCTGCCACACCCCCTCCTTTATATAGATAGGACTTTCTCTCTCAATCTTTGCGAGCAAAATGTTATGACTGATGCTATAGGAAAACCACTAGAAATCACCCCAAAGACCGGAGGAGGACCGGACGGGAGAAATTGGTGCTGTGATTCGAGGAAAACTATGCTTGCAGTGGTCAGGTAGTGCAAGGGTTGAGGGATTATAGCGAGGTCAGTCTAGTGTGACCGATCCAGCGACTTTGAATTTCACGAAGGAGGATGATTAAGCAAATAGCGAGTTCATCACATTATAAAACACTATCTTTTGTTTTAATATCAATGTCTTGTAATGTCATTAAGGAATGCTGATGTTCGACTCTCTCTTTGGTGTAAAAAAAAGTTACAGAAATACCTACAAAATCAATAATAAAGCAAACGCAGGCGGTTGGTATAAATGCACTTACTGCAACAAGTCTATCCGCTTTAGTGAATCTCACGTTGATCATGTTTGGCCAAAAAGTAAAAATGGCTCGAATGCCTCTTATAATTTAGTAATTGCTTGTGCGCCATGTAATCAAAGTAAAGGGAATAAAATCGACGGGCGAGTAATTGATGGCTATGTAGCTAAAATATTTTAAGGTTTTGACTACAACAAACTATTTGATTTTGAAAAAGCAGCAAACTTTAGCTTGCTGCTTTTTATCACCATAAAACCGCTAGACTCCAATTACGGTCATCGTCGGCGGTAGTGAGTCAAGTTGACGTTTGTTGAACTTGAATTTTTTCGATTGCATCACTAACTCCTTACTCGCTGTCGATTGAGAAATGTTGACGTAATTCGGCCAGCAAGGTTTTAGGCATCAGAAGGTAGATTCCTTTGCCTGAATCCTCCACGATACTCAGAGTAAGTACTGATCCATAGTCTAAGTCGTCTTCAAATTCGGTATAGGTAAGTGCTCGTTTCAGCAGGTCGTTCCCGGTACCGTCGACGCCGTCAGCAGATAGGTCGTAAAGTGAGGTCAGGAACCAAAGTTCACATTGCAGTTCGTCCCATACCTGTTGGGTTTCGGCTTCATCGTGGAATGGTTCGGTGAGTATGGATAGGAGTTGTTCTTGTAAGATCGTGGTGATTGGTAGAGATGTGATTTGTTGAAGATTAGTTAGTTTAAACATGATTAACTCCTTGTTTATCAATATCATAGAGTTAATATGAGTTTGTTCTTTATGATGTTTCAGTAGGTATGTAGTTACAAGCAAATCATCACTATATTAAAGGCGCTCTATTACTCTAGCCTTGGCAGAGCTATATTCTTCGTCAGTTAACGCGCCACATTGATGTAACTCTTTCAGCTTTACGAGCTTATCAATGTGTTCATCTACTTCTGGAAATATAATATGAAGTTGACATTTTCCACCCCCAGAACTGTCAGATTTTAAATTCATCTGTATATCTAATCCTGAAGGATTTGGAATAGTGCCCCCTAACGATAATTCATCGTGTAGATTTCGAGAAATATCAATTTTAACCTCTTTAAGCCCTTGATTCTTTGCATTATTGATTAATGCATTAATACGCTCTGCTTCCTCTTCCATGATAGAGCTCGTTGAAACCTCATCGCTCTCCTCACTTGATTTCATGTGATCGTAAATTAAGTAAGGAATTCCACCAAAAAAGAATTTTATAAGCTTAGACATATGTGAACCCACGGAAGTAGTAATAGTCCAGTAGCATATTCTACAGCGATAAAATTGGCTAGTATCTACCTGTCCACCCACCAACTTAAAATCCTAAGTCGCTGGGTCGGTCACACTAGACTGGCCCGGTAACCACCTCTCAGCCCTTGTGCTGCCTGACTTCCAAGACATAACTTTCTCTTCATCACAGCACCAATTTCTCTCGTCCGGTCCTCCTCCGGTCTTTGAGCTGATTTTTAGTGGATTTCCCGACGGCGTCGACGGTTCCGGTTAGCTAACTCTACCTGCATTTTTCAGTGCAATTTCATCTGATACCAGACAGCCGACTCAGCCCCTACGTACATAGCAGAGACCCGGTGTAGTCCGTCAGGGCAGAGTTATTACCGATTGCAGTATGAATACCTTCCTAGTGATCACCCGCTGGTTCTGGCCCTGTGAGTGAGTCTGAGATGGTCCTAGCTAAACGGCTTTACGATAAAACAGACCAATTGCCCTAAGATGGCAATTGGTCATTAAGAATGTTGTTTCCCCCTGAACTGTCAGCTTCATTAGCTTTGGGATCATGGGTGGTCATACCGTCAGTAAAATAGGTATCTGATTAATTTAATATTAATAACCTGAACCTAAGGGAACGGAATGTTGGTTATATTTTTGTTGGTTCAGGCGGCGAGTTTTTCTGTGGTCCGACAGTGGTGTTAAGCGGAATGAACTGGCTCAGACAGACGAAGATGGGTTCTGTTGGCCGATATGGTGCAGTGATCATCAATGTGCTTCTGTGGTGACTACGTGGAAGATTTTAGCTAAGTAGATGGACCAGAGCTTACCGGAAGGTAACGTGGACCGGATATGGACAGGCGGTTAACTGGCTAACCTCCAGATATGACAAAGGCGCGTGGATTTCTCCATGCGCCTTATCAAGAATTTGGTGGCCCCTGACAGACTTGAACTGTCGACCAAGCGATTATGAGTCGCCTGCTCTAACCACTGAGCTAAGGGGCCAGTGTGCGGGAAATTATATGGGATGGATTGCGGGTTGTCTAGCGAATAAAGTGATTGTTTCGTTTGCTTTTTAGGCGGTTGTGCCGCAGTTAGGTGTGGATCGCATGTCGGCTAACACATTGAAAAGACATACGTGATAACGGAGAAAATGGTGGATGGAGGCGGGATATAAAAAAACGGGCGCAAGGCCCGTTTTTGTGTTTTTTTATCCGAGGCGATTACTCGTCAAGGAAGCTGCGTAGCACGTCTGAACGGCTTGGGTGACGCAGTTTACGTAGGGCTTTGGCTTCGATCTGACGAATACGCTCACGCGTTACGTCGAACTGCTTACCCACTTCCTCTAGGGTGTGGTCAGTGTTCATGTCGATACCGAAACGCATACGCAGTACTTTGGCTTCACGTGGCGTTAGGCCAGCCAGTACGTCGTTGGTTGCCATGCGTAGGTTGGTTGCTGTCGCGGCATCCATCGGTAGCTGAAGCGTGGTATCTTCAATGAAGTCACCTAGGTGTGAATCTTCATCATCACCGATAGGGGTTTCCATTGAGATTGGCTCTTTCGCAATCTTCAGGACTTTACGGATCTTGTCTTCCGGCATTTGCATGCGCTCTGCCAATTCTTCTGGCAGTGGCTCACGACCCATCTCCTGAAGCATCTGACGAGAGATACGGTTCAGTTTGTTGATGGTTTCGATCATGTGTACTGGAATACGGATGGTACGTGCCTGATCCGCGATAGAACGCGTGATAGCCTGACGGATCCACCATGTTGCGTACGTCGAGAACTTGTAACCACGACGGTATTCAAACTTATCAACCGCTTTCATCAGACCGATGTTACCTTCCTGGATAAGATCCAAGAACTGTAGACCACGGTTGGTGTATTTCTTCGCGATAGAGATAACCAGACGCAAGTTTGCTTCTACCATCTCTTTCTTCGCACGGCGGGCTTTCGCTTCACCGATAGACATACGACGGCTGATGTCTTTGATGCGCTCAATAGACAGACCGGTTTCTTGTTCTAGAATACGCAGTTTCAGTGAAGCACGACGAAGATCTTCTTCGTACGTTTTCAAACGCTCTGCGTAGGGCTTGCCTGAATTCAGTGCTTCGTCGATCCACTCGCTTGATGATTCGTTGCCCGCAAACAGGTTGACGAAGGTTTTCTTCGGCATCTTACTGTTGTCGACACACATGCGCATGATCAGACGTTCGTTAGTACGCACCTTGTCCATTGATTCGCGCAGTGAGCTAACCAGTTTATCGAACTGCTTAGGGATCAAACGGAACTGTTTGAAGATATCAGAAAGCTCTTCAATCGCCACTTCAGTGGTTGGGTTCTGACGACCGTTAGTCTCAATGGCCAGTGCCATTTTTTCATACGCTAGACGCAGTTCCGTGAATTTTTCACGTGCAAGTTCAGGGTCGATACCTGAATCTTCTTCTTCTTCCGCGTCTTCATCTTCATCGTCTTCAAGATCTTTATCTTCATCTTCAAGATCAGATTCGCTTAGCTCTGAGCCGATGTGCGTGGCTGTTGGCGCCGTGCTTTCTTCTTCGTTTGGATCAACAAAGCCTGAAATGATATCCGTCAGACGCAGTTCTTCGGCTTCAACCTTATCGAATTGCTCAAGCAGGTATGCGATAGCGGTTGGATATTCGGCAACTGAACACTGAACCTGGTTAATACCATCTTCAATGCGTTTTGCGATATCAATTTCGCCTTCACGGGTCAGGAGTTCTACGGTACCCATTTCACGCATGTACATGCGTACTGGATCGGTAGTACGACCAATTTCGCTTTCTACACTCGAAAGGGCTTGCGCCGCGGCTTCAATCGCGTCTTCGTCCGCATTGTCTTCTGTCATCATCAGATCATCGGCATCAGGGGCAGTTTCTACCACCTTAATACCCATGTCATTGATCATCTGAATGATGTCTTCCACCTGATCGGAATCGACGATGTCTTCCGGTAGGTGGTCATTTACTTCGGCGTAGGTCAGATAGCCTTGTTCCTTGCCTTTTGCGACAAGTAACTTTAGCTGTGACTGCGGATTTTGCTCCATAGACGATATCCAACTTAGGGTCTGATTGAGAGAGTAGTATGCAGAGATGCAAACCATTAATTATAACAAATTTCTTAATTGATGACTACGTACTAGCCGGGACGGTTGAGTATGAGTAACTGCAATTCCCGCTTCTCTTCGACTGATAAGCCGACGGTATTCGATTTAGCCTGCAACTTTTCGATTTGTTGTTTAACGCACTGGTCTAGCACTTTATCCATTGCGTCTAAAAATACATCTAGAGTGTTGTCCTCATCTTTGCTGAGGGGAAGCTCCCAGGCGGCCAAGCGGGCCAACATGCCTTCGTTCTTGCTTCCTCGCCAGTTCTCTAGCAACTGGCCTGTAGTGATATTGGGGTTCGCGCGGCACTTTTCAACTATTGATATCAATAAATTTAGTCCGGCAACCTCGATCCCTTCAAATGCGGCCATGTCAAATTCAAGGCTGTTCACAAAATCGGGATGCTGGATGAGCAGTGCGATCACCTCACGCATCGGGGTGCGTTTAATTTCTTGCTGCGGTGCTCGATGGCGTTGCGTTTCATCCCGCTTCAGCTCAATGCGAATTTGATCCGGCGGTAGCCCTAAATTATAGCCCAGTGTGTTGAGGAGGTATTCACGCAACGTGTCACCGGCGACTTTCTCAAGCAGGGGCTTGGCGAGCGTCTTCAGCTTCGCTTTGCCTTCTTTGCTGCTCATGTCGACTTGGGCGACGAGCGAGTTGAACATGAACTCCGACAGCGTCATCGCTTCGTTGATCTGCTGCTCAAAGCCGTCTTTGCCATACTGGCGGATATAGGTATCCGGATCTTCCCCATCGGGCAAGAACATGAATTTGAGCTGATGGCCATCGTTGAGGTATGGCAGGGCCTGCTCCATAGCACGCCATGCCGCATCACGTCCGGCGCGGTCACCGTCGTAACAGCACACCACGGTGCCGGTTTGACGGAACAAGGTTTGGATATGATCACTGGTGGTCGCGGTACCCAGTGAGGCCACTGCATAATCGACGCCAAATTGCGCCAATGCCACGACATCCATATACCCTTCGACCACCAGAAGCTTCTCGGGTTCCCGATAGGCTTGCAGCACTTCATACAGGCCGTACAGTTCACGCCCTTTATGGAAGATGGGGGTTTCTGGTGAGTTGAGGTACTTGGGTGTGCCATCACCCAGTACGCGGCCACCAAAGCCGATCACACGGCCACGGCGGTCGTGGATAGGGAACATGACACGGCCACGGAAGCGGTCGTAACGGCGGCCGTTGTCGTTTTCGATCAACATGCCGGCGGTTACGAGGGTGTCTTGCGCTTCGTTGTTGCGGCCAAAGCGGGTGCGAACGAGATCCCACTGATCCGGCACAAAGCCAATCCCGAACTTCTGCACGATTTCCCCGGACAGGCCACGGCCTTTGAGGTAATCAATCGCGACGCTGCCTTCTTGGGTGCGCAGTTGGGATTGGTAGAATTGGCTGATCTGTCCCATCATCTCGTACATGCCGAGTTTTTCTTTGCTGCGAGCGACAGGTTGTCCACCGCCGCCGCCGTCTTCTCTCGGGACGTCTAGCCCCACTTGAGATGCCAGCTCTTCAATTGCCTCAACAAATTCAAGGCGGTCGAATTCCATCACGAAATCAAGGACGTTACCGTGCGCACCACAGCCGAAGCAATGGTAGAACTGTTTTTCTTGGCTGACGGAAAAAGAGGGGGTTTTCTCGTTGTGAAACGGACAGCAAGCACCGAAGTTCTTGCCTTTCTTTTTGAGTTTCACGCGGGCATCCACGATATCTACGATGTCATGTCTGGCAATCAGATCATCGATGAAAGTACGTGGGATTTTACCTGCCATAGTGCGCGTGTTACCTGAAAGTGGTGAGAGAAGATGCATCAAAGCAAAAGGTTATTTAGGGAATAACGCTTTGATTTGATAGTAGTGTCAAAATGCGGAGAGGAGAATACAAACAAGCCGCGCATCCCGAAATCGGAGAGCACGGCTTGTTGCAGAAACTGAGTAAGGGATTAACCGAGTTTCGCTTTCACGAGCTGGCTAACTTTACCCATATCGGCACGACCCTGAATGTGAGGCTTAAGCTCAGCCATCAGTTTGCCCATGTCTTGCATGTTGGTTGCGCCAGTAGAAGCAATGGCCGCATCCAACAGGGCAACGACTTCGTCGTCACTCAGTGGTTGTGGCATGAATTCTTCTAATACGCAGATTTCAGCATGTTCAACATCGGCCAGATCTTGGCGGTTCGCTGCTTCATATTGAGCAATCGAATCGCGGCGTTGCTTAACCATTTTGGTCAAAACAGCCAGCACGTCGTCTTCGGAAAGAGTGATCTTTTCGTCCACTTCGCGCTGTTTAATGGCGGCTAAAACCAAACGGATAGCACCAAGACGAGGTTTATCCTTCGCCTTCATTGCTGCCTTTTGTTCGTCTTTAAGACGTTCGATCAGAGTCATAACGCAATCCTTCTGTTAATCGTTAGATTAGTACAGACGAACGCGACGCGCGTTTTCGCGAGCCAATTTTTTCAGGTGACGCTTAACTGCCGCTGCTTTAGCACGCTTACGTACAGTAGTAGGCTTTTCGAAGTGCTCACGACGACGAACTTCAGAAAGGATACCTGCTTTTTCGCAAGAGCGCTTGAAACGACGTAGTGCTACGTCAAACGGTTCGTTTTCACGTACTTTGATTACTGGCATGTAATACTCACCTCAGAGTGATTCATTAACGCTGACGATCATAGAAATGTCAGCTGATTAAAAATGGTGCGAAATTCTAATCTGATCTGGGGGCATTTGTAAAGCATTCTGCAACCCCGAACTGGTTAATTTCTGTCAAGGGCGGTAGTATTGCCCCCAATTACCATAAGTATAGAGGTTGTTATGCGTATACTGGGCATCGAAACCTCCTGTGACGAAACAGGCGTGGCTATTTTCGATGATGAGAAAGGCCTTTTGGCACATGAACTTTACAGTCAAGTAAAGCTGCATGCCGACTACGGTGGCGTGGTGCCGGAGCTGGCTTCTCGCGATCATGTGAAGAAGACGATTCCGTTGATCAAAGCGGCACTGAAAGACGCTGGGTTGACCCCTGCGGATTTGGATGGTGTGGCTTACACGGCGGGGCCTGGATTGGTCGGTGCACTGCTTGTCGGCGCAACGATTGGTCGTAGCCTGGCCTATGCATGGAACCTGCCTGCTGTTGCGGTTCACCACATGGAAGGCCACCTGTTGGCCCCGATGTTGGAAGACAATCCACCGGCGTTCCCGTTTGTGGCGCTGTTGGTGTCGGGCGGCCATACCATGATGGTTGACGTGAAAGGGATCGGTGAGTACGCCATCTTAGGTGAGTCGGTCGATGATGCGGCTGGCGAAGCGTTTGATAAAACGGCCAAGCTCATGGGTCTTGACTACCCGGGTGGTCCTCGCTTGGCGAAATTGGCAGAAAAGGGCACGAAGGGACGCTTTAAGTTCCCGCGTCCAATGACTGATCGTCCAGGGCTAGATTTCAGTTTTTCAGGCTTGAAAACCTTTACTGCGAACACAGTGCGCGCGAATGGCGATGATGATCAGACACGTGCTGACATTGCTTTTGCTTTCCAAGAAGCAGTAGTGGATACGCTGGCTATCAAATGTAAGCGTGCATTGAAGCAAACGGGCTACAAGCGCTTAGTCATTGCGGGCGGCGTGAGTGCGAACACCTACTTGCGTGAGCAGCTTGAAGTGCTGATGACGAACCTGAAAGGCGAAGTCTTCTACCCACGTACAGAGTTCTGTACGGATAACGGGGCGATGATCGCGTATGCGGGTATGCAGCGTTTGAAAAATCAGGAAAGCATGGACTTGAGCGTAAAAGCGCATCCACGTTGGCCGATTGATCAGCTTAAGCCTATCCACGACACCGAATAATGCCTGCCCGCACCACGCCCTCGGTGTACGGTGAGTCAGAATGAGCAACCCCGCGCAGGATCACTCCTGTGGCGGGGTTGTTTTGTTTTGGTGAGGGGCGTTTGCGTTAGCCGCGCTTTTTCGGGCGAATTTTTGCCAGATCTTGGGTTCTTCGCCAGCCAGCAGGCGACGTAAATTGTCATGGTGACGAAAGACCAGCAGGCACGACAGCATGGCGACCGGCATGGTGTATTCCGGTTTCACCCACCATGTGAACAGCGGGGCAAACAAGGCGGTGGTGATCGCTCCGACAGATGAATAACCCGATACCAGCACAGTGAGCAGCCACGCGCCGATCAGCATGCCGCTGAGATCCCACCCGATCGGGGCTAAGGCACCGAGTGCGGTCGCGACCCCTTTGCCACCGCGAAAATGAAAGAAAATGGGATAGATGTGGCCCAGACAGGCCGCGATGCCGATGATGCCCAGCATGAAAGGGTTCACGCCAATCAAATAGCTCAGCCATACCGGTAACATGCCTTTAAGAATGTCACAGAACAGCACCGCTGCGGCTGCGCCGCGCCCGCCAATGCGTAGCACGTTGGTGGCACCGGGATTACCGGAGCCGGACTCGCGCGGATCAGGCAGGCCATAAAGGCGACTGATCAGCACGGCGCTGGAGATGGATCCCAGCAAATAGGCGCTGATGATGATTAACAGGACGAATGGTGTCATGCAGGATTCCCGTTACGGGCGAGAGTATCGCCGAATTATCCTTGGTCTATTATGTTGCTTTTGTGGGCATATGGTATAGTGCAAACCCTTGGGCTCATAGGCAACCTGATGAGCTTTTAAATCAACGTCATACTATATCGACGTTTACGACCTGATAATACGCGTTTTGGCTCAAATTAGGTATCCGACCTCTAACATAATTAGCGATTGAACATGGATTCAGTATTTATCGAACATCTCGAAGTTATCACCACCATTGGGGCGTATGACTGGGAACAAACGATCAAGCAAAAACTCGTGCTTGATGTTGAAATGGCACATGACAACCGTCCTGCGGCAACGCACGATGATGTGACCTTGGCGTTGGATTATGCCGCGGTCAGTGGCGCGATTATTCAGCACATTGAAGGTGGTCGCTTTTTGTTGGTGGAACGCGTAGCAGAAGAGATCGCCCAGCTGGTGATGACACAGTTTGGCGTGCCTTGGATCCGTGTTCGTGTGACCAAACCGGGTGCTGTTCCCGCCGCGCGTGGCGTGGGTGTGCAGATTGAACGAGGCAACCGGTGATCACCGCCTATATCAGCGTGGGGTCGAACATCGAGCGGGACTACCACGTTCACGTCGCGATTGCTGAACTCAAGCAGCTAGGGACGGCATGCACGGTGTCGACGATCTATGAGGCTGAGCCGGTCGGCTTTGACGGCCCCAATTTCTACAATGCGGTGGTGGCCATTACCACGTCATTGTCGCTGGTCGACCTGCAGCACACGCTCAAGCAGCTGGAGTTGCAGTATGGCCGTTCCCCGACTGCGCAGAAGAATCAAAGCCGCACCTTGGATCTTGATATTCTGCTCTATGGGGAGTGCGTCAGTGACGTTGCGCCGCAGTTGCCCCGTGCCGATATATTTAAATTCGCGTTTGTGCTGCGCCCCTTGATGGAGCTGTGTCCAGAGCGGGTGATCCCGCAAGATGGTCGTACAGTGCGTCAAGTGTGGCAGGCATTTCATCGTGAACAGGCCCTGTGGCCAGTGGACGATTTTGTTATTTAAGGACAGTTAAACCGTATGAGTCATTTTGAAGCCTTTATCCTGGCCCTGATCCAGGGGCTGACCGAATTTTTGCCGATTTCCAGTTCTGCCCATTTAATTTTACCCTCTGCGATTTTCGGCTGGGCCGATCAGGGCTTGGTGTTTGATGTCGCGGTGCATGTCGGTACCCTGTTGGCTGTGATCGGCTACTTCCGTAAAGAAGTGGTATCACTGTTGTCAGCGTGGATTGGATCGATCTTCAAGAAACAACACAATGCCGAATCTAAATTGGCATGGATGATCGTGATCGCGACCATTCCGGCCTGTATTTTCGGCCTGTTCATGAAAGACATCATTGAGCTGTACCTGCGTTCGGCGTGGGTGATTGCTATTACGACCATCGTGTTTGGTTTGTTGTTGTGGTGGGTCGATGCCCGCGCGACGCAAAAAGATGACGAATACCAAGCGGATTGGAAACGTGCGGTGTTCATTGGCTTGTCACAGGCGGCGGCGATGATCCCGGGGACTTCCCGTTCTGGCGCGACCATGACAGCGGCGCTGTACTTAGGCTTTACCCGTGAAGCGGCAGCCCGTTTCTCGTTCCTGATGTCCATTCCGATCATTTTGTTGGCTGGTGGCTACCTGAGTCTTGGCTTGGTGAACAGTGATACACCGATCCAACTGAATGTGTTGGCGATCGGTATCTCGGTGTCGTTTGTCAGCGCATACGCGTGTATTCACGTATTCCTGAAGCTGGTGACGCGCCTGGGTATGTTGCCGTTTGTGATTTACCGCTTACTACTGGGCGCCGGTTTGATTGCGTTCTTGATCAGCCAGTAATAACTTCGCTTGGCGAAGCGACGCGTTCAAAATAAAAAGCCCAGCGTTTATCGCTGTAATGCATGTAAGTTAAGATAACTTACGTTTCTTCAGAGGCCGAGTCGCATAGCGACTCGGCCTTTTCTTTACTGCTCTCGGATAACTCCGCTCTTTTCTATCGGGCAAAACAAAGCTTTCCGCCATATCCAGTATGTAATTCATCACTTCTGGTATACGACCCGGTGCTACTGCGGGCAGGAGTTGAAGTTGGCTGAGTAAGAAGATTGATGCTTGTTTAAAACCTATTTGGTACGGCATTACTGATTTCAGTGAGTAGGCCATTTGGCACATCATGAACCGTAATAGGTTGTAAGCTAATAACATTCCCCATAGCTCTTGGGTCACTAACTCTGGAGTCTTGCTTCTCAGTGTTAGGTTGTTTTGCAGCATATATTGCTTCATTTCCCGATAACCCAACTCTATTTCCCAACGGTGACTGTATAGCTCAGCGATATCAGCCCCCGGATACCGCATCGGATCAGTCATTGAGGTCAACAGTTTTACCTCTTTTCCTTTAATTGTTTTTGTTATTAAACGAGCTTGCAGTGTCTCAGGTGCATCCGCCCATTTCTTTCTCGCTTGAGGGGAAAGTCTCAACTCCACAAGTTCCTGGCCTTTACCTAGCTTGCCTATCGTTGTGTATTGTGCACCTTTGCGTAACGGGATTAACCAATGCTTTTCTTCACCACTACTTTGCCAACGGTGAAGTAATCCTAATGCATAAAAACCTCGGTCAAATACGGTAAGGCTGTGGGATGGAGATTGGTCAACAAGTTGAGCAGTCAGGTCAACTTCACTCACTGATACGGAGTCAAAAGCAGCACTATTGAGAAGGTGACTCGTGAGTTCCATATGGCAAACCATACGAACTTGGGGGTAATCCGAAATGGTCGTCTTGTTACCTGTTCGACCAAAATGCGCGTCATTACCAGCCGTGTCCGGTGTTCGCCACACTACGCCATCTACAGCATGTAATGTTAAGCCGTGCCAGTCTGGATGCGGTGTTTTCTCATGCCAAAGTTGTTGTGTCTTGTTAAATACGGCTTCAACCGGTTCATGACCCAGCCGTTTTCGAGCTTGAATGACAGCACTCGGTGCGACAAATGGCTTCTTACCCGGCAAGAGAATATCGAGTTGAGAAACAACTTTTTCCATAGAAAGATGCCGATACAACGACATCCCAACGACACTCCACACCATTAGCTCCATTGGTAGGCGTCGTTTTCGAATTGTGGCAACGCCGGTATCGTTTAAGCACTGTTCAATGATGTCTGGAGACAGGAGATCTGATAACCCTGATAGTTCTGTTGCTGAAAATGAGTGGACTTCATGAAGTGCTTGTCTGAGGAACATAAAAAAATCCGAGTGCAGTGAATACACTCGGATTTTGACATGCTGTAAGGATCGTTCAACTGATCATTTTTTCGTTAACTGATCAGCATTACAGCGTTTATCGCTGGGCTTTTTTGTTGTTACGGGTCTCACTCACCAGTACTACACGCGGGTACGTCCCAGTGCGACTTGTACGGCGATCGCGCGGCGCTTGCCGAGCTCTTCTTTGATTGCGGGGCCGGTAAAGCCATCATCAATGACGGGCTTGACTGCCACGCTTTGCGCCGCAAGAAACGCGGCTTGCAGTATGTCAGCTTGCGGGTATTCCGCGTCTTCAAAGCCAGTACGGCCACGGACATCGGCCCGACAGCACAGCGCCAGTTGTTCGACGCGCTCAGGTTTACGCCATGCATCTATCTGATCAAAAATTTTGATAAACGTTGACGGTCGCAGTTCGGCGGCGGTGTGAATTTTGGTGTGCTGGGCGCACACCATCAACGCCGTATCGCGGTATTCATTGGGCACGCGCAAGCGTTGGCACAGTTCACGGATCGCGCCTAACCCAGTTTGGCAGTGCATTTTATGGCTTGGCCATTCCGCTTCAGGGGTCAGGGCTTTGCCCAGATCATGCACCTGTGCGGTAAAACGAATGACGGGGGACGGGCTCAGCTGTGCGGCTTGCGCAGCCACCAATAGCGTGTGGATCCCACAGTCAATTTCTGGGTGCCATTTTTCCGGTTGCGGCACACCAAACAGGGCATGGATTTCCGGCATGATCACCGCCAGCGCCCCGCATTGGCGTAGCACGGTCAGGAAGATCTCCGGGTTCTCCGTGTGCAGTGAGCGTTCCCATTCTTGCCAGACGCGCTCGGGCGTTAAGGCCGCCAGTTCACCGGCCACCACCATGTCCTGCATTAACGCCAGCGTTTCGGGGGCAATGGTAAAGCCCAAATGGGCGAAGCGTGCGGCAAAGCGGGCAATGCGCAAGACGCGCAGCGGATCTTCCACAAACGCGTCAGAGACATGGCGTAAGACACGTTGGTCGAGATCCTGCTGTCCGTGATACGGATCAATCAGGGTGCCGTCATCCGCTTGCGCGATGGCATTGATGGTCAGATCCCGGCGCAGCAAGTCTTGCTCTAGCGTCACGTCGGGGGCGGAATAGCAAACAAAGCCGGTATAGCCTGCGCCGGATTTTCGCTCGGTACGGGCCAAGGCATATTCTTGCTTGGTTTTCGGGTGCAGGAAGACGGGGAAATCACTGCCGACTTGGGTGTACCCTTGATCCAGCATCTCTGCCGGTGTGGCGCCGACCACGACCCAATCCTGATCTTTTACGGGTAGGCCAAGCAGTGCATCCCGCACCGCTCCGCCGACTAAATATTTCTCCACGCGTGTCACCTTTTCTGAGGGAGTGCCATAGTTTTGTGTAAGAATTATATCAAACTGCACAATTATCACTAACATCCCGCGACCTGATATGAATTGTCGTGATCGCAACCGCCTTCCCCCTATACATTCAGCGGCGGTAAAGGTAACGTTACTTTTTATCTCCTTCGACTCATTGCGAGAATTACAGCATGTACAAGGATTTTTTTGGGATCTCGGAATCGCCGTTTTCGATTGTCCCTAGCGCGCGCTTTCTTTATTTAAGCGAGCGTCACCGTGAAGCGTTGACGCATATGCTGGCGAGCCTGGGTGGCGGCGGTGGTTTCGGGTTACTGACCGGTGAAGTCGGTACCGGTAAAACCACGGTATTACGCGGCCTTGTGGCGCGATTGCCACAAGAAACGCAGGTCGCCGTGATCCTGAACCCGTCATTGTCAACGCATGAGTTGCTGGCCGGTTTAAGTGATGAGCTGGGTATCAGTTATACCGAGCAAAGCAGCATTAAGCAGTTAACCGACGGTATCTACCAGCATTTACTGGCCAACCATAAAGCCGGCAAACAAACCCTGTTGTTGGTGGATGAAGCGCAGCATTTGATGCCTGACGCCCTTGAGCAATTGCGCCTGCTGACAAATTTGGAAACGGACAGCACCAAACTGCTAAAAGTGGTGTTGGTGGGGCAGCCGGAACTGCAGCAACTGTTGCAGCAAGAGAACCTGCGCCAGTTAGCGCAGCGGATCACCTCGCGTTATCACCTGTTGCCACTGAACGAAGAAGAAGTCAGTGAATACGTGAATTACCGCTTACGGGCGGTGGATTGTTTACACCAAGTGTTTACCCCTGCGTTGAATCTTCAGATCGCCCGTGCGACGGGGGGGATCCCGCGTTTGATCAACTTGGTGTGTGACAAAGCCATGTTGTATGGCTTCCAGTCGATGCGTCACCAGTTGGACAAGCACATTGTGACCCGTGCCTGTGATGAAGTGCTGAGCTGGCAACTGCCACGCAAAGCCCCGACGCAGAAAACCCATGCATCACGCCGTGGTGCTTTTCCGATATCGGCCTTAGCGGCGGGTGTCGTGATCGCGTTGGGTGTGGGTTGGTGGCAGGGCTGGATTGATTTGCCGACCCGCCCGAGTGACAAGGTTGCAACGGCTACGCCGTCAACGGCGGTCAGTGTCCGTCCCGTAACCCCTGCCACGGAGGCGTCCCCATTGACGCCGGTGTTGTCGCCCGATCCGGTTACTGAGACGCCAGCCATTGAGCCGACCATTGTGGTGCAAGCGCCGCTTGATCCTGTGCAGAACTGGCGTTATACCGTGCTGCAAGCACAGTCTGAAGCCAATGCGATGCAGACTCTTTACCGGTTATGGGGTTACGATCCGGCGTTGAATTTGGCCACTTGTGACTCCAGTGAGCGTATTGCCTTGCGTTGTTACGATGGCAAAGGCACGTTGGCGCAGCTCAGTCAGGTCAACCGCCCAGCGGTGGTGGCGTTGCGTGAGCCTGACGGCGCACAGTATTACGCGACCGTGTATGCCACGCGCGATGATGAGGTGGAGCTGTTACTCAGCGGGGAACGTATTGCGGTGTCATCGGCGTGGTTTGATGCCCGTTGGGACGGTCGCTACACCTTGCTCTGGCGTCCGCCATTGGGTGACAGTGCGGCCATTCGCTATGGGCAAGCGGGCCCGCGCGTAATTTGGCTGGATCACCAGCTGAGCACCTTGTTAGGCGCGCTGCCAGAAAGCCAAGAAACCTTTGGTCAAAGCCTGCTGGATAAGCTGCGTCGTTTCCAGCAGGAGCAGAACTTGTCTGTGGACGGCATTGCTGGCCCACGTACCCTTATGATGATTGATTCTGCGCTGAATTTACCTGGGCCGACCTTGCAGGCGGAGAGAAGCTAATGTCTAAATTGTTATCTGCGATTGCGCAATCGGAATCGCAAAATAGCGGCGCAACGGGTGCTTCCTCTTCGCTGTTGACGGAATTGATGACTGACCCGCGTGCCGCGGCGAAGCGGGGGGCTCAGCGCTACCGTACGGCGTTGTTAGTGATGTTGCCTGTGGTTGGGTTAGTCGGGTATAGCATGTACAGTGGCGCGTCTTCTGAGACGGCTGCGTCTACGGTGTCTGCGTCGGTGGCCGCAATGTCTGACGACACGCCGCCAGTGTACAAAGAAGCGAGCGCCACACCCGTGGTGGAAGTGATTCAGGACGAACCGTATTTCCCCGCCGGAATTGAGCGCCTGAGCTATCCGGATTTGTATACCGAACCGCTGCCGCGTCATCCAGCTGATCCTGACGTGATTGCCGCGACACATCAGCCGTTAGGGGGTGACAGCCTTGGGTCGAGTGAGACGACGCAATTTGTGCCGCCGACCAAGCCAGCCTCTCAAACGTGGGATCTGGAAGCGTTAGATTACACCGACATCTCTCCAGAGTTGGCCGCACAATTGCGTTCAGCGATCGCCGCCACGGAGGAGGGCAGTGAGCCCATGCCTGAGTTGCTGGAAAATGAGCGGGCGGGTATTCCGATCGGGGGGAAGGTCGATTATCAAGCCATTGATTTGGCCGACATGCCGATGGCGATGAAAAACCGCATCCCTAAGTTGGATTTCCAAACCCACATTTACTCGTCATCCCCGGACAGCCGTTGGGTAAAAGTGAACGGGGAAGAAGCGTATGAAGGGGATGAGATTGCTCCGGGCGTGGTATTGAAAAAAATCTCACCGCGTAACGTGGCATTTACCTTTGAGAAGTTTTTGATCTCAATGCCCGCGCTATCGTCTTGGTAAGAGAGCACGGGATATAAATAGAAAAAAGGCAGCCAGAAAGGCTGCCTTTTTTACGTCTGTTGCAAGGGTATGCGTGTGGTCAGGCTTATGCCCAGCCGTTGTTACGCTTGCGACGACGTGGGATCAGGTGCGGCAAGACCAAACCAAACAGCAAGCCACCGCCGGCAACCATGCCACCGTAAGTGAACCAGCGCATCAGCAGGTCATTCTTCTGTGTGTCGATCTTGGCGCGGAGTTCGCGGATCTCGGCTTGGGAAGCCATCAGCTGCGTATTCAGATCGCTGTTCTTGGTTTCCAAGTCAGTGATTTGCTCAGTGCGTTTCTTCACGGTCTCCTGAAGGCTGGCGGTTTTGGTGTCGCCAGACTGCAGTGCGTCAGCCAGTGAGGCTTTGACTTCCATCAGTTCTTTTTCCAGTGCCGGAACACGCTCTTTCAGGCCCATCTGCGTAGACAGGTAATCCGCGTTAACCCAACCGATACGGCCACGGCTATCACGAACTTTGCTGTAGCCCGTTTCACGGTTGGTTTCCAACAATACCACCTTCGTGCCAGCGTCAACGCTGCCAATGATGCGGAACTGTGTGCTTGGACCTTTGTGCATATAGGTGAACAGATCATCGGAGATATACCGACTTTGTTCAGCGTTGACTGGCAGGGCAGCAACAGCGCATGCCAGAATAAGTAAGCGGATTAAGTGCTTCACAATTTGATTCCTTGGGAGAGCCTATTTTCTCGAGAGGACAAAGTCTAAAAACTTTGCGGCACAGGTGCAAGAAAAGAGGGAGGCAAAGCCTCCCTCTTTTGAACCCAAGCCAGATTTGACGAGGATTAACCAAACATTGCTTGCATTGCATAGAAGAAGATGACCGCAAGTAGTGCGCCTGCTGGGAGGGTAACCACCCAAGAAGCCACGATGTTGCGTACCACACCCAAGTTCAATGCAGCGATACCACGGGCAAACGCCACGCCGATCACGCCACCAACAAGGGTTTGTGTGGTTGAAATTGGCAAGCCAGTACCTGATGCCAGTACCACGGTTGACGCGGTCGCTAGCTGCGCGGCAAAGCCACGACTTGGTGTCAGTTCAGTAATACCTGTACCGACAGTGGCCATTACTTTGTGACCCATGGTCGCAAGACCGATCACAATACCAATACCACCCAGTGGTAGGATCCACCATGCAATCGCTGATTCAGCAGCAAGCTGACCTGCGTTTTGTACGGTTGATACAACAGCAGACAGTGGACCGATCGCATTCGCTACGTCATTAGAGCCGTGAGCAAACGCCATCGCACACGCTGTCACAACCATTAACAAGCTGAATACTCGTTCAACACCGGCATAGCCGTTGCTGTCCATTGACGAGCCATCGTCATCTTTGTACTTACGGCTGATATAGATGTAACCAAAGGCCATCACAATCGCAGAAACAACCACAGAGGCTGCCCATGCTTCACCGTTAGAAAGGTGTAGACCAACGTGCTTCAGGCCTTTCTTGATGGTCACTAACGCGATAACCATCGCAGTAATGAACATGTAGACAGGCACGAAACGCTTAGCGTTAACCAATGGGTTATCCGTGTCGAAGATCAGACGCTGAGCACTGATAAAGATACCGTAAGCAAACAGACCAGAGATCAACGGTGTGATCAACCAGCTACCTACGATGCCTTTTACTGAACCCCACGACACTGCTTCAGGGCCGACAGAGATACATGCGAAACCAATAATGGCACCAATAATGGAGTGTGTGGTCGAAACCGGCCAGCCCATGTAAGACGCCAAAAGAAGCCATGTACCTGCTGCAAGCAGGGCAGACATCATACCGTACACCAGCACTTCAGGCTGGGCATTGAAGTAAGACATGTCGATCACGCCTTTACGGATGGTGTCAGTCACTTCACCACCGGCAAGGTAAGCACCGGCAAATTCAAAAATCATCGCAATGATAATTGCTTGCTTAACTGTCAGCGCTTTAGAGCCGACAGAGGTACCCATCGCATTGGCAACGTCATTCGCACCAATACCAATCGCCATCAAAAGACCAAAGAAAGCCGCCACCAAAATAATCATGGTGCCATAGTTAGTCAGGATTTCCATTGTAAAACCTTGTTTTAGTTACATTCTCTCGCTACGAACGCGATAGCATGATTTCAAGACGCGAGCCCACGCGTTGCGCTTGGTCGGCAATTCCGCCAACCCACTCGAGGATCTTGTAGAGGAACATGATATCCACCGGACTGTGCTGGTCTTCGATGGCCATTAGTTGTTGACGAAGGATGATTTGCATACTGTCAGTATCATCTTCGATAACATCTAGTTGGTTGATCATTTCCGCCACTAGCGTGACTTCACGACCTTTGAAACCTGTCTCTAGCAGCTCGTCCAATTCGTTGATGACACGACTGGCTTGATTAGCCGCGTCGAGACAACGTTGTACGTATGCCACAAAGTCAGGGTACATAGAGGAAGGGACTTGTAACTGTCGGCCCAGAACGCGGCCGGCGATGTCTTTGGCGAGGTTCGCCAATTTGTCTTGTTGGGTAAGGAGGTCGAGCATGTCAGTGCGGTCGACTGGCATAAACAGACCACGAGGAAGTTTCAGACGGATCTCACGCTTTAGTACATCCGCATCTTTTTCAATCTGCGAGATTTGTTCGCGTAAAATGGACGCCTTATTCCAATCTCCCGCCTCACAGGCAGCGAAGAAAGGGACAAGCAGTTCGCAACACTCATTTACGCGAGTAACGTGGCGTTGCAGCGGTTTGATTGGGGATTTAGCAAAGAGCCCCATAATTGTATTTACAGGCATAGCCGAATAACCTAGAAAGAGCCGGATTGGCGAATTCTTGAGCGATGGTCATTAAGGCGCGAATGGTAACGCATAAGTAAGTATAGGGGAACTAATTTCGATCAACGATTTGTTTAAATTTCGTGCTTGCCCCCGAATGAAATTGCCAATATCCTTGGTTTGCCACTGTTTATAGGTATAACTATGGAAACCGAGATAGAACTGAAGTTTTTCGTCTCGCCAGAATTTTCGAGTCAATTATTGCGCAAGATCGCCGCACTCAAAATTCTGCAACAAAGTCGTCGTGCCCTTGGTAACGTCTACTTTGACACCCCAGACCAAATTCTTCGCCAGCACGATATCGGCCTGCGTATTCGTCGTTTCGACGATGTGTTTGTTCAAACATTGAAAACCGCAGGGCGAGTGGTGGCTGGCTTACACCAGCGCCCAGAATACAATGCTGAAACCACCGGCACCACGCCGGATCTGATGCTTCATCCCGCCGATGCGTGGCCAGAAGGATTCGATATTGCACAGGTTCAGCAGCAGCTTAATCCGCTGTTCTCCACTGATTTTGTTCGTCAGCAATGGTTGGTTGCGATGCCGGATGGTTCGCAAGTGGAACTGGCTTTCGATCAGGGGGATGTCAATGCCAATGGCAAGACCTTCCCGATCTGTGAAGTCGAACTGGAGCTGAAATCCGGACAAACGGACGCCTTATTTACGCTGGCGCGTGAATTGTGTACCGAAGGCGGGATGCGCCTGGGTAACCTGAGCAAAGCCGCACGTGGCTATCGTTTGGCGGCGGACTACGCCGGGGACGAGGTGAAGCCGTTGAGCAGCGTGCCATTGGGCGATCAGGACAGCGTGGAAACGGTGTTCGTCAAAACCCTTGAGCATGCGTTGGGCCATTGGCATTACCACGAGCAAATTTTTGCTGAACGCCAAGAACAAGCTGCTCTGGAGCAAATCCAGCAAGCCCTTGGCTTGTTGCGCCAAACCTTTGTAACCTTCGGTGGGATGATCCCGCGCCGTGCCAGTGCTCTGTTACGTCAAGAGTTGCAATGGCTGGAAGGCGAGTTGGATTGGCTGGCGGAATCGGCAGGATTAGGGGATTTGCTGGCAGAAAAAGGCTACGCCTTGCGCAAGCTCGATTGCCGTAAAGCGCTCATCAAGCAGATCGAAGCGCACCGTGACGATTTGCCTGCGCCGGAAGATACCTTGCTGCTGATTGAGTCCGCGCGTTACTGTGGCTTGCTGCTGGATCTGAGTCGTTGGATCTTGAGTCGTGGTTGGCAGCCGTTCCTTGATGACAAAGCCCGCCACCGTCTGGCAGAGCCGGTGAAAGGGTTTGCCGATACCATGTTGGCGCGTTCATGGCAGGAACTGCAAGATGTGTTTCCGACCGAGCGTCAGCTAAACCGTATAGACTATCTCGACCAGCATCCGCGTCTATTGCGTAATCTGATGAGTGGCCTGAGCTTTGCTGAACTGTATGACGCCGATAAGCGTCAGGCATTCAGAATGCCGTGGCTGGATCTCCTGCAGGGGATTGATGACTTGCGTCAGTTAGAGCCGATACGTGCATTGATCCCGCTTCAAGAGGACGATGAAGATCGTCGTCAGATGGAAAAATGGTTGCAGCGTAAAGAAGAATCCTTGATCCACGCAATGGATCAAACCCGCCAGATGGGGATTGATTTGTCGCCGTACTGGCCGTGATGCCATTTCGTTATCCCGTGTGCTAGCGCGTACGCGAGATAGCCAGTAAAAAGCCCGATGCTTTCAGCGTTCGGGCTTTTTTGTGCCTGTGGTTTACGTTTTCTGTTCCTGATTGTCTACAGCCGGTTTGCCAGTGCCAGTGCCAGTGCCAGTGCCAGTGCCAGTGTCTTTGTCAGCGAGTCGTTGTTCAATGGCTTCCAAGCGTGCCAGTAATTGCTCTTGCCGTAACAACAGGTGTTGCCATTCTTGCTCATGCTGTTTAGCCAGTTGTTCTTTTTGTTGCTCGGGATCGGAAATGAACGTGGTGACGAGCCCCGCCACCATACCGAACAACCCGACCCCACAAATAATAATCCCTGCCGCCAGCACTTTACCCAGCACCGTGACGGGGTAGTGATCCCCGTATCCGACAGTCGAGATAGTAACAAACACCCACCACAGCGCATCCCCGGCACTGTGAATGTTGCTGCCTTCCGCTCCTCCTTCAATCAACAGGATCATCGCCGAGCCCACGGATACCAGCACCGTTAATAACAGGAAGATACTGGCCAGTGTTGCTTCTCGGCGGTTTTGGCGGATCTGTTGCAAAACATGGCGGCTGGAACGCAGCAGGCGGATCACGCGGAAAATTTGCAGTAAGCGGGCAAACCGGAACGGCTCAATGACCGGAATACTCGCAATGAAATCAATCCAGTGGGTTTTTAGGTACTGCATTTTGGCAGGACTGCGTCCCCAGTCAGTCAGCAGCTGGCACCAAAAAAGCAGGCAGATGAAGGAGTCGATCCCAAACAGCAGCAGGTAGGCATCGCTCCCTTTAGGCAGAAAAATCATGGTCGAGACGACCGCCAGCGACAAGAAAGACAGCACCAAGGCCATCAGGCTCATGGGGTTGAGTTCGTAACGGGTGGCGTCATCGTTGGGCGTCTGGGGATCTTGAATGTCAGGATCAGGAGGCGTTGGTATCATGAGGTGCGATCGGTTAAGCCGGAGAATGTAACCGTTATCCTACACCCTCAGAGGAAGGGAAAGTGCAAATTTTCGCGTAAGTGATCGCGCTTTTGCATTTTGTCTTGCTGGCAGTGCATCATGCTATGCGATTCCACGCACGCCTTGGTAATCAATATGCTATGTTGGGACGATAACGTCCCGCTGTTGTCTCGACAGTTGTATCGATAGAAAAGGAAACACTATGACCCCGCAAGATCTGATCAGTGCCGCGATGGAAAAGGCTTGGGAGAAGGTAAGCGACGCGCAGCCCGACAATTTGCGCCAATGGCCGTCCCATCGCGTGACGGCATTGCGACAAGTGCTGGGCTACAGCGATTTTATTACCGCTTCGATCGCCCGCGATGCCACGTTGCTGCCTTGGCTGGATGCCCATTTGGATGACACCGATCGTCAGGCGGGGTACCGAGAGACGTTGGCACAGCTATTGGCCGAGGTGACCGATGAAAACGGCTTGCACCGCGCTTTGCGCCAATTCCGCCGTCGAGAAATGGTGTGGATTGCATGGCATGACTTCACCGGGCACGCGACGCTGACCGCCAGCTTGGCGCACCTGTCACAATTGGCGGAAGCCATGATCATGGAAGCCTATAACTGGCTGTATGCGCAAAGTTGTCAGGAGTGGGGCACGCCCACCAATGCCGCGGGGGAAGCCCAGCCGATGCTGATCCTCGGTATGGGAAAACTGGGCGGCGGTGAATTGAATTTTTCTTCCGACATCGACCTGATCTTTACCTATCCTGAAAACGGTGAAACCCAAGGGGGACGCCGCAGTTTGGCCAATGCCCAATTCTTCACCCGGTTAGGACAACGCCTGATCAAAGCGTTGGATCAGCAAACCTATGACGGTTTCTGTTATCGAGTCGACATGCGCTTGCGTCCGTTCGGCGACAGTGGCCCGTTAGTGATGAGTTACGCCGCGCTGGAGGATTACTACCAAGAGCAGGGGCGGGACTGGGAACGTTACGCCATGATCAAAGCGCGTGTCATGGGGCGTGAAAGCTTTACCCAATACCAAGAGTTGCGCCAGATGCTGCGCCCGTTTGTGTTCCGTCGCTACATTGATTTCAGTGCGATTCAGTCACTGCGTCGCATGAAATCCATGATCAGCAGCGAAGTGCGTCGCCGAGGGTTACACAACAACATCAAACTGGGTGCTGGCGGCATTCGTGAAGTGGAGTTTATTGCGCAGTCGTTTCAGCTGATCCGTGGCGGGCGCAGCCCCGATCTTCGGGGGCGCGGCTTATTGGAAACCTTGGCTGCGATCCGCGAGCAAAGCTTGTTGCCGTGTGCGCAAGTCGATGAACTGGCACAAGGCTACGCGTTTTTACGCCGCCTCGAAAATCTGCTGCAAGCTATTGATGACAAACAAACCCAAACCCTGCCGGATAAACCACTGGATCAATGCCGCTTGGCGTTGGCGATGGGGTTCGACGATTGGGCGTCACTGACGGCCGCGACCGACCAGCACATGCAGGCCATTCATGCGGTCTTTGACGACATTATCGGTGCCGATGAAGACGAAGGGCACTGCGAGGCGGCAGCGCAATACCATGAAATGTGGAACATGGTGAAAGATCCCGACGTGGTGCTGAGCATTTTGACGGAACTGCAAGCCTCGGATGCGAAAGCGCAAGTCACGTTGCTCGGGAACATGAAAGCCGAGCTCTCTAAGCGCACGTTAGGCCCGCGTGGCCGTGAAGTATTGGCGCGTTTAATGCCGACGGTGTTGGCGTTGATCGTGAATCGGGAAGATGCGGCGGCCGTGTTAGAGCGCGTCAGTAAACTGATTGTGCGCATTGCCACCCGAACCACCTACTTGGAGTTGCTGAGTGAACACCCGTCTGCTTTAGAGCAGTTGGTGCGCCTGTGTGCGGCCAGCCCGATGGTGGCCGCACAGTTGTCGCAATACCCGATTTTGCTCGATGAATTGCTGGATCCGCAGCACCTGTACAGCCCAACGCCGTTGACCAATTACGGCGATGAGTTGCGCGAGTATTTAGCGCGTATCCCCGAAGAAGACATGGAACAACAGATGGAGGCGATCCGTCAGTTTAAGCAAACGCAGCTGCTGCGGATTGCGGCGGCAGACATTGCCGATGTATTGCCGTTGATGAAAGTGAGTGATCACTTAACCTATTTAGCGGAAGCCATTGTCGAAGCCGTGGTGCATCAAGCGTGGTTGCAGATGGTGGCGAAATTCGGTGAGCCGAGCCATGTACTGGAGCGCGATGGGCGCGGCTTTGGCGTCTTGGGTTACGGCAAGGTCGGCGGGTGGGAGTTAGGCTACGGATCCGATTTGGATTTGGTGTTCCTGCACGACTGTCCGGATAACGTTTACACCACCGGCCCGAAAGAGATCGATGGGCGTCAGTTCTATTTGCGTCTCGCGCAGCGGATCGTTCACCTGTTTTCCACCCGCACGGCATCTGGGGTGTTGTATGAAGTGGATGTGCGCTTGCGTCCATCTGGCGCTTCCGGCTTGTTGGTCAGCACCATGGAGGCATTTGCGGAGTATCAGGAAACCGAAGCGTGGACGTGGGAGCATCAGGCCTTGGTACGCGCACGGATGATTTATGGTGATCATGCGTTGCAACAAGGCTTTGCCGCTGTGCGTGAGCAGATCTTAATGCAATCCCGTGACGCGGTACGGTTACGCCATGATGTGGTGACGATGCGCCATAAAATGCGTGAGCACTTAGGGGGCAAACAGGCGCGCATGTTTGGCTTGAAGCAAGACCAAGGTGGGATCACCGACATTGAGTTTCTCGCACAATATTTGGTGTTGTGCCATGCCGCTAACGAACGTGCATTGACCCGTTGGTCTGACAATATGCGGTTGTTTGAAACCATGGCGGAATACGCCATCTTGGCGCCGCAGGAAGCCATGCAATTGAAACAGGCTTACTGTGTCATGCGCGATGAAATCCACCGCTTGAGTTTGCTGGGGCTGCCTGCTTACGTGAACAGCGAGACCTTTGTGGAAGAGCGGGCTGCCGTGCAGACGATTTGGCAGCAGCAGTTGCTGGTGGACGACGCTGACGCATCGGTCGAATCATAGAAGACCGATAGCGAGCATTCGTTCCGCTAATGCGTGATTATGCGCCACGGATACTGTCCGCGCCGCCACAGGGAGCTGTAACGTTACGCAGGGAGAAGGAATTATCGCGGCTGTGATGCATGCTAAATTGGCTTTGTGTTAATATTTCAAGGTTATTCTATTCCCGGAGAAAAAAATGAAACTGACTCTTCCTGATTACGATCAAGCCGGTGTGCTGGTTGTGGGTGACGTCATGCTGGATCGTTACTGGTATGGGCCAACAGGCCGTATCTCTCCCGAAGCCCCTGTGCCCGTGGTCAAGGTTGATCAGGTTGAAGAACGTCCGGGTGGCGCCGCAAACGTGGCGATGAACATTGCTGCGTTGGGCGGCCATGCGCGCCTTGTTGGATTGACCGGGATTGATGAGCCCGCCAAAGCGCTGACTGAAAAACTCAGCTCACTGGATGTGCAGTGTGATTTCGTGACCTTGGCGGCCTACCCAACGATCACCAAGCTACGCGTGATGAGCCGTGGCCAGCAGATGATCCGTCTGGACTTTGAAGAAGGTTTTCACGATGTACCGGCAGAGACGATTTTGCCGCGCATGGCGCAGGCGTTAACGTCAGCCTCGGTGGTGGTACTGTCTGATTACGCCAAAGGGGCACTTGAGCACGTACAAGCCATGATCCAGTTGGCCCGTGAACACGGTTTGCCGGTGATGGTCGACCCGAAAGGGGCAGACTTTGCCCGTTACCGTGGCGCCACGCTGCTGACACCGAACTTGTCGGAGTTTGAAGCCGTGGTCGGTAAAGTGCGCAGCGATGACGAGTTGGTGGAAAAAGGCTTGGCCTTGATCGACCAATTTGATTTTGAAGCCCTGCTGGTTACCCGCAGTGAGCAAGGCATGACTTTACTGCAAAAAGGTAATCGCACGCCGTTGCACATGCCGACGCAAGCCAAAGAAGTGTATGACGTAACCGGTGCCGGTGATACGGTGATTTCAGTACTGGCGGCCTCGCTGGCGGCGGGTAAGTCATTGTCGGATGCGTGTAAACTGGCCAATGCCGCAGCAGGCGTTGTTGTCGGTAAGCTGGGGACGTCGACCTTGTCGACCATTGAACTGACCGAAGCGATCCACGGTAGCCAAGACAGCGGTTTTGGTGTGATCAACGAAACCCAGCTTAAACATGCGGTGCGTGCAGCCCGTGCGCGTGGTGAAAAAGTGGTGATGACCAATGGCTGCTTTGACATTTTGCATGCTGGCCATGTGGCGTACTTGAATGAAGCGGCAAAGTTGGGCGATCGCCTGATTGTTGCCGTTAACACCGATCGCTCGGTACAAGCCTTGAAAGGCCCTGGCCGTCCGGTGAACCCAGAAGATCGCCGTATGGCGGTTTTGGCGGGGTTAGGCGCGGTAGATTGGGTGGTGCCGTTTGGTGAAGACACCCCACAGCGTTTGATCAGTGAAGTGTTACCAAGCATTCTCGTGAAAGGCGGTGACTACAAGCCGGAAGAGATCGCCGGTGGTCAGGAAGTGATTGCGGCAGGCGGTCAGGTCTTGGTACTGAATTTTGAAGACGGTTGCTCAACGACAGAAATCATTGAAGCGATCCGTGGTGGCCGCGGTTAATCACCGCGTGCTGCGCATGTAAAAAGCCAATAAAAAAACGCCCTCATCACAGATGAGGGCGTTTTTGTTTGTGCTGCCGAGGCTCACAGCGTGGGGCTCGGCATCGCGGAATGCTTATTTTTTGGTTGTTTTCAAACCGGCATTCACATCCAGAATGTCTTGCTCGTTCAGTGAGCCGACCGCTTGTTTTAGCTGAAGCTGACTGATGATGTAGTCGTAGCGTGCGTTGGCAAGCTGACGGTTGGCATCATACAAACGACGGGTCGAGTCCAGTACGTCAACGATCGTACGGGTGCCCACATCAAAACCGGCTTCTGTTGCTTCCAGTGCCGATTTTGCAGAGACAACCGATTGTTGGTAAGCGCGTAGCGCACCAATTGAAGCGTTGATGTTGTTGTAGAAAGCACGTACGTCTTTCACCACAGTACGGTATTCGCCTTCCAAGCCTTCACTTGCAGAGACATAGGCGTATTGTGCTTGCTTCACTTCTGACGTCGTACGGCCACCGGTGTAGACAGGTAGGTCTAACTGGATGCCCGCATTGATGGTACCGTCATCCGCATTTTGCTTTTCGTCGTAGTTGTAGCCCGCATTGAACGACAAGGTTGGCAGGTGACCCGACTGAGCAACGGAGATGTTATCGCGCGCAATGTCTTGTGAAATGCGTGACGTTAGCAAGGTGAGGTTTTGTTGTTCAGCACTTTTGATCAAATCGACAACTTGTGTTTGCGGCGCACTCGCGGCAAAACGGTTGGTGTCGAGAATGCTCAGGTCGCGATGCTCTTGACCGGTGATTTCACGCAGCCCTTCGTAGCTGTTGGTCAGCGCATTTTCTGCCAAAATTTCATCGGCCAAAACACTGTCATACTGGGCTTGAGCGTCATGCACGTCAGTGATCGCTGACAAGCCGACTTCAAAACGTTGTTTGGTTTGTTCTAGTTGACGGCCTACCGCGGCTTTTTCTGAACGTACAAACGCCAAATCATCGGTCGCTCGCAGAACAGCAAAGTACGCATCTGCGACTTGTAGGATCAAGCCTTGCTGAGACGCGGCGTAAGAGGCGTCACTTTGACGTGCTCTTTTTTCGCTGATATCAAGATTGATCCAACTGGTGCGGTTGTAGAGCGTTTGGCTCAGGTTAACGCCACCGTTGAATCCATCCGGTGCATTATCACCGTCAAGGAAAAAGGTGTTATAACCGGCAGTCAGATTGATCTGTGGCAACAAGGCACTTCGGCTTGAATTGATGGCTTCAAAAGCCGCATCTTTATCTGCTGCGGCACGCAACAGTTGAGGGTCATTTTGTTTGGCTTGTTGATAGATGTCGGCGAGATCATCAGCCAGTGCCATGTGACTGAAGCCACCAAGCGCAACGCTAACAATAAGCGGAAGCAATTTTTTCATGTATGCCTTTCCTGGTCCTGATAAAAATTAAGAGCAAGGAATCAGTTTAACGTATGTTTCCTTGCCAGAAACTGATCAATTTACGATTTTACTTTAATTTACATCTTTTTAATGCGGCTAATTGAATTCTACTCGATCGGCCATTGAAATTGACTTAAATAAAATCATAATAATTGTCACTAATGTTGAATTAAATCATTGCTGCTTGGCAAGAGGGATGAAAAAATAACCCGTCCTTCCAGCATGGAAGCCCGTATATCGCAGGGAGTGAGAAGAAAATCATGGCGAACACAGACGTATCCCATCCAGAGTTTACCCGTGACGATGTCGATGTTTTGTCGATAGCGCCGTTGTACCAAGGCTTTTTCACCATGGCACAGTACCGTTTTCGCCATCGTTTGTTTGCTGGGGGCTGGAGTGAGCCGATGACGCGCGAGTTGTTTGAGCGCGGTCATGCTGCGGCGTTGCTGCCGTATGATCCGATCACCGACAATGTGGTGATGGTTGAACAATTTCGTGTGGGCGCCTTAGCGGCCGAGTGTTCACCGTGGCAGATGGAAATTGTGGCGGGCATCATTGAAACCGATGAAATCTCGGAAGAGGTGGTGCGCCGTGAAGCGGTGGAAGAAGCCGGTGTCACCGTCAGTGAGCTGCATAAAATCACCCGTTATTTGTCCAGCTCAGGTGGCTGCTCAGAAACCTTGGATATTTTTGTCGGCCGGGTCGATAGCACGACGGCCAAAGGCATTCATGGGTTAGCGGAAGAAGGGGAAGACATTCGTGTACATGTCCTGTCTCGCGAGCAAGCCTACCAGTGGGTAGAATCGGGTAAAATTGAAAATGCGGCATCCATCATTGCGCTACAATGGTTGCAATTGAATTATGCACGTTTGCAAGCAGGAGCCAATCCTGCCTAGACAACCCCAAAGGAAAACGATTGAATAAGCGATATTCTGTTGATTTTGCTGGTATCATGCGACTCTACGAAACCAATTATGCGAAATTACTCCCCTTGTTGCCAAAGAGCGATCAGGTGGGGGATCGTTGCGTTTACTGTGTCTTGGAGCAGGAATACCACCTGACCGTGACGGAATCGACCCGCTATACCACGGTGATCACACTGGATTTGGTCACGAGCGAGACGGGTGAGATCGTTCCTGATTACCTGATCCCAAAAATGACGATTCGCTTGTACCATGATGCAAGGGTCGCAGAAGTGTGTTCCGCTCAGCAGACTTCCCGCTTGAAGGCGCGGTATGATTACCCTAATTTACGTATGCATCAGAAAGACGAAAAACATCAAGTGAATCGTTTTCTGGGTGATTGGTTAGCCTATTGTCTTAAGAACGGGATCAGCAGACAGTCGGTATGTTAATTTAGATAAACAAGGTTTTTGACGTTTTGCAGAACTACACGCTGCCACAGGCGGACCCCGCTAGCGTGGTGCTACTTCAAATTACCGACACCCACTTATTTGCCAATGATGGCGGTAGCTTACTGGGCGTCGCGACAAAAGACAGTTTCCATGCCGTACTGGATGGGATCGCGGCCAGTGCATGCCCGTTTGACGCTATCGTTGCCACGGGCGACATCTCGCAAGATCACACCGAGGCCTCCTATCAGCGCTTTAGCGAGGGGATCGCACGCTGGTCGCAACCGTGTTTCTGGTTGCCGGGTAACCATGATTACCAACCCAGCATGCAGGCCATGTTGCCGTCACCGCAAATCAAACCGTGCCATCACGTATTGGCCGGAGACCATTGGCAGGTCATCTTACTCGACAGCCAAGTGATTGGTGTGCCACACGGTGAGCTGAGTGACAGTCAACTGGCGATGCTGGATGAGGCACTGACTCGCTATCCTGAGCGCCATGCTGTGGTGTTGCTCCATCACCATCCGTTGCCTGCGGGCAGTACGTGGCTTGATCAGCATCAGTTGCACAATGCCGACGCATTCTGGCAGATCGTGGCGCGCCACCCGCAGACGCGCGCGGTGTTATGTGGCCACATTCACCAAGAATTGGATCGTTACCATCAAGGTGTCCGCGTGTTAGCCACGCCGTCAACGTGTATTCAGTTCCAGCCCGACTCCCATGACTTTGCCTTGGATCAGAAAAACCCCGGTTGGCGATTACTGACCCTCAAGGCGAATGGGGAATTGGAGACGCACGTGCAGCGCTTAGAAGGACACGCTTTCACTCCGCATTTTGATGCTGCAGGATATTAAATGAAACCGTTGCTACTCTATATCCATGGGTTTAACAGTTCACCGAAGTCGCTGAAAGCCACGTTGATGGCCGACTACTGCCAACGTGCACGACCAGATATTCGGGTTGAAGCCCCGCAGATCCCGTGTTATCCCGCTGATGCCGCTGCGTTTCTGGATGAGTTAGTGACGTCACTGGCGGGCGAATACCGCATTGGCTTGGTCGGCAGTTCGCTTGGCGGATACTTATCCACCTGGCTGAATGCGCGTTACCAGTTGCCAGCCGTATTAGTGAATCCGGCTGTGAAGCCGTATGAATTACTGCAAGATTACCTGGGTGAGCAGGAAAACCCATACACCGGTGAGCGCTACTGGTTAGCCCCGCACCACATGGATGCTTTGCGCCAACTTGATGTGACCCACATCGCGAATCCTGATCAGCTCTGGCTGTTACAGCAGGAAGGGGATGAAGTCTTAGACTATCGTCAAGCGGTGCAGAAGTACGCGACGTGCCGGTCAAATATTGAGCCTGATGGCGATCATAGTTTTATCGGTTTCGACCGTTATCCAGCACAAATCATCGATTTTTTAGGGCTTTAACGCCCTTTTTTGATCTAGCTCGACTCACAACTGTGAGCCGCATTCTCGACCCTCGCTTGACAACCAAGTGGGGGTTACTGACTATTGTGACAAAAACATTCCGTACTTTCCGTAATTATGACAGAGCAAAGCTATAACGCTGGAGCCATTGAGGTTCTAAATGGCCTTGAGCCAGTCCGCCGCCGTCCGGGTATGTATACCGACACGGTTCGGCCAAACCACCTTGGCCAAGAAGTCATCGATAACAGTGTCGATGAAGCCTTGGCTGGTCATGCCCGTAAAGTTGAAGTCATTCTCCATACGGACCAATCCCTTGAAGTGATTGATGATGGCCGGGGTATGCCGGTTGATATCCACCCAGAAGAAGGCGTGTCCGGGGTCGAATTGATCCTGTGTAAACTGCATGCCGGGGGTAAATTCTCGGGCAAGAACTACCAGTTTTCGGGTGGTTTGCACGGGGTAGGGATCTCGGTCGTGAACGCCCTGTCGACCCGTGTTGAAGTCACGGTAAAACGTGATGGCCAAATCTACCAAATCGCCTTTGAACACGGCGATAAAGTCTCCGAGTTGGAAGTGATTGGCACTTGTGGTCGCCGTGCAAAAGGCACCAGTGTGCATTTTTGGCCGGATCCTAAGTACTTTGACAGCCCGAAATTCTCCGTTTCTCGCCTAAAGAGCAACCTGAAAGCCAAAGCGGTACTGTGTCCGGGACTGGAAATTGTCTTTACTGACAAAAACAGCAATGAAACCCTGACCTGGTGTTACGACGATGGCCTGAAAGACTACCTGTTAGAAGGCGTCAGAGGTTACACCTTGTTGCCGGAAGAGCCGTTCACCGGTGTATTCAATGGTCAGACAGAAGCGGCCGATTGGGCGCTGTTGTGGCTGCCAGAAGGGGGAGAGTTGGTGGGGGAGAGTTACGTTAACTTGATCCCGACCGCGCAGGGCGGTACCCATGTTAACGGTCTGCGTCAGGGCTTGCTTGATGCGATGCGTGAATTTTGTGAATTCCGTAACCTGTTGCCACGCGGCGTGAAATTGACCGCCGATGACATCTGGGAACGGTGTGCGTACGTGCTGTCGGTGAAAATGCAGGATCCGCAGTTTGCCGGTCAGACCAAAGAACGTTTATCGTCGCGCCAGTGTGCGGCGTTTGTGTCTGGTGTGGTGAAAGACGCCTTCAGCTTGTGGCTGAACGAGCGTCCGCAATTGGCTGAGCAGTTGGCCGAAGTGTGTATTGCTAACGCCCACCGCCGTTTGCGTGCCAGCAAAAAAGTGGTGCGTAAGAAAATCGCCTCAGGCCCTGCACTGCCGGGTAAATTGGCGGACTGTTCGCAGCAAGATTTGAACCGCACCGAACTCTTCTTGGTGGAAGGGGACTCGGCAGGCGGCTCGGCCAAGCAGGCCCGTGACCGTATGTTCCAAGCTATCATGCCGTTGCGCGGTAAGATCTTGAACACATGGGAAGTTTCAGCCGATCAGGTACTGGCCTCACAAGAAGTGCACGACATTTCCGTGGCGTTGGGGATTGATCCTGACAGCGACGATTTGAGCGGCCTGCGCTACGGTAAAATCTGTGTCCTTGCCGATGCGGACTCCGATGGTCTGCACATTGCGACCTTGTTGTGTGCCTTGTTCATGAAGCACTTTGAAGCCTTGGTGCGTGCGGGTCACGTGTATATCGCGATGCCACCGCTGTACCGTATCGACTTGGGTAAAGAGGTGTATTACGCCTTGGATGACGCCGAGAAAGAAGGGGTATTGGAGCGCTTGAGTGGCAAACGTGGCAAAGTGAACGTACAGCGATTCAAAGGGCTGGGTGAAATGAACCCGCTGCAGCTGCGTGAAACCACCATGGATCCGAACACGCGCCGTTTGGTGCAGTTGACGATCGATGACGATAGCCAGACCAATGAAATGATGGACATGCTACTGGGCAAAAAACGCGCAGAAGATCGCCGTCATTGGTTGCAGAGCAAAGGCGACAAAGCGGACATGTAACCGTATGGGTGTCACGTGAGCGCATTTACACTCTCTCGCGTGACCGCCTGATATGTGCGTCTATCGCAATCAAAATCATGGGCAGGTGGGCACAGTAAGCCGGCCTGCACCGAGCAAGATGAAACGGAATACCCAACGATGACTGATGTCTCAATGGATGGCGTAGAGCAGCTTCCGCTACGGAAGTTTACCGAAGACGCTTATCTGAATTATTCCATGTACGTGATCATGGATCGTGCCTTGCCGTTTATCGGTGATGGTTTAAAGCCCGTACAGCGCCGTATTATTTACGCCATGTCGGAACTGGGCCTGTCTGCGACAGCCAAATATAAAAAATCCGCCCGTACCGTGGGTGACGTGCTGGGTAAATACCACCCACACGGCGACTCGGCGTGTTATGAAGCCATGGTACTGATGGCGCAGCCGTTCTCTTACCGCTATCCGCTGGTGGATGGTCAGGGTAACTGGGGTGCGCCGGATGATCCGAAATCGTTCGCGGCGATGCGTTATACCGAATCGCGTTTGTCCCGTTTTTCAGAAGTGTTGCTGAACGAATTGGGTCAAGGCACCGTGGATTGGGGCCAAAACTTTGATGGCACCATGAAAGAACCAAAAATGATGCCGGCACGTTTGCCGCACATTTTGCTCAATGGTGTGACCGGTATTGCCGTGGGTATGGCCACCGATATTCCGCCACACAATGCCCGTGAAGTCGCGAATGCCGCGGTGCATCTTATCGATAATCCGAAGGCGGATCTGGATGAGGTGATGGGTTTTGTACAAGGGCCGGACTACCCGACAGAAGCGGAAATTATCACGCCGAAATCGGACCTTAAGAAGGTGTACCGTTCAGGCCGTGGCAGCATCCGCATGCGTGCGGTATGGCACAAAGAAAACGGCGACATCGTGATCACGGCCTTGCCGCATCAAGTGTCGGGCTCGAAATTGTTGGAGCAAATTGCCGCGCAAATGCGCGCGAAAAAGCTACCAATGGTTGAAGACTTACGTGATGAGTCGGATCATGAAAACCCGACCCGTATCGTGATCGTGCCACGCTCTAACCGCATTGATAGCGAACAGTTGATGAATCACCTGTTTGCCTCGACGGATCTGGAAAAGAGCTTCCGCGTGAACCTGAACATGCTGGGCCTGGATGGGCGTCCGGAAGTGAAGGGTTTGGTGGAGATCTTGAGCGAGTGGTTGGTGTTCCGTCGTGACACCGTGCGCCGCCGTTTGCAGTACCGTTTGGATAAAGTAACGGCGCGCCTGCACATCTTGGAAGGTTTGCTGGCCGCTTACCTGAACATTGATGAAGTGATTGAGATCATCCGCAGTGAGGACGATCCGAAAGCCGAGTTGATGTCACGTTTTGATCTGAGCGCGATTCAGGCTGACGCCATTTTGGAAATCAAGCTGCGTCAGTTGGCGAAGCTGGAAGAGTTCAAAATTCGCAGTGAGCAAGACGAACTGGCGAAAGAGCGTGAGCAGCTAGAGAAGCTACTGGGTTCAGAGCGTCGCTTGAATACCCTGATCAAGAAAGAAATTTTGGCCGATGCCGAGAAGTATGGCGATGATCGCCGTTCGCCATTGGTGGAGCGTGAAGAAGCGAAAGCCCTGACAGAGCGCGAGTTGATCCCGTCTGAAGCGATCACCGTGGTATTGTCAGAAAAAGGTTGGATCCGTCATGCTAAAGGCCACGAGGTTGATCCGTCGACCTTGAGCTATAAGTCGGGGGACAATTATTTGGCCCACGCACGCGGTAAGAGTAATCAGCCGGCGATCTTCTTGGGATCGGACGGTCGCAGTTATGCGCTGGAATCACACAGTTTGCCATCGGCACGTAGCCAAGGTGAGCCGATCACTGGCCGTTTGAATTTGACGCCGGGTACCAGCATGCGTCAGGTGATGATGTCAGAAGATGATCAGTTGTGGTTGATGGGCTCTGATGCCGGTTACGGCTTTATCTGTAAAGGCACCGACATGGTGTCCAAGAACAAGAACGGTAAAGCTTTGCTGACCGTGCCGGAAAATGCCACGGTGATGTCACCGCAACACATTGTCGACTTGGATAATGATGACATTCTTGCCATCACCAACGAAGGCCGTATGTTGCTGTTCCCGATCAAAGACTTGCCGCAGCTCGGCAAAGGGAAAGGGAACAAGATCATCAACATCCCGGCAGCACGTTCGAAATCTCGTGAAGAGTTCCTGTCTTACTTGGTGGTTCTGCCACAAGGCAGCCATATTACGCTGCATGCCGGTAAGCGTAAGTTGGGTCTCAAGCCGTCAGACTTGGAGAACTTCCGTGGTGAACGCGGCCGACGCGGGGCCTTGTTGCCGCGTGGTTTGCAGCGCGTTACCCGCTTGGAATTAGATTCAGCGTCTGAGCCTGTCGTGGAATAACGCCTTTCTTCGACCCTGTTAAAGCCCTCTGTTTTAGAGGGCTTTTGTCTTTCTTGCAAGGGGCAAGAATGCAGGTGGTGAAGGACGATGACACCGATGTTCACAGGCGTGAGCAAGGTGGTCTTATTTGTCGACATAAAGGGTGTATTTTCCCGCTGCGTGCGTATACTAGCGAACGCTTGTACGCCGAGGAGTAGTCAATGATTTTTATTTTGCGCATGATCGCTGTCGCGATTTTTGCCGTTTTAATGTTCGTGTTCGGCTGTGGCTATTGCCTGCTGAGTCCACGTAATCCCAAACACGTTCATACGTTTGGTCGTCTGTTCAGCAAAATGTCCCGTATTTTTGGGATCACGCTGGAATTTCGTTACGCACCGGGTGCCGATCAAGTCGGGCCGAGTGTGTACATCGCTAACCACCAGAACAACTTTGACTTGTTTACCGTGTCAGGGGCGGTGATGCCGCGTACTGTGACGGTCGGTAAGAAAAGCTTGGTGTGGTTGCCGTTGTTTGGCCAGTTGTACTGGCTGACCGGTAACATTCTGATTGACCGTGCAAACCGTACTAAAGCGGTGGGCACCATTGGTCAGGTCGTGGACAAGATCAAATCACGTAATGTGTCAGTGTGGATGTTCCCTGAAGGCACCCGCTCGCGCGGCCGTGGTTTGTTGCCGTTCAAAACCGGTGCGTTCCACGCGGCCATTGGCGCAAATGTGCCGGTTGTTCCTATCGTGTGCAGCAGCACCGAAGGTGTTAAACTGAATCGTTGGGATAACGGTGTGGTGATCGTGGAAGTATTACCGCCGATCTCGACGGACGGCATGACCAAAGAAGATGTGCGTGAGCTGGCGAATCGCAGCCGCGACATCATGGAGCAAAAGCTGGCGGCATTGAATGCCGAAGCGGCTAGCCGTTCAGCAAACTGAGTCGCTCCGCCCAGGATGTTGCCTGAGTGAAGTACCATAAGGACATGTCATGGCATGTCCTTTTTTTATTGGGTAGTGGTAGAAGGCATGAGTGAAGAACACGTAATTTTAGTGGATGCGCACGGCCATGCCGTGGGCACGCAGGAAAAAATGCAGGCCCACCGTGATGGGGCGTTGCACCTGGCCTTTTCTGTGTTGCTGTACCGTGAGAGCGGCGCAGGACGGGAATATTTACTGCAACAGCGCGCGATGGGGAAATACCATAGCGGCGGGTTGTGGACCAACACGTGCTGCTCGCACCCGCGTCAGAATGAAACGCTGGTGCAGGCGGGGATCCGTCGCTTAGACGAAGAAATGGGGATCGCGGGAGTCACGGCATTGACCGACATTGGCCACTTTATTTATCGGGCAGAGCTGGATAATGACTTGGTGGAGCATGAGCTGGATCATGTGTTGATCGCAGAAGCGTCGGCGGCCTCGGTGGTACCGAATCCGGAAGAAGTGATGGCGTATCGCTGGTGGCCACAGGCCGAGTTGCAACAGGCGGTGCAGGCACAACCTGCACAGTTTACGGCGTGGTTCCCACAAGTATTGGCGATGGCTGTGGCTTAACGCTTTTTCTGTATGTGAGACATAAAAAAAGCTGCCTTGGCAGCTTTTTTTATGCAGAAGCCAAGTGTAAAAACGCGGCTTTGCGGTGATCGAACACGCGTGATTATTTACGCACCGCGATTGCTTCGATTTCGATTTTCACGTCTTTTGGTAGGCGAGACACTTCTACGCAAGAACGTGCAGGGTAAGGGGCGTTGTGCTCATCAAAGAACGCGCCATATACCTCGTTAACGGTCGCGAAATCGTTAAGATCTTTCACGAATACCGTCATTTTCACAATATCAGCCACTTTCAGGCCAGAAGACTCAACCACAGCCTTCACGTTTTCAAGTGATTGGCGTGCTTGCGCGGCGATATCATCAGCCACTTCACCCGTTTGTGGGTTCACTGGGATCTGACCTGAAGTCAGTACCATGTTACCAAGATCAACACCTTGTACATAAGGACCAATCGCGGCAGGTGCTTGCTCGGTGTGAAGTACTTGAGTCATTGCTTATCCTTTCTTTATCAGAGTTTGGAAATCAGAGAAGGCTTAGTGTGCTACTCAATGCAACCAAGGTCAAAGGGTTTTCTGGACGACACCGTGTGTAGCTCTCATAAGCAATATATTTATCACATTATCTCGACCATAAAAGGGCATTATTGATGCTGAGTATCAATGAGTAGCATATATCACCACTTGTTAGGGTTAAACCCCATAGGTTATTCTGTCCTGTTGGGTGTTAGAACCACAGATGCTGGTGAAGACGGGGTGACGTTTTGCTTGTGGATGATGCAGGATCAAGGGAAGCATCATGCTCGGTGGATGAGGCATTGTCTGCGGATGACGTTGGGTTGTCCGAAGCAAACAAGTGTGTCGGTTGACGGTTCGCTTTGCGGGAATTGTAGGTGTTGTTAGGGGCGTCGATGGCATGAGTATGGCGCTTTGTTTGTGAGACGGACGTGGCAGCCTGAGTCTGGGTGCTTTGAGCGGGCATGGAAGGGGCGAGCGAGGTGCGGTTTAAGCGGATCACATACTCCGACACTTGTGCCTGACGCAGCGCCGGACTGGCTTCACTGGGGGTGATACCTAATGCCGCCAGCCAATCGAAAATGAGCGGCGCAGGGAGAAACTGGCTGTAGCGGGCTGCAGGGCGCAGATTACGTAAATCTTCGGGGTTGTGCACAATGGCGATGGTGATCCCGGCAATTTCGCCATCCGCATTGAAGACCGGCCCACCGCTCATGCCTGACATCACCGGTGCATCGCTCAAGGAATAGAGGCAGCGGGTGTTGGTATCAATCACATCTTGCAAGTATTTGCCTTCCCCCCGAATGCTGTTACCCAACAGCGAATGCCCCAAATGCTTCACGGATTGGTCAGGGTAAATCAATCCCCAGCGCGGCACACTGTTAGAGACGCGAGGCACCAAAGCTAAGTCGCAATCAGGGTGGTAAATGATCCCTACATCCCACGATAGCCGAGCGACATGTTTGGCGGTGATCAGGTAGCGATCATTGACAGGCACGGCCGAACCAAAGCCCCCTAACAACAGCGGAACACCGATCACGACCATTTTGTTGGCACTGTGCGGCGCTGCCGATTCAATGGTGCCGTTACTGGCAATGCAGCCGCACAGCCAAGCACTGCTGATGAATAACAGGGCGGGGATGGGCGATCGCAACGGACGAGTTACCCGGTGAATATCATGAAACGCAGAGCGCATTGTGCGAGAGAATGAAAATGGCATGCCACTGACCTTGTTTTTATTGTTGTGATGAATAAGCAACGGGCCATCGTGTGGTGAGCGTTAGCTCTTAGATGGCGGGTTCTTTTTCAAGGTAGTGGGCGGGGTCAGGGGAAAGGCGCGTTAGAAATGAGAATAAAAAAGCCGACTCAAGGTTGAGTCGGCTTTCTTAGCTAAGAAGCGGAAAAACGCTTAGTTAAGACAGGCTTGCCTGTTGGTGCTTGTCTTAGATGTGCTCGGTCACGACTTCTCGTGAGAATACTTTCTCACAGTATTTACACTTAAGCTGAATGTCATCACGCTTGGTGATCACCATAAAGCTGCTGTCGACGGGCTCACCGTGCGAGATACAGTTGCTGTTCGGGCACTTGAAAATGGCACGGATCTGGCTTGGTAGCGATAACGCCAGTTTCTTCACCACTTCGTAGTTTTCGATTTGGTTAACGGTCGCTTTCGGGGCGTACAGGGCCAGTTGGTTTGCCTGATCTTCGGTGATGAAGGTGTTTTCAATTTTGATCAGATCTTTGCGGCCTTGCAGTGACGAAGGCAGGTTCAAACCGATGGTGACACGCTCTTGCGTGGTGTGCATCTTGAACAGCTTCAACACTTTGATGCCAACGTTTGCCGGAATGTGGTCGATCACGGTACCGTTTTTGATCGCTTCGACCTGAAGTTGGGTTTCTTTTGTCATGATGATCTCTCCGGCTTAAATGTCTTCGTTCAGTACAAGGGCAAGTAACGCTTCACGGGCGTATACCCCGTTACCGGCTTGCTGGAAGTAGTAGGCATGCGGGGTATGATCCACATCGACCGTGATCTCATCAATACGTGGCAGCGGGTGCAGCACTTTCAGGTTGCTACGGGCATCAGCTAGCATGCTGGCCGTCAGAATGTAGGCCGCTTTCATGTGCACGTATTCAGATTCATCAAAACGTTCTTTCTGCACGCGGGTCATGTACAGAATATCCAGCTCAGGGATCACCGTTTCCATGTCGCTGTGCAGGCTGTAAGTGATACCGGCTTCGTCCAATTCTTCACAGATGTAATCTGGCATCGCCAGGGCTTCAGGGGCAATGAAGTAGAAGTTGATGTTATTGAACTTCGACAGGGCCTGAGTCAGTGAATGCACGGTGCGGCCGTATTTCAAATCGCCGACAAACGCGACATTCAGGTTATCCAGACGGCCTTGTGTTTCGTAGATGGTGAACAGATCCAACAAGGTTTGTGTTGGGTGCTGGTTCGCGCCGTCACCCGCATTCACCACTGGGACACCGTGAGAGAACTCCGATGCCAGACGCGCTGCCCCTTCGCGTGGGTGACGCATGACAAACGCATCCACATACGATGAGATCACCTGAATGGAATCCGACAGGGTTTCGCCTTTGTTCGCCAGTGAGGTATTGCCCGGGCTGTCAAAACCGATCACTGTACCGCCTAAACGCTGTACCGCGGTTTCAAACGACAGACGGGTACGGGTCGATGGTTCGAAGAAGCAACTCGCAACCACTTTGTTTTTCAACAAGGTCGGATTTGGATCGGCTTTTAGCTTGCCGGCCGTTTCTACGACCAGTTCAAGATCACTACGGCTTAGCTCCGGGATGGAAATAATGTGCTTTTGAAACAGCGGATTCGCCATGGCTTCTCTTCCCTCTACAATCATGATGATGATACGGCCTGCGCTTCGTCCGGCGACAGGCAAAAAAAAGCCTCCTTAGAAAAGGAGGCTCTTTTTACGAATAACAAGAAAAACAAAAAATGGCACCGCCGCCGCACAGCGACGAGATAGCATCAAGGTGTTGATAACCAATGGGCGCATTTTCTCTTTCTCTTTAGACAAATTGCGAAGGATTATACCCCCATTTTTGGTTACCGCAAGCGTTTGCGCAGACAATTCCTGCACGGCGTCATACAACGCTGGGTTTTACTGACCGAGTGTCGCGACCATCACCGCCTTGATGGTGTGCATGCGGTTTTCGGCCTCATCAAAGACGATGGAATGCTTGGATTCAATCACCTCATCGGTGACTTCCACGCCGTTAGCCAGTACCGGATAGGTTTGCGCCAGCTCTTTACCGATGGTGGTGTCTTCACCGTGGAAAGCGGGCAGGCAGTGCATGAATTTGACGTGTGGATTGCCAGTGGCTTTGAGCATCGCCATGTTGACTTGATACGGCAGCATCAGGGTAATGCGTTCGGCCCACGCTTCTTTGGCTTCACCCATCGAGACCCAGACATCGGTATACAGGAAGTCACACCCTTTCACGCCTTCTTCCACATTTTCCGTCAGGGTGATTTTGGCGCCGGTTTCTTCGGCGATGGCTTGGCATTGCGCCACCAATTCGGCTTCCGGCCAAAAGGCTTGTGGGGCGACAAGGCGAATGTCCATGCCCATTTTCGCCGCGCCAACCATTAAGGAGTTGCCCATGTTGTTGCGGGCATCACCCAGATAAGCAAAGGTCATGTCATGCAGTTGTTTGCCACGTCCGTGCTCTTGCATGGTAAGGAAGTCGGCCAAGATTTGGGTGGGATGAAATTCATCGGTTAGCCCGTTCCATACGGGCACGCCAGCATACGCGCCAAGCTCTTCCACCACGGCTTGACCGAACCCGCGGTATTCAATGCCGTCATACATGCGGCCGAGTACGCGGGCGGTGTCTTTCATGGATTCTTTATGGCCGATCTGAGAACCCGATGGGCCGAGGTAGGAGACACGCGCCCCTTGATCAAAGGCCGCCACTTCAAAGGCACAGCGGGTGCGGGTGGAGCTTTTCTCAAAGATCAGGGCGATGTTTTTACCGGTGAGGCGCGGTTGCTCATAACCATTGTATTTGGCTTTCTTCAGATCGGCTGACAGAGACAGCAAGTGATGAATTTCACGGGGGGTGAAGTCGAGCAATTTTAGGAAGTTACGGTTACGCAGGTTAAAAGCCATGATGTCATCCTTTTTGATCGTGTCTCTCTAGTTCGCAAACGGCCATCTGTCCCAATGGGTAAGGCCGTTTGTTGATGTTATGGTCTATTGTTAGCGTATTTTTGCTAAAAAGTGAATAACTATTCTTTATTATTGCAAGTATATATTGATATTGCGCGGGGAGCAGCGAGGAAAAGTCGGTGTAATCCGCAATAAATGCGTGTGAAAAGGGCTAAAATTGACATGGCAATTCTGGGCAATCCATGCGATATTTGCGATCGAATTTATTCCACAGTTGGAGTTACCCCATGTCTTATGCAGAACTGATTGCAGAGCAGAAGGAAGAGACCCGCGAGATCATTGCGGCGTTGCTTGAAGATGGCAGTGAGCCAGATGCCCTTTACACGATTGAGCATCACTTTTCAGCCGATACCTTTGAAGAGCTAGAAGCTGCGGCAGTTGAAGCTTTCAAGATGGGCTTTGAAGTATTAGAAGCGGAAGAGCTTGAACTGTTACCGGAAGAAGGTGGCGGTAAAATCGTGTGCTTCGATGCCGTAATGGAATCAGCATTGAATGCCGAAGTGATTGATGAGCAAGCTGAAAAACTGATCGCACTCGCGGGTAAGCACAACATCGATTACGATGGTTGGGGTACGTACTTCGAGTCTGATGAAGACGAAGATGAAGATGATGAGGACGACGAGGAGTAATTCCCCGTTCGATGATCTTCTTATCTCGAAATAATACGTCGAAATAAAAAGCTGCCTATTGGCAGCTTTTTTTGTGCCTGTTATTCGGCGCAGTGAATCACCGATGTGAAGGCGTGATGAAGCATCGTGAAGGCTTAGAGGGCTTTCAACAAGCGGATCTCACACGCATCGTGACCCGTGGTGCCCAGCGCGTGGGGGATCGGCGCAAACCCCATTGCTTCATACACGCGCAGTGCCGCGTGCAAACAGGCCGTGGTTTCTAAGTAGCAGGCATCAAAGCCTTGCGTCCGGGCAAACTTGAGCGCGGTGGCGGTTAAGCGGCGGGCAAACCCTTTACCGCGCAGTTCGGGGAGGAAATACATCTTTTGCAATTCACACACCCCCGGCTCACCGATCAACGGGGCGATCCCACCGCCGCCGAGAATGCGGTTATTTTTTTCGATGACCCAATAGGCACACTCGTTGCCGGCATACACGTCACTGAGGCAATCGAGTGTGGGATCGGCCACGCCATACCCTTTATCGGGCGTGAGACCAAATTCGGCAGACACGCGGCGCACGACCGCTGCCATGGCGGCGTTATCTTGTGGAGTCAGCTGGCGGAAGGTATAGCCTTGTTGCGCGTTGGTGACTTGCATGGCCTTGATATACAGGCTCAGGCTGGTACCAAGCTGGGTGATTTCATCACTGTCTAATTGGTCGAGAAAACCGTCAACTTGCTGATTGAGCTGCTGGTGAAGCATCGCCAGTTTGTGCTGACCCGCTGGCGCGAGTTGGTAGCATTGGCGGTGGGGATCGGTCGGGTGTGCTGCCGTGCTGACTAAGCCTTGATTGAGCAAAATAGCCAGTGTGCGGCTGGCACGAGGTTGGTCGATCCGCAACTGTATTGCCATGTCATGGGCACAAAAAGGCTGTGTGCCGAGTTCGATTAACGTATGTGCTTCGACGGGCGTGAGATCCATCTGTCCGCATTGGCTGTCGAGCATGCCCAATTGACGAATGAGTAAACGGGAATGTTGGCGCAGGGTGGAAGCATCCATGGGCGTGTCTGTGTGTGATAGGCGTATTTTCCTACTATGCAAGGTTTGCTTCTCTGGCGTCAATCATCGCGCGTAAGGAATGCGAAATCCTTGTGAAGTTAGTCGCACTCCGGTCGGTTAAAATATATGCAATGAGTGGCAAGGATTATGCTAGGCCGCAGGATAAAAATAGCAGATTAACAAGGATGTTAAACATGGAAAATCAGATCCGGTTTTATGGTCGGGGTGGGGAGTTTTTTGGCATATGGATAGTCAATATTCTTCTGAGTGTGGTGACGCTGGGGATCTACTCCGCATGGGCGAAAGTGCGCACGAAGAAGTATTTTTACGGCAATACAGATCTCGCCGGTGATCGGTTTGATTACCATGGTGATCCGGTCCAAATCTTAAAAGGGCGGATCGTGGCCATTGTGTGCGTGTGGATCTGGTTGTTTTCTTCCAAGTTGTCTCCCACGGTGACCGGTATCTTGTTTGTGCTGTTTATGGCCATCATGCCATGGTTGGTGTACAGCAATACCCGTTTTGACGCGAGAATGACGAGCTACCGCAATGTGCGGTTTAATTTTGTCGGTACGCTGAAAGACGCCTATATCGTGTTTTTGGGCGGCCCGCTTGCTGCGTTCGCGGTGATCTCTGTGTGCGCCACATTGTCGCGTGTGATCAGTGGTTTTTCGAGTATTGTTGGCGGGCTGCTTGGTTTGGGTGTGGCCGCTCTGGCGTTTGTGGCGTATGCGTGGGTCGGTATGCGTATCTCGTCGTATTTTGCTAACGGTTATTGCTACGGTCATCGCCGCTTTAATGCCGTGCTGATGACCAAGGAATACGTAAAAACCTATTTGTTAGCGGGGCTGTTAGGCGGGGGGATTAGCTTATTGATGGGGTTGGTGATCAGCCTTGTTGTGGGGATCTCGTCCTTGCCATTGCTGGCGACGGATCCGACGGCTGTGGGTATCGCCGCCATGATGTTCGCTGGGTTTTTCATCTACATCGGCATGTTTGTGGCGATGCTGGTGGTCAGTGGTTTTGTCCATGCGCGTATTCGCAATTATGTCTTTTCGCAGATCAGCACTGACGGTGAGCCACCCTACGGTTTGGGCTCGCGGATGACGGCGGGTAGTTTAGTGTGGTTACATTTGACCAACTTCTTCTTGGCCGTGATCACTTTGGGTTTTGCTCGTCCATGGGTGATGGTACGCAGTGCCCGTTATGTGGCCGATACCACGGCCGTGTATGGGGATATGTCGCAGCTCACAGCGCAGGGAGAAGACTATAGCGATGACTCGGCGCTAGGGGATGAAATGGCCAATGCCTTTGATCTTGATATAGGTATCGGATGATCAGTTACGGGATCTGTTATCCCCCTTGTCGCGCTGAAAAACAGACAGCCACACTGACCGTGTTGCCGAATGGACAGGTGCATTTTGTGTCGGGCGAAGATGTGCAGACACTCCCCATGGCCGAGGTCACCATCAGCCCGCCGCTGGGCAATGTGCCGATGAAGGTGACGCTGCCGGATGGCACCTTGTTCATGCCAGAAGATGCGGCGTCACTCTCTCACGCGTTTGCGGGGCATACGCGCGGCCGCTTCGGCCGTCGCTTACACCGCTTAGAGCGTCATACCCCGATGATTGGGGTGAGTGTGGTTGTCACGGTGCTGTTGTGTGTGGCGTTTTTTACCCATGGTATCCCGTGGCTATCGCGGGCCTTGGTCGTGGTAGTGCCTACCCCCATTGCACAACATGTGGGTGAGCAGGTACTCGATACGCTCGATACCCACTTTTTGTCGCCTTCGACGTTGAGTACTGAAGCGCAGCTGGCTGTGTCGGCGCAGTTTGACGCCTTGCAGGCCGCTTTGGGGCCGTTCCCGATGCCGCCGCGGTTGTTGTTTCGCTCATGGGATCAAGGACCGAATGCGATGGCGCTGAGTGATGGCACCGTGATTGTGCTCGATAGCTTAGTCACCATGGCGGAAACGCCCGAGCAGCTTGCCGGGATATTGTTGCATGAACTGGGCCATGTGCAGCATGAGCATGTGATGGTCGCCTTGGTACGATCGGCGTTGTTGTCGGTCACGATGATGGCGATCACCGGGGAAAGCGGTGGCATGATTGATACGCTCAGTGGGGCGGGGGTATTTGTGATTTCACAAGGCTTCTCGCGCTCAGCGGAAGAAGAAGCCGATGCGTACGCTGCTGAGCACATGCAGCAACTGTACGGCAGCGTTGCCCCCATGCAGGCGATGTTTCAAGCCTTACTCGACAGCGCGGAAGACGAAGGTGGCGATGAGGAGGCGATCCCGCAATGGCTGAGTACGCATCCGGGCTTAGCGGAGCGGATAGAGGCGCTGGCACGCTAACAATGCGAGAATGAAGAACCAGAAAAAGGGAGCCATGATGCAATGGCTCCCTTTTTTATTTTTTAGACTGCATTACGCGTGCTGGTGTAGACAGAAGCTTGGCATCGTATTGTGTTCGGTGCGAGTGCGTGCGGTGTTGCTGTGACGTAGCCAGACTTTCTCGTGGAAGTAGTACGCCACACTGTTCAATGCCGGTTCCAGCATCGCCATCACCCCACCGATAAAGGCATCCCCCGTTAAGAGGTAGACCACACTGAAGGCGACCGTGAAATGGACGGTGGCAAAGCTGGCGGTTTTCCATGTGGTTTGGGTTTGGCGGGCTTTCAATGCTGGAACGGATGCCCATGCTTTTTCATGGAAATAAAACGCCACAGTGTTAACGGAAGGCTCAATCATCGCAATCAAACTACCGATAAGCAGGTCGCCAGTCAGCATGTAAGCGACACTAAACGCAATGGTGAAATGGAGTGCTGCAAAGGTCAGTGTCTTTTTCATGATGATGTCCCCTTTAAGGCGATGGCTGAATGTGTCGTTGGTGTGTCCTGTTTCTATGAATACATTATTGAGAATTACTCTCATTTAGGCCAATGGGTTGTAGGGATTATACTGATAGGTAAAAACTATCAAGTTTGCAAAAAGTGAATGGTGTTTCCAATTGACGTGGCAGTAGCAGCGGTGGTGGTGAGCGGGAAAGTGGAAAGAGAATAGAAAAGTAAGGGAAAGAAAGAGAAGGATAACGAGGGGCGCAGACAAACAAAAAGGTTGGCCCGAAGACCAACCTTTTTTATTTAGCATGTGTCAGCGTACGAAACGCGTGAGACTTACAGTGCAGCGATAGTCGCTTGTTGCTCTGCCAGTTTCACCAATGTTTCTTTGTAGCCGTCAAGTTTCTCACGTTCTTTTGCGATAACGATTTCAGGGGCTTTAGCGACGAAACCTTCGTTGCCTAGCTTGCCTTCGATACGCTTGATCTCACCTTCTGTTTTGGTGATTTCTTTCGCCAGACGCGCTAGCTCTGCATCTTTGTCGATCAAGCCTGCCATTGGGATCATCAGCTCAGATTTCGCCACAAGTGCGGTTGCACATGCAGGTGTTTCTTCGCCGTCCGCCAATACGCGTACGGATTCTAGCTTCGCCAGAGATACCAGTACTTGCTTGTTTGCTTCAAGACGTGCCGCATCTTTCTCGTTAGCGGCTTTTAGCATCACTTCCAGTGGTTTACCTGGGTTGATGTCGTATTCTGCACGCAGGTTACGGATGCTAGTGATGAACGCTTTTACCCACTCGATATCGTCAAGCGCGTCTTGGTTGAAGTTCGCTTCGTCATACTGAGGCAGCGCCTGCAGCATGATGGTTTCGCCTTCCACACCGTCAACAAGCGGCTTGATGCTCTGCCAGATGGTTTCAGTGATGTAAGGGATCACAGGGTGAGCAAGACGCAGTGTCTTCTCAAGCACGGTGATTAGCGTACGGCGTGTACCACGCTGCTGGGCTTCAGTGCCTTTCCATAGTACTGGCTTAGTCAGTTCTAGGTACCAGTCACAGAATTGGTTCCAGATGAACTCGTACAGGGTGTTCGCGGCCATATCTAGACGGAAGTTGTCGATATGGTTGTTGAACGCTTTCGCTGCCAATTCAAACTGAGACTCGATCCACTTGTCCGCCAGTGAGTACTCGATGTCGCCACCGTTGAAGCCGCAATCTTTCTCTTCGGCGTTCATCATCACGTAACGGCTAGCATTCCATAGCTTGTTACAGAAGTTACGGTAACCTTCCAGACGCTTCATGTCCCAGTTAATGTCACGGCCGGTTGAAGCCATCGCTGCTAGGGTGAAACGTAGGGCATCCGTACCGTAAGGTTCGATACCGTCTTCAAATGTCTTACGGGTGTTCTTCTCGATCTTCGCTGCAAGCTGAGGCTGCATCATGTTGCCACAACGCTTCTCAACCAGAGACTCAAGGTCGATACCGTCGATCATGTCGATTGGGTCAAGGACGTTACCTTTTGACTTCGACATCTTGTCGCCGTTTTCGTCACGGATCAGACCGGTAACGTAAACGGTTTTGAACGGTACCTGTGGCTTGCCGTTTTCGTCTTTCACGAAGTGCATGGTCATCATGATCATGCGGGCAACCCAGAAGAAGATGATGTCGAAACCGGTTACCAATACGTCTGAAGGGTGGAACACTTTCAGATCGTCAGTTTGCTCAGGCCAGCCTTGTGTACCGAACGTCCACAGCGCTGAAGAGAACCACGTATCCAGTACGTCGTTGTCTTGGCTAAGAACGACAACAGGTGCAAGGTTGTTGTTTGCACGCACTTCTTCTTCTGTACGGCCAACGTAGACGTTGCCATCGTTGTCATACCAAGCTGGGATACGGTGACCCCACCATAGCTGACGAGAAATACACCAGTCTTGAACGTCACGCATCCAAGAGAAGTACATGTTTTCGTATTGCTTAGGCACGAACTGAATGTCGCCGTTCTCAACCGCTTCAACCGCTGTTTTTGCTAGCGGTGCAGTACGCACGTACCACTGGTCAGTCAGCATTGGTTCGATCACCACGCCACCACGGTCACCGTAAGGTACCTGCAGGTCGTGATCTTTGATTTCTTCTAGTAGGCCCAGCTCGTCGAACTCTGCCACGATCGCTTTACGCGCCGCGAAACGCTCCATACCGTGGTATTTCGCTGGTAGTTCAGTGCTGTAAGCGTCAGACGCTTCGCCGTTGGTGTTGAACACTTCTGCTGCGTCGCGGATGTTCGCGTCGAAGGTCAGAATGTTGATCATTGGCAGGCTGTGGCGTTTGCCGACTTCGTAGTCGTTGAAGTCGTGCGCAGGGGTGATCTTCACACAACCTGTGCCTTTTTCCATGTCTGCGTGTTCATCGCCCACGATTAGGATGCGACGACCCACGATCGGCAGAATGATTTCTTTGCCGATCAAATCCATGTAACGTGGATCTTCAGGGTTAACCGCTACACCGGTATCACCCAGCATGGTTTCAGGACGTGTCGTTGCAACAACGATGTAGTCTTTACCGTCAGCGGTTTTCACGCCGTCGGCTAGCGGGTAGCGGAAGTGCCACATGTGGCCTTTGGTGTCTTTGTTCTCGACTTCAAGGTCAGAGATCGCGGTGTGCAGTTTTGGATCCCAGTTAACCAGGCGCTTACCACGGTAGATAAGATCGTCTTCGTACAAGCGTACAAACACTTCTTGTACCGCGTTAGACAGACCGTCATCCATCGTGAAGCGTTCACGATCCCAGTCTACGGATGCGCCAAGGCGACGTAGCTGCTTGGTGATCGTACCGCCAGATTCCGCTTTCCATTCCCAGATCTTGTCGATGAACGCATCACGGCCGTAGTCGTGCTTGGTTTTGCCTTCTTCAGCAGCAATTTTACGTTCCACAACCATCTGCGTTGCGATACCCGCGTGGTCAGTACCGACCTGCCATAGGGTGTTTTTGCCTTTCATACGCTCACAGCGGATCAGGGTATCCATGATGGTATCCTGGAACGCGTGGCCCATGTGCAGGCTGCCTGTGACGTTTGGTGGTGGGATCATAATGCTGTAAGCAGCTTTAGTGGTATCACCGTGAGGCTTGAAGTAGCCAGCCTCTTCCCAGCGCTGGTATAGCGCCTGTTCAATTGAAGTTGGGTTGTATGTCTTGTCCATAGCGCTCTTAGAAGGATCTTTGTGGAATTAGGGCGTATCAGGGGCAGCGGCGGTCTGAAGCTGAATACCGGCTTGTCGGTACTGCTTATACCTTTCCCGTGCCAACTGCTTGAGTTTTTCATCGCAAGGAACGAAGTCTACCACTTGTGAGAAGGTTACGGCAAAATTTGGTGCTTCTTGGCTCAAATTTATCAGCATGCCGCGCCGCCCACTGTGGCGTAAGCCGGGCCAGCCAATTTCAACCGGAGAACCGCCGCGCGGGCCTTCGCCGATCAAATTGTGTGGCACGAAGTTATCGGGTTCCTGTTGCCATAAATACTCATCTAGCTGTTCTGCTTGGTGTTTGCTTTCTGCAAGCAGGTAGACTTTGTGCCCCTGACGGTAACTCATGGCTGCTTGATGGCAAGCGAAATGCAACGCATAGTCATTGTCTGCGGCCAAATGCTTTTCATCGATAATATAAAAAGTAGCATGAGTCATTGTGATTACTCCAATAAAACAAGGGGGCCAATTGGCCCCCTTGTTGTCATTGTTATTCGAGGTTTTCTAGGCCAGCACGGTTGAGCAGGAATTGGACCAGCAATGGGACCGGACGGCCCGTTGCGGTTTTGTCTTTGCCACCGACCCATGCGGTACCCGCGATGTCTAGGTGTGCCCAGTTGTATTTCTTGGCAAAACGCGACAAGAAACAGCCTGCCGTGATGGTGCCAGCGCCTGGGCTACCCAAGTTCGCCATATCGGCAAACGGGCTCGTCAGTTGCTCTTGGTACTCATCGTTCATTGGCAGACGCCATGCGCGGTCGCCCGCTTGCTCAGAGGCGTTGATCAACTCGTGAGCAAGTGGGTTGTGGTTTGAAAGCAAACCACTGATGTGATGACCCAGTGCCACCACACAGGCGCCAGTCAGGGTGGCCACGTCAACCACGCAGTCAGGCTCAAAGCGCTCAACGTACGTCAGGGCATCACACAATACCAAGCGACCTTCAGCATCGGTGTTCAACACTTCAACCGTTTGGCCTGACATGGTGGTCAGGATGTCGCCCGGACGGTACGCACCGCCACCTGGCATGTTTTCACAGCCCGCCAGTACGCCGACCACGTTGATAGGCAGGTTCAGCTTGGCCAGTGATTTCATGGCACCGAAGACGGTTGCTGCGCCACACATGTCGTATTTCATTTCGTCCATCTGGCCTGATGGCTTGATGGAGATACCGCCTGAATCAAAGGTCAGGCCTTTACCGATCAATACGATAGGCTTGGCGTTTGGATCCGGGTTGCCTTTGTACTCAATGACCGACATCATGGCTTCGTTTTTCGAGCCTTGACCGACCGCCAAGTAAGAGGTCATGCCCAGCTCTTTCATTTCTTGCTCGCCAATGATCTTGGTGCTGACGGTTTCAAAATCGTCAGCCAGACGGCGGGCTTGAGATGCCAGGTAAGCCGGGTTGGCGACGTTTGGTGGCATGTTGCCCAAGTCTTTACCGGCTTTCACGCCAGAGGCAACTGCAAGACCGTGAGAGATCGCGCGCTCGCCCAGAGACAGTTCACGACGGGTCGGCACATTGAAGACCAATTTACGCAACGGACGACGCGTTTCTGGTTTATTACTCTTAAACTGATTAAAGGTGTAGAGGCTATCTTTGGTCGTTTCTACGGCCTGACGGACTTTCCAGTAGGTATCGCGGCCCTTAACGTGCAGTTCAGTCAGGAAGCAAACCGCTTCCATTGAACCGGTTTCGTTCAGGGTGCTGATCGTTTTCTTGATGATTTGTTTATACTGACGTTCATCCAGTTCGCGCTCTTTACCACAACCAACCAGTAATACACGCTCTGATAATACGTTTGGTACATGGTGAAGCAGCAGCATTTGGCCAGGTTTACCTTCTAGATCGCCACGACGCAGTAGCGAGCTGATGTAGCCCTCGCTGATCTTATCGAGTTGTTCGGCGATTGGAGAAAGGCGACGTGGTTCAAAAACACCGACGACAATACAGGCACTTCGCTGTTTTTCGGGACTACCACTTTTGACACTGAACTCCATGCGTACTCCTACATCCTAATAAAGACAATTAAAGCTAAATGTTAGATAATGCCGCACTTACTTGCTGGACCGCAGATTCGGTATAGGATTAAAGTGCAGGTTAACAATTAACCGAAAGATTAAAAAATAACTAACTAACCGAAAAATTATAGTGATTCCAGCAAAAAAACAAGTTTTCTATGGGTAATTAAAGCGTGATTATTGTTCGGTATTTGACGCGTGAGACATTAAAAAGCCAATTTGCAGTGCTCTTTGTGCTTTTTCTTGTCTTTATCAGTCAGAAATTCATACGCATTCTCGCGGATGCGACAGAGGGGTCTATCCCCAGTGACCTGATCGCAACCCTGTTAGGGTTGTATATGCCGTCAATGGCATTGCTGATGTTGCCACTCAGTTTGTATATCGGGATCCTGCTGACTTTCGGCCGTTTGTACGCGGAAAGTGAGATCACCGTGATGAACGCGACGGGGATCGGCAACAAATTCTTGATCCAAGCCGCACTGTGTCTGGCCATCATTACTGGCGGTTTTGCCGCGTTTAATGCCTTGTGGCTGGCGCCGTGGTCGGTGGAAAAAACCGAGCAGGTGATGGAGAAGGTAGAAGCCGATTCGGGGCTGGAGTTATTGGTGAAAGGCCAGTTCCAAGCCGCACCGGATGGCAAAGGCGTGGTGTTTGTCAATGACATCACTGACAGCGGTACTCGGTTAGAGAAGGTCTTTGTTGCCCAGTTAACGGCGAAAGACACCTTGCGTCCGAGCGTGCTGGTGGCTGATCGCGGCTATGTCAGTGAGCTAAAAGACGGCCGTCAGGTGCTCGATTTAAAAGACGGTGCCCGTTATGAAGGGATACCAACCCGTCTGGATTACTCGATCACCGAGTTTGATGATTATCAAGCGTTGATCGGCCAGCGTGCCGTGCGTGAGAAGCGCCGTGATTGGGACGCGATGCCGACCCTTGAGCTGATGCAGCGTCCGGAATTGGCGGCGAAAGCCGAGTTCCAGTGGCGAATGTCGTTGGTGTTGTGTATTCCGTTACTGACCATGGTCGTGGTGCCGCTATCGGCGGTGAACCCGCGTCAGGGCCGTTTTGCCAAACTGGTGCCAGCGGTGTTGATCTACCTGACCTATTTCTTGGCGATCAGTGCCGGTAAGTCCGGGGTCGAAGATGGCGCTTTACCGTCATATATCGGCTTGTGGTCAATCAATATTGTGATTTTCTTGGTGGCCATTGGCCTCAATACGTGGGATACGCTTCCGGCGCGTAAATTGCGTGAAAAAATGCGGAGACGTGGCTAATGTTTAAGATTCTGGATTTATACATTGGCCGTACGATCATCTCGACCTCGGCGCTGACCCTGTCCACCTTGGTGGGCTTATCCGCCATCATCAAGTACGTGGAGCAGCTACGTAAAGTAGGCGATGGTACATACGATTTGTGGAAAGCGCTGATCTATGTGCTATTAAGTGTGCCGCGTGATATTGAAATGTTCTTCCCGATGGCGGTATTGCTGGGGGCCTTGATTGGTCTTGGTATGCTGGCATCCAGCTCTGAGCTGGTGGTGATGCAGGCCGCCGGTTTCTCGAAGTTGGATATCGGTTTATCAGTGTTAAAAACGGCGGTGCCGTTGATGCTGATGGTGATGTTGCTGGGCCAGTGGGGCGCGCCAGAAGCGCAAAAGGCTGCGCGTGAATTACGAGCATTTTGGACGTCAGGCGGTAACATGCTGTCGGTGCAGCGCGGGGTATGGGCGAAAGACAATAACGACTTTATCTATATTGGCCGCGTCCACGAGCAGAAAGAGCTGTATGCCATTAATATTTGGCAGTTTGACGATAAAAACACCCTCACCGAAACCACATTTGCAGAATCCGCTGAGTACAATGCTGAGAAGGGTTGGCAGCTGAAAGACGTGACCATTACCCACATGGGTAAGGTACAGTTGACGGATGAGAAAGTGGCTGTGCTGCCATGGAAAACCGCATTAACCCCGGATAAATTGGCGGTGGTGACGGTGAAACCGGAAGAGCTGTCATTGTCGGGGGTGTATGACTACGTGAGTTATCTCAAAGCCTCCAAACAGGATGCCTCTCGTTACGAGTTAGCCTTTTGGCGTAAAGCGCTGCAGCCGGTGTCAATTGCTGTCATGATGTTGTTGGCGTTGTCGTTCGTGTTTGGTCCGCTGCGTTCGGTGACCATGGGCGCGCGCGTCTTGTCTGGGGTGATCTTTGGCTTTGCGTTCTACATTTCCAATGAACTGTTCGGGCCGATGAGTATGGTTTATCGCTTACACCCTATTATTGGTGCATTAGGGCCAAGTATGGTGTTCTTAGCCATTACCCTTTATTTGCTGCGACGGAAGTTGTAAGCACCCGCTAAGACAGCAAACCCGATAAAAAAGGAGCCGAAAGGCTCCTTTTTTTGATCCTGCCATCAGGCGTTTTGCTTCGTGGTGTCAATTCACTTTAGGCAAAACGACCATTTCACATTCCGCCATGATGTCTTGAAACGACTGCTTAGTTTGACTGAGCGGCGCCATCAAGTTACCCAGACCAAAGGCAGAGGTGCCCATGCGGATCAGCGCCTGTGTCACACGAATATTACTGCCGTCTTTATTTTGTAGGCGTAGCTTCCAAGCGCGCATACCGAGCGTTTGGCCGCCTTTACACCAGAAGTAAGCAAAAAAGCCAATGATGACCACTGCCAAATACACGGTGTAGATCATGCCGACAACGGGGTGCTGTGTCATGTAGGCGCTGATATCGATATAGCCAGTGGTATCGATCAGTCCAACGCGATCGAGCAATAGCATCAGCCCTGTTGCGACGCCTGCGGCGAGCATTAAGATGGCGGCAATCACCAAACTGTCGTAGATCCACGCGCCAAGGCGGCGGAAAAGACTCGGGTATTCTTTGTGGGAAGGCACTTCCTGTTGTGGTTTCTTTTTCACTTTATCTTCCAAACGTCATCAGTGAGAGGTAGCCGGTGCAGTGTAACAACTTCCCGAGTCAGGGTGAATGGGAAGTGTCTTGTAAATGAGAGGCCTACAAGGCAGCGAGCTCAGTGACGCTGACTATAGTTAGGAGACTGTTAGGTGGATCGCATGACCCAAAGTGATCGTAATGCCGCAACAGGCAGTAAAACGGGTGAATGACTCTTACACAGGAGAAACAGAATGGCGGATGCAAACGACAACACAACGAACTGGCCGGAACTCGCCGGTGCCCTGTACGACAAACTCACAGAGCGCCATGCGGAACTCACCTACGACTTTGACAATGTCGAAATCGGTGTCCCGAGTGGGGCGGGGGAGAAGTCCGATAAATCCACGTGGACGGTGAATGGCAGCATCAGTATTCGTGGCCGCACACTTGACTGAATCCGTGCTTCATTTACAGGGGACAGTCACACTGGATGTGGGCGCCGACACGTTTACGTTATCGGCGGATGCACAAACGGTGACCTTGCAGCTCACCACGCCGCAGCAGCTCTTGCATGTTATTCGGCTCTACCGGCAGGTGCCTGAGCGGTATCGTAGGCAAGCCGCTACCGTTATGCAGGTATTGTCCCCTTATACCCTGATTATTACCCTTCCTTCACACGCATCATTAACGGTGATGCCTTACCCTGCACGTCGGTGGTTTCCTTTCTCTCTTTCAACGCAACAAAAAGTATACTGGTTGAGTGTCCTTCCTACGTTGCTGTGGCGTACTTTTCGCTAGCTAGAAAGCGGTCACTGTACGGGGTGTAGTGCAAAATGCCTCCGAATATTTCGCTTGTGGTTAAATGTTGCGCGAACGGTGAATTTAGTGAAAAATCTTAAGGATAAAAGCTTGCGCATGCCCGATGGATACGTATAATCGTCCGCATAA
>NZ_JBPOEN010000016.1:0-100847 GCF_059941365.1 Photobacterium sp. 270122K
CTGTTGCTTGTTAAAAATGTCCATCGCCACGTTGGCTATTTTGAAATTAGCCCACTAGTCCCCGCAATAGCCGCCTTGCTATGAACATTTTTCCGGCGCAATATCATCACCAATATTGTTAGTCCTGTTGCTGCTATAGTTCAGTGGGTTAGCTTATTCACCTTGAAGGTGGCGGCCTGTCACGCAGGGGGACGTGTTGCTCTCAAGGTTAAAGCCCCGTCCGCTTCTCCACTATACTAAGCCCAGTCGAAAGACTTGGGCTTTTTTTACGCCTGCCTCACATTGGATATGGGATTCTATACCCATACGCCTTCTGCTACTTCCCACAGGGCTTTGACCAACGGGTTATCGAGTTGATGCCGCAGGCAGCACAGGCCAAGCTCAAAAGGTTTGATTGGAGCGACTTTCAGACGCTCAATCTTATCCCGTACCGGGCTGTTATCGATCACCACATCAGGGGCAATACCGACGCCACAGCCCAACGCCACCATACTGACAATGGCTTCATGGCCGGACACCTGCGCGTAAATCGGTGGTTTGATTTTCATCTGTTTGAACCACGTATTGGCTCGCTCTCGTGCCGTACCTGCTGCCGGTACGATGAACGGGATCGTCGACCAATTGGGGTTGTTGCTGTGCAACTCTTCGGTGAAGGCGCCGGGGGCGGTGGGAGCAATCACGGAAAGTGGTATATCGCTGATGGGTTCAAAGGCGACTTTGGCGGGTAAGTGCTCGGGCAGGGCGGAGATCGCGATATCGGCCTCATCGCAAGTGACAGTATGGATCGCCTGAGCTGGATCACCCGTCGAGACTTTCAGTTCAATACGAGGGTGTCGGAGGCGAAACTCAGATAAGAGATCGGGGAGGTGGCTATAGCTGGCGGTGACGGAGCAGAATAGGCGTAACTCGCCACTGAGTTCGTTGTTCGAGCCATTGAACAGATCTTGGTATTGCTGCCATTCTGCGAGGATATTGAGGGCGACAGGTAACAATGCTCGTCCTGCTGGGGTGAGTTCAACACTGCGGTTGTCGCGTATGAGCAGTTGCTGTCCCACTTCTTGTTCCAGCTTTTGGATCTGCCGGCTGAGTGCTGAAGGACTCAGGTGCATCGCCGTCGCGGTTTTCGCGAAGTTTCGACTGTCGCAAAGATGAATAAACTGCTGCAAGTACTTGGTGTTCACGGTATCCCTTCCATGTTGCAAAAAGCGCAATTACTTGTTGTGAATATATCACTTTGCGCAACAAATCGGGTGAATTAGTATCAGGGTATTCGACAAGTCATGTCGTTCAAGGAACAGAATTCACGGAGTTTGTTGTTATGGCTAATTATTTCAATACCCTAAACCTTCGCCAGCAGTTAGATCAATTAGGTCGCTGTCGTTTTATGGATAAAGCAGAATTCGCTAACGAAGCGGATTACCTTAAAGGTAAGAAGGTGGTCATTGTTGGTTGTGGTGCACAAGGCTTGAACCAAGGTTTGAACATGCGCGACTCGGGCCTGGATGTGGCGTATGCACTGCGTCAGGCTGCGATTGATGAACAGCGTCAGTCGTACAAGAATGCCAAAGAGAACGGGTTTGAAGTCGGCAGCTATGAAACCTTGATCCCGCAGGCGGATTTGGTGGTGAACCTGACACCCGATAAGCAGCACACCAATGTGGTACAGACGGTCATGCCGCTGATGAAGCAAGGCGCTGCGTTGGGCTATTCACACGGTTTCAATATCGTTGAAGAAGGTATGCAGGTACGTCCTGATCTGACGGTTGTGATGGTGGCGCCGAAGTGCCCGGGTACTGAAGTGCGTGAAGAGTACAAACGTGGCTTTGGTGTGCCGACATTGATTGCGGTACACCCAGAAAATGATCCTCAGGGCGATGGCCTTGAAATTGCGAAAGCGTGGGCGGCTGCGACCGGTGGTCACCGTGCGGGCGTGCTTGAGTCTTCTTTCGTGGCCGAAGTGAAGTCCGATCTTATGGGCGAACAGACCATTTTGTGCGGCATGCTACAAGCGGGTTCCATTGTTTGTTATGAGAAGATGATTGCAGACGGCATTGAGCCAGCTTATGCGGGCAAATTGCTGCAGTTTGGTTGGGAAACGATTACTGAAGCGCTGAAATTCGGTGGTATCACCCACATGATGGATCGCCTGTCTAACCCAGCAAAAATCAAAGCGTTTGATCTGTCTGAAGAGCTAAAAGATCTGATGCGTCCGCTGTACAACAAACACATGGATGACATCATTGAAGGCGAGTTCTCGCGTACTATGATGGCGGATTGGGCGAATGATGATTCTAACCTTCTTGGCTGGCGTGGCGAGACGGCGGAAACGGCGTTTGAGAACTACCCAGACAGCGATATTCAGATCTCAGAGCAAGACTACTTTGATAACGGTATTGTGATGGTTGCGATGGTGCGTGCGGGGGTTGAACTGGCGTTTGAAGCAATGACAGCTTCAGGCATTATCGAAGAGTCAGCGTACTATGAATCGCTGCACGAACTGCCATTGATTGCCAACACCATTGCCCGTAAGCGTCTGTACGAGATGAACGTGGTGATTTCAGACACCGCTGAATACGGTAACTATCTGTTTGCCAATGTGGCCACGCCACTATTGCGTGAGCAGTTCATGCCAAAAGTCGGCACAGATGTGATCGGTAAAGGTTTGGGTGAAACCTCTAACTTTGTTGATAACCAGAAGCTGATTGAAGTGAATGAAGCCGTGCGTAATCACCCGGTTGAGTGGATCGGCCATGAATTGCGAGGCTACATGACGGACATGAAGCGCATCGCTGTTGGCGGGTAATGATGCCCTCCGTTTGATTGTTAGAAACGGTCAAAAATAAAAAAAGCCCAGAATTCGTTCTGGGCTTTTTTGTTGGCTAGCGTAGCGAGACCGAGACGCGATCAGTCTTGCTTGTCGGTCGCTTGCGTGTTCAGGCGGCTTTCTAACGCCTCCATTTTTTGCTCAAGGGCCGTCAGTTTCTGGCGTGTGCGTAAAAGGACCTGCGTTTGTACATCAAACTCTTCACGGCTGACCACGTCCATTTTACCCAGTTGGGCTTGGATCACTTGGCGGACTTTCTGCTCAACATCATTGCCGAGCTCTTTCACGGGCTGCGGCATCGCATCGTGGATCTGCTTGGCAACCTGCTCTAATTTTTTTGGATCAAACATCGTATTGTTAACTCCGTAGCGGCATCTTATTGTTGCCGTTATTTTATTCAAAGATATCCGTATTGTCGTTGAAGATTATACCAAAAAAAAGAGGCCGCACAGGGCGGCCTCTTAGATTCGTCTTTCAACACTCAGTGTTCGCGGGCCTCTTTCAAAGCGTGGCGTGCTTCATCGGCGCGCTTCAGCTTTTCCAGATCTTTATCTTCCACAAAAACCGGAAGGGGTTTGTGGATGCTCGCCAGATAGGTGTAGATCACTGGCAGTACGAACAAGGTAAAGAGGGTACCGATCGCCAGACCGGCCACGATAACAATACCGATACTGAAACGCTGTGCGGCACCGGCACCGGTTGCGTAAAGCAGCGGGATCAGGCCGGCAATCATTGCAGCGGTGGTCATCAGGATTGGGCGAAGACGGATCTTCGCGGCTTCCATCACCGCTGCCATGCGATCTTTCTTGTGCAGCAGCTGCTCTTCCTTCGCCACCTCACAAATCAAGATACCGTGCTTGGTGATCAAACCAATCAGGGTGATCAGGCCGACCTGCGAATAGATGTTCATGGTCGCGGCACCCCATGCCAGCGCAATCAACGCACCACAGATAGCCAGCGGTACTGACACCAAGATCACCAATGGGTCACGCAGTGATTCAAACTGAATCGCCAGGACCAAGAAGATGATCGCCAATGCCAAGGCAAAGGTGGTATACAGCGCGTTACCTTCGGTCACGAACTGACGTGATGCGCCCATGAAGTCGTACTGGTACCCCGATGGCAGCATGCTGACCGCTTCTGTCTGGAACCAGTTGATGGCATCACCCATTGCGATACCCGGTGCAGGAACGGCACCCACGGTCGCTGAGTTAAGCTGATTAAAGTGTGGCAGAGCACGAGGCTCAGACACCACATCAATCGTCACCAGACTGCCCAGCGGGATCGCATTGCCGTTAGCCGCACGCACATAGTAGCCTTTCAGGGATTCAGGATTCAGGCGGTACTTACGTTCTACCTGTGGGATCACCTCGTAAGAGCGGCCATTTAAGTCGATACGGTTAACGTAACCGTCCGCCATCATGGTGCTCAAGGTGATACCGATGTCCTGCATCGTCACGCCGTAGGCGCCCGCCTTGTCCTTGTCGATCTTGATTTTCATCGTTGCCGAATCGTAGTTCAGATCGAGATCAGAGTAGACGAACATGCCATTGTTTTTCACTTTGGCCAAAATATCGCTACTGATCTGGAACAGGCTTTCGAAGCTGTTTGGCGTGGTGATCACAAACTGGATCGGCAAGCCTGAACCCGCACCTGGCAGCTCTGGCATCTGGAAGGCTGTCACGGCCATTTCTGGCACGTCCTTCACCAACCCCGTCACACGTTTAACCACGTCCGCCTGGCTTGCTTCACGCTCGCTCCACGGTACCATTGAGGCAATACCAAAGGCTTGGTTAGAGCTTGGTACCCCAGAGAATACCTGAGCAAAAGCAACTTCCGGTTGAGCCGCCAGCATGCCATTCACCTTCTCCATGGTGTTCTCGATGTAATCGAGGTTGGCGTTGGACGGTGCGGTCCCCATCAGTACCAATACGCCCTTATCTTCCGACGGTGCCAATTCACTTGGAATGAACTTGAACAGTAAAGGCAACGTACCGAAAACGATGATGGCAAACACAATCACCACCGGACGCATCGTCATCACGCCACCCAGCATTTTTTCATAGCGGTTGGTCATGCGGTCGAGGAAGTTGTGCACGGCGGTTTCAAATTTGCTTGGCTTTTCGTTGGCCTTGAGCATTTTTGAACACATCATCGGTGAAAGTGTCAGGGCGATGATCCCCGATACAAACACGGCACCGGCCAGTGTCAGCGCAAATTCCTTGAACAAGGAGCCGGTAATGCCGCCCATCATCGCGATAGGGGCGTATACCGCGCCCAGTGTCAGGGTCATGGCAATAACTGGTACCGCGATTTCACGGGTACCGATAATGGCGGCACGGAAAGGGGATTCCCCTTCTTTCAGGTGACGGTCGACGTTTTCCAGTACCACGATCGCATCATCGACCACCAAGCCGATGGCCAGTACCATCGCCAGTAAGGTCATTAGGTTCCACGAGAAACCGAACACCTGCATCACCATGGCCACCCCGATCAATGACAAAGGAATCGTCACAATCGGAATGATCACGGCACGGAACGACCCCAAGAACAGGGTGATCACCACCAATACGATGATGGCCGCTTCGGCGATGGTCTTGATCACTTCATGGATGGACTCGTTGATCGCAATCGTGGAGTCATACATGATGTTCATTTTGATGTTGCTTGGCAGGTTGCGTTCCAACTCCGGCAACAGCGTGTACACATCGGCCGCGATGTTGATCGGGTTGGCACTTGGCGCGGCATTGATGGCAGCAACCACAGCTTCCTGACCGTTGGCAGAGGCACGGTATACATCGTGACTCTTTTCCAGCGTCACTTTAGCAATGTCACCCAAGCGGATCACTTGGCCTTTTTGCGTCGACACCACCAACTTCTCAAGCTCATCGGTATTGGTGACCTGCGTGTCTGCCGTGCCGTTGTACACTACAAACTCGCCTGTCGCCTGACCGGTCGCTGACTGGTAGTTGTTGACGTTCAACACGTTCATGACATCCATCGCCATGAGGTTATACGCCGCCATTTTGGCCGGGTCTAACCACACGCGCAGGGCGTATTTCATGCCGCCATACAGATCGACTTTGGATACCCCGTTGACCGTGAACAGCTGTGGGTTAATCACACGCTCAAGGTAATCGGTGATCTGGCTTGAAGCCAATTCGTCACTGGTAAAGCCGATGTACATGACCGCTGTGGTGGAGCCGGTCGACATGGTTACCGTGGGATCTTCCGCTTCTTTAGGCAGCTGAGAACGCACCGAGTTGGTTTTGGCCAGAATATCGGCCAAGGCGGCATTTGGATCGGTATTGAGTTTCATGGTGACCGTAATGGTCGATGAACCCAGTACCGACGACGACGTCATGAAGTCGATATTGTCAGCCTGTGCGATCGCTTGTTCCAGTGGCTGCGTAATGAAGCCCTGGATCAAATCGGCACTGGCACCGTAGTAGCTGGTTGTCACCGTCACAACGGTGTTGGTCATGTCTGGGTATTCTCGTACCTGCATTTTGAAAATGGCTTGCAGGCCGAGGAGCGCGATCAGAAAGCTGATCGAGATTGCCAGAACAGGACGCTTGATGAACACATCAGTAAAGCGCATCTCTCCTCCGAGTTATAGCATTGGGGTTTCAGCGGGGGCATTCAGCGTATCGCTTTCTACCACTTTCACTTTGGCGTGGTTGCTCAGGCGCACTTGCCCGGCCGTCACCACGGTATCACCCGCTTTCACACCGCTTAGGATGTGTGCATCGCTTCCTTTTCGCTCGCCGACTTTGATCACAGACTGTTTCACGCGCAGGTTGCCGTCTTCATCGTGATAAGTGATGTAAACATTGTCGCCGTACAGGGTGTAGGTGATCGCCGTTTGCGGCAGGATGATCTGATCGTCCAGCGTCGGCAAAATGATATGTGCACGGGCAAACATACCGCTACGTAGCTGACCATCATTGTTCGGGATGTCGGCTTGTACCTGTACCAGACCACTTTGGTAGCTCACGGCCGGCTCAATGGCACTGATCTTGCCGCTGAACGGCGTTTCAGGGTAGGCATCCACAAAGATTTCCACATCCTGACCCAAACGGATCTCCGTGATGTCGGTTTGCGGAACGGTAAAGCGCAGCTTCATCAGGGTCGTGTCTTCCAAGCGAACCACATCGGTGCCCGGTTGGATGTATTGACCCAAGAACACGTTACGCAGGCCCACCACACCATTGAAAGGGGCTTTGATGGTACGACGCGCAATGGTCGCTTTTAAGCTTTCGATATCGGCAGACAGAGAGTAGTAAGAGGCTTCCGCATCATCGTACGCTTCTTTTGAGATAGACCCTTTCTTAAACAGGCCACGGTAACGCTCATACTTGGCTTTTGCCGCCGGTAAGCGTGCCTGTGCACTGCGTAAGTTGGCTTGTTCGACGTCAGAGTCGAGTGACAAGAGCTCTTGGCCGGCTTTCACCGTGGTGCCTGAATCAAAGTCGATGGTTTTTACCACACCGGAGACTTCCGTGGTGATGGTCACCCCTTGGTTCGGTTCGATAAAGCCGATCGCTTCAATCGCCGGGATCCAGTTGGTTGATTGCGCCTTCGTTACCGTGACCGGAAATTCGGGCTCAGGCATGTTCGCCATGTACTCGGCGATTTTCTGTTGTTTGAAAAAATTGAAACCTACCACACTACCAAATAGCAGTAGCGCGATAAGTAGCATCACAATCCATTTTTTCATCGATGGGTATGCTCCGTTTTTTAATATTAATGCTGAAGAATGGCGTCCCAGCACGCATCAATGGCCGCCTCAAGGGCGTCATCGGTGATCGTGTAGATGCCGTTCACATGCTTTCGAGCCAAGCAGGCGCTCGGCTCTAAGCTCAAAACGCTGAGGATGTCGTTATCTAATGGCTTGAACAGCCCAAGGGCTTTGCCTTCATCAAATAAACGATCGACCTTAGCGAAAAGGTGCTTTTCTTGTTGTCGTTGTTCTGGGCTGTCGCCGCGAGGGAGGTTCTCAAACTGTCCACGCGTGAGCAGTGGCGCCCCTTCCTGTGTGGCCATGTCCCACAGGTTGAGCCACATCGTGCGAAACCGACATTTCAGCGGCATGTCATCCGACACGTTTTGACTGATTTTATTCGCGACATACGCCAAAATATGATGATGCAGCTGGTACATCAGATCATTTTTGTCGTCGAAATAACGATAAATCGTCCCCGCTGCCACACCGGCCTCTTTTGCTACCATTTGCATCGAAATGCCATGAAATCCGTATTTAGCGAGCAGTTTTTCGGTCGCGTCTAAAATACGTGTCTTTTTGTCACTCATAACAGGTTCTGTAAAAATGGTGAATGAACGTTCATTCATTATTCTAAAGTGTCATATAGTGAGTGCAAGACTTTTTATTCCTCAAAGGCTTACTGGCGGTTAAGCACGGTACATAGACAATGTGGAATAACCCGCTACAATGCGGCTGCAGGCCCCAGAACTACACAGGATACGCGCATGAAACTGAACCCAAGGCAAAACGAAGCGGTAAAATATATTGCCGGCCCTTGTCTCGTCCTCGCGGGCGCAGGCTCGGGAAAGACTCGAGTCATTACCAATAAAATCGCTTACTTGGTTCAGCATTGCGACTATAAGGCGCGCAATATCGCGGCACTGACCTTTACCAACAAGGCGGCGCGCGAAATGAAAGAGCGTGTTGGTCAAACGCTGGGTAAGCAGGAAGCCAAGGGTTTGATGGTCTCGACGTTCCACACCTTGGGGCTGAATATCATTCGTCGTGAATATAAGCACCTGGGGTTGAAGGCCAGTTTCTCGCTATTTGACGATCAAGATCAGATGGCATTGCTCAAAGAGCTGACCGAAGATGAACTGGACGGCGATAAAGACTTGCTCAAAATGTTGCTGTCGAGCATCTCTAACTGGAAGAACGACATGGTGGGGCCCGCTGATGCCATGGCACACGCCAGCAGCGAGCGCGATCAGCTGTTTGCCCATTGTTATGAGATGTACCAGCGTCAGATGAAGGCGTACAACGCCTTGGATTTTGATGACTTGATCCTGATGCCAGTGCTGCTATTGCGTGATAACCGAGAGGTGCGTGAACGCTGGCAGAACAAGATCCGCTACTTGCTGGTGGATGAATATCAGGATACCAACACCAGCCAATATAGCTTCGTGAAATTGCTGGTGGGTGAGCGCTCACGTTTTACCGTGGTCGGTGATGATGATCAGTCGATTTATTCCTGGCGCGGGGCGCAACCAGAAAATTTAGCATTACTAAACAAAGACTTCCCTAGCCTTCGTGTGATTAAGCTGGAGCAGAATTACCGCTCAACCAGCCGGATTTTGCGTACCGCGAATATCTTGATTGCCAACAACCCGCACCTGTTTGAAAAAGCGCTGTTTTCCGAAATCCCAGACGGTGAAATGCTGAAAGTGATCACGGCGAAAAATGAAGAGCATGAGGCGGAGAAAGTGGTCGGTGAGATGATTGCCCACCGCTTTATGAATAACACCCAATATAAAGATTACGCCATTCTTTATCGCGGTAATCACCAGTCGCGCCTGTTTGAAAAAGCCCTGCTGCAAAACCGGATCCCGTACAAGATTTCCGGCGGTACGTCGTTTTTCTCGCGGGTCGAAATCAAAGACATCATGGCGTATCTGCGCTTGTTGACCAACCAAGATGATGACAATGCCTTCTTGCGTATTGTGAACACGCCACGCCGTGAGATTGGCCCGGTGACACTGGAAAAGCTGGGTACGTATGCCAACATGCGCGGTAAGAGCCTGTTTGCCGCCAGTTTTGAGTTGGGGCTAGAGCAACACCTGTCAGGGCGTGGGCTTGAGTCTTTGCAACGCTTTACCCGTTGGGTGGTCGAACTGGCCGATAATGCCGAGCGCGGTGATACCGTTGCGGCGGTGCGCCAGTTGGTGCGTGATATTCACTACGAAGATTGGTTGTATGAAACTTCTGCCAGCCCTAAGGCGGCGGAAATGCGCATGAAGAACGTCTCGGATCTCTACAGCTGGATCACGGCGGACTTGGAAGGCGATAACTACGATCAGGAAGTGAAAACCTTGAAAGAAGTGGTTCAGCGTTTGACCCTGCGTGACATGATGGAACGGGGCGAAGATGACGATGAGGCCGATCAGATGCAGTTGATGACCTTGCACGCCTCCAAAGGCTTGGAGTTCCCGTATGTGTACCTGATTGGTAGCGAAGAGGGGATTTTGCCGCACCAAAGCAGCATTGATGAAGACAATGTCGAAGAGGAGCGCCGCTTGATGTATGTGGGGATCACCCGTGCACAGAAAGAGCTGACGTTTACCTTGTGCAAAGAACGTCGCCAGTACGGTGAACTGCTCAAGCCAGAGCCGAGCCGTTTCTTGTACGAATTGCCCCAAGATGATTTGGAGTGGGCGGCGGATAAAAAACCGGTGACGGCCCAAGAGCGGATGCACAAGGGGCAAGCACACATTGCCAACATTCGGGCGATGTTTAAGAAGTAGCGTTTCGTTAGCAAACGGGGCGATAAAGCAAAAGGGGTGATCGTTGTTCACCCCTTTTTTGTGGGTCGTTGTCAGACTTTGTTGCCCACAGAGCGCGTGCCTTAGCGACAGAGGGCGCTTATAGCCCTTCAATCATGTGGTCAATGGCGGCAATGATTTCATCATCGCTACAGTCCATACAGGAGCCTTTGGCTGGCATGGCGTTAAAGCCGTTGATGGCATTGCTGGCCAACGTCTCGTTACCTTTGGCAAGACGTGCATCCCAGTCACCAGCGACGCCTTTTTTCGGTGCGCCCATAATGCCAGTGCCGTGACAGGCGGCACAGAAGGTGCCATAGACGGCATCACCGGTACGGGGGTCAGCGGCAACCACGGGCATGGCAGGGGCATCCCCTTCAAGATACACCGAGCCCACCGGTTTGATACGCTGTGCGATAGCATCGTCTGACATATCGGCGGCAATGGCACTGCCCGCCAGCGTCAGGGTGGCGACAGCCGCTATCATGAGTTGTCGAAGAGATAATTCCATTGAGCTCACCTTACACTTCCAGATTGTTTTTGTGCGTTGTCACAGTCGTCTTGTCCGTTTTGTCATGGGGTATGATGAAACTGTTGAAACAAGGCTGTGATTATTGAGATAATGTTTAAATTGTAAAATCCTCGTAATTATACCTGCAGTTTCCCCCTTGATAAACCTGGCTGCTGTGTTTGTATGATACGAATCAACAGTTATTTGCTTACATTTGCAGCGAACGGAAAAAAAATCAAAAAAAACACTTTACGAATTAGGGTCGGATCCGTAATATTCACCTCCGCCGATAGGGTATGCGCCCGTAGCTCAGCTGGATAGAGCGTTGGCCTCCGGAGCCAAAGGTCGAAGGTTCGAATCCTTTCGGGTGCGCCATTCCGGATAAAATGGACGTATTGGCAAAAAGAAAACATTGGTGGCTATAGCTCAGTTGGTAGAGTCCTGGATTGTGATTCCAGTTGTCGCGGGTTCGAATCCCGTTAGCCACCCCATATTAAAGAGTATTGATGCTATCATCAGTAGTCAGAGGTGAAAGACCTCAACAGAATTAAGTCGGTGAATAGCGCAGTTTGGTAGCGCATCTGGTTTGGGACCAGAGGGTCGGGGGTTCGAATCCCTCTTCACCGACCACTTACAATGGTGGCTATAGCTCAGTTGGTAGAGTCCTGGATTGTGATTCCAGTTGTCGCGGGTTCGAATCCCGTTAGCCACCCCATTATTAAAGTCTTCAGTACGCTGAAGCAACGTCGGTGAATAGCGCAGTTTGGTAGCGCATCTGGTTTGGGACCAGAGGGTCGGGGGTTCGAATCCCTCTTCACCGACCACTTTTAGAAGCCTCAGTCGAAAGACTGGGGCTTTTTTCATTTCTGTCGTTTCGCATTGCGAAAGCCTCGGGTCTGGAAGGCCGCCCTCCCTGAAACGCCAGTTCGGTGGCTGCCCACTCGCAGCGCATTCCTCTTTATTATCTTCAACGATTACGTTTATCAGCCCCAGTCGAAAGACTGGGGCTTTTTCATTTCTGCGTCTTGTTCGCGTGTTCATTTCAGAAAGAGGGCGTGGTGTTGTCACTGTCATAATGGCGTCGGCGTGTCGTTATTTTCTGAGCGGATTATTGGGTGTACAGGAGGGGACAATAAAAAAGAAGACTTGTTGCATATCAATGTTGCCTTCGATCGTGCGCTGCCCATCAAAAAAAACGGTATTTGTCGCTTTTTTGCACAATGAAAAAGTGTGATCTTCCGCAAAGTAGAAATCAAGCAGTCTTAATGTGCGCGATCTGTCACACCTTCGCCATATAAACAGTAAAAAACCATAAAAAGCAGTGTGTTGTTTTAAAGTTGTTAACTTTCACATTTCGTGCTTTGCGTGTTTATGCAAGTGTGGCATTTTTAAGTAATAACATATAACCACTTTTATAGCGTTATTCACTGCGTATTACCTGTGCTGTACGACAAGGTGCTTATTGGGCTCTCGCTTTTATTTTTAACCCTATGCGAAGTAATGTGACTATTTATTCTGCGTCTATGCAAAAAGTCAGTTTTTACCGGTGAGTTGTTGCTTTTATGTAAAATGTTTGCCAGATTATGCCTCTGGCACATAGTCAGCGCGTTATGCTGATTGAAGGGATTCGTTTTTCAGACAGGGCAGGATGCTGCCACGTAGTTGGGGTCTGGTCATGGCTTTATTGGAAGTAAAAAACTTACGCATTGAATACCCGTCTCGTCACGGGGTGCATGCGGCAGTGAAATCGCTCTCGTTTTCCATTGAACGGGGCGAAATTGTCGGTGTGGTCGGTGAGTCCGGCGCCGGCAAATCCACCGTGGGTAACGGGATCATCGATCTGCTCAGCCCGCCAGGGCACGTGGCCAGTGGTGAGGTGTATCTGGATGGCAAGATGATCTCAGGGCTGACTCCCGCGCAGATGCGGACGGTTCGCGGCTCAAAGATCGGGTTTATTTTTCAAGACCCGATGACGTCACTTAACCCGCTGTTTACGGTGGAGCAGCAGTTAACCGAAACCATCGTGACGAATTTACGAGTCAGTCAGAGCGAGGCCCTCAAGCGGGCGCTAACCCTGATGACACAAGTGGGGATCCCACAACCGGAATTGCGCATCAAGCAGTACCCGCATCAGTTCTCTGGCGGGATGCGCCAGCGGGTGGTGATTGCGATTGCTCTGGCTGGTGAGCCGGATCTGATCATCGCCGATGAGCCGACAACGGCCCTGGATGTGTCGATCCAAGATCAAATCCTCACCCTGATCCGCGATCTGTGTATCACGAAAAATGTCGGCTGTATGCTGGTGACCCACGACATGGGTGTGGTGTCCAATGTCACCGACCGTGTGGCCGTGATGTATCGCGGTGATTTGGTCGAATTAGGCACCACTGAGCAAGTGTTAGGTCAGCCGAATCACCCCTATACCCAGAGCTTGATCTCTGCCGTGCCGCGCTCTGACATTAAACTCAAGCGTTTTCCGCTGGTGAGTTATATCGAAGAGGCTGAAGCCACTTCCCCGCTGGATGTCAAAACCCATTGGCTGGGGCAGCGAGAAGATCAGCGCAGTTACAGCGGGGCCTTACTGGAGGTGGAAAACGTTAACCTCCGCTTTATCACCAAAGATTCTTTCTTTGAAAGCCGTCGTGAATACGTACAGGCGTCCAATAATGTCAGCTTTTCGATCAAAGAAGGGGAAACCTTCGGCCTGGTTGGGGAGTCGGGATCCGGTAAATCGACCATTGCCCGTGTCATTGCGGGGTTGTACCCGCCGAATTCGGGACGGGTGGTGTTTGAAGGGATCGATCTGACCGCGCTGAAAAACGAAGCGCAGCGTCGTCCTCTGCGTCGGCAAATGCAGATGGTGTTCCAGAATCCGTACACCTCCATGAACCCACGTATGAAGGTGATGGATATTATCGCCGAGCCGATCCGTTTTCACCGTCTGACGGAAAACGAAAGTCAAACCCGCCAAATCGTGAGTGATTTACTCAACCATGTGGGGTTGGGTAGTGCGGCGGGGCTAAAATACCCTCATGAATTCTCTGGCGGTCAGCGCCAGCGTATTTCCATTGCCCGTGCATTGGCGACTCGCCCACGTTTATTGATTTGTGATGAACCGACGTCGGCCCTCGACGTTTCGGTGCAGGCGCAAATCCTCAATCTGCTCAAAGATCTGCAAGACGAACTCAATCTTACCATGCTGTTCATCAGTCATGATTTACCGGTGATCCGCCAGATGTGTGATCGCATCGGGGTGATGCAGCACGGCACACTGTTGGAAGTGGCCCAGACCGAGCAGCTATTCACGGCCCCGCGTCATGCTTATAGCCAGCAACTCATTGCGTTGATGCCTGAGTTCAAAGGCATGAGCCAGCAAGGATTGAAGTTAGCTTAATCCCTTCTTGTCGCCATGCAGGCAGTGCGTGGCGACACATAACAACCATAAGTAAATACAAAAACCATAAGCAAATACAACAGCAAGGGAGTTTCCTCCCCCGCATAAAGGAGCTATGCAAAATGAAAACCCTCAAGACCAAGCTGGCCATTGCCATGATGGCGATCGGCCTGAGCATGAGTGCAGCGGCGGCGGATATCAAGGTCGCGTATGATGCCGATCCTGTCTCGCTAGACCCGCATGAGCAATTGTCTGGTGGTACGCTACAACTGTCACACATGGTGATGGATCCCCTGGTGCGTTATACCCAAGCCTTGGATTTTGAACCGCGCTTGGCAACAAGCTGGGAGCGCGTCAACGACACGACCTACCGTTTTACGCTGCGCCAAGGTGTGACATTCCATTCGGGCAACCCGATGACCGCCGATGACGTGGTGTGGACTTTTAACCGTTTGAAATTGTCGCCGGACTTCAAAGCCATTTTTGAACCCTACTCTGAATTGAAGAAGGTGGATGATTTCACGGTTGAGCTGATCTCCAAGTACCCGTACCCGTTGGTGTTGCAAACCGCGACCTACATTTTCCCGATGGACAGCAAGTTCTACAGTGGTAAAACGGCCGATGGTAAAGACAAAGCGGAGTTGGTGAAGCACGGTAACTCGTTTGCCTCGACGAATATCTCGGGTACCGGGCCATTTATCGTCACCGAGCGTGAGCAAGGTGTAAAAGTGGAATTTGAACGCTTCGCGGATTACTGGGACAAAGACTCAAAAGGGAACGTGGATAAGCTGACCTTGGTGCCAATCAAAGAAAACGCGACCCGCGTGGCGGCATTGTTGTCTGGTGGCGTCGACATGATCCATCCCGTGGCGCCAAACGATCACAAACGTGTGCTTGAAGCCAAAGGCATTGATTTGGTGACGCTACCGGGCACCCGTCTGATCACCTTCCAAATGAACCAGACCTCCAATGAAGCGTTAAAAGATGTGCGTGTGCGTCAGGCCATTGTGCATGCCGTTAATAACGAAGGCATTGTGAAGAAAATCATGAAGGGGTTTGCCACGACCGCAGGTCAGCAAGGCCCGGCGGGCTATGCGGGGTATGACGAAACGTTAGTACCGCGTTATGACGTGAAAAAAGCCAAGCAACTGATGAAAGAAGCGGGTTATGAGAACGGCTTTAAGCTGACCATGTTGGCGCCGAACAACCGCTACGTGAATGATGCCAAAGTGGCACAGGCCACTGCCGCGATGCTGTCGAAAATCGGCATCAAGGTGGATCTGAAAACCCTGCCAAAAGCCCAATACTGGCCGGAGTTTGATGTGTGTGCGGCCGACATGCTGATGATTGGTTGGCATTCTGACACCGAAGATTCCGCGAACTTGACCGAGTTCTTGACCATGACCCGTGATGCGAAGACAGGCAAAGGCCAATACAACTGCGGTTACTACTCAAACCCGAAAGTGGACGAATTGGTTGAGTTGTCCAATAAGGAAACCGATCCGGCTAAGCGTGCGCAAATGCTGAAAAACGTCGAACGTATTCTGTATGACGATGCGGCGTTTGTGCCTTTGCATTGGCAAAGTGAAGCATGGGGCGCGAAATCGAACGTCCATGCGGCCGAGATTGTGAACCCGATGGTGATGCCGTACTTCGGTGACTTGGTGGTCGATTAAGTAAAGCAATAGCGTGCCGGTCTGCTAGGTCAGGCTGGCACGTTTTACGGACAGATTAAAGGGGCAGGGAATGTTTACGTTTCTGGTCAAGCGCCTGTTTCAGGCACTGATAGTGATGTTTGTGATCAGTCTGGTGGCGTTTGCCATTCAGGATAATCTGGGTGATCCACTGCGTGAGTTGGTGGGGCAGTCGGTCTCAGAAGCTGAACGTCAAGCACTTCGCGATGAACTGGGTTTGAACGATCCGTTTATCACCAAATACCAGCGTTTTGTGGCCAATGCGCTGCAAGGGGATCTGGGTACCTCGTATTTCTTTAAACGCCCCGCGACCGAGGTGATCCTCGACAAGCTGGTGGCTACGTTAGAGCTGGTGTTCGGTGCCAGCCTCATTATTGTGCTGGTGTCGATCCCGCTTGGGGTCTATTCCGCCATTCATCCCCACAGTTTCTTTACCAAAACCGTGATGGCGTTGAGCAGTATCGGGATATCGATCCCGGTGTTTTTGACCGCCATCATGCTGATGTATGTGTTTTCCATTGAATTGGGGTGGCTGCCGTCTTATGGCCGCGGAGAAACCGCCAATGTGCTGGGGTGGGAATCGGGCTTCTTCACGGTAGATGGATTGCGTCACTTGGTGCTGCCGTGTATCGCGCTGGCGTCGATCATGTTACCGCTGTTTATTCGTTTGGTGCGGGCTGAGATGCTGGAAGTGTTGAGTTCGGAATACATCAAATTTGCCAAGGCCAAAGGGCTGGCGATGAATAAAATCTATTATCAGCACGCTCTGAAAAATACCCTGCTGCCGGTGCTGACCGTGGGCGGGGTACAGATCGGCACCATGGTGGCCTACACCATTTTGACCGAGACCGTTTTTCAGTGGCCGGGCACGGGCTTTTTGTTCCTCGAGGCGATCAATCGGGTGGATACCCCGCTGATCACCGCGTACGTGATTTTTGTCGGTCTGGTGTTTGTCGTCACCAATACGGTGGTCGATTTGCTGTATGGCTTGGTGAACCCCACCGTGAACCTGACGGGCAAGGGAGAGTAAGGCATGGATAACACAATGACAGCCCCAAGCCGTTGGGCGCGTTTTAAACAATCGGATTTTCTGTACTACTTTTTGAAAGACAAAGTGGCGATGACCAGCTTTGCGGTATTTTTGGTGTTTGTGCTCAGCGCGTTATTTGCGCCCGCGCTTGCCCCGACCAACCCGTATGACTTGTCCGCCATTGATATCATGGATTCTGAGCTGCCGCCGTCGTGGATGGAAGACGGCGACAGCCGTTTCTGGCTGGGTACCGACGATCAGGGGCGAGATATCTTCTCGACCATTTTGTACGGCTCGCGCCTGTCACTGACCATTGGTTTACTGGCCGTTAGCCTGCAGTTGGTGCTCGGGGTCGTCATTGGCCTCAGTGCTGGCTATTTCGGAGGCCGGATCGACAGCTTCCTGATGCGCTTTGCCGATGTGCAATTGTCATTTTCGACCATGATGGTGGCAATCATTGTCTCGGCGATTTTCCGCACCGCGTTAGGGGCGGAAATGTTCGCCCAATATGCGGTGGTTATGCTGGTGGTGATCATCGGGGTGGCCGAATGGCCGCAGTATGCCCGAACGGTGCGGGCCTCGGTGCTGGCGGAGAAGAAAAAAGAGTATGTCGAAGCGGCACGGGTGATGGGCTTTAAAGCCCCGCGCATTATGTTCCGCCATATTTTGCCGAACTGTTTATCGCCGATTTTGGTGATCTCGACCGTGCAGGTGGCCAACGCCATCATGTCGGAAGCGGCCTTGTCATTCCTCGGGTTGGGGCTGCCGGTGGATCAGCCGTCGCTGGGCTCGCTGATCAGTATTGGCTTTAACTACATCTTCTCGGGCTCATGGTGGATCACGGCGTTTCCGGGGCTGGTGCTGGTGACCTTGGTGTTGGTGATCAACCTGCTGGGTGACTGGTTGCGCGATGTGTTTAACCCGAAAATCTACAAAGGCTAATTTTACGTCTCTCCTCAATCCCCTGCCTCGCCCGTGTTGTGCGGCGTGGCAGGGCTAGCCAAATGCCCCCGCGTTGATTACTGTGTGCGTCAGATGAATGGAATGACCATAAGGCCACACTATGATTGATATCGGGGTTAACCTCACAAATAGCCGCTTTGATAAAGATCGCGACGCGGTGATTGAACGGGCCCAAGCGGCCGGCGTACACGGCATGATCCTGACCGGTACCAGCATTGAAGAAAGCCAGCAGGCGTTGGCGATGGCCCAGCAGTGGCCGGGCTATTGTTATAGCACCGCCGGTGTGCACCCGCATGATGCCAAGTCGGTCGATGACTTAACGTTGCCGGCGATCCGTGCCTTGGCCGCCCACCCTGAAGTGATCGCCATTGGTGAGTGCGGGCTCGACTTTAACCGCGATTTCTCGCCTCGCCCTCAACAAGAAGCCGTCTTTGAGGCGCAACTGGCATTGGCCGCCGAGTTAAACCTGCCGGTGTTTATGCATTGCCGCGATGCCCATGAACGCTTTATGGCAATCCTCGCGCCGTGGCGTGATAAGTTGCCAGCGGCCGTTCTGCATTGTTTTACCGGCACTGAAAAGGAACTGCGTGATTGTCTGGCGTTGGATTTGCACATCGGTATTACCGGTTGGGTATGCGATGAACGTCGAGGGACCGAATTGCGTGAGATTGTCGGCCTTATCCCGGATGACCGCTTGATGATTGAGACCGATTGCCCGTATTTGCTGCCGCGTAATTTGCGCCCGAAACCGAAATCCAGCCGTAACGAGCCGCAGTACCTGCCACACATTGCCAACGAGATCGCGCTGTGCCGGGGCCAAACCGCAGATGCCGTGAACGCCGCGTCTTACACCACCACACAGGCTTTTTTTCAAATCGGATCGCCCGCCCTGTAACGGGAGTGGTATGATCGGGAAAAAGCGATTAATCCCAACTAAGGAGTATGCCGTGTCTGTTTCTATTCAGGGCGCGTTTCCAGCTCGCCGCATGCGTCGCATGCGCAAGCATGATTTCAGCCGCCGTTTAATGGCTGAGAACCAGATCTCTGTGAATGATCTGATCTACCCGATGTTTATTTTGGAAGGGGAAAACCGTCGTGAAACGGTGGATTCCATGCCGGGTATCGAACGTCTGTCGGTAGATTTGCTGCTGGAAGAAGCGGCATACCTAGCGAAACTGGGTATTCCGGCGATTGCGCTGTTCCCGGTGGTATCACAAGATGTGAAAACCGTGCTGGCAGAAGAGGCGTACAATCCGGAAGGTCTGGTACAGCGTGCGGTACGTGCGTTGAAAGCCGCCGTGCCTGAGCTGGGTGTGATCACGGATGTGGCATTAGACCCGTACACGGTACACGGTCAGGATGGCATCATCGATGAAGACGGTTATGTGGTGAATGACATCACCACTGAGATCTTGATCAAGCAAGCCCTGTCTCACGCAGAAGCCGGCGTGGATGTGGTGGCACCGTCTGACATGATGGATGGCCGTATTGGCGCGATCCGTGAAGCGTTGGAAGCTGCGGGTCATATCCATACCCAAATCATGGCGTATTCCGCGAAGTACGCATCGAACTACTACGGTCCGTTCCGTGATGCGGTCGGCTCAGCGTCGAACCTCAAAGGCGGCGACAAGAAAACCTACCAGATGGATCCGGCGAACAGCGATGAAGCCTTGCACGAAGTGGCGATGGACATCAATGAAGGCGCGGACATGGTGATGGTGAAGCCGGGCATGCCGTACCTAGACGTGGTACGCCGCGTGAAAACCGAACTACAGGTACCGACCTTTGCGTATCAAGTGTCGGGTGAATACGCGATGCACATGGCAGCAATCCAAAACGGTTGGCTGAAAGAGCGTGAAACCGTGATGGAATCGTTGTTGTGCTTCAAGCGCGCGGGCGCCGATGGCGTACTGACGTACTTTGCCAAAGTGGTCGCTGAGTGGCTGGCGGAAGACGCGAAGCGCAACTAATGCGTTGCCTCATTTGATTGCGCGGCAATCAATAAAAAAGCCGATGTGATTCTTCGTCACCTCGGCTTTTTTGTGTGCGTCTCACGGCTTCACATTACGATTGATCGGGTTTTGCAATGAGATCAGCGTCTCTGTGGACTGCACTTCATCAATGGCCTGCAACTTGTCGATCAGGACATATTGCAGTTCTTCAATCGATTTACACATCAGCTTGACGAAAATGTTGTAGGCGCCGGTGGTGTAGTACGCCTCGACCACTTCATCCAGCGCATTGAGCTTGGCCAGCGCAGAATGGTAATCGCGCGCGGCGTTCAGGTTGATGCCGATAAAGCAGCACACGTCATAGCCAAGCAATTTGTGGTTCACGATCACTTCGGTGCCGGTAATGATTGCGGCAGCCCGCATTTTTTCGACGCGCACATGCACGGTCGCCGGGCTGACATTGAAGCGTTTGGCCATTTCCGCGTACGGGGTACGCGCATCGTTCATCAAGGCGTTGAGGATCTCGCGATCTAAGTCGTCGATTCGGATTGGTGTGTTCACGGTTGATGCAATCCTTTGTTTGTGTTGATTTTATAGTGTCTTATACTGCGTCTCTCCCGGTTATCTTAAAACAAATTCACGGGTTTCGCTGCTCTGGTGGTCGCACGGAGGGAGTAAATTGACCGTGTCATCAACCGGGGTGGGGTATTTCAGACAGGATCAAGGTGGCAGGGTGGGGTTTCTTATTTCTCTTTTGGTAGCTGGGTGGCTCAGTGTGGCGCCACCGGCGGAGGCGGCCAGTGAGTGCCATGATGCGCTGGTGCTTCATTCTTACCACCGTGGTATGCATTGGACTGACTCGCTGCAAACCGGGTTGGTGCAGGGCATCGCCCAATCTGAGATTGATCTCCATGTGAACTACATGGACACCAAACGTTACCAGTCGCCAGCCTATCTACAGGCGCTGGTTGAGATCTACCGCGCCAAACTCAACACGGAGTGTTTTAAGGCCATTGTCGCGGTCGATAACCACGCCCTGTGGTTGCTCAATGCACTGGCTGATTTGCTGGGGAACACGCCGGTGATTTTTGTTGGGGTCAATGACTATACGCCGGCCCAACATGCCCGCCTGAACCAAGTGGTAGGGGTTCTGGAGCAGACCGATCCTTCTGATAACATTGCGCTGGCCCAGTCGCTGCAACCGCAGCTCGAGCGCATATACATCATTGCTGATCACACTACCACCGGTGCCGCATTGTGGGCGGGCGTGGCTGATTATCAGGCCAGCCATGCCTCTACGGTGGAAGTGATCCGTATTGACCAAGGCCGTTTTGCCGATATCTTTACGCAGATGGCCAACGTGCCGAAAAACAGCGCGATCATTTTTATTTCCTATTATCACGACAGTGATGGTGCCTTCCTTGAAAGTGGCGAGTTCCTGGCCAAGCTCACCGCCGAAGCCAATGCGCCCGTGTACGCGTCGTTCAACTATATGTTGGAAGATGGCGCGGTCGGTGGTGTCATGACCAGCGGTTATGATAAAGGTTTTGTGGCCGGTCAAGCACTGACGCGTGTGCTGGACGGGGACATCACCCGTTTCCCCTGCTATATCCATTCTACCGGCAAGGCGATGTTCAGCACCCCGATGTTGACCCGTTGGCAGCTAGATATCTCCCACCTTGAACGTTCTGCAACCCAAATATCCCCTTTATTGCCGTGGTTCCAGCGTTACCAGCGTGAGCTGAAAGTGCTGGGGCTGGCTTCCGGCATCATGGGCGGCATCATTGTGATGCTCATGCTGGTGATCCGTCGCTTGCGCAAAGGGGAGCAGCAACTGCAACAAAGTCATGCGCTGTTTGAAGGGGTCTTCGATCAGAGCTTTCAGTTTATCGGCATTTTGGATGCTGATGGCCAATTGGTCTCGGGTAACGTGGCACTGCAAGAATTGGTCGGGCGCGCGGTACTGAAATACGATCGACCAATGTGGCGTTGGTATTGCTGGAATACGCAGGCTATGGTGGCCTTGAATCAAGCGTTTTCGGCCGTAACGTCAGAACAGGCGATGCGGCTGGAACTGGAAATTCAAAGTGACGAAGACGGTCATCGTATGTTGGATGTCGGGATCAAACGGCTCCCAGAAACCACGCACAGCGGTGTGCAGTTTTTGTTTGAAGCGCGGGATGTGACGACCCGCCATCAGATGGAAGAAACCTTACGTGAGCGCGAGATCAGCTACCGTCTGTTGTATGAACAGCAACCGGTGATGCTGCTGACGGTGGATCACCAATCGCGTATCCAGTCGGTAAACCAGTTTGCCGCGGATTTGCTGGGGTACAGCAAGCGAGAACTGCTGGGCCACAAGATCAGCAGTTTTTATGGCGAAGAAGACACCCTTCCGCAGCAATTCCTTGCCACGCCGAGTGAGGGCGCCAACCAGCGAGTATGGCGGCGTCAACTGCGTTATTGTTGTGCCGATGGCCGTCAAGTTTGGGTGCGCGAAACCATTCGTCAGGGACAGCATCGTCAGGTTCTGGTGGTGGGGGAAGACATTACCGCTACGTATGCACTGGAAGCCCGTTTGGCCTACCAAGCCTGCCATGATGATTTGACCGATCTGTATAACCGCAGCCACTTTGAACAACACTTGGAGCAGGCATCGCTGGCCGCGCGTGACAACGGGGCACAGCACGCGATGCTGTACATCGATTTGGATCAATTCAAAATCATCAATGACACCGCAGGCCATGAGGCGGGGGATGAAGCCCTTAAGCAAGTGGCGTTATTGTTGCAGGATATCACGCCGACCTCGGCAACATTGGCGCGGTTGGGGGGCGATGAATTCGCCGTGATCCTGCTCGATTGCAACTTGGCGGAGGCGGACGCCTTTGGGCGAGAAGTCTTGAGGGTGTTGGAAGCGTCCGAGTTTTATTGGAAAAACACCCGTTTTAGTTTCAGTGGCTCGATTGGTTTGCGGATGATTGATGAGACCGCGGGCTCAGCACAGCAGGTGCATGCTCAGGCGGATACGGCTTGTTATGCCGCCAAAGATGAAGGGCGTAATCGCCTGCATGTGTATCACCCTGACGATGAAGAGTTGCGCCGCCGAGAGTTGGAGATGGAGTGCGTCAGCTTGATCCGTCGTGCCTTGGCCGATCGACGATTGGAGATCTACGCCCAACAGATCGCGCCGTTGCAGGGGGATGATGGCCGTCAGCACTATGAAATCTTGGTGCGGATCCGCGATGAAAACGGTGAGATTGTCTCGCCCGCGATCTTCATGCCGGCGGCAGAGCGCTATAATTTAGCCCACCGTATTGATCGTTATGTGGTGACCGAGGTCGTGACCTGGTTGCGCGCGCACCCTGACGCGGTGGCATCCCTCGACATGTGTGCGATTAACCTGTCGGGACAGTCGATGGGGGATCGGGATTTTGTGCAATTTTTACTGGCGCAGATCAGCCAGTCGGGTCTGCCGACCCACAAGCTGTGTCTGGAAATCACCGAAACGGCGGCGATCAGTAACTTGAGTGAAGCCATTCGTCTGTTTGGTCAACTGCGGGCATTGGGCTGCCGAATTTCACTGGATGATTTTGGTTCGGGCTTATCGTCGTTCGGTTACCTGAAACGCATGCCGGTCGATATCATAAAGATTGATGGCATGTTTGTGCGTGATATGGCCAACGATGAGATGGATTTCGCCATGGTGAAAGCCATCAATGAATTGGCGAAGACGATGGGGAAACAGACGGTGGCGGAATTTGTCGAGGATGACGCGATTCTGGCATGTCTGGAGACGATTGGGGTCGATTACGCGCAAGGGTATCTGTTTGGGCGGCCGCAACCGTTAGACGCACTGGTTGCGCAATTGAGCCGCCGCCAAGAGGTGGTATAATCCGCCCCCATCTCCTGCGACGGCAGGAAACCGTATTGATTGGAGAGCCTTGTGCAACTAGCCCTTATTTGTGAAAACCCTGAACGCCAACCTGATCTGGACCAACTCGCTGCACGTTGGGGGCTGAGCCATGATCCTGACTGCGCATTTGCCTTGGTGCTGACTGACGAGCGTTTAGAGCTGCACAAACGTGACGAACCCAAGTTGGGCGCGGTCTATGTGGATTTAGTGAGTGGGGCAGCTGCACACCGTCGTAAATTTGGTGGGGGGCGTGGCCAGGCCATTGCGAAAGCGGTCGGCCTGAAAGGGGGCGTCTCTCCGACCGTGGTGGATGCGACGGCAGGCTTGGGACGTGATGCCTTTGTATTGGCCTCGTTAGGCTGCAAGGTGCAAATGGTAGAGCGTCATCCGGTGGTGGCGGCGTTATTGGATGACGGCTTGGCACGCGCCAAAGCCGACCGTGAAATTGGCGGTTGGATCAGCGAGCGTTTGAGCTTGTTGCACGCGTCCAGCCATGATGCTCTCGCGCAATTGGCGGCCGATCCTAACTTCGTGGCACCGGATGTGGTGTATTTGGATCCGATGTACCCGCACAAGAAAAAATCGGCGTTGGTGAAAAAAGAAATGCGCGTGTTCCAGACCTTGGTCGGAGCCGATAATGACGCGGATGCCTTATTGGCACCGGCGCTGCAATTAGCGACCAAACGTGTGGTCGTCAAACGGCCGGATTATGCCGAGTGCTTGGCGGATCACACCCCGTCGGCAGTGATTGAAACCAAGAAAAACCGTTTTGATGTCTATGTCAAAGCCGCGATGAAGTAGCCTTCGCTGACGCGGGGCGATATTATCATGGTGAAATGATGGCAGTACGTACGGGATAGGCGGAGAGGCCATCGGTACGGTAAGCGGGAGAACAGGCATGGCGAAGTCATTGTGTAAATACCGGCGGATTGAGCTGGCGGATCAGTTTGATGCGATCAGCCAGATAGTCAGTGTGCCGAATTATATGTGCAGCAGTTGTGCCCGGGTGGCATCGAAAAAAGTCTACCTGTGTAAGCCAAGTGCATTACCGCGCGCCGCCGTGCTTGCGCCGTCGACGCCCGTGGTATCACCGGCCACGTTACCAGTGCTGACGCCTGCCGTGAGTGAGGCGGCATCGGTCGCCAGCGCCGTGCATGAGGCGGTCGCGTCACACGATGACAATCAGGTGACGACAGCCGAGTCGGCCGTGGCAGAGACGCTGTCGAGTCACGCATCGCGTAAGCACATCAAAAAGCTGACGAAGCTGGCGAAAAAGAAACGCAAGATGCTGAAGAAAGCGGCCAAGGCCGTGAAGCGCTATGAGAAGGTACTGGGTAAGGTGAAAACGGCCTTGGCGCGGTAGCGCAGCAGCCTAGCGAAATAGCGGACATAAAAAAAACCTCCTGACGGAGGTTTTTTTATAATGGGATTATGACTCTTTGATCAGTACTGCCGTCATGAGGCAGGTGATCACAGCAACAATGATCCCAGATACGATTAACCAAGGAAGCATATCCATAGTTAGTTATCCATCTGTAGAGCAATAAGAACCCCTATTAGATGATGTTTACATTTTGTTATCAATACTTTAGATACAGGCTGAAACGTCTGTTAACACTTAGAAACAGTAATGGTAAGTTATTAATATTCATATTTTTATAGGGAATAAAAAAGCACCCATTCGGGTGCTTTTTGATGAAGAAATGTGACAGTTTTGTCTGGGCGGGTGGCCGCTCAGTAACGCTTAGGCTGACTTGTTGGGTAACGCCAGTGTTAACGCTTCACGCGACAGGGTCGCTGCGCCTTGGGTGTCTTCCAACTTATCCAGAACCTCGATCAGGTAACCGTAGTCGATCACATTCGGACGCAGGGCAATCGCCTTCTCCAAATGCTGCTTAGCGTCTTCCCACTTGCCTTCACGCATAAACAACTGACCCAGCGCACTGTGCGTGCTTGGGTTGCTGCTGTCATAACGCAATAGCTCTTGCAGGCGCACAATGGCAGGATGGTTATCCGGCAGGTTCAACGCCGGTACCAATGCGATCAGGCTTTCATCGGAGTTTTTCTTCAATGCATCACGCAACACCGTATAGGCTTCGTTGTCGGCGTGGTGCTGGCTCATCAGGCGCACAAAGCAGGCAATCAGCTCGGGGCGTTGCTTCTCTTTGCGGCTCAGGCTGTTCCAGTAGCCCATCAGGCCTTCGGTGCCTTGGTGTTTGGCCATATGGTGCATGATGCCGCATTCGGCTTTCAGTGCCAGCTCAAACGCTGCTTCCGCCGTCAGCACGCCCGCTTTTTCAAGTTGTGGCAGGCTGGCTAACAACGGCTTCCAGTCTTCCAGCTTGATGTAGCACTCTTTGAGCAGGCTAAGCAGTACCGGGTTGCGGCTGTGATCGTGCTGAATATCTTGCAAGGTTGCGACGGCTTGCTCGTACTGTTGCTGACGGAATTGCAGCTTGGCACGGGTTAGCGCGACAGCCAGGCTTTGACCGTCGATATCAGCGGCCAGTTTCAGGTACTCGTCACGTTGGCTGGCATTGCCTTGGCCTTGTGCCGCTTCGGCGGCAGCCAAATAGTTCAGCAACGGCGTGTCGCTGTACTTGGCCGATTTCACAACCAGCTTTTCGGCATGTTTCCAGTCGCCTTCAATCACCTTCATCAAACCGACAGAGGTTTGTTGGCGGGCTTTGCGTGCTTTACGGCCAGAGAACCAACCACGGGTGCTGCTGCTCAGTGAGAACAGGCGCTTTAACAAGGTTTCGAGCAGGAAGAAGGCACCAAACAGCACCACAACCAGCAAAATCAGCGTGGTCAGGCTCATTTCCAGCGTCTGGTTTGCCGCCGAAATTAACACATACCCTTGGTTACCCGCGAGCATCGGACCGGCAACCACCCCTGCGATCAGGGCGACAACCAGCAGTAAAAGTCGGATCATGCTGGGTTCTCCTCTGCGTTCAGTGGTGTCACTTGCTGGCGCAGGCGATCACGGACGGCGTCGGTGATTGGGGCTGCGGATTCCAGCTTTTCCGGGTAATCCACATCAATCTTTTGCTGTGCCAGCTTGTCGAGTTCGGAGATAAAGGCTTGCACCTTCGGATCATCCATGTTGTAGAACTGCTCAGCCCACGCTTTAGCGGTTTCCAGTGACGAGCGATACACGGCTTCTTGTTCACGGTAGACCGCGGTAATGGCGGTGGTCAGCTTCCACTTGATGTTTTCCTGCAAGTAGAAATCCTGCTTCGGTGACAACAGTGGGATCACGCTGCCATCACGGGTACGGTAAGTGACAAAGTGTTCACTGAAGCTTTTCAGTGACGTCATCAGGTTGGTTTTCCAGTCATCCACAGAGTTCGACACTTCGGCTTTTTCAGTGACCTCTGCCTCAGGAATGATGGCGTTGGCCAGCGGCAGGGTTGGAATCTTTTCTTGCAGGGTATCTAAGCTCAGCACGATGACATCACGGTCAATACGCGGAATGGCTTTTAACGTGGTGATATCCGAGCGCATCGCGCGGCGAAGTGGAGTCAGGCTAGGATCGTTTAGCTCCGCAATGCGGTGGTCTGCCGATTCCAGCAAAATGATCGCGCTGACGGTATCGTGTTCCAAGTTCAGCTTGCGGCCGGCCATTTTCACCAAGTAATCCGCTTCAGCCAGTAGCCAGTCATTCGGACGACGACCTTTGACTTCAGCCAGTGCCATTTGCAGGCTGGTGATGGAGTTTTCTTGCTGAGAGAGGGCCACTTCGGTTTGTTGCAAGGCACCCGTGACTTGTTTCTGGGTCGCTTGCTGTGACGTTTTCAGCGAGGCTTGCAGTGAAGACTGCAGCGAGGTGATCTCTTGCTGCAATGCTGTCATTTGCGCATTTTGCGCCAGTGTTTGCTGGTGGCCGTGGTAATACAAACCGGCACCGAGTGCGATCACAAGGGCGATTGCCACCAAGCCTGTTTTGCTGCCGCTTGCTTTTTCTGCAGGGGCGGTCGGGGCATTGGCGGACGCAGCGGATGGGGTGCTTGATGCAGGCTTGTCCGTTTGTGCCTTATTTGCTGCCTGCGGAGAGGCGGCTTTCGCTGCGGACTGTGATGGTTCAGCAGCGTTATCTTTATTGGTTTTTTTATCAGTCATCCGATTTTCCCATTGTGCCTTTCTTGCTTAGGGTGGTGAATAGCGGGCCGTTGGCCGCACTGCCCACATTGGAAATAAAACGATAACCAAGCCGGGTGGCTTGATCGGCGATTCGCTGGCTTGGTACGAAAAGCTGGCATTGAAGAAACCAAGCCTTGGCGCTGTCTGGAACCAGTTGGGTCAAGAACGCCAGTTGTTCACCACTGGTTACTACCAGGGCATCCATGCCTGCACATAGCCATTGCTGGCACAGGAGTTGACCATCAAGCGGTAGCCACTCGCGGCGGTAGGTTTCGCAATAGCGTACCTCGGCACCACGTTGTAGCAGGTGTTGATACATCGTCTCTCGACCGCCGTTGCCACGCAGGATCACCACGCGTTTTCCCTTCACCTGATCGAGGATCGGTAAACGCAATACCCCCTCACTGTCACAGTCTGTTTCAGGACAATGAACGGGCTGGTTTGTGTGGCGTTTCATCGTTGCGGCGGTTTTATGGCCAACGGCTATATAATGCACGTTTTTTGGCCAACTGACACCTACCGACAGCAAGTAATTGTGCGCAAAGTCGGCGGCGTGAGCACTGATTACAATCAGAAAATCGTCAGATTGTAAGGTGTGCAGGCAGGTCGGGAGAGCAGAGAGTTCATGCCCCGGCTGAATATGCAGCAGGGGCTGGGCAAGGGCACTGATCCCCGCAGCATTGAGCTGCTGAGCAAGCTCAGGGCCGTCAGGGGCTGGGCGGGTGATCAGTACGGTCATTAGTGGTTGCCGTAAAGCGTATCAAGGATCTGCTTGGCACCGTCAGCCAATAGCTGATCGGCCAGTTGGATACCGAGCGCTTCGGCATCGGCTTGTGCGCCACGGATCTCGCCGGCGACAATTTGGCTGCCGTCCGGTTCACCGACCAGTGCACGTAACCAAATTTGATCCCCTTCCAGTTCCGCATAGCTACCAATTGGCACCTGACAGCCGCCTTGCAGACGGTTGTTCATGGCACGCTCACACAGCACGCGGGTGGTGGTGTCGGCATGGCTGAGGGCGGTCAACAATCGACGTACGCGATCATCATCCAAACGGCACTCAATGCCCACGGCGCCTTGACCCACGGCGGGTAGGCTGACTTCAGGGGCAATAGCACCGCGAATACGGTCGTGCATATTCAAACGCATCAAACCGGCGCAGGCCAGAATAATGGCATCGTATTCACCGTTATCGAGCTTGCTCAAACGGGTATTTACGTTACCACGCAAATCTTTCACGATCAGATCCGGACGCTGAGCGCGCAACTGGCACTGACGACGCAAGCTAGATGTGCCGACAACGGCGCCAGCGGGCAATTGCTCAATGCTGTCATAGTGGTTAGAGACAAAGGCATCACGCGGATCTTCGCGCTCACAAATGGTGACCAAACCTAGTCCTTCAGGGAACTCGACCGGCACATCTTTCATTGAGTGCACGGCGATGTCAGCGCGGCCTTCCAGCATCGCGACTTCCAGCTCTTTGACAAATAATCCTTTACCGCCAACTTTGGCTAATGGCGTGTCCAGAATGATGTCACCTTTGGTGACCATCGGGACCAACTCGACGACTAAGCCAGGGTGGGCTTGTTCAAGGGCGTCTTTCACAAATTCAGCTTGCCACATCGCCAGCGGGCTTTTGCGGGTGGCAATGCGGATAGGGGTCTCAGTCATACAGTGATTCCACAGTTCTCGTTAGCAATAGCATTGATTTATAGTCTAATCCTACCATTACTGAGCAGGGATGGTAATTCGTGTGTTGCTGTCAGTGCGTCGACGCAGTATTGTCTTGAACTGAGGAGGAATTAATGTGACTCCTCTCACGGAACCCTCATGCAAAAACATGAGCCAGACCCGCAAAGTAGCGATTTTGTCCGGGTGTACTAGCTTCATGAGGGGCAGGCTACGGATGGGTCAAGCCAGCGAAATGACAGCGCATTCATATTTTGTCACAAAACGTTATTATCTTTACGGTTAATGCAAAAACTGTTAGATTGATCACGTTTTTACTCCTGGGCAGAGTTCTCTCTACCGCATTAGTGACAAGATTTGGGCCGCTCTGAAGCTGGCAGCTCTTGGAAGAGTAATTTGCAGAACTATATCGAAACGCTAAAAAGCAGACAGGATCAGCTAAACGAGCTTCGTCTTACACGAGCACGTGCCGCGATGAGCGCCCAATCGGTGCAAGTTTTTGACATCTTGCCTGTCTTGCTTCATTACAATCACCCGGCGATCCCTGGTTACCTTGATCAGGCGGTATCGGTCGGGATCGCGTCGTTTTTGACGACCGAACCTCAGCAGCAGTTCATAGATGACTGCTGTTTGGCTGTTTCTGCTACTCTTGCCCCACCAACGGGTGAACGCCTGCCTATTTTGGGCCTGTATGCCATGGGCAGTACGGCCTCATTGGGGCAAAGCCTGACCAGTGATCTTGATATCTGGGTCTGTGTTCGCACCGATATGCCGGCCGATGCGCGCCAAGCGCTCGATGCCAAATGTGCCCTTGTCTCTGAATGGGCCATGACCCAAGGCGTAGAAGCCAACTTCTTCCTGATTGACGAAAATCGTTTCCGCGATAACTTTTCCGAACAAATGACCGGTGAAAACTGTGGCTCTAGCCAGCACTTGTTGCTGCTGGATGAGTTTTACCGTTCTGCCGTGTGTCTGGGTGGCCAACCGTTATTATGGTTTATGGTCCCACCGGAAATGGAAGAGTGTTACGACGACTATGTCTGCTACTTAGTCAAAGGCGGGTTTATCCGTCGTGATGAGTGGATCGATTTTGGTGGGCTATCCCGTATTCCGGCCGAAGAATACTTTGGCTCAAGTTTATGGCAGCTGTACAAGAGTATCGACTCCCCATACAAGTCTGTGCTGAAAGCCATTTTGCTGGAAGCGTATTCGTGGGAATACCCGTACACCCAGTTATTGAGTGTGGACGGTAAGCGCCGTTTCTTCGCTATCGACCGTACCGAATTCTGTATGGATGCGTACTTCCTGATGCTAGAGAAGGTGACCCGTTACCTTGAGCGCATCAGCGATCACCGCCGTTTAGATTTGGTCCGCCGTTGCTTCTACCTCAAAACCCATGAAAAGTTGACCCGCAAGCCCGGTTTGGGTTCGGTGCCGTGGCGCCGCAAGGTGTTGGAAGATCTGACCACATCATGGGGCTGGTCGTACGACGTGTTACACGAACTCGATAATCGCCGTGATTGGAAAGTGGAGCTGGTGAAAAGCGCCCACAACGGCCTGCTGGACGCGTTGATGCTCAGCTACCGTAACCTGATCCGGTTTGCCCGTCGCAATAACATTACCTCTGCCATCAGTCCGGAAGACATCAGTATTCTGGCGCGTAAGCTCTACGCGGCGTTTGAGGTGTTGCCGGGTAAAGTGACGCTGCTTAATCCGCAGTTGTCACCGGATCTGCACGAACAAGATTTAACCCTGATCCAAGTGCCGGCCGGTCGCAAGAATACGGCGGGATGGTACTTGTATAAACAGCCGCTGGATCCGATTGCCATCATGGGCCGTCCGGCGCTGGAGCATAACCGCTACCTGAGTAAGCTGGTGGCGTGGGCGTATTTTAATGGCTTGTTGACCGAATCGACCTGTTTGCACACCGTGGTGCGTGACTCGGCGTTGGACATCGACAAGCTCTACCAATTGGTCAGCGATATTCGCAACACCTTCCCGATCCGTCGCCCGCAACCGAGTTTGCAGGCGCTGTCGAGTCCGTGTGAGATCCGCCAGTTGGGGTTGTTTATCAATTTAGAAAACGATCCGACCACCGCGCTGAAAAATCGCTCGGTACGGTTTGATTTCAAAAATACTGATATTTTCAGCTACGGCCCAGAACAACAATGCTTGGTGGGCAGTGTGGATTTGGTGTACCGCAATTCGTGGAACGAAGTGCGAACGCTGAACTTCACCGGCGAAAATGCCATGCTGGATGCATTGAAAACCGTGCTCGGTAAAATGCACCAGGATGCGTTGCCACCGGAGTCGGTCGACGTATTCTGTTACAGCAAGCACATGCGCGGCCTGATCCGTAACTTGGTGTATCAGTTGGTGGCCGAATGTATCGAGATGCGTTTAAAACCGGTTGAGCAGGAAAAACGCCGCCGCTTTAAAGCGATCCGTATCGGTCAGCAGACCCATGGTTTGTTCTTTGAACGCCGTGGCGTGTCCGTGCAGAAACTGGAAAACTCGGTGGATTTCTACAGCTGTATTTCCACCAACAAGTTGATGGGCGCGGCAAACTTGGTGATGGGTAAAACCGATGAGCCACATCCGCCAGAAATCGTCGATGCGTACGCCAGTGAAGGTCTGATCCAGTTCTTCTTTGAAGACTGTGATGACGGCTTCAACATCTATATTTTGGATGAAGCGAACCGCATTGAAGTGTATCGCCAGTGCAGCGGTAACAAAGATGAAATGGTGCATGGGGTGAACAGTTTTTACACCTCGGCGCAAGATCGTTTCTGCTACAGCGCCAACTTCATCAACTTTAATTTGCCGCAGTTCTACGACATTGTGCGTAACGACAAAGGTGATCCACAGGTGCTGCCGTTTAAAAGCGGGCAACAACCGCCGCGTTGTCCGGTGACGCCATCTGTGAGTGCCGTGTTGAACGTTGCCTCTCGCTGATCGGCATCGCACGTTCTGCGGTCGGCATAAACAAAAAACGAGAGCTTAGGCTCTCGTTTTTGCGTTGTGGACAGCGGTGTGCGCATCGGGCTTACCATGTTGGTTTACCAGTCGACCGCTTCGCCCGCATGCACGGTGCATTCTTGCTTCACCAATGCGATCAATTCTGCGCCACTGCGGGTACAGTGCCACTCACCGTCTTGGTATGTGAAATGGTAGCCGCCGGATTTCGACGCCAACCAAATTTCATGTAAAGGCTCTTGGCGGTTGATCACGATCTGGCTGCGGTTTTCAAATTCCAGCGTCAGGACGTTGCCCATGGTCTCGAATTCAATGTCCACACCGGATTCCTCGATGCCTTCTTCAATGCGCATTAGCACGTCATCGGCCAACTTATGGAATTCTGTATCATTCATCCCGGTTCATCCTATTGCTTTTCCTAGTATGGGTGCGATTATAGAGGGCAATGAAATGATAATCACTGGCTTTGACAAATGCGTAAAGGTTTATTAGCAATTTTACTTCTGGGTGTACTGGCACTGACTGGCTGTGGCCAGAGTGGACCGTTGTACATGCCTGACGACACCGAGCAGCCGCAAGACTCATAACAAGACAGACAGGGAAGAGACGACATTGGATTATTTTAACTACCAGCAAGATGGCCAGCTCTGGGCCGAAGAGGTACCACTGACCGAGTTAGCCGCGCGCTTTGGCACGCCGCTGTACGTGTATTCACGCGCCACCTTGGAGCGCCATTGGCATGCGTTTGATCAGGCGGTGGCCGATCACCCGCACCTGATCTGTTACGCGGTGAAAGCGAACTCTAACTTAGGGGTACTGAACGTATTGGCCCGCTTAGGCTCCGGCTTTGACATTGTGTCTGGCGGTGAGCTGGAGCGCGTGATCGCCGCCGGTGGTGATCCGCGTAAAGTCGTCTTCTCGGGCGTGGGGAAAACCGCGGCAGAGATGCAACGGGCATTAGCGCTGGGGATCAAATGCTTCAATGTGGAATCCGAACCGGAACTGGAACGCCTGAATCAGGTGGCTGGCGAAATGGGCGTGATTGCACCGGTTTCCCTGCGCATTAATCCGGATGTCGATGCACAAACTCACCCGTACATTTCGACGGGCCTGCGTGATAACAAGTTCGGTATCGCGTTTGATCGTGCGCCGGACGTGTACCGTTTGGCGCATCAACTGCCACACTTACAGGTGGTGGGCATGGACTGTCACATCGGCTCACAGCTGACGGCCTTGGCGCCGTTTGTGGATGCGACTGATCGTCTGCTGGCGTTGATTGAAACGCTTAAAGCCGAAGGCATTACCATCCATCATTTGGATGTCGGCGGCGGCTTGGGGGTCACTTACAATGATGAGCGTCCGCCCGAGCCGTCAGAATACGCCAAAGTGCTGATGTCCCGTTTGACGGATTACCCTGAGCTTGAGCTGATCTTTGAGCCGGGGCGTGCGATTGCCGCCAATGCTGGCGTGATGCTGACGCGGGTGGAATACCTCAAGCATACCGAACACAAGAATTTTGCCATTGTTGATGCGGCGATGAACGATCTGATCCGCCCAACCTTGTACCAAGCATGGCAGGCCATTGTGCCCGTGAGCCCGCGTGAGGGTGAGGCGGTGATGTACGATTTTGTCGGCCCGATTTGTGAAACCGGTGATTTCATCGGTAAAGATCGTGCTTTATGTCTGGCGCCGGGCGATTTACTGGCGGTACGCTCAGCCGGTGCTTATGGCTTCGTGATGGCATCAAACTATAACTCCCGTGTTCGAGCAGCAGAGATCATGGTCGACGGCCAGCAGACGCACGTGGTGCGTGAGCGTGAAGCATTAGCGCAACTGTGGCAGTTAGAACATCGGCTGCCCGAATAACGGATAAGGAACATCATGCAGGTTAATTTTGCAAAAATGCATGGGCTGGGTAACGACTTTATGGTGGTCGATTGTGTTACTCAGAACGTCTTCTTCTCGCCGGATTGCATCCGGCGCTTGGCCGATCGCCATCGTGGCGTAGGGTTTGATCAACTGCTCGTGGTGGAGCCGCCTTACGATCCGGAAAGTGATTTCCACTACCGTATCTTCAATGCCGATGGCAGTGAAGTTGAGCAGTGTGGCAACGGTGCTCGCTGTTTTGCCCGTTTTGTGTGGATGAAGGGGCTGACCAATAAATACCATATCGCGGTCAGCACCAAAGCCGGCAAAATGGTGCTCAAGTTGGAAAACGACAACCAAGTCACGGTGAACATGGGTGTGCCCAACTTTGAGCCGGGGAAGATCCCGTTTAAGGCCAAGCAAAGCGAAAAAACCTACATTTTACGTGCTGGCGAAGCAACGCTGTTCTGTGGCGCAGTCAGCATGGGGAATCCCCATTGTGTGACCATCGTGGATGATGTCGACACCGCCGATGTGGAGACGCTGGGGCCGTTATTGGAATCCCATGAGCGTTTTCCTGAACGTGTGAACGCCGGCTTTATGCAGGTGATCGACCGTAATACGGTGAAGTTGCGGGTGTATGAACGTGGCGCCGGGGAAACACAGGCGTGTGGCAGCGGTGCGTGTGCCGCGGTCGCGATTGGTCGTCAGCAAGGGTTGCTGGATGACGAGGTGAAAGTGTCTTTGCCGGGCGGTGATTTGTACATTCACTGGCAAGGTGAAGGCAAGCCGCTCTATATGACGGGGCCGGCTGCGCATGTTTATGATGGACAAATCGTACTATGACCGATGTTTCGTCGCTTGAGCGACCGAGCACGCCTGCCAGGTTAACCGAGCAGGACGTGACGGATTTTTTACAAGCGAACCCGGACTTTTTCATTCGTCAGCCCGATTTGCTGACCCGGATCCAAGTGCACCATCCCGATCGCGGGGTGGTGTCGCTGGTGGATGTTCAATTGGAGCGACTGCGCCGTCAGGTGGGGGAGCTGGAAGAGAAAATCGCCGATTTGATCAGCGTTGCCAGTCAGAACAGTGCGCTGTTTGAAGAGTTTGCCCGCGCGCAGCAACAGTTGTTCCAGTCACACCATATTTATCAGGCGATCAGCGTGCTTACGGTGTTGGCTGAACGCCTTCATCTGGATGTCACGGTACGGCTGTTTGATAGCTTAGACGAGGCCATCTTTATGCCGCGTCAGGCATTTGATGAATTTCGTCGTTCCCATTTGATGTCACGCTCCGTGTACCTCGGGCGTCTGCGTCAGCAGGAACGCACCTTATTTTTTGATGATGCACCACAGCTCGGCTCGTTTTTGGTGATGCCGTTTGGGCAGGAACGACCGATGGGCGTTTTGGCATTTGCCAGTGCCGATGGTGGTCACTTCCAGCCGGCGATGGATACCTTGTTTGTGGAACAGTTGGCGATGGTGTTGGCCCGTTTGATCCACCATTGGGAATACACCCGCGAGGTTATCGAATGAGTTTGCCTGATTCGCTGGAAAAACCGCTCCTGCGGTTTTATGAGTATGTACGCAGCGAGCGTGGACTTAGCTTGCATACCCAGCACAATTACAAACGTCAGCTCACGACCTTGGCGGAGCAGTTGGTGGCCTTAGGGGTCACTGACTGGCAAACCGTGGATGCGGGCTGGGTGCGTCAGTTGGCCAGTAAAGGCATGCGTGATGGCCTGAAGGCCAGCAGTTTGGCGATGCGCTTGTCTGCGTTGCGCAGTTTCTTTGATTATTTAGTCTCACAAGGGGTATTGCCGGCCAATCCGGCCAAAGGGGTGTCGGCACCGCGTAAAGCGCGTCCGTTACCGAAAAACCTTGATGTGGATGAAATGGATCAGCTGCTCAGTGTGGATGGGGATGATCCGTTGTCGATCCGTGATCGGGCAATGATGGAATTGATGTACGGTGCCGGCTTGCGTTTGTCTGAGTTGGTGTCACTCGATGTCAAAGACATCAGCTTGCGTAAAGGCGACTTACGCGTGATCGGTAAAGGGGACAAAGAACGTATTGTCCCGTTTGCCGGTTTAGCCAAAGAGTGGGTCGGCCATTGGCTGCAGGTGCGCAGTGAGATCGCCGCGGTGGATGAGCCGGGGTTGTTTGTGTCGAAACTGGGCTCGCGGATCTCTAACCGGAATGTGCAAAAGCGCATGATGGAATGGGGACAGAAGCAAGCCGTGTCGAGCCACATTAACCCGCACAAGTTACGCCACAGTTTTGCGACTCACATGCTGGAATCCTCCGGGGATCTGCGTGCGGTACAAGAATTGTTGGGGCACGCCAACCTGACCACCACCCAGATCTATACCCACTTGGACTTCCAACATCTGGCCAAGGTGTACGATGAAGCCCACCCCCGTGCGAAACGCACCAAAGGCTAACCCTGAGTTCCGTATCAATAAGTAGGCACTGATGCAGTTTAACCGTCCGTTTTCGGCCCCGAGGGCCCTCACGTTTGATCTTGATGACACCCTGTATGATAACCGTCCGGTGATCCGTCGAGCAGAGCAGGCCATGTATGATTGGCTCGCCAGCGAGCACCCCGTGACGAACGGTATGGGCCCTGATCGTTGGCAGGCGTTGAAGCTGGCCATCGCAGAGGTCGATCCGATATTGCGCCACGATGTGACGCAATGGCGGTTTGAGTACCTGAAAATCGGGCTGATGCAGTTTGGTTATCCGTTGGCGAAAGCAGAGCAGGCCGCGCAGGACGGCGTGGCGCATGTGTTGGCGGTACGCAATCAAGTGGCAGTGCCCGCAGACACGCACCGCGTGCTGACGGCGTTGTCGCAACGTATGCCACTGGTGGCGATCACCAATGGCAATGTGGATGTCGAAAAGATCGGTCTGGCGCCGTATTTCTCGGCGGTGTTTATGGCGGGGCGTGATGGGCTGGCCAAACCTGAGCCCGATTTGTTTGTGCAAGCCGCCCGCCATTTGGCGCTGGCACCCGAGGCGATTCTCCACGTTGGCGATCATCCGGTCACCGATGTGGGCGGGGCGCAGCAGAACGGTTTTCGTGCCTGCTGGTTTAACGATCAGGCCCGTCAATGGGGCGATGATCCGCGGGCGCAAGGGATGCCTGAAGTCGAGATTACCCAGTTGTCGCAGTTGCTGACCGTGATCGACGGGTACAGCTCGGGTGACCATCGTTCGGATGAGCACGATCTGGCAGATTAAATCGCGCCATGATTGTCTTTATTACACGAAAAAACGGGCCGACTGCGGCCCGTTTTTTGTTTTTGGAATGTCTGCATTTACTGAATAATCGGTTGCTTGCGCGGCTCGCTGAACAGCTTGTCGAGCGAAATGGCCCCGGCGCCCCAGAAGATATTCACCACCATCATCATGCCCCACAGTTGATGGTCGAAAAAGCCCTTCTCCCACAGTAAGGGGTACGACACCACGGCCATGATGTTGAAGAGAAACAGGATCAGTGCCATCGGACGGGTGAACAATCCCAACGCCAAGAACACCGGCAGGATCAATTCGGCGGCAGTGCCGAGATAAGCGGCCCATAACCAGGGTAATACCGGAACCTGATATTCATATTCAAACAAATACAAGGTGCTGTCCCACGTGGAGTACTTGATCATGCCGGACTGAAAGAAAATCCACGCCACCCAGAGCCGCGTAAACAGCAGTAACAAGGGGATGAGAGGATCGGTGATGCGCTGCGCGGTGGCATCGAGATGTTTGAAAAAGTGCAGCATAGTTACCCTCCGTTTGGTAAGTCATGGCGCTCGGTTAAGCCGTGTATCGCGGTGAAAACATGGTGTTGGATCAACGGACCCAGCATGTCGAGCATGGCGGCAGAGGCGGTACTGAGTGGCAAGGTTTGCAGGCACAGTGCCACTAAGGCAGTCGCATCCGGCGTGGTCGGTAGCAGCCAGATCCCGTCAGCGCGGTGTTGCAGAACGACTGACTCCGCCTGCGTCAGATCCAGCGGTTGTATGTCATCGTCTTGGATCATCTGCCACAGTGTGGCGACCGGATAGTCCGTATCAAGGCAGACTGTGCTGGGCGCTGGTTCAAACCGCAGGCGTCCGATATTGGCATCGTTGATGTGGCCAAGTTGCTCAAACGGAAAAGCGGGTGTCACCGGGGCGTGTTGACGGGCCATATCGATCAGCCATTCCAAACGGGCTAAGTCGGGCAGATACGGCACGGCCTCGGCGAATGCGGGCTGCTCGGCCAAGATCGCGGTCAGGGTATCGGCAAACCCTTCGCCATAGTCACTGACATCTCCGTGAGTTAACGGCGCACTCAGCACATGTTGGCGTGCCAACTGGGCAAAGCAGTCCTCGCCGACGACCGCGGAGGTACACGGATAAGTGGCACTCAATACGTCTGACAAACTGATGATGAAGTTATTGCGATAGAGCTGAATGCGTTGTTCGGGCGTGAAATCGCCGCCCTGTACCAGTTCAGTCACATCACTGGTGTGATAATGCAGAGACTGTGAAAAGGCCTGTTGCAACGCCTGTAACGTGGGCGGGGCTACCTGGTGTAAGGGGGCCTTAGGTGACGATGAATCCATGGTTCGCCTCCTGCGCGATGATGTGTGTGGCTTTATCGGCTTCAGCCTGTAACACCGCAAAATCCGGAATATCGAGATCCCACTCGATAAGGGTTGGTACGAGTCCGTGCTCTGCGCGGTGCTGGCGCACCCATTGGCGATACAACTGCCAGACCGGCTCACTGACCGGACGACTGTGGGTATCAATCCAAATTTCGCCTTCATCAACCGTTTTCACGGTAAACCCCGCCAAGTGAATTTCTTTCACGGTGGCTGGATCAATGCCGTTCAGATACTGCTGGCAATCAAAGCCGTGGTTAAACGCGCTGACATAGATGTTATTCAGATCCAGCAGTAACCCACAGCCGGTTTGTTGCTGCACGTGGTTGAGAAATTCCCACTCCGGGATGGTGGAATGACGAAACGCCAAGTAACTGGATGGGTTTTCAATCAGTAAGGGGCGCCCGAGGTAGTCCTGCACCTGTGCCACTTTTTGACAAAAGAGACGCAGGGCTTCTTCGGTGTACGGCAAGGGCAGTAAATCATTAAAAAACTGGCCGTCGACCGAACTCCAACTGAGATGATCCGACACGGCAAGGGGTTCCAGCTCATCCACCAAATGTTTCAACTGGGCCAGATGCGCGGGGTTTAACGGATCGGCTGAGCCTAAAGAGAGCCCGATCCCGTGGCAACTGATGGGGTAATGCTGAGCGATTTCACGCAATTGCTGACGGGCGGGGGCGTGCGGCTGAAAGTAATTTTCGCTGTGGATTTCCAACCAGCCGACGGGTGGGCGGGTGGTTAACACGGTGGTCATGTGGGGGGAGCGAAGCCCCACCCCGACCATTGTTTCTGGCGTTAATCCAGCCACATTACTTCGCCTCTTTGTCGCCGCCCACTAAGCGGTCACACAGGCCTTTTGGCACCATCACGAAGGCATCTTTCTGGCCGTCGACTTTGGAGGTGCCGGCACACGAACTGGTCTTGGTGGCACAGTCATTTTTTCCGGCTTTTACCACGCCGTAGCACTTTTCTTTCCCTTCTGCCGCCACGGCTGTGGTGGTGGTCATTGCGGTGCCTGCTAGCGCAAGTAGGCCAGTCACTGCAGATGCTAGGGCGATATTTGTGGTCTTCTTCATGGTCATTCCTCTTCGGTTAGCTGACAGTTGCAATGGGCGCAACGTTCCTTTTGATTGGATTCTCTTGTTATCGTGGACGCCGGCTTGGCGCTCTCGGAACATAAGAAAGGGCGAGCCCCGATTTTATTTCACTTATTTTCCGTTTTTTTAACATGGTGTTAACCGGCGACATTTCCAAGCATAGAACAAAAGTGCTCGTTCAAGGGGCGCAGAAAAAGATCGGCGCAGGAAAAATCCGGAAAAGCGCGGAGGGAAAAAGCCGCCGCGTACGGCCTTGGCCTGCGGTGAATCGCGTGATTGATGGCGTGAACGGTGGCGTGGTTTACCGGGGAGGGGGCTGCTCGCATCTTGGTCGACTTTGCGGTTATAATCATCACCATTGTATAAATAACCAGTAGAAAGCGATGGACGTATCACTTCTGTTAGATGGCCTGAATGACAAGCAACGCGAGGCGGTGGCCGCGCCGCTAGGGAATCACTTGGTGCTGGCGGGCGCCGGCAGTGGCAAAACGCGGGTGCTGGTCCATCGCATTGCATGGTTGATGACGATTGAGCAAGCGTCACCGTATTCCATTATGTCGGTGACCTTCACCAATAAAGCGGCGGCAGAAATGCGCGGCCGTATTAATGAATTGATGCACGGCTCGTCAGCGGGCATGTGGAACGGTACGTTCCACGGCTTGTGTCACCGTATGTTGCGCGCCCATTATCTGGACGCCAACCTGCCGGAAGATTTCAATATTCTCGATTCTGACGATCAGATGCGCCTGTTGCGCCGTTTGATCAAAGCCCAGAACCTGGATGAGAAGCAGTGGCCGGCACGTCAGGCTGCATGGTACATCAACGGTAAGAAAGACGAAGGCTTACGTCCGCATCACATTGAAACCTTTAGTGATCCTGTGGAACAAACCTGGCAGCGCCTGTATCAGGCCTATCAGGAAGCGTGTGATCGCGCGGGCTTGGTCGACTTTGCGGAACTGTTGTTGCGCGCGTTTGAGTTGCTCAAGCGCAGTAAGCACATCCGTGAGCACTATCAGGCACGCTTTAAGCACATTCTGGTCGACGAATTCCAAGATACCAACAACATCCAGTTTGCCTGGTTACGTTTGATGGCTGGGCCTGACTGTAACGTGATGATTGTTGGTGATGATGATCAGTCTATTTACGGCTGGCGTGGTGCCAAGGTTGAGAATATTCAACGTTTCTTGAATGATTTTAAGAACGCGAGTTCGATTTTCCTTGAGCAGAACTACCGTTCGACCGGGAACATTTTGAAGGCGGCCAATGAGCTGATCGCCAACAACAATGAACGTATGGGCAAAAACCTGTGGACCGATGGCGCTGAAGGCGAATTGATCTCTGTGTATGCCGCATTCAATGAATTGGATGAAGCCCGCTTTGTGGTCGGCAAAATCAAAGAGTGGCAGCACGCTGGCGGTGCCTTGCAAGATACGGCCATGCTGTACCGTAGCAATGCCCAATCGCGTGTGTTGGAAGAAGCCTTGATCCAAGCGGGGATGCCGTACCGCATCTATGGCGGCATGCGTTTCTTCGAGCGCCAAGAGATCAAAGATACGTTGGCGTATTTGCGTTTGATGGCGAACCGCCACGACGATGCCTCGTTTGAACGTGTGGTGAATACCCCGACCCGTGGGTTAGGGGATCGCACGTTGGAAACCATCCGTATGGCGGCGCGTGATCGCGGTGCCACAATGTGGCAGGCCAGTATTGCGCTGCTGGAAGAGCAAGTGCTGGCGGGCCGTTCGGCCAATGCCTTGCGCCGCTTCATTGAGTTGATTAACGCGCTGGAAGACGACACCCGTGAGTTGCCGTTGTACCAGCAGACCGATGAGGTGATCCGTAATTCCGGTTTGCGCGTGATGTACGAGCAAGAGAAAGGCGAGAAAGCCCAAGCCCGTATTGAAAACTTGGAAGAATTGGTCACCGCAACCCGTCAGTTTGAAGTGCCGGAAGAAGCGGAAGCCATGAGCCCGTTGTCGGCGTTTTTGTCCCACGCGGCCTTGGAAGCGGGTGAAGGGCAGGCGGACGAGTTTGATGATGCGGTTCAGCTGATGACCATGCACAGTGCCAAAGGCTTGGAGTTCCCGGTGGTCTTTATGGTCGGGGTCGAAGAAGGCATGTTCCCGAGTTCGCGCACCACGGAAGAAGTGGGTCGTCTCGAGGAAGAGCGTCGCTTGTGCTACGTGGGGATGACCCGTGCGATGCAGAAGTTGTACATCTCCTATGCCGAGATGCGCCGTTTGTATGGCAAGGATAACTTCCACAAGCCGTCGCGTTTTATTCGCGAGATCCCAGAAGTGCACATTGAAGAAGTGCGCATGAAGGCAAAAGTGTCGCGTCCGGCCAGCAGTGGCCGTTTCAGCCAAACACAGGTGAATGACAACTTTAATCAGACCGGTTTCAGTTTGGGTCAGCGAGTACGCCACCCGACCTTTGGGGAAGGTACCATCATCAACTTTGAAGGCAGCGGCGCGCAAAGTCGTGTGCAGGTGGCCTTTAATGGTGAAGGGATCAAGTGGCTGGTAACGCAGTACGCCAAGCTTGACCCGATGTAAGGCAATGGTGATCGGCTCGACACCGTGCTGAATGATTAGCTAGACCGAAAAGCCCGTCAGTGTTTACTGACGGGCTTTTTATTTGTCTGTTATTTGGTGTGGCGTGCAGACATTAACGGGTACGGAATGAACTAGCGAGCGGTTGTGGTTGAGGTATCGCTGATCACCGTGCCTTCCCGGCGCGGATCGGCGGCGCCGATCAATTGGCGAGGCATTAGTTGGATCGCCTGTACCCCCGAGGTCAACGGTTTGATTTGAGTCTCAAATCCCAGTTTTTCCAGCGTAGGTGCCCATTGCTCGGCGGCGGTGCCTTGTTCAAGTTCAAATGGGCCAAAGCGGTTATTCATGTTCGGCAGATTGATGGCTTGTTGAATATCCATCTTCCAATCGAGGTGTCCAATCAGGGTTTTGGCCACATAGCCGATGATCTGGCTGCCGCCCGGCGAGCCAATGGCCAAATAGGGTTCACCGTCTTTCATCACGATGGTCGGGGCCATGGAAGAGCGTGGGCGTTTGCCCGGTTCGACGCGGTTAGCGATCGGCTGACCCTCATTGTGGCTACGGAAGGAAAAGTCGGTCAGTTCATTGTTGAGCAGAAATCCGCGCACCATCAGGCGGGATCCAAAGCCGTTCTCAATGGTGGAGGTCATCGACACCACGTTGCGGTCTTTATCGACAATAGCAAAGTGGCTGGTGGACGGCAGCTCCAGCGATGTATCCATGGCGTAGTGTTGGGCGTGATCCCATGGCGGTGTGCCGGCTGTCACGTCAGTCAGTGCCGTGTCGCGGTTGAGCAAGGCGGCGCGTTGTTGCACGTAATCATTTGCTAACAGGCCTTGAGTGGGCATCGGCACGTAATCGCTGTCAGCCATGTAGCGCCCCCGATCGGCAAAGGCCAAGCGCGAGGCATCCCCCAGTACCCGCCAGCTATGCGGGTTATCCGCCCCCCATGTGGTTAAGGGGTAGTGACTCACCATCCCCATGATTTGTCCCAATGTCAGGGCGCCGGAGCTCGGCGGCCCCATGCCACACAGCTCAAACTGACGGTACGGAGCGCACAACGGCTCACGCTCTTTCACTTGGTAAGTGGCCAAATCCATCGCACTGAGTACGCCGGGATTATCCGACCCTTCACGCACCGTGTGGATGATGTCTTTGGCTATGGCGCCGGTGTAAAACGCACTGGCGCCGCGCTCTGCGATGTGGGTCAGGGTCTTGGCATACTCGGGGTTGGTCCGTGTGCTGCCGGCGGCTAACGGCTGGCCATCGGCATCAAAAAAATACGCGCGGGTGGCGTCAAAGCGCTGGAGTGATTCGGCATTGTGACGGATCAGAGCCGCTAAGCGCGGGCTGACAACAAAGCCTTTACGGGCCAAGTCGACGGCCGGTTTAAACAGTTTGTGCCACGCGAGTTTGCCGTGTCGCTGATGGGTATACCACAGCAACTTGACTGTGCCCGGCGTGCCGACCGAACGTCCGCCCACCACCGCATCCATGAAGGTTAACGGTTGGCCGTGTTTATCCTGAAATAAGACGGGCGTGACGGCTAATGGCGCGGTTTCTCGGCCATCAAACGTGCGTAACGTCTCTTCTTCGTCATCCCAATACACTAAGAATGCGCCGCCGCCGATCCCGGATGATTGCGGCTCAGTCAGACCGAGGACAAGCTGAGTGGCAATCATTGCATCTATCGCATTGCCGCCTTGGCGCAATATCGCGGCCCCGGCATCACTGGCGTACGGATTCGCCGTAGCGACCATCCAGTCTTTCCCTGTTTGTACGGTGGCGGGCATCTCACTGTTGTTCGGCGGCGGTGCCGAGGGTGTGGACGTGGCCGCTTCCGGCGCATGGTGATCCGTGGCTTGTGACGACGGCGTGGCATTGATCGGTGAAGCGAGTAACAACATAGCGGCAGTCAACGTACTGCCAAGCACATCACGGGCGGTCCAAGTCATGGGAGGAATCCTTACTCACATTGCGGCATGGTCAAAAGCCTAAAGGTGAGTAAGGGGGTTGTCTATGTGCAGGGGAGGGTTTTGTGCTGTGGGTCAACGGTGGGGACGTTTGCCGTTAGTCCAGTAGCAAATTCAGCCAGATCAGGCTACCGATCACGGCAAACAGCAGGCCACAGATCCCATCAATGATCGGGGTCCAGTGTTGCAGTTTTTGTTGTAAACGCGCGCCGGTCAGTAACCACGCCAGTACGCCAAACCATAAAAAGGAGGTGAACCACAACAGGCCTAACGCGGTAGTTTTGCCCATCCACGACATGTCTGCCGGTACCAAGGTCGAGAGCAAGCTCAGGAAAAACACCAAGGCTTTCGGGTTTAAAATGCTGGTGGTGAACCCTTTGGCCAATGCCTGACGACGGTTGGTGATCACGCGCGTTGGCGTCGTGCTGGCTGTTGTCACGCTGTGATCATGGCGGTGCTGCCAATGTTGCCATGTGGCTTTTAGGGCGCCATAGCCTAGCCATAACAGGTAAGCGCCGCCTGCCCCTTGCAAGGCGTTAAACAGCATCGGGTGTTGGTGGATCAGCAAACTGGCCCCCGTCAGACTGAGCAGCGAGTGGAGCAAAATGCCCAGTGATAATCCCAGCGCGATCATCACGCCGGTTTGGCGGCCATAGCGGCCGGCATTTTGTACTACAAGGGCAAAGTCAGGCCCCGGGCTCATTAAGGCCACAATGTGGACGGTGACAAGGGTGGCGAGGGTAGTAGCTTCGTTGATCATGGTGTGTCGTGCATCCTGTAAACCGCAGGGCGACATGCCCAGCGAGGCGTAGGATGCCGCAGTTACGGATGGGATGCTTGTAAAAAAGTGACACGCGGTGCATCACTTTTCGGTGTTGTTCGTCGATGTTGTTCGTCGGTGTTGTTTGTATTGTGCGTTGGTGGTGTGAGAGGGCGTGAAGGACGCGGGTTATTTGATGTGGGAAGGGGCGACGCCGAAGGTGTGTTTGAATGCCCGGGCAAAATGGGCCTGATCATAAAACCCCACCAAGTAGGTTACGTCGGTGCTGCTGTATCCGGCTTTGAGTAACGCCATGGCCTGCTCCAACCGTAACCGCGCCAACCAGGCATAGGGGGTCATGGCGGTGGCTTTTTTGAATTGCCGTAACAGTTGGGACGGGCTGAGATCGCACAAGATGGCCAATTGGTCTAAGCCGATTTTTTGATCCAAATGGGCCATGACGAAATCGCGCAATTGGTGCAAATCCTTGCTGCCTAACGGCGGAACAATGGGGGCTTTGACCTGGCCGTAATGGGTCAAGAGATAAGAAAAGGTCTCTATCGGTAAGCTGTCTTTGGCGAGTTGTGAGATCTGCGGATCATCAAGGTGTTGATGCAGCTGCGCTAACTGCTGGAACAGCCGCTGATCGGCGATATTGTGTTGGGGGAAGCCGAAATGGTTTTTCCCCGCCACGGCGTCGGCCTGTTGACTAAGCCAATCGGGCGCAATGCTAAACACCTTCACCTGATAACCGGAGGCTTCTTTCGGCTGCCCGTCGTGGATTTCGTCCGGGGGCATGATCACCAATTGCCCGGCGCCCGCGAGGTGCTTGCTGCCTTTGTAGAAATATTGCTGCTGCCCTTGCGTGATCAGCCCCACGTGGTAATCCAGGTGGTAGTGACGCTTAAACGCAAAGTCGTGGTAATGGGCATCGATGAGGTTAATGTCAGCAATGGGGCTTTTGCGATGACGGATTGTATTCATGGCCCCGTTCCTGTCGATGTGTGATAGCCAGAGGTTTGTACTGACGCGTGACGTTGCAGTACACCATAAACATGACGAGGCCGCTTGTAAAAAATATGCGGCCTCGGGGTTTTACATCGGCATTTCACGGTGCCCGTGCCGTTAGGCGGCAGGGGGCGGCGTTGTTTGCCCACGCCCGACACGGCGATGATGGCGCAGGGCATCGGCAATGAACACCAGCAGAGCGCCCCAGATGAAGGCAAAAGTGTAGCCTTTATCGGCAGTAAACTGCTCCCCGTACAGGTTGATGGCGAGTAAAAACATCAAGCTTGGGCCAATGTACTGGAAAAAACCCAGTGTCGAGAGTTTCAGTTTGGTCGCCGCGCCCGTAAAGCACAACAACGGCAAGGTGGTCACAATACCCGCCGCGACCAACAGCAGATTGGTCGACAGGGGATTGTCGCCCCAGTCTGCCGTGGGGCTATCAGCGACAACCAGCACATAAAACAACGCCAACGGCAGCAAGATGATGGTTTCCAGAAACAGGCCCGTAGCAGCATCAACATTGATTTTTTTGCGCAGCAGGCCATAGCAGCCAAAGCTGGTGGCCAGTGCCAAGGCGATCCACGGTAAGGAGCCAAATTGGATCAACTGTACCATGACCCCGCCGCCTGCCAGCGCCACGGCGAACCATTGCAAAGGCCGTAACCGTTCCCCCAGAAACACCATCCCCAACACCACATTGATCAGCGGGTTGATGTAATAGCCTAAGCTGGCGTTGAGCATGTAATTGTTGTTGACCGCCCAGATGAAAATCAGCCAGTTGGTGCCGATGAATAACGCGGTGACGGTTAACATGAGCAGTTGCTTGGGTTGTTGCAACAGGGCGCGAACACGGTGCCAGCCGCGACTGACGGCTAACAATCCGGCGAGAAAGAGTACCGACCAAATCACGCGGTGGCTGAGAATTTCCAGCGCCCCGACATGGTGTAATGATTTGAAATAAATGGGGGCTATCCCCCACATGGTATAAGCGGCTAACGCAAGGAGGATCCCGCGTTGGGTTGTGTTTTGCTGCGCGTCCATGGTGTCCTAACACAGTGAGTCAGAGCGGGGGGCAATGCCATCAGATCCGTCTGAGTGGTCGAATGGAGGGCAGTATAAAGCGAGTCTCAGGGCAATACTATGTTAATACTCTGCGTGCGAGTGCGCTGTGGTGACACGGGCTTTTGGGTGCCTTGCTCCCATCGCCGATCTGAATGGTATAGAATAGCCGGTCTTATGGGTTATCGACGCGTCAAACGAGGCGGCGATGACATGCACAACGATCACCCGCAACGAGTGGAATTATGTCATTAAACCTGTCATCCAATCTGGCTTATCAGACCGACAGCCCCGCATCCAGTGAACATGTTTTGCAAGCGGTGTTTGGCTACCAAACCTTCCGTGCCGGTCAGCAGGCCGTGATTGACGCCGCGCTCGCCGGTCAAGACAGTGTGGTGATTATGCCCACCGGTGGCGGTAAATCGTTGTGTTATCAAATCCCTGCCTTGCTACTCGACGGGTTAACGGTGGTGATTTCCCCGTTGATTTCTTTGATGAAAGATCAGGTCGACCAGCTACAGGCTAACGGCGTAGCGGCCGCCTGCATTAACTCCACCCAATCTCGCGAGGCGATGCAAGCGACGTTTCGTGCGATGGAAAACGGGGAACTCAAGCTGGTGTATGTCGCCCCTGAGCGGATGCTGAGCCGTGAGTTTATGGAACGTTTACAGGCCATGCCGTTGTCGTTGCTGGCGGTGGATGAAGCGCACTGTATTTCTCAGTGGGGGCATGACTTCCGGCCGGAATACGCCGAGCTAGGTCGGGTGCGTCAGTGCTTTCCTGCCTTACCGGTGATGGCGTTGACCGCCACGGCTGACGAAGCCACACGCCAAGACATTCTAGCGCGCTTGGCCCTGCAGGATCCCCATATCTATCTGGGCAGTTTTGACCGCCCCAATATTCGCTATACCTTGCAAGAAAAGTACAAGCCGATGGCGCAGTTGACGCGTTATTTGGCGGATGTTCGCGGGCAAAGTGGGATCATCTACTGCAACAGCCGTAAACGGGTGGAGCAGATCAGCGACAAGTTGCGTGATCAAGGACTGCGCGTGGCCGCTTACCATGCCGGTTTAGAACACGATGAGCGGGTGCGGGTACAAGATGCGTTTCAGCGTGATGATTTGCAGGTGGTGGTGGCGACGGTTGCGTTCGGGATGGGGATCAACAAACCCAACGTTCGCTTCGTGGTGCACTATGACATTCCGCGTAACATTGAATCTTACTATCAGGAAACCGGTCGCGCCGGCCGTGATGGCCTCCCTGCAGAAGCGGTGATGTTCTATGATCCGTCCGATTTGACGTGGTTACGCCGCTGTGTGGATGACAAACCCGAGGGCGCGCAAAAGCTGGTGGAAAGCCACAAGCTCAATGCCATGGGCGCCTTTGCGGAAGCGCAAACCTGCCGCCGTCAGGTGTTGCTGAACTATTTTGGGGAAGAACGCGAAACACCGTGTGGCAACTGCGATATTTGTCTGGATCCGCCCAAGCATTTTGATGCACGGGAAGTGGCGCAAAAAGCCCTCTCTTGTGTGTACCGTGTGAACCAAAGTTTTGGTATTAATCATGTGGTGGAAGTGCTGCGTGGTATGCAAAACCAGCGGATCCGCGAGCACGGCCACGAGAAAATCAGTACCTATGGGATCGGCCGTGAGCACAGCCATGAGTTTTGGGTCAGCATTTTGCGTCAGCTGATACACCGCGGCTTTTTGGTGCAGAACATGTTGCGCAGTTCGACCTTGCAGTTGACGGAAAAAGCCCGAGCGGTGTTGCGCAGTGAGGTCACATTGTCGTTGGCGGTGCCGCGTTTAGACATTGCCGCCCGCAGTGCTAAAAGCGATAAATTGGCGAACCGTCAGTATGACAAAAAGCTGTTTGCCAAACTGCGTAAAGTGCGTAAAGCCATTGCGGATGAAGAAGATTTACCGCCATATGTGGTGTTCAATGATGCCAGTTTGATGGAAATGGCGGAGCGGTTACCGACGTCTGCCGGTGAAATGCTGGCCGTGAACGGCGTGGGGCAACGTAAGCTGGAAAAATACGGCAACGTGTTTTTATCGGTGATTGAAAACCACCTGACAGCCGGTGACGACAACGGGTATTAAGCGTGAGAACGCTCAAGGGAGAAAACAACATGGCAGTACGTATGGAATATGGGTGTCGACGGGTTGATCTTGTGGGGCGCGTGGTGGAGATTGACGCGCCCGCGTTTGATTTTGATAACTTTGCCACGGTCGCCGCCCCGTTGGTGACGCTGTTGGGCATGACCGTGATGCAGCAAGAGGTGAATGCCGATCTGCATGTGTGGCTGGTGGATTTTGAAGGCTGTCAGCTACTGCTGAAAGGGGAACATTACAGCGGCCAATTATGGTTGGAAGGTCTGGCCGACAGTGAGGAAACATTGGTGTTTTTAGCCTCACAATTAGCCGAAGTGATGATCTGCTAGGCAACCGCTGCGGTTTCTGTATAATCGCCGCCTTCGGTTGCTGCTACCGAGTGAGATCGGCGGCAGTGTTTTGGGTTCCCTCTCCCCCAATGACAAAAAGGTCTTAAATGACGACGTCTCAATTTTCTCCTGCGCAGCAGCGCAAAGCCCTTTCATTCCTTGTGTTATTCCATTTACTGATCATCGCATCGAGTAACTACCTTGTGCAGTTACCGTTTACCGTGTTCGGTTTTCATACCACTTGGGGTGCCTTTACGTTTCCCTTTATTTTTCTGGCTACCGATCTGACCGTACGGATCTTCGGGGCGGGCATGGCGCGTAAGATCATCTTACGGGTAATGGTGCCCGCGCTGGCGATTTCCTATGGCTTGTCGGTCCTGTTCTATCAAGGGGAATATCAGGGGCTGTCCCATCTGGGGGAGTTTAATCTGTTTGTCGCACGTATTTCGATGGCGAGTTTCATGGCGTACCTGTTAGGTCAGATCATGGATGTCTCGGTCTTCAATCGTTTACGTCAAACCCAACAATGGTGGGTGGCACCGACGTGCTCCACATTGCTTGGGAATGCGCTGGATACGCTCGCATTTTTCACTATCGCGTTCTACAACAGCCCGGATCCGTTCATGGCGGCGAACTGGATAGAGATCGCGTTAGTGGATTACAGCTTTAAGTTGATCATCAGTTTGGGCTTGTTTGTGCCGATGTACGGGGTGTTACTCAATATGCTGATCAAGCATCTGACCACCTTGTCACCGGCTCGTCAGTCTGGCAACGATGAGGCCAAAACGCTGCAGATGTAGATCTGTTGCGTGGGGCAATCAACTTGTGAGTTTTATTTGAGGTCAGCGTTTGCTGGCCTTTTTTATATCCCGGCCTCGTCACTGGGGGTGACGGCGCGTGGGCAGAGAAAAGGAAAAGACATGCATATTCGAGAAGCCAGTATTGCCGAAGCGGTTGCCGTGTTGTGCCGCATTGAAGAGTTTGCGCATCCTGCGGATGCCGCCGCGTTAACGGCCCGTTTGCCTGCATCGGGTACCCTGATTTTGATTGCTGAAGTGGCCGGTGAGGCGGTTGGTGTGAAGATCGGTTACCCCTTATCATCGCAGTGTTTTTATAGTTGGCTCGGCGGCGTGGCTCCGGCGGGGCGCCAGCAAGGGGTGGCACAAGCCTTATTAGATGCGCAAGAAGCGTGGGCGATTGCGCAGGGCTATGACACGCTGCGTGTGAAGTCGCGTAATCGCTTTGCGGCCATGCTGCGCCTGCTGTTACGGAACGGCTACCAGATTGAAGACATGGAGAAGAAAGAGGGGATCCAGGACTTCCGGCTGCACTTTGTAAAGCAATTAAATGAAAATAATTCTCAATAAGTGCTTGCATCTCAAATGAGAATGGTTATTATTAACTTGCACTCAGCGAGGAGGGAAACACAACACTGCTCGTCTGAAGGCACGACATTGCTCACATTGCTTCCAGTGTACTTTAGCTAGGGTTAGTTTTTTAGTGTAGGGCTAAAAATGGCAACCTCTTATGCTAAGCGGCAGCTACCGTCTCCGTCCTATTCGCGAGAATGTAGCGCCGCTTTTTTCTTTTCTGCCTGTTTATCTTTGTCGCTTTCTGCTTGCCTTCTTTCTTTCTTTCTTTCTTCAGCCATTGCCATGCTGTTTTTGATCGACCCCTCAGGCGGTCTATCCGGTGTCAGGATCCTTACTGATCGCGCTTTCGTGTGCGGCTTCGATCAAAATAGGCCGTGTGTCTGCCCTTTTTCCTTCTGTGCGAGGGGAAATAACAGAGATGGGGAAGATCGTCGGCATAAAACCGGGCTAGCGAGCGCCTGCTTGCTCAAGGGCCTAGCGTAACAAGGTGGTATCATGGGGTTCCGTGCCGTTAAAGAGGGCTGAACCGCTCAAAATGGCAGCGATCTTTTTCATAATGGCTCCCTTTATGTTCAGAATCGCTGGGTTTTCCGCGTGATTTAGCATATTTCTGATCGGTCTGTTAACTTTTTCCACAAGAGATGATCATCACACGATCGAAGATCCTTTTGATGGTTATGTTTTATCTTGTTGTTTTTTGGTTGTTTTTATAAAAAACTTAAGTTTTTTTGAAAAATTGATCAATGGGTTAAATTGAAATACTAACAAACTTATCCACAGATGACTGACGAGGAAGGGAAATCAGCAGTTAACAGTTGCCGGTAGTCATGGCATCCTAGTGAACTATCTCTTTCATCCCCCGGATATAAGAATCTCTTTATGGCGACTATCCCTGAAAATCCCCTCATTTTGATTGATGGATCCTCTTATCTGTACCGCGCTTTTCATGCTTACCCAGGTACCATGAGCAACGGTGAGATCCCGACCAACGCCGTTTATGGTGTCGTGAACATGTTGCGCAGTATGATGCGTCAATTTGCGTCTGATCGTATCGCAGTGGTGTTTGATGCGAAGGGTAAAACCTTTCGTGACGATATGTATCCGGACTATAAGGCGAACCGCCCACCGATGCCGGATGATCTTCGTTGCCAAATTGAACCGCTGCATAACGTGATTCGTGCGATGGGGCTGCCTTTGATCTGTATCCCGGGCGTAGAAGCGGATGACGTCATTGGTACGTTGGCGTACCAAGCCTCACAACAAGGCATGCCTGTTTTGATCAGTACCGGCGATAAAGACATGGCGCAGCTGGTTGATGATAACGTTACCTTGATCAATACCATGACGAATGTGGTGATGGATCGCGAGGGTGTGATTGAGAAGTTTGGTATCCCACCAGAACTGATCATCGACTATTTAGCCTTGATGGGCGATAAAGTGGATAACATTCCTGGCGTGCCGGGCGTGGGTGAAAAAACGGCCACCGCCTTGCTGCAAGGGATCGGCGGCTTGTCCGCACTGTACGACAATCTCGATGACATTGCCGCGCTGGGCTTCCGTGGTTCGAAAACCATGGCGAAGAAGCTGATTGATAATAAAGACAACGCCATGCTGTCGTATGAGTTGGCGACCATCAAACTGGATGTTGAGCTGGAAGAAACGCCAGCGTCACTTCTGAAAACAGAGCCAAGCATTGATGCACTGGTTAAACTGTTTGGACAGCTGACCTTCAAATCGTGGCTGAACGATTTGCTTGAAGGGGGCACTGGTGTGGTGGAAGCGGATGAATCAACCGGTTCAGCTCGCGGTGCGTCAGCGTCTACAGCGGCGCAGACTGAGATCGATACCTCGGCGGTGAACATTGACCGCAGCCAATACGAAACGATATTGGATGAAGCCACGTTCAACGTGTGGCTCGACAAGTTAAAAGCGGCTGAGCTGTTTGCGTTTGATACGGAAACGGACAGCTTGGATTACATGGTCGCTAACCTGGTCGGCGTGTCATTTGCGACCGAAGAAGGCGTGGCGGCTTATGTGCCCGTGGCGCACGACTATCTGGATGCCCCTGAGCAGCTAGACCGTGATTGGGTCTTGGCACAACTGAAGCCGATTTTAGAAGATGATGCGCAGGCGAAAGTGGGTCAGAACCTGAAATACGATGCCTCTGTGTTGGCCCGTTACGGCATCGAAATGAAAGGCATTAAGCATGACACCATGCTGGCGTCTTACGTGTACAACAGTGTCGGCGGTAAACACGACATGGACAGCTTGGCCTTGCGCTTCCTGCAACATAGCTGCATTTCGTTTGAGCAAATTGCCGGGAAAGGCAAAAATCAACTGACCTTTAACCAGATCGATCTGGAGCAAGCGGCGCCTTATGCGGCAGAAGATGCGGACGTCACGTTGCGTCTACACAACCGTTTGTCGACGTACATTGAGCAAGATGAAAAACTCAAATCTGTGTACGAGAACATTGAAATGCCGCTTGTGCCGGTACTATCGCGTATTGAACGTACTGGTGTGCTGATTGATGACATGAAGCTGAGCGCGCAGTCGGTTGAAATTGCCGCGCGTCTTGAAGCGCTTGAGCAGCAAGCCTACGAGATCGCTGAGCAAGAATTCAACATGAATTCGCCGAAACAGCTGCAAGCGATCCTGTTTGAAAAAATGGCGCTGCCGGTGATCAAGAAGACCCCATCAGGCACCCCGTCGACCAATGAAGAAGTGTTGCAAGAATTGGCGCTGGACTACCCGTTACCGAAGCTGATTTTGGAATACCGTGGTCTGGCGAAACTGAAATCGACCTACACCGACAAACTACCGAAGATGATCAACCCATCAACGGGCCGCGTGCATACGTCTTATCATCAAGGGGTCACTGCCACAGGGCGTTTGTCATCCACCGATCCAAACTTGCAGAACATCCCTGTGCGTAACGAAGAAGGACGTCGTATTCGCCAAGCTTTCGTCGCACCGGCGGGCTATAAGATCCTCGCGGTCGATTACTCGCAAATTGAATTGCGTATTATGGCGCACCTTTCCGGTGACCAAGCGCTATTGGATGCGTTCCGTCACGGCAAAGACATTCACGCTGCCACCGCGGCTGAAATCATGGGCGTCGACATTGAACACGTCTCTAGCGAGCAACGCCGTCGTGCTAAAGCCGTTAACTTTGGGTTGATTTACGGCATGAGTGCGTTTGGTTTGGCCAAGCAACTTGGCATTCCACGGGGCGAAGCGCAGGTGTACATGGATACCTACTTTGAGCGTTATCCCGGTGTGATGCAGTACATGGAAGACACCCGCAGTGCCGCGTCGGCACAAGGGTATGTTGAAACTATCTTTGGCCGTCGTCTTTACTTGCCCGAAATTCAATCGCGTAACGGTATGCGCCGTAAAGCCGCCGAACGTGCTGCGATCAATGCCCCGATGCAGGGCACCGCGGCGGATATTATCAAGAAAGCCATGTTGCTGGTGGACACATGGATTGCGGAGCAACCCGCCGATCGAGTACGTCTATTAATGCAAGTACACGATGAACTTGTATTTGAAGTACAAGAGTCGGAAGTAGAGAACGTTTCTGCCGAGGTTCAGCGTCTCATGGCATCGGCGGCAGCGCTTGATGTGCCTTTGATTGCAGAAGCCGGTATGGGCGATAACTGGGATCAGGCGCACTAAAAAACAGCGATATCACCCCAATTGTTGAGAGAATAGTCAGCTTTTGCTGACTATTTTTTTATAAAAAATAAACATACAAAAAAGTTACTGATTGTAGAAATTACTTACGAATTGTTGAAAAAAAACTACAAAAGCGCTTTCCAACTCTGAGCAATTGATATACAGTTAATGACGTAGGGTACAGAGGTAAGATGTTCTATCTTTCAGACCTTTTGTTTCACGTTATTGGATTTGGCTGATTCAGCCGCCCTGGCCATTTGGCCAGGGCGTTTTTTATTGTGCTAACCCAAACGGCCTTTCTGACACATTTCTCCCTTCATACGTTTGAATCCCCCTGCGATCCCGTGACTGATTGCCTTTTTTTTCCACTATTCTCTTATCGTATGCCGTTTTTATTGGCGTCAGACACCGCGCGTCGATCTTTCCTTTATTTGGCATTAAAATTAGAGCATTTACTTTAATGTTGAACATGGGACGGGTATAATGACGGTCGCTTCTTGTTCATATTTGTTTTTGGTAGCGGGCTATTTGCCGGCTAGCCAACACATCCATGAAATGGCCACCCTCACATTGACGGTGGCTTTTTTTTCGCCTGTTGATGGTGAAATGTAATTTTATTCCACTCAAGCTGTCATGCTTCGCTGTTCTCTTCCTCTTATTTTTCTGAAAAAAACAACTTCACGGTAAAAGCCCGATGAAACCGCTAAAAGTCAGCCTGAAGGTTGATGGAAGGTTATGATTGCTCGGTTTTTATGTTGTAAAAGGTGAAGTCAAACGGGATAAAGCGCTTGATTTAGGCGGGTAAATCCATGATGCTTTCCACACAAAAACTAAAAAACTCCTATTTCTCTCCCATTGCCCCACGATACTGGTGGGGTATTTTTATGCCCCGCATACGAGGGGGAGAACGCGCCAAATTCGAGACAGAAAAAAGGCGCCTTGCGGCGCCTTTTAAGGTGTTTGGGGGATGAAACGCGGTTAATTACGCGTCGTCACCGTCATCTTCTTCCATGATGGCACGCTGGCGCTCTAGCTCAGGGGCACACCATGCATCGAGCTGGCGGCGCACTTGATCCACACCGATACCTTTCAGTGACGAGAAGACTTCTGCCTGAACATCACCGCCGAAGGTGGCCACGGTTTCACGCACTTTCATCAACTGTTGCTTGCGTGCACCGCTCTTTAATTTGTCGGCTTTGGTCAGTAGAACAAGCACAGACAGGCGGCTCTCAATCGCCCACATGATCATCTGCTGATCCAAATCTTTCAGTGGATGACGGATGTCCATCAATACCACTAAGCCCTGCAAACACTCACGCTTTTGCAGGTATTCACCCAGTGACTCCTGCCACTTTAGCTTCATTTCCAATGGAACCTGCGCAAAGCCATAGCCTGGTAAGTCGATCAGGTTACAGCCCGGTACCACTTCAAACATGTTGATCAGCTGGGTACGACCCGGTGTTTTTGAGGTACGTGCCAGGTTTTTTTGATCGGTAATACGGTTTAACGCGCTTGACTTACCTGCGTTGGAGCGGCCAGCAAATGCAATCTCAACGCCTGCGTCCGTCGGAAGTTGACGGATTGAGGGCGCACTTGTGATAAATTTGGTGTTTCTATAGTTGAGAGGTTGATTCACTGTTAACTCCGTCAAGTCTTCATGTAGTCGACTGATTACTTTTATGTGAAATTGTGTAAAATATAAGAAAACCGAGCTCGGTTAGTGGTCGCATTGTATACCATGTCACTGAGCATTACTTGTGGTACTGGAAGCTCAATAATTATAAATGGAATGTCATGAAGAGATTAGCACTGATATTGACCCTTCTGGCCAGTTGCTCAGCCTGGGCTCAGGGTGATGCAGACGCTGGCAAGATGAAAGCAGCAACATGCGCCGCCTGTCATGGTGCAGACGGCAATGGAATTATGGCCCAATATCCGAAAATTGCAGGCCAGCATGCCGGCTATTTAGAAAAACAGCTGAAAGATTTCAAGCTAGCCATGTCAACGGGTGGGCAACAAGGACGACAAGATGCCGTCATGGGCGGAATGGCGATGCCATTGACCGAACAAGACATGGCGGATTTGGCGGCTTATTATGCCTCACTGCCTATTTCCGATAACACGACGCCGGAATCCTCCGTCGAAGTGGGTCAAACCCTTTACCGTGCCGGTGATCCCGAGCGAGGTATTACCGCTTGTACGGCCTGCCACGGTCCGCGCGGTAACGGTACCAGCCTGTCCGGCTTCCCGAAAATCTCTGGTCAAAATGCCGAGTACGTCAAACTGCAGTTGGAAAAATTCCGTGACGGACAGCGTGGCAACGACATGAATGCCATGATGCGTGCGGTTGCTACGAAGCTGACAGATAAAGAAATTTCTGCGCTGTCACAGTATGTGGGCGGCTTGCACTGATCCCGCTTGATGACCAAACGGTCAGCCAAGTCTGAGGAAAAAAGGCAGCGTCGCTGCCTTTTTTTGTGCCTCGCGGTTTAGCGTCGCGCAGGGAGTGCACATTTCTCAATCAAATCTGCTATTATACGCCGCTTCATAAAATGCCGTGGTACTGCCACGGTAAATGCCTTTACAGGAGAGCTGCCATGCAGACGTGTCCATTGTGCCAGCGTCATGGCGCTGAAACATTTCATCAGGACAAGCGACGTCAGTATTTCCGCTGTGGTGAATGTGCGCTGATTTTTGCCGATCCGGCGGCACGATTGTCACCGGAAGAAGAAAAAGCCCACTATGATCTTCATGAGAATGATCCCGAGGATCACGGCTACCGTGGTTTTCTTAATCGCTTGGCGGCCCCGATGCTTGAACGTGTCGCACCGGCTTCTCACGGATTGGATTTTGGTTGTGGCCCAGGGCCGACATTGTCGTTGATGCTGGCTGAAGCGGGTCATCAGATGGCAATTTATGATCCTTATTTTGCGGCTCACCCTGAGGTATTGGACACACAGTATGACTTTGTGACCTGTACCGAGGCGATTGAACACTTTTATACGCCTGCGAAGGAATGGGGGCTGCTACTTGGTCTGGTTAAACCTGGCGGATGGCTAGGCTTAATGACCAAGTTAGCAAAAGATGCAGATGCCTTTGCGCAATGGCATTACAAGAACGACCCAACCCACGTGAGCTTTTTTAGCCGCGAAACGTTCCATTACTTGGCCCAAAGAGACGGTCTGGACGTTGAGTTTGTTGGGAATGATGTAATTTTGCTGAGGAAAACCCAGTAATGACACGTAAGAAAAGAACACGCAAGGTAGGATCAGAAGGTCCTGCAGTTTACTCTGAGAAAAGCCGTAACGAGGTTGATCGTGACAGTTTGCAGCGTAAGAAAGATCGCAAGCGTAAAGGCCTGAAATCAGGTAGCCGTCACTCTGTGGTTGAAGCAGGCAGTGCACGCAAAGCCGCTCAGGCAAAAGATCCCCGTCACGGCAGTAAGAAGCTCGTGCCGTTGATTGTTGAACCGAAGAAGCCGCAAACGAAGAAAGAACGTCGCCTAAGTGCCGAGCAGGAACTGGCGATGCTAGAGAATGACGCGCAATTGATGGTGTTGTTGGATCGCATTGATGCCGGTGAAAAACTGGGTGCAGGCCTACAGAAACAAGTGGATCAGAAGCTCGATCGTATCGAACGCTTGATGAGCCAGTTGGGTCTGTTGGACGACGACGCGCCAGAAGCGGCAGCAGAGACTGCGCCAGTGAAGAAGTCGGGCCCACGCTCTGACGACGATTTGCTGGATGCATTTGAAAACATGGATTTTGACGATTTCGACAAGGAGTAACCCTTGCAGGATATGACGCTTTGGCTAGGATTGGCCGGTTTGATCATTGCTATGTTGGCGAGCTATGCCGCCTATTTGTGGTTGAAAGTGTACCAGCAGCATAAACGCCATCAGGCATTTTTACTGCGGGCAGAACAACAGCAAGTAGAAGGCATTAAACAGCGTAATGCCAACATCATGGAAAGCGTGATGATCATTGCAGAGGCGGGCAAGCAAGATCAGTGTGATATGTCTGAAATCACGATCCGTCTGTATAAACTGATGGAAGTGTTGCAGGGCGATCAGCAGGTGGATTTTGCGACCCAGTATCCGGCGATGTATGCACTTTACGATGTTGTCAAAGACATGCCTCGCGGTGATGCGCGCAAGTCGCTGGCGAAAAAAGAGCGTATGACGCTTGATTTACAGCGAATGAAAACCGAAGCCCGCTTGCTCGATGCCATCAAGGCCGAGCTTGAGCACATCCTTGCCGGTAAAGCGACTGCCTGACCGTCAAGTCTCCTCTAAAATCCCCTTCGCTATACTCTGTAGAGCGGGGGGATTTTTTGTTGGTGCGACAGCGCCATGAACTTTTATCTACATTGTTATTGAGTTATGGCACACTCGATAGCTTGTATTCTTTTCCCTCGTTATTTAGTGGAAGTATGTCATGTCAGAGACGCAGATTATTTGGGATCAGGCCGTTATCGAGAAGTACAACTACTCCGGCCCGCGCTATACCTCTTACCCGACCGCTTTAGAATTCCATGAGGCATTCACCCCTGCGGAATTTGATATGGCTTGCGCCCAATACCCGGATCGCAAACTTTCGTTGTACGTCCACATTCCGTTCTGCCACAAGCTTTGCTATTACTGTGGCTGTAACAAAATCATCACCCGCCATCAGCATAAAGCCGATCAGTATTTGGATGCGTTAGAGCAGGAAATTCGCCAGCGTGCGACCTTGCTGGGCGATCGTGAAGTGAGCCAACTGCATTGGGGCGGCGGTACACCGACCTTTTTGACCAAGGCGCAGATCAGCCGTTTGATGGATTTGCTTCGTGATCAGTTCCGCTTTGCCGCCGATGCCGAGATCAGCATTGAAGTTGACCCCCGTGAAATTGAGCTGGATATTCTCGATCACCTGCGCGGTGAAGGCTTTAACCGCCTGAGCATTGGGGTGCAAGACTTCAACAAAGAAGTACAGAAATTGGTGAACCGTGAGCAAGATGAAGCCTTCATTTTTGCCATGGTCGAACGTGCCCGTGAACTAGGCTTCCGCTCCACCAATCTGGACTTGATCTATGGCTTGCCGAAGCAAACACAAGCCTTGTTTGCCGACACCCTTGAGCAAGTGCTGACCATGCGTCCGGGGCGTTTGTCGATTTTCAACTATGCCCACATGCCGACCTTGTTTGCCGCCCAGCGTAAAATCAAAGATGAAGACTTGCCGGGCGCGACAGAAAAACTGGCGATCCTGCAAGACACCATTGCGACCTTAACCGGTGCCGGTTACCAGTTCATTGGTATGGATCACTTCGCGTTGCCGGATGATGAATTGGCGGTCGCGCAGCGTGAAGGCATTTTGCACCGTAATTTCCAGGGTTACACCACGCAAGGCGAGTGTGATCTGTTGGGGTTAGGGGTATCGGCGATTTCCATGATTGGCAATTGCTATGCGCAAAACCAAAAAGAGCTGAAACACTATTACGCGAACGTGGATGAGAAGCGTGAAGCGTTGTGGAAAGGCGTGTCATTGGATGCCGATGACCTGTTGCGTCGTGAAGTGATCAAATCGCTGATTTGTAATTTCCAGCTGAATAAAGTAGAGATTGAAGAGCGCTTTAATATCGACTTCGATAGCTACTTTGCGGAAGATCTTGGCTTGCTGAAAACCTTCATCAACGACGAGTTGGTGGCGGTGGATGACACCTCGATCACCGTGGCCCTGAAAGGCCGCTTGTTGATCCGCAATATCTGTATGTGTTTCGATAAATACTTGCGTGATCGTGCCCGTCAGCAGCAGTTCTCCCGCGTGATTTAATCGCTCGCGATAGCGTCAGTCAGACAAGAAAAAGCCCCCTTACCCATTGCGATGGGTCAGGGGGCTTTTTGTTTGTGGTGTGAATGTTCGGGCACTTAGCCGTTAAACATGTTCACCGCGGCAATCAGCGCCAGTACACCTGCGGCAAAATGGCCTGGACCATTGGCGGCAAGTTCACTGACGGCTGGCATTGCCACGCTGAAGGAAAAGAGTGATTCCAGCATGGTGGTTCCCAGAGGTGTGTGAAGCAAAAAGGGGGAGAACGCGTCGTTGTCGCGGCATTGTTCAGCCGGATGCAGCAAGACAGTTCTTGTTCAGGATGGCCTGATAGTGGGGGCATTTTACGCAAAAAAGGCAAGAATGGAATGGGGGGCGGTTAAAAAACGCCCGCCCCGCGGAGATTTGTTGATAAAACGCTAATTAGCGCTGAGCGGCTTTATCTTTAAGTGCTTGTTTTTCGCTGTCAGACAAGAACGCCAGTTCCAAACCGTTGATTTGTGCTTGGCGGATCTGTGCCGGCGTCAGGCCGACTTGAGGTGCCGCGACGTTGTATTCGTGCGGTAGCTCGATGCCTTCGACGGCCGGATCATCGGTGTTCAAGCAAGCCAGAATGCCGTGTTCCAAAAAGGCTTTGACCGGGTGTGAGGCAAAAGAGGCCACGGTGCTGGTTTGAATGTTAGAGGTGATGCACGACTCGATGCCGATCTTGTGTTGTGCCAAGTAGTCCATCAGCTTGGGATCATGGATGGCTTTTACGCCATGACCGATACGCACGGCACCCAAATCGCGGATTGCTTGCCACATGCTTTCAGGGCCTGCGGCTTCGCCAGCGTGTACGGTCACGTTCAAGCCTGCATTGCGGACTTGCTTAAAGTGAGAGACAAACTGCTCGCCCGGCTGACCCAGTTCATCACCGGCCAGATCGATCGCCACCAAGTGGTCTTTCTGGCTTAGTAAGCCGTCGAGTTCTTGTTGGCAAGCCGCCGTGCCAAAGGTACGGCTCATGATGCCGATCAGGTTCGCCTGCACACCGAAGTCGCGGCAACCGGCACGCACGCCATCAACAACGGCTTCCACCACACCTGCGACCGGCAGGTTGTGCTTCATCGCCATGTAGTAAGGGGAAAAGCGCAGCTCTGCATAGTCGATCTGTGCGTTTAAGGCATCTTCCACGTTTTCATATGCGACACGACGACAGGCATCCAGATCACCCAGTACCGCCACACCCCAGTCCAGTTTGGATAAGAAGGCCACCAAGCTTGGCTCGGCTTCGACGATTTGTACGTGTGGACGCAGTGACTCGATATCGTGGCCGGGCAAGGTCATCCCAAACTGTTGGCCAAGTTCAAGAATGGTTTGAATACGGATGTTGCCATCAAGGTGACGGTGAAGATCCGTTAAAGGAAGCTGCTTAGTAATCATCATTATGCTTATCCCACAAAAAACTGGTTGAACAGTATACGCAAGTCGACAATGACAATCATTATAGTTAATGAGTCCGTGTGTTGATGGAGGAAGAAACTGTGTTGATGCTTACGTGGGCTGTTGATCGAGGGAAGTGAGAAAGTACGGTGTCGCCAGCACACTCAGACGATGAGTGTGCTGGGGGCTTGGGGATGGCGGGCTTAATCGCAGGTGACATTCAGCTCTTTGAGTTTTCGGGTCAAGGTATTACGTCCCCAACCGAGCAGACGGGCCGCTTCCTGTTTATGGCCATGGGTATGGGTGAGCGCCGCTTCCAGCAAGATCTTTTCAAACTCCGGCAAGGCGTCACCGAGCAAGTTATGCTGGCCTTGGCGCAGGTTATCCAGTGCCCATTGCTCCAGTGCGTGGTGCCAGTGTTGCGGGCGTGCATCACCGGTTTCTGCCGCGGTGGGGCTCAACAGTTCGGTGGGTAAATCGGCCGGCAGGATTTCATTGCCACTGGCCATCACGGTCAGCCAGCGACAGGTGTTCTCCAATTGACGCACGTTGCCCGGCCACGCCAACGTGGTGAGCAGCTGTTCGGTGTCAGGGTGCAGGGTTTTGGCTTCCACGCCCAATTCGTCGGAGGCGCGTTGCAGAAAATGACGCGTAAGCTGCGGGATATCCTGACGGCGATCTTTGAGTGACGGCAAGTGAATGCGGATCACGTTCAGACGGTGGAACAGATCGTCACGAAAGTCTCCCTGAGCGACCAATTTTTCCAGATGCTGGTGGGTCGCGGCGATGATCCGCACATCGACGTTGACCGGCGAGTGTCCGCCCACGCGATAGAACTGCCCGTCCGCTAATACCCGTAACAAACGGGTTTGGATATCTAACGGCATGTCGCCGATTTCATCCAAAAACAGGGTGCCGCCGTTGGCTTGCTCAAAGCGGCCTTGGCGCACACTGTTGGCGCCGGTAAACGCGCCTTTTTCATGGCCAAACAATTCAGATTCAATCAAATCTTTGGGGATCGCGGCCATGTTCAGGGCGATGAACGCATTGTGACTGCGCGGGCTGTGGCGATGCAACGCATGGGCGACCAGCTCTTTACCGGTGCCGGATTCGCCGTTGATTAACACGGAAATCGACGAGCGAGACAGGCGACCAATGGCACGAAACACTTCCTGCATCGCCGGGGCTTCACCGATGATTTCCGGCGCATTAGGGGCTTGCGGTTCGGGCTGCTGCTGACGTTTCTGCTCTTGGCTGTGGGTGACCGCACGTTCCACCAAATTCACCGCTTCATCAATATCAAACGGCTTTGGCAGGTATTCAAACGCGCCTTCTTGGTAGGCATTGACCGCCGCATCGAGATCGGAATGCGCGGTCATGATGATCACCGGCAGGGTCGGGTGGTCGCGTTGCAGGTTTTTTAATAGCGTCAGGCCATCCATACCGGGCATGCGGATATCGGAGACCAACACATCCGGCACACTGCGCTCCAGCGCGGCAATCACACTGTCAGCATCGGCAAACGTCTCACAGGCCAGTCCGGCCGCGGTGAGGGTTTTATCGAGAACCCAGCGGATTGAGCTGTCATCATCGACGACCCAGATTAATCCTTTGCTCATGAGCATTCCTCGTGTTGTACGCCCCACATAATGGTGCGAAGCGAATGATTCTGTTGATGCCTTTCAGCGTGACGGGGATCATTTGATCGGCAGATAGAGCGTGAACTTGGTGTGCCCCGGCCAACTCACGACTTCGATTTTGCCCTGATGCTGATCAATCAGGTTCTGAGCAATGGACAAGCCCAACCCGGTGCCGCCTTCACGTCCGGTCACCATGGGGTAAAACAAGGTGTCTTGAATATCTCGCGGGATCCCAGGCCCATCATCAATGATGTCGATTTTGGCTGCCACGCGGTGACGCTGGCCGTGGATCACGGCTTGGTGAGCGGTACGGGTTTTGAGGGTAATGTTCCCGCCTCCGTGCGGTTGCAACGCTTGTGCGGCATTGCTGACGATATTGAGAATGGCTTGTTCAAGCTGCTCGGGATCCATGGTGAAATCGGGCAGGCTTGGATCGTAATCGCGATGAATTTGTACGTTGTCGCCGCCATCAAGGCTGATCAACTGACGGACATTTTCCAGCACGGCGTGGATATTGCCGTCATGGCGGGTGCCGGGACGTTGGGGCCCGAGTAAACGGTCGACCAGATTACGCAAGCGGTCAGCTTGGGCGATGATCATCTGGGTGTATTCGGTGTAGCTGGGATCCGGCAAGGTTTTTTCCAGCAGTTGGGCGGCGCCCCGCAGTCCACCCAGCGGGTTCTTGATTTCATGGGCTAACCCACGGACGAGCTCTTTGGCGGCTTGTTGCTGGGCGTGTTGGTTGAGCTCTTGGCTGATCCGGCGTTGTTGGTCGATGGGCTTGAGTTCAAGCAAAATCAGCAAGTCACGCTGCCACGATAATGGGCTGGCATTGAGTTCAAGCCGATGGGGGCGACCATCAATGACAAAAGTGACATCGCTGTCGGCCAAGCCTTGTCCGCTGTGCAGAATGGCGGGCAGCAAGCTCAATTCGAGGGAGCTGTGCTGCAAGATATCTGACAGGCGGGTCTGATCTAAGCGGCGCTTACTGCAGGCGAGCAGTTGCTCGGCGGCGGGATTGACGTAATGGATTGTTAGCTGCTCATCCAGCAGCACAATCGCCGTCACCAGATTATCTACAATCAGGGAAGAAAACTCGACCGTCACAATTACCGTCCTTGTGGATGCCATTCATGGTGGTGCATGAAAGTACCAATGCACCAAATTGGTGCATTCAAGTGTAGCGTGTCTACCCGGTATCGTGAACGAAAATATGTGAAGAACGTTAGCGCGGCTGTGGAATGGTTGGCCGTTGGTTGACGCCTGCACGGTGGAGGTAAACCGTTACTTTATCAGACGATGCAATTACCTTGCCGTATTTGAGCAATTGGACTTGCAGGGTATGGCTCCCGCGATTGATATTGTTCAGCTGCCACTGCAGTTGGGTTTGGGCGCGGCCTTCGACTTTGCCATCCAGCAGCAAACGGGCGGTATGGCCTTTTTTCAATTGTCGGGTACTGCTGGCGGTGACCTGAATATTGCCGCTGTTATCGCGCAAGGTTTGCTGGTGAGTGGGGCTTAACAGGGTGATGCCGGCTTTAGGTAAGTTCGCATCATCCTCTTCGCCGGTGGCCGGTGCCGTGGGATCGTTGGCCGCGGTGTCGGATTGTGGCGCAGGGGAATTTTGGCGTTTTGGCGGCTTGATATCCAGCACCTCAGCCTCGGGGTTGGGCTGATCGGTAAAGTGGGTAACACCATTTTCATCTTTCCAGGTGTAAATGGTATCGGCCACGGCCATGCCTGACATGCCAGTGACAAGTCCAAGTCCGATCAAGAGCGTGAGGTGACGTATTTTCATAAGTTTAGGGCATGGCTATGGATGATCTGTCCATTGTTGGCAGGCATTGAAGGATCAGCAATACAAAAAAGGCCAGCGTGTGAGGCTGGCCATATTCTCTAGTGTGTTCTCTCAGTACGTTACTTATACAGAGTAGTACAGTTCGAATTCTAGTGGGTGTGTTGCCATGTTGATGCGCTCAACATCGGCTGATTTTAGCTGGATGTAAGAGTCGATGAAGTCATCAGAGAACACGCCGCCTGTTGTAAGGAACTCGCGATCTTCGTCAAGCGCCTGTAGGGCACCTTGTAGTGACTCAGCCACTTTTGGAATCTCAGCCGCTTCTTCTGCCGGTAGGTCATACAAGTCTTTGTCCATGGCTTCGCCAGGGTGGATCTTGTTATTAATACCGTCAAGGCCAGCCATTAGCATTGCTGCAAATGCCAAGTATGGGTTCGCCGCTGGGTCACCAAAACGCACTTCGATACGACGTGCTTTCGGGCTTGGTACCACTGGGATACGGATTGACGCAGAACGGTTACGGGCAGAGTAAGCCAGCATAACAGGGGCTTCGTAGCCCGGTACAAGACGCTTGTACGAGTTCGTTGCAGGGTTTGCGAACGCATTGATTGCACGTGCGTGCTTAATGATACCGCCGATGTAGAACAGTGCCATTTCAGAGAGGCCGCCGTACTTGTCGCCGGCAAAGAGGTTTTGACCGTCTTTGTTCAGTGACATGTGAACGTGCATACCGCTGCCGTTATCACCGACAAGTGGTTTTGGCATGAAGGTCGCTGTTTTGCCAAAGGCGTGAGCGACATTGTGCACGACGTATTTGTAGATTTGGATTTCATCGGCTTTGGTTGTCAGGGTGTTGAAACGCGTTGCGATTTCATTCTGACCCGCTGTCGCCACTTCGTGGTGGTGTGCTTCAACCACCAGACCCATTTCTTCCATGATCAAACACATCGCAGAACGGATGTCTTGTGATGAATCGACAGGTGCGACTGGGAAGTAACCGCCTTTCACGCCTGGACGGTGACCTTTGTTACCGCCGTCGATGTCAGAACCCGAGTTCCAAGAGGCTTCGATATCATCAATTTTGAAGAAAGAGCCTGACATGTCAGTGTTGAATTTCACGTCGTCAAACAGGAAGAATTCTGGCTCAGGACCAACCAATACGGTGTCAGCAAGACCGGTTGAACGCATGAAATCTTCAGCACGTTTCGCGATAGAGCGCGGGTCACGGTCGTAGCCTTGCATGGTAGCAGGCTCGAGGATGTCACAGCGGATGTTCAGCGTGGCATCTTCAGTGAATGGGTCAAGCACTGCGCTTGCTGCGTCCGGCATCATCACCATGTCTGATTCGTTGATACCTTTCCAGCCAGCTACTGAAGAACCATCGAACATCTTACCTTCTTCAAAGAAGTCAGCGTCGATTTGGTGAGAAGGGATAGAGATATGCTGCTCTTTACCTTTGGTATCGGTAAAGCGTAGGTCAACAAACTTCACTTCGTTTTCCTGGATCAGCGCGAGTACGTTTTCAACTGACATCTTGAGTAACCTCCGGTGTTAGATTGGGCAGCGGGCCGCAACAAAATAGGTGAGAGCGATATTCGCTCGCATGATTTGATATAAGCGAGAACCGTGCCAACTTTTCAAAGCCCCAAAATAGCGCATTCTTGGCGTTTTAGGGGCGTAAAATTCCTTTGTTCGCACCATTGTGGGGAAATGCTGCACCATTGTAGTGCAGGTGCCTGACATTCCCGACAGGGCGATGCGTATCTACATTAGCCCACCCCGGCATATTGTCAATCAGCGTGATGACGAATAAATCGGTAAAAGACGGCAAATTTGTGAGAATTCTTGACGGAAAAAGCAGAAAAAAACAGGGAATAAACAGCGGATGAAAAAAAGGCGGTGATATAAATCACATATTAGGTGGGTTTTAGCGTAAAATCTGTTAGATTATGAGCCGTTTTTTTAACCAAGTGGCGCCATCCGGCCGCTGCATGTTCTGAGTGAATGTGAAATCCATGTCTAATCAACAGATCGACAAATTAAGAAATATCGCAATTATTGCACACGTTGACCACGGTAAAACTACCCTGGTTGACAAACTGCTTCAGCAGTCTGGCACGTTAGAGTCTCGCGGTGAAGTTGAAGAACGCGTAATGGATTCAAACGACATCGAAAAAGAGCGTGGTATTACCATTCTTGCTAAGAACACAGCGATTAACTGGAATGACTACCGTATCAACATCGTAGATACCCCAGGACACGCCGATTTCGGTGGTGAAGTTGAGCGTATCATGTCAATGGTTGACTCTGTGCTTCTTATCGTTGATGCCGTTGATGGTCCTATGCCTCAAACGCGTTTCGTAACACAGAAAGCGTTCGCACACGGCCTGAAGCCAATCGTTGTAATCAACAAGATTGACCGTCCAGGCGCACGTCCTGAGTGGGTAATGGATCAAATCTTTGACCTATTCGACAACCTAGGTGCTTCTGACGAACAGCTAGACTTTAAAGTGGTTTACGCATCAGCACTAAACGGCTGGGCAACCCTAGAAGAAGGCGAGACTGGCGAGAACATGGAACCGTTGTTCCAAGCTATCGTTGATAACGTTGACGCGCCAAACGTTGACGTTGATGGTCCGCTACAGATGCAAATCTCTCAGCTTGACTACAGCTCTTACGTAGGTGTTATCGGTGTTGCGCGTGTAACGCGTGGTTCTGTAGTACCAAACCAGCAGGTTTGTGTTGTTGGTGCTGACGGTAAGAAGCGTAACGGTAAAGTGGGTACAGTTCTAGGTTACCTAGGTCTTGAGCGTCACGATATCGAGAAAGCAACTGCTGGTGATATCATCGCGATCACTGGTCTTGGCGAGCTTAAGATCTCTGACACTATCTGTGATGTGAACAACCCTGATCCGCTAACTCCGCTATCTGTTGATGAACCAACAGTAACGATGACGTTCCAGGTAAACACCTCTCCGTTCGCGGGTAAAGAAGGTAAGTACGTAACGTCACGTAACATTCTTGAGCGTCTGCAGAAAGAATTGGTACACAACGTTGCACTACGCGTTGAAGAAACTGAAGATCCAGATAAATTCCGCGTATCAGGCCGTGGTGAACTTCACCTGTCTATCCTGATCGAAAACATGCGTCGTGAAGGCTTCGAGCTTGCAGTATCTCGTCCAGAAGTAATTCTGAAAGAAGAGAACGGCCAGCTAATGGAACCGTTTGAAACCGTAACTATCGACGTGATGGAAGAGCATCAGGGCGGTATCATGGAAAACATCGGCCTACGTAAAGGTGAGATGACTGACATGGCACCAGATGGTAAAGGCCGTGTTCGCATGGACTTCATGATGCCTTCTCGTGGCCTTATCGGCTTCCAGACTGAGTTCATGACGCTAACTTCAGGTTCAGGTCTGCTTTACCACTCATTTGATCACTACGGCGATCACAAGGGCGGTACTATCGGCCAGCGTAACAACGGCGTATTGATTTCAAATGCAACCGGTAAAGCACTGACTTACGCACTGTTCAACCTACAAGAGCGTGGTCGTCTATTTGCTGAGCACGCAGACGAAGTTTACGAAGGTCAGATCATCGGTATTCACAACCGTTCTAACGACCTGACTGTTAACTGTCTTAAAGGTAAGCAGCTAACAAACGTTCGTGCTTCTGGTACTGATGAAGCGCAAACACTTTCTCCTGCAATCAAGTACACCCTTGAGCAGGCACTAGAATTCATCGATAACGATGAGCTAGTAGAAGTAACGCCAGAAAGCATCCGTATTCGTAAGAAGCTTCTGACTGAAAACGATCGTAAACGTGCAGGTCGTGCTGGTAAGTAATTACTAGTTAATTGCCGTTAATTCAATCCCCCCATCGGTCTGACCATGGGGGGATTGTTGTATCTGGCGCCGAGAAAAGTGCGCTTACCTAACACCGACAGAAGAAAACATGATGCAACCGATGATTATTACCGGCGGGCCCGGGGCGGGGAAAACCACCTTGCTGGCGGCCTTGGCTGATCGGGGTTACCTGACCTTTCCAGAAGCATCTCGCACCTTGATCCGTGAACAGGCACAACTGCCTGACGGGGCGTTGCCGTGGACCGATCTGCCGCGCTTTGCGGCGTTATGCTTGGATCTTATGGGACAGCAACGCGCGCAAGCGGCACGCGGTACAGTACCGGCTTTTGTGGATCGTGCCATTGGCGATATTTGCGCGTACCTGACCATTGGCGGCGTGCCTGTGAGTGAGGCTTACCTTGCGTCGGCGAAAGGCTACCACCCCGTGGTGTTCTTCTGTGCGCCGCATGAGGCTATCTATGTGCAAGATGATGAGCGCCCGCACAGCTTTGCGGAAGCGGTGCAGATCCATCAGCAGTTACTCATGACGTATCAGGCGTTGGGGTATGAGGTGGTTGAGGTGCCATGGGGAACGGTCGCGGAGCGGGCCAACTGGGTGCTGGCCCGACTTACGCGTTAATGCGGTCGCGGTAGATTAGGCTTTGTTGAGGTGTGAGATGAAACGCTCAGACTCGGCAATGGCCGCTTCCATATCGGTGATGGCGCGCTGAATATCTCGCTGCAGGCTGCTAAACTCACCTTGCAGCGATCCAATCGCGGCCGCATTGAGGTTGTGCTTGAGGTACAGGGTGTTATCGCGCAGGGTATCGAGTACCGGCGTCATTTTCTTTTCTGCACGGTGCATTGCGGTCAGCATGCGCTGGTAAGACGCTTTGGTGCTGTTGAGTTTGCGTTCACTGTCGCGACGCAGCGACGCGCTGGTGTACAGTGACAGTTCATCTTGCCACTCATCGAACAAGGCACCGGCGACATCTTCAATGGCGGCAATGCGCTCGCTCACTCTTTCTGCGGCATCATTGCTGGCTTCATATTGATCATTGATTTGGTTGTACACGGTTTCCAGATCACCACCATCAAACTGGGTCACCGCCTTCAGGGCATCCAGCGCGCTGGTAAATTGCTCTTGTGCCTCTTGTTGGGCTTCATTGGCCTCTTCGACGCGATCAACCATGATCTCACGCTTATGTATGCCGACTTGTTCCATGGCAGAATAATAGGCACTTTGACACCCCGTTAATGTGGTCAGACTGAGTAGGATGGCAAGTAGATAGGGCATAAGGATCTCCAAGTGTTCTAGAATCTTCTCTAACGGGTTTTTTAAAAGAGAAAACAAGCAAGTATTGACATGACTATGGCTGACAAAAACATAACTGGCAAGCACGGGTGGTCGCAATCCGTGCAGACTGTGATAGCGTATGCGGGCTATCTTCACCACCGTATTAGCCACGACCGCTTAACGGTGACGGCAGGCTCGATGGCCTATGTGACCCTGCTCTCCTTGGTGCCGTTGATCACGGTGGTGATTGCGGCGTTATCGACCTTTCCGGTGTTTGCCGGGTTGGGCGAGCTGTTGCAAAACTTTGTGATTGAGAACTTTGTGCCCGCGGCGGGGGAGGTAGTGAAAGAGTACCTCAATGAGTTTGTGGCCAATGCCGGCAAGATGACAGCAGTGGGGATCGGCGCCCTGTTTGTGGTGGCGATGATGCTGATTTCTTCTATCGATCAGTCCCTTAATTACATTTGGCGGGTGCACGAAAAGCGCCGGCTGGTCACGTCATTCTCGATTTATTGGATGATACTCACGCTGGGGCCGATTTTGGTGGGGTCAAGCATTGCCGTCAGTTCGTATTTGGGATCGATGAACCTGCTCGGTAGTGAAGCCGTGACGGGGTTATTCCAGCGCACGTTACGTTGGCTGCCGGTCTTAATGTCGAGCAGTGCCTTTTTGGGGCTGTACCTGTTGGTGCCGAACACCAAGGTCCGGTTTAGCCATGCCTTGATCGGGGCGGTGACCGCCAGTGTGTTGTTTGAGCTCAGTAAAAAAGGCTTTGCGCTGTATATTTCCAATTTCCCGTCGTATCAGGTGATTTACGGGGCGTTGGCGGTGGTGCCTATTCTGTTTGTGTGGGTCTATCTGTGCTGGTGTATCGTGCTGTTTGGCGCGGAGATCACGGCCAGCCTGGGGGAACGTAAGCATTGGCACCCTGACTGTAAAATGGCTCAAGCGACCGTCCCGACGGTGGCGGAATTAGACGCGCTTATGCATTCTCATCATGGTACCTCAACGCCCGATCACGCGGCCTCGGTGAGTCACGCAAAAACACATTACGAACAAGCTGGCAGTGAACACGCCAGTAAAGAACAGGAAAGGTAAGGAAAACATGATTGCACTTATTCAACGCGTCAGCGAAGCCAGTGTGACGGTAGACGGTCAGGTGACTGGCACGATTGGCAAAGGATTGTTGGTGTTACTGGGCGTCGAAAAAGGGGACGATGAAGCCAAAGCGCAGCGATTGCGTGATAAGGTACTGGGCTACCGTGTGTTTGAAGATGACAACGGCAAGATGAACCTGAATGTGCAACAAGCCGGTGGCAGTGTGCTGGTGGTGTCGCAGTTTACGTTGGCGGCGGATACCAAAAGCGGTATGCGTCCGGGCTTTTCGGCGGGCGCACACCCGACAGAGGCTGAGCGTTTGTATGATCACTTTGTGGCGATCTGCAAAGAGAAAGACATGCCAACGGAAACGGGTATTTTCGCGGCAGACATGAAAGTGGCCTTGCTCAATGATGGGCCGGTGACATTCTGGTTGCAGGTATAAGCACAGATAAAGACACGGGCGCAGGCCCAGAAATAAGCAGGAGAGGGATGGCATGTTTCGACTGATCACACCGAAAACGGACGACGAGTTAGCCCGCTATTACGATTTTCGCTGGCGGATGCTGCGAGAGCCTTGGCGGATGCCGGTGGGATCGGAACGTGATGCGTATGATGCGATGAGCTGTCACCGGATGATTGTGAGCGACAACGGGCAGACCATTGCGATTGGGCGGCTGTACATGACGCCCGATAACGATGGTCAGATCCGCTATATGGCGGTGCACCCGGATCACCGTCATCAAGGCATGGGCGCGATTGTGCTGATGGCGCTTGAGTCGCTGGCGCGCCAGGAAGGCGCCAAGCGTTTGGTGTGTAATTCACGGGAGGATGCGATCCCGTTTTATGCCCGCAGTGGGTTTGCCAGTCAGGGTGAGTTGAGTGAAGAGCGCGGGCCGGTGCGTCATCAACAAATGCTCAAGCATTTGGATCCGATGAATGAGGTGGTACGCCACCCTGAATGGTGTCAGGAACTGCAAGCCTTGTGGCAAGCACAAATCCCCATCAGTGAAAAAATGGGGGTGCGGATCAGCCAGTACACCGGTTACCGGTTTGAGGTCAGTGCGCTGATCAATGCCAATCTTAACCCCAATGAAAGCATGTTTGCCGGCAGTATTTTCACCATGGCCACGTTGGCCGGGTGGGGGTTTGTCTGGATGCTGCTTAAAGAGCGCAAACTCGACGCTGATATCATTTTGGCTGACAGCCACATCCGTTATCTGTCCCCGGTGCGTGAACGGCCGCGGGCGGTGGTGACGGTGGAAGATCTGCAAGGCGATGTCGAACGTCTGGCCCAGCGCCGTAAAGGGCGCGTGATGGTTAAGGTACAGGTGTACAGTGATGAAACCCTGGCTGCCACCTTTTCGGGGACCTATATGTTATTTCCGTCGCACGCCGATGCGGAGGATGTCGACACGGATAACGAGGCGTGATCGGCTTGCCAGTGGCGCTGTAGCTGCTGGCACCCTTGCTGAGCCTCCATGTGCAAGGTTTGGGCGTTCGGATCGGCCATATCCCAGGTCCCATTGAGCGTGGCCTGCAAGGTGTGGCTGCTCAAGGTTAACGGGGCAATGACAATTTGCCCGCGTTCACTGTCTATCTGCAGCGGGGACAGCGCCACCGGTTGATGTGCCTCGGTGGTAACGGGGGATCCCGTGATCGGTGTCGTTGTTGCGGTCGCGGTCGCTGCCGCCGCGGTTGTTGCTGTTGTTGCTTCTGTGACGGCTTCTGTGATTGCAGGTGTGGGTGCTGACTCTGTTGCTTTTTGTGCCCATTGCTGCCAAAGATGGTCGGGTGTGACGGTTAAGGCGGTGTCGCGGAAAGCGGCCGTCAGCGATCCTGCTAGGCTATACGCCAAACTGGCGCGGTTCTCGCCCAGTCCTTTTGCTTCCCCTTCGAGATCCATTTTTCCTGCTAGTGGTAACGGTATCGCCAGCCATTGTGTCAGTAATCGGGTTGGCAGGCTGTCACCGGTCAGTTGCATCTGCCACGGTTGCCCTTCCTGATTGCGCGCCCATTGTCCATTCGCCGTGAGTAATCCGTCCTTAAACGGAATGATGGCTTGGCGCAGTTGCCACGCCCCCTGATCGGCCGTGATTTCAATCCAAGGTTCAAGCACATCCACTGTATTCAGGCTGGCAAAATGGGCGCTGCTGGTGAGCGAACCATGCCACAGGCCAAGCAGCCCTTGCTGCATGAGTGTGAGCTGTTTTCCGTCGACCTGTAATCCGCTGATCTGCCACGGCCACGCCGGATCACTGGCAGTGAGATGAGTATGCTTGATGTCCAGTTGATCGATGGTGACCGTGGTCAACGTACGCCCGATCTCGCTGCTGCGTACCGTGGTCCAAGCGTGTGTCAGGGCCGTGCTTGCCGATGGCGGTAAGAAGCCTTTGACGCCGTTGATGGTGAGGTGTTGAAGATCAAGGCGGTCGGGGCGGGCTGTGCCTTCGGCTTGCAGGTACCCCTCAAGCAGGTGAATAGATCCGCCTTGCAACCTGATCTGCTGCGGCGAGAAGGTCAGTTCCAGCAAGGGCTCAGAAAAGGCGGTCTCTTGCCAGCGCCCACTGTCGGCGCTGAAGGAAAATAGCGCGTCAGACTGGGCATACACCCCGTGTGGCCAGTGCCAATTTTCCAGTGACAGACTGGCATGATTGAGAGTCAGAGACGGCGATTCCACACTGCTGTCGAGAATATCGACCCGCTCAAGGGTGATCGTGAGCGGGGAAGCGACTAAACGATCGAGGTAGGGCTGAAGAACCGATAACGGATCGGAGGATTGCCATTGCCCGTCAGACACGGTGAATTGTGGCACAGTAAGGTGATGACGCGTGGCATCGTACACCGCTTGGCCATTGAAGTTGGCGTGTTGCCCGTTGGCCGATACCCCGTAGAGGGTCCAGTGTCCCGCGTGGTGTTCGCCATCGATCAGCACGTTGTCGAGCGTGATGTCCTGCCACTGGATGGCGTTGGCTGAGACACGCACATTGCCAGTAAAGTGCTGCCAAAAAGGGGAGCTCGCATCGGCTTGCGTGGACCAGTTATCCCATTCTAATTGGCTGTCGGTGAACTGTACGCCATCCCATTGACCGGTGAAATCTCGGATCGCCAGACGACGTGTGTGCAGGCGGGGCAGTGTGACGTCAAGTTGTGTGAGCGCCGCAGGGGTGAGCGTGGCCGGCAGATGCGGTGCCTCAATGAGCAGCGTATCAAATTGCCAGTGCCAGCGATTGCTCGGCATTGAGGTAGTCGGAATCAGGGCGCTCGGTACAAATGTACGCGGACTGAGCCACAAGGACAGGCGTTTGGCGCGGATCGTTTGTGTGTCATCGAGCTGAAGCTGTGGCTGATCAATGATCAGCGTGAGTGGTTGGCGAATGTGGTAGTCGATGTGTGCCGCGCTCACCGGATACGGGCTGAATTGGTTGACTGTCCAGAGGACCAGCGGCGTGGCAAAACGGGTGTGCAGCAGGGTCAATCCCACGGTTCCCGCAAGCAATAAAAGAATAACAATAGTAGCGGTGAGTTTCCCGAACAGGCGCATACACACTCTCTGACGTGGTGACAGTCGATATCAATATTAAGCGGGAAAAGTGGGTGCGCTGCAAGGTGAGCAGCGGTGCTTTTTGTCAGCGTATCGCAAACACAACGAAAAAAGCCCCTTATGATAAGGGGCTTTTATTGACGGGAGTCAGGCTCAGTCTAGCTGAGGGCCCGCTGCCACCAAGGCTGCACCTTCGGCCGTATCCGTGTACTTGTCGAAGTTGTTGATAAAGCGTTCTGCCAAATCTTTTGCCTTGCTTTCCCACTGTAGTGGGTCAGTGTACGTATCGCGTGGGTCAAGAATTTCTGCATCCACACCTGGCAATGCCATTGGAACTTCCAGGTTGAAGATTGGAATGTGCTTGGTTTCAGCGGTATCGATAGAGCCGTCAAGGATCGCATCGATAATGCCGCGTGTATCTTGGATAGAGATACGCTTGCCAGAGCCGTTCCAGCCAGTGTTCACGAGGTAAGCTTCAGCGCCCGCGGCTTCCATTCGCTTAACCAGTACTTCTGCATACTTGGTTGGGTGTAGCGTCAGGAACGCGTTACCGAAACACGCAGAGAACGTTGGCGTTGGTTCAGTGATGCCGCGCTCAGTACCGGCCAGTTTAGCGGTAAAGCCAGACAGGAAGTGGTACTTGGTTTGCTCCGGTGTCAACTTAGACACAGGTGGTAGCACACCGAAGGCATCGGCAGACAAGAAGATCACTTTGTTTGCGTGACCGCCTTTTGATACGGGCTTAACGATGTTTTCAATGTGGTAAATCGGGTAAGACACACGGGTGTTTTCTGTCTTCGAGTTGTCATCGAAGTCAATCGCACCGTCGCTGCGTACTGTGACGTTTTCTAGCAGTGCATCACGGCGGATCGCATTGTAGATGTCAGGCTCAGCCTCTTTCGACAGGTTGATGGTCTTCGCGTAGCAGCCGCCTTCGAAGTTGAACACGCCGTTGTCATCCCAGCCGTGCTCATCATCACCGATAAGGGCACGTTTTGGATCGGTAGACAGGGTTGTCTTACCGGTACCAGACAGGCCGAAGAACACGGCCACGTCACCGTCTTTACCCATGTTGGCTGAACAGTGCATGGATGCGATGTCTTGCAGCGGAAGGAAGTAGTTCATCATAGCGAACATGCCTTTCTTCATTTCACCGCCGTACCAGGTACCGCCGATCAGCTGCATTTTTTCTGTTAGGTTGAACACGGTGAAGTTTTCCGAGTTCATGCCGTGCGCTTCCCAGTTTTGGTTCGTGCACTTCGCGCCGTTCATCACGACGAAATCGGGTTCAAAGCTTTCCAATTCTTCATCGGTAGGGCGGATGAACATGTTTTTCACGAAGTGTGCCTGCCAAGCTACTTCAGTCACAACGCGGATGCAAAGACGGGTATCAGGGTTGGCGCCACAGTAACCATCAATCACAAACAGACGTTTGCCTGACAGTTGGTTGGTGACTAGTGCTTTCAGATCATTCCACGCTTCTTGACCAATGCTCTTATTATCGTTTTTGCCTTGGTCTGCCCACCAGAGGGTATCTTTAGTGGTGTCATCTTTGACGATGAATTTGTCTTTCGGTGAACGGCCGGTGAAAATACCTGTATCAACAGAAACAGCCCCAAGCTCCGTAACGATACCTTTTTCGTATCCTTCTAGGCCCGGTTTGGTCTCTTCCTCGAACAGAGTTTCATAACTCGGGTTACGAACAATCTCTGTAACATTGCTGATACCGTATTGTGATAGGTCCATATTTTTTGCAACCTTTTTTTCGACGTTCATGACTGTCATAGGTGCTCCTTGGGTAAGATGTTGTTTAACTGTTGACCATGCTAGCAACCCTAAAGGGGTAAATCAGGGAGGTTTATCAAAAATTAACCATTAAAAAGTTAAGGATAAGTAAAAGTTTTGAATGATTAGAGCAAATAAGTTTACCGTGCTGTGAAGGGTGTGCGCCAGCGCATGTGATTAATATTTCTCCTGAAAAAAGCGGGAGTTAGCGTGTTACTCAATTACAGGACGGGTGGGTCGATGCGGAAAAGGTATAAAAAAAGCCAGCAGGGCGCTGGCTTTATGTAATTATCTTTCAGGCTTAATTAGGGCGACTAATTAATGCACCTGGTTGCTGTTGCTGTCTGTCGCATTTTCAAATAGCGCAGCGACATCAACGTTGTCGAAATCATAGCTGCTACCGCAATAGTCACAGTGCAGAGAAATTTTACCGTCTTCTGCGACAATGCGTTCGATTTCCGCACGGTCAATGGAGCAGATCGCTGCTGCGCTGCGCTCGCGAGAACAGCCACACTGGAACGATACGGCTTGTGGGTCAAACAGCTGTACCGTTTCTTGGTGGTACAGGCGGTAAAGGACATCTTGCGCGTCCAAGCTGAACAGCTCGTCGTTTTTCACGGTGCTGGTCAATTGCTCTAGGTGCTCGAAGTCGCCTTCCTGACCTTGGCCATCCGGCATGATTTGTAGCAACATGCCTGCGGCTTTTGCTTCGCCTTCGAATTCGCCAGTACGCAGCCAGATACGCGTCTTTAACTGCTCAGAGTTGTTGAAGTAACCTTCTAGGCACGCCGCTAGGCTGTCGCCTTCCAAGCCAACCACGCCTTGGTAACGCTCACCTTTGTTTGGTGTAATCGTGATCACCATGTGGCCTTTACCCATCAAATCATGGATAGAGCCCGTGGTCGGTAGCTCACCGTCCCAACGTGCCACACCGCGTAGTTGCTGCTGGTGGTCACCGTTGATCACCGCCAGTTTTACTGGACCATCACCTTGTAGTTGCACGGTGATAGACCCTTCAAACTTCAGGGTGGCTGTCAGTAGGCTGGTGGCCACAAGCAGTTCACCAAGCAGGGTTTGTAAGGGTGCTGGGTAGGCTTGACTAGCAATAATTTGGTGGTAGGTGTCGCTGAGCTGAACCAGTTCACCACGTACGGATGCACCGTCGAACAGGTAACGGTGTAGACTGTCATTTGTCATTAGCTTGTATTCTCCAGCAAGTGACTAGAAGTTCCAATTTGCGGCTTAGTTCCACGATCGTGAAACTATTTCACGATCTTGTTACCTAATCTCTCTAATTGGAATTACTTTTAAACTTAATTATATCGCGTCGCTGTTTTTTATCTGGACGCTTCACGGGACTCGGGCTGTCAAAGGCATGGAGCTTGCGTAAGGTCGCCTGCTCACTGCGTAGTTTCAGACTTTCTTCCGTTTCCCGATAAAGGGTTTGTGCTTCAGGAGCGCCGCGACGGCTGTCAGACACTTTCTCTATAATGATGGTTTTTTCTTCATTACCTTGTCTGATGCGCAGTTCAGCCCCCGCCTCAACCAGTTTACTGGGTTTGGTACGTTGACTGTTGTAATGCACTTTGCCGCCATCGATCATATTGCGGGCAATGGACCGTGTTTTGTAAAAACGTGCTGCCCATAGCCATTTATCAAGACGGACTTGCAAGGTGTCCGAATGGGATGTGTGCTGGCCCACAATTTGCTCCTTCGCCAAAGGGCGCTAAAAGTACCATATTGCCGACACAGCGTCAGCAGGTGGTCAAGAGTAATTAAATGGTGATATTGACTCGGGATTTCAACGACAATTTCGGAATATCTTGCATAAAATAGCTAGTCTATTGATAGTTGATGTGATTTTTCCGTGATCTCTTTTGGCAATATGTTATCTAATAGCAATTTTACGATGCTGTTTCACCGCTGTAACGGTATCCTGTGAAGTCCTTAGCTTCACGCTTATTTATTAATTTCCGCAGGACAATGGATTTTTCATGGTAGCAGCAAATTGGTTAGGGGCACTGCAGTCGAAGCGCGGGGTTTCCATTCGCTCACTCACTCGCCTCCTAACGTGGTTCTTGGTCATTATCTTTGCTTGGATCCTAGGGCGCCTTGTGTGGGCATTTTTGCAACCGACAGTGGCGCCTGCCCGTTGGCAACCGGCACCGGTCACCGCCAGCAGCCCTGTTGCCGCGGGGCGTGATGATGTACCGCAGATTTTGGCCATGAACTTGTTCGGCCGTTATCAGAAAAATGCCCCCGTGATTGAGCAAAAACAGCCGGTGAAGCAAGATGCGCCAGAAACCCGCTTAAATCTCACCTTAGTTGGCTTGGTGGCGAGCACGAACGCCAAAACGGCCCTGGCGGTGATCACGCACCGTGGCAAACAAAATACCTACGGCATTGACGAGAACATCGATGGCACCCGCGCGACGTTGCAGGCGGTGTATGCCGACCGTGTGATCATCCGTAACGGCGGTCGTGATGAAACCTTGATGCTCGATGGCGTCGACTTTAATAAGTCGGCGCAATCAACGCCTGCACGTCCTGCGGTTGCAAAGAAACCGGCGACCAAGCCAGCAGCGAAACCCGCTTCTGAGTTAGGGCGTATTAAGCAAGAAATTCTTGAGAAACCGCAATCGCTGTTTAGCTATATTCGGTTGTCTCAGGTGAAGCGGGATGGTGCCCTGGTGGGGTACCGTGTGAATCCCGGTAAAGACAGGGCATTGTTTGATGCAGTGGGTCTGCAAACCAATGATCTGGCGGTAAGTCTAAACGGCAATGACTTAACCGATGCGGCCGTGATGGCAAAATTGTGGACGGAATTGTCAAATGCCACGGACTTTACGCTGACTGTCGAACGAGAAGGTCAGTTACACGATATTTACATTGAACTGCAGTAGTAGTGGTTCAAGGCGAACATGCGATAGCGCAGGAGTTATTTGTGAAAAAATGGATGGGTAAAAGTGCCCTCTGGCTACTGAGCAGCTTGATGTGTAGCTCAGCACTCGCAAGTGAGTTTAGTGCCAGTTTCAAAGGAACCGATATTCAGGAGTTCATCAACATTGTTGGTCGTAACCTGCAAAAGACAATCATTGTCGACCCTGCAGTGCGTGGCCAAGTGAATGTGCGCAGCTATGATCTGCTTAATGATGAACAGTATTACCAATTTTTCCTCAACGTGCTTGAAGTCTACGGTTTCGCTGTGGTTGAAATGGATAATGGCGTGCTGAAAGTCGTGCGCGACAAAGACGCTAAAATTTCCGCTATTCCTGTGGTGGGTGACGACAACACCGTAAAAGGTGATGAAGTGGTCACGCGTGTTATTGCGGTACGTAACGTGTCGGTGCGTGAGTTGTCACCGCTATTGCGTCAGCTGAACGATAACGCCGGTGCCGGTAACGTGGTGCACTACGATCCGGCCAACATCATCATGATCACGGGCCGTGCCGCTACCGTGAACCGTCTGGCGGAAATCATTGAGCGTGTTGACCGTGCGGGCGATAAAGAAATCGACGTGGTCGAGTTGCGTAATGCCTCGGCCGCAGAAATGGTCCGTATTGTCGATGCCCTGAACAAAACAGCAGACGCGAAATCGACCCCGCAATTCTTGCAGCCAAAATTGGTGGCGGATGACCGTACTAACTCGGTCTTGCTATCCGGCGATCCGAAAGTGCGTGAGCGCCTGAAGCGTTTGATCCGTCAGCTAGATAAAGAAATGGCATCATCCGGTAATAACCGCGTGGTGTACTTGAAGTACGCCAATGCCGAAGACATGGTCGATGTCCTGAAAGGGGTATCAGACAACCTGCAGGCTGAGAAGACCGGTAACGGCAAATCGGCCCGTAGCAAAAATGATGTGATGATTTCCGCCCACGTCGATACCAATGCGCTGATCCTGACCGCGCCGCCAGATATTATGCGCGCGCTGGAAAACATCATTGCGCAGTTGGATATTCGTCGTGCGCAGGTTTTGATTGAAGCCATGATTGTTGAACTGTCAGAAGGTGACGGTATCAACTTTGGGGTGCAGTGGGGCACGCTCGATGGGGGCGTGGTGCAGTTTGGTAACTCCGGTGTCCCTATTTCGCAGTACGCCGTCGGTCTGGAAGATGCCAAAGAAACCACCCGTAGCGAAACCTATATTGATGCCAACGGTATCGAACAAGTCCGTACCATTACCGAAGACGGTGATTTCAGTACGCTGGCCAGTGTACTGGGCGGCGTGAACGGTGCGGCGCTGGGTATCGTGATGGGCGACTGGACCATGCTGGTGAATGCCGTGGCGTCCGATCGTAATTCTAATATTCTGTCATCACCAAGCATCACGGTGATGGATAACGGTGAAGCCTCGTTCATTGTCGGTGAAGAAGTGCCGGTGGTAACGGGCTCGACCTCCAGCTCAAACAATGACAACCCTTTCCAGACCGTTGAACGTAAGGAAGTGGGTATTAAGCTGAACGTGACGCCGCAGATCAACGAAGGTGACTCGGTCCAGCTGAAAATTGAACAAGAAGTATCAAACGTATTGGGCGCAGACGGGGCGGTGGATGTCCGTTTCTCCAAGCGTCAGCTCACCACGTCCGTCTTGGTACAAGATGGCCAGATGATTGCGTTGGGTGGCTTGATCCAAGAGCAGACCAACGAAAGTGAGCAGAAAATTCCATTGTTGGGCGATATCCCGGTATTGGGTCATCTGTTCAAGTCGACCAATACCACCAAAGCAAAAACCAACTTGATGGTGTTCATCAAGCCAACCATCATTCGTGATGGCGTGACGGCGGACGGTATTACCCAGCGTAAGTACAACTACATCCGCGCGGAGCAGTTGTACCGTCAGGAGGAAGGCCTGCGCTTGATGCCGAACACGGACACTCCGTTGCTGCCGAAGTACGGCGATGACATCGCGCTACCGGCTGAAGTGCGTGCCTTTGTCGCGCAGCTAGAGGGTGATAAATAATGGATGACGCGCGTTTGCAGCCAGAGGCCCAGCCGCGCTTCCGGTTACCGTTTTCGTTTGCCAAGCGCCACCGTGTGGTGCTGGAAGTGATCGACCACGACATGACCTTGTTCTACTCCGGCCAACTCAGTGCCGGGGTATTAGCCGAGATCCGCCGTGTGTCCGGTCGCCCGTTTGCCCCGAGTGAACTGGATCCGCAAGCCTTTGAACTAAAATTAACCGAAGCCTATCAGCGAGATTCGTCGGAAGCGCGTCAGTTGATGGAAGATCTGGGCTCGGATAACGACGACTTCTTTGCGCTGGCCGAAGAGCTGCCGGAAACGGAAGACTTGTTAGAGTCGGAAGACGATGCACCGATCATTAAATTGATCAACGCCATGCTGGCCGAAGCGATCAAAGAAGCCGCGTCAGATATCCATATCGAAACCTTTGAAAAGCAATTGTCGATCCGTTTCCGGGTCGATGGTGTGTTGCGTGAAGTGCTGCACCCGAGCCGTAAATTGGCGCCGTTGTTGGTCTCACGTATTAAGGTTATGGCGCGCTTGGACATTGCCGAGAAGCGTATTCCACAAGATGGCCGTATTTCACTGCGTATCGGTGGCCGTGCCGTCGATGTGCGTGTGTCGACCATGCCGTCTTCTCACGGGGAGCGTGTGGTATTGCGTTTGTTGGATAAGAACGCGACTCGCTTGGATCTGCACAGCTTGGGCATGACCCCGGCGATCCATGAGAACTTCCGCCGAATTATCGAACGTCCGCACGGGATCATCTTGGTGACCGGTCCGACGGGTTCGGGTAAGTCCACGACCTTGTATGCGGGCTTGCAGGAACTGAACGGCAAAGAAAACAATATCCTGACCGTAGAAGATCCGATTGAATTTGATATCGACGGGATCGGCCAGACGCAAGTGAACACCAAAGTGGACATGACCTTTGCCCGCGCGTTGCGTGCCATTTTGCGTCAGGATCCGGATGTGGTGATGATCGGTGAAACCCGAGACCAAGAAACGGCGGCGATTGCGGTACAAGCGTCGTTGACCGGTCACTTGGTCTTGTCGACGTTACACACCAATACCGCGATCGGCGCGGTAACCCGTATCCGCGATATGGGCATTGAGCCCTTCTTGATCTCCTCCTCCTTGTTGGGGGTGCTGGCGCAGCGTCTGGTGCGTCGTTTATGTAAAAACTGTCGTGAACCGTATGAAGCCGATGCCGCGCAGAAGAAGCTGTTTGGCTTAACGCCTGATGCGCCGTTGACGCTTTACCATGCCAAAGGCTGTGAGGCCTGTAACCAAAAAGGTTACCGTGGCCGTACCGGTATTCATGAGTTGTTGATTGTGGATGAGCAAGTGCAAGAGTTGATCCACTCTGAAGCGGGTGAGATGGCGATTGAAAAAGCCATTCGTAGCCATACACCGAGTATTCGAGACGACGGTTTATCGAAGGTAAAAGCCGGTATCACAACCCTTGAGGAAGTGATGCGGGTGACCAAAGAGGGCTAAGATGGCGGCGTTTGAATATAAGGCGCTCGATGCCAAAGGGCGCCAAAAGAAAGGGGTGCTGGAAGGCGACACCGCCCGTCAGGTGAGACAGCAACTGCGCGAGCAGGGCTTGATCCCGGTCGATGTCACCCAGACCCGTGAACGAGAAAAGAAAAAAGCCGCCGGTGGTTTTCAATTGCGCCGTGGGATCAGCACCAATGAATTGTCGTTGATCACCCGTCAGCTGGCGACCTTGGTGCAAGCGGCGATGCCGCTGGAAGAATGTTTGAAAGCGGTGGGTGAGCAAAGCGAAAAGCCCCGCTTGAAAAACATGATGCTCGCAGTGCGTTCGCGCGTGGTGGAAGGGTACACGCTGTCAGACAGTATGGCGGAATACCCGCATGTGTTTGATCAGCTGTTTCGCGCCATGGTGGCGGCGGGGGAGAAATCCGGTCACTTAGACACGGTGCTTAACCGCTTGGCTGACTACGCGGAAAACCGCCAGCAAATGCGCAGCAAGCTGCAGCAGGCGATGATTTATCCAACGATGCTGACCTTGATTGCGGTATCTGTTGTCGCCTTCTTGTTGGCGACCGTGGTGCCAAAAATTGTCGATCAGTTTGTGCAGATGGGGCAAAAGCTGCCAACCATTACCGAAATCTTGCTGGCGGCCAGTGACTTTGTCCTGAACTGGGGCTTGTTGGTTGTGATTGGCATTGTGGCGCTGGTGGCGGGCATTAAGTTTGCTTTGCGCCGTCCTCACTTTCGCCTTGCGTGGGATCGACGCGTGCTACAGTTGCCGGTGATCGGCAAGGTGGCCCGTGGCCTGAGTACCTCACGCTTTGCGCGTACGCTATCGATTTGTACCTCGAGTGCGATCCCGCTGCTTGAGGGGATGAAAGTCGCTTCGGACGTGATGACCAACACCTGGGTGAATAAACAAATTTGCGATGCCGCCGATAAGGTACGGGAAGGGGCAAGTTTGCGGGTGTCATTGGAGCAAACCAAGCTGTTTCCGCCTATGATGCTCCATATGATTGCCAGTGGGGAACGCAGTGGGGAGTTAGAGCAAATGCTAACACGCGCAGCGGATAACCAAGATCGTGATTTTGAGTCGCTGGTGAACATGGCACTCGGGGTGTTTGAACCCTTATTGATCGTCGCGATGGCAGGCATCGTGATGTTTATTGTTATTGCTACCCTTATGCCGATCATTGCTTTGAACAACATGGTCGGGATGTAATTTTTTGGAGGTTTTCTCAATGCAACGCAAACAACGCGGCTTTACGCTATTGGAAGTTATGGTCGTGATCGTCATCCTTGGCGTACTGGCCAGCTTGGTTGTGCCTAACCTACTGGGCAACAAGGAAAAGGCTGACCAACAGAAAGTCGTGACCGACATTGGTGCGCTGGAGAATGCACTGGACATGTACAAGCTGGATAACAGCGTGTACCCGTCGACTGATCAAGGTCTGGATGCATTGGTCAGCAAGCCATCTGCCAGCCCTGAGCCACGTAACTACCGTGATGATGGTTACATCAAACGTCTGCCAAAAGATCCTTGGGGTAACGAGTACAGCTACATCATGCCGGGTGAAAACGGTGCAGTGGATATCTTCAGCCTGGGTGCCGATGGCCAAGAAGGCGGTGAAGGTGTGAACACTGATATCGGTAACTGGAACATGCTGGACTACTAAGCATGCAGAAACGTGCCGCAGGTTTTACCCTGATCGAAATATTATTGGTATTGGTGCTGCTGGCAAGCAGCGCCGTGGCGGTGATCATCTCATTGCCGGATAACAAGGAAGATGCGGTCAAGGAAGAAGCGGCACGTTTTCGTCACCTCGTCCAGTTATTGGGCGAGGAGTCCCTGCTGAACGGCAGGGATTACGGCATCCGTGTCGAGCGTGATCAGTACCAGTTTCTTCAGCTAACCAGTCAAGACTGGCAGCCAATGCAAGCCTCTCGCTTTTTTACCCAAGTTGAGATGCCGGAAGGCGTCCGTTTGCGCGTTGAGATAGGCAGTTATTCGTGGCAGGACAAAGATCGTTTGTTCAAGCCGGGCTCCCTGTTTGATGAAGACTTGTTTGCTGAGCAAGCTGATAAAGACAAAATTAAACCGCCTCAGGTGGTGGTGATGGCCAGTGGGGAGTACACCCCGTTCACCCTTGAATTTGAAATCGAGGGGGAAAATGAATTCTGGCGTGTACAGGCTGACGAAGTGGGTCAGTTGTACCTTCTACCACCGGGAGAAACCATTGAAAGCCTCCAAGAAAAAGATGAGGAGTGGCCGTGAATTTCCTGCGTCATCGGCGTAATCGCCAGCGGGGGATGACCCTGCTGGAAGTGCTGGTCGCGCTCGCCGTGTTTGCCACTGCGGCCTTGAGTGTCATGAAGGCCGTCAGCCAGCACCTCTATACCCTCAGTTATTTGGAAGAAAAAACCTTTGCCGCCATGGTGGCAGATAACGAATTAGCGAAAATGCGCCTGTCGGGTGACGTCCCGACCTCAGCGAAGAAAGGGAAGTCAGAACTGGCAGGGCGAGAATGGTACTGGACCATCAAAAGCACCAAAACCGCCGATGGCTTTTTGCGTGCGTTAGATGTCACGGTCACGACCGATGAAGCCAGAAAGAACTCCATCGTCACGCTGAGAACCTATGTTGAAAACTAATGTTAAAAGCGAATGTTAAAAACTAAGCAAAACGCGACGTCACACACCGTGAATACCCCATGGTCTTTGTTCCGCTCTCGCCCTGCCGCCGGTTTTACCCTGTTGGAAGTGCTGGTGGCCATCGCCGTGTTTTCGATGTTGAGTTTATCGGCCTATCAGGTGATGAACGGGGTACAGCGCAGTGACGCTCAGTCGCGCGAACACAACGAACGCTTACAAGAGATCCAGCGTGCGATGGTAATGATGGACAATGATTTCCGTCAGATTGTCGCGCGCAAGACCCGTAACTTAGGCGAGACCGCCAGCGACAAATTATTGCAAAGCAGTGAATACCTGCTCGATTCATCCAGTGATGGGATCTTGTTTACGCGCTTAGGCTGGCAAAACCCGCAACAGATGTTTCCGCGGGGTGAGGTGCTGAAAGTCGGCTACCGCGTGGTGGACGATACTTTAGAGCGCGTATGGTTCCGTTATCCCGATACGGTGGTGGGCACGGAAGCCTTGGTGCGTCCTATTCTGACGGGCGTAGAGAAACTGGCGTTTCGTTTCTACAGCGAGAAGAAGTGGGCCGATAAGTGGGATAAAGCAGCGACCTTGCCACAAGGGGTGATTGTTCAACTGACGCTGGAAGATTACGGCGAAATCGAGCGGGTCTACATGCTGCCTGACTCTGTATTAAGTGCGGAGGAAGAAGAGTGATGGCGACCAAGCAGAAACAAAAAGGCGTCGCACTGATCGTCGTGTTATTGCTGTTGGCATTGATGACAGCGTTAGCGGCACAGATGAGCGAGCGCCTGCACTTGAATTTTTACCGCGTGGAAAGCCAAATCCAAAACCAGCAAGCCTATTGGTTCGCCCAAGGAATGGAAGCACTGGGCAAGGTGGCGATAGAGCAAGGCATTGAAGACAGCGACACGGTGAACCTAAGTCAGGCGTGGGCGACAAAAGATCAGCGTTACCCGCTGGACGGGGGCAGTGCCACGGGAAATATTTTTGACCGCCAAGCCTGTTTCAACCTGAATGCGTTATCAGGCCTCGCCCCAATGACCGATCGCAGCAGTCCCCCGTATTTGGTCAAAGCCTTGCAGGCAATGATGGAAGAAGTGGGCGTCGAAAGTTATGACGCGGAAGTCGTCGCAGAGTCGGTATGGGAATACGTGGATCCCGCCGAGGCGGTGAATTCCTCGTTTGGCGCAGGCGACAGTACCTATGAAGGGTTCCGTCCGCCTTACTTACCCCCGCGCGACTGGATGGCCGATATCAGTGAACTGCGTGCCGTTAACGGCGTGACAGGGGCGATCTTCGAGAAAGTGCAGCCGTTATTGTGTGCTATTCCGACCACGTCTCTCGCCATTAACGTAAACACCTTATATGAGAGTCAGGCCGCGATTTTAGTCGGACTATTTGCACCAAGTTTGTCATTGTCGGATGCTCAGACATTATTGCAAGAGCGCCCGTATGATGGCTGGAATGCAGTGGACGATTTCTTGGCTGAGCCTCAGTTCGCCAGTTTGGATGCCGAAGCCAAAAAGCAGGCAAAAGCCTTTTTATCGGTAACGAGTGATTACTTTCAGTTAGATACCGAGATTGTGGTCGATAGATCCCGAGTGCGGCTTGTAGCCTTGCTCAAGCGAGATAGTGAAGACAAGGTGACAGTTGTACGTCGCCGTTATGGAGGAATCAGTGAGCGAATTTCTGACAATCAGGCTAAGTAGCCGTGCTGAACAGCCGGTGCAATGGCTTGTCTGGTCGCCACAACAACACGAAGTGATCGCATCGGGTCAGCTGGACAATATCAGCTTACTGGGTGAGATCGCGGACTATGCCGCTCAGCGAACCGTGTATGCCTTGATCCCAGCCAGTGATGTGCTGATGACTCAGGTCGCGATTCCTGCGGGAAGTAGCCGTCAGTTGGCCAACGTACTGCCATTTCTCCTTGAAGAAGAGTTGGCACAGGATGTGGATAATCTGCATGTGCATTTGTTGGAGAAGAACGGCGAGTTAGCACAAGTGGCGGTGGTCGAACACCGTAAAATGGAAGAATGGCTGGCGGCATTGTCTGACGCTGGCTTTGAAATTAAAGCCTTGCTGCCTGACTGTCTGTGCTTGCCGCATTTTGATCACAGCTATTCAGCGGCTGAAATTGAAGGCCAATGGTTGATCCGTCAATCGGCGGTACAAGGCATTGCCGCAGAAGCCTCATGGCTGGCCGCCTGGCTGTCTGCGCAACAAGCCCCGATCGTACCGGCGGTGGATGACGCAATAGACGACGAGGCGGAGAAGGCCACCGCTGATGATGTGACCGTGAAAGCGGCAGACATCGACGCTGCGGTTGACGCCATGGCAAGCGAAGAGGCGGCACCACTGACGGCACAAGATATTGTGATCCACCACTTTACGCCAGCACCGGCAGAGATGCCGGGACGTTGGCAGCCAGAGGCGCCAGAGTTGGTGATGCAATTGCTGGCAGAAGGTGCCTTGGCCAGTAAGGTCAATTTGCTTTCCGGCGTATATAAGCAGCAACCGGCGTGGCGTAAACACCTTAAGCCATGGCGTAAGGTGGCAATTGCGGCGGGTGTGGTAGGGGCGGTGTTGATCGCACAACACGTTATCTCGATGCAAGCGATGGACAAACAGGCACTGGCATACAAAGCCGAAAGTGAACGTATTTTCCGTCAGGTGTTACCGCAGTTTAAGCGAGTGCCTTCGCCCAGCTACCTGAAACGCCAGATGAACAGTGAACTGACGCGCTTGGGTGGCAGCAGTGACGGTGAGGGCTTATTGCCTTGGTTGGCACAATTGCAGCCGGTATTGGCCAAAGTCCCCCAGTTGTCGATGCAGAATTTCAAGTACGATCAGAATCGCGGTGAGATCCGTTTTCAGGCCGTGGCGGCAGAGTTCCAGCACTTTGAACAACTACGTACCCTGCTGGCTGAGAATTTCACGGTCGAGCAAGGCCAGCTTAATCGAGATGGCAATCAGGTGACCGGTGCCGTGGTCTTGAGGAGAAAGTCATGAATGCCTGGTGGAAAGGGCTCAGCGCGCGTGAACAACGCTTAGTCTTGGGTGGCGGCAGCGCGTTATTGCTGGCCATCTTGTATTGGGGCATTTGGCAACCGCTCGCCGCGTCGGCGCAGACGACGGAAACCCGTTTGCAAGCAGAGCGCCAGTTGCTGACGTGGGTCAGTACCAAAGCGGATGAGATTGTCAGTTTACGCGGCACGTCCGGCTCTACGGGGGCAGTCAGCAGCAAGGGCTTGAACCAAGTGATCAATGAAACCACGGGACGCTACCGTATTGAATTGATCCGTATGCAGCCGCGCAGTGAAGCGGTGCAGGTGTGGGTCAAGCCATTGCCATTTAATACATTGATCAGTTGGTTGGCTTTTTTACGCGATGAGCATGGCATTGATGCCCAGTTTTTGGATGTGTCTAAAACGGATCAGGCTGGCATGGTAGAAGTGAACCGCTTGCAGTTAGGGCGGGGGTAAACGTGAAATATAAAGTCTTATTAGGTGTGTCATTTGGGGTCGTACTGACAGGCAGTTTGATTGCGCATGTGCCTGCCAGCTGGGTATGGCAACAAGTGCCAAAATTGGCCAGCGTACAGATCTCAGGGATTGATGGCACGCTGTGGCAAGGTGCCGCGAGTCAGGTGCGTTGGCAGGGGAAAAACCTTGGCCGTGTACAGTGGGACATGCGTGTGTTGCCGTTGCTGACGGGCAGTGTGAAGCTGGATGTGCGTTTTGGTCAGGGCAGTGATATGGGCCTGACCGGACGTGGATTAGTCGGTTACCGCAGTGCCGGTCCGTTTGCCGAAAACTTGCTGGTCTCTGTTCCTGCTCGTGAAATGATGCAATTTGCCCCTTCGGGTGTACCGGTGACGTTGTCCGGTAACCTTGAACTGACGCTGCGCGATTACCAGTTTGCGGCGCCGTACTGTGAGACCTTAGACGGTAGTTTGGCATGGAGTGGTGCACAGGTGTCATCGCCACTTGGGGCGTTGAACCCTGGGCCGGTGATTGCCGATCTGTCGTGTGATCAGGGCAAGGTGCTGGCGGCGATGGCGCAAACTTCGCCGGAAGTGGTGAGTGAATGGAATGCCTCGTTAGCCAAAGGGAATAACTACGCATTGGCGGGTTGGTTCAAGCCGGGGGCTGAATTTCCTCCACAGTTGGGTCAGCAGTTGAAGTGGCTGGGCAGCCCAGATGCGAAAGGGCAATACCGCATTACTTACAGCGGTCGATTCTAACAGAACGCCTCTCCCGTTAACCCGGCAGCGCTTGCCGGGTTAACGTTTTCCTCAGAAAGTGCTTTATTTCGTCAGCCTATTACCATTAAATGAAAGACAGTGTCAGGGTTACGGTTTGATGTCGTAACAGGCCTTCAAACAGGACATAACATGGCTGCCGATCATAAAAAACCTCAAATTCTTGCCACTGACGTGGTTGCCCAATCTCAGTTATTCAAAATTGAGTCCCTTCATCTGCGCTTTTCCAATGGCGTAGAGCGGACGTATGAGCGGATGAAACCGTCAGGGCGTCATGCGGTGCTGGTGGTGCCTGTGACGGCAGAAGGCGATCTGTTGTTGATCCGTGAGTATGCCGCCGGGACCGAACGCTATGAGCTGGGTTTCCCGAAAGGCTTGATCGATCCCGGTGAAAGTGCAGAAGCCGCTGCCAATCGAGAATTGAAAGAAGAGATTGGTTTTGGTGCCCATCAGCTACAGCCCCTGAAAGAAGTGGTGCTGGCCCCGTCGTATTTTTCCAGCAAGATGACCTTGTTCTTGGCGCAAGACTTGTACCCCGAGCGGTTGGAAGGGGATGAGCCGGAACCACTGGAAATCGTGCGTTGGCCGTTGAATCAAGCACAAGAGTTGCTGACACATTTGGACTTTGCTGAAGCCCGCAGTATTACGGCATTGTTCTTGGCCCTTAAACATTTAGCCCGATAGGAGCGCAGATGGATCTATCGACGTTATTGCCTCAGGTCACAGAGATCGCCCGCGAAGCCGGTAAGGTGATTGTGGAGATTTATCAGCGTGGCCAATTTGAAGAATACACCAAGCAAGACAGTACGCCTGTTACCAGTGCCGATTTAGCCGCGCATGAACTGATCATGACACGTTTATCGGCGTTGACGCCGGATATTCCGGTGCTGTCGGAAGAAGACGCTGATATTCCGTTGCGTGAGCGTGGTGCTTGGTCACGTTATTGGCTGGTGGACCCGCTTGATGGCACCCAAGAATTTATCGCGAAAAGCGGTGACTTTGCCACGATCATTGCATTGGTTGAGCATAATCAACCGGTGATGGGGGTGGTGTATGCGCCTATTTCTGATGTGGTGTATTTTGCCTATCGCGGCAAAGGCGCATGGAAAACCACTGCTGCGGGGGAGACCGTGGCGATCAGTACCCATAAACCGGCACAGCCCGTACAGTCTTTGGGGGTGGCGATCAGCCGTCGCCAAGATATCCGCGGCATCACTAGCCGGTTAGATCCGGCGTTGAATTACGATCTTGTTCCACTGGGCTCGGCAGCGTTAAAGTCATGCTTGGTCGCAGAAGGGGCGGTGGACTGTTATTTACGTCTGGGCCCAACAGGAGAGTGGGACACCGCAGCGACCCAATGTATCGTGGAAGAAGCTGGCGGAAAGATCTTAAATACCCACCTTAATCCGCTGTCTTACAATGCGCGTGAAACGCTGGAAAACCCGAATTTTATCACCTTGGGGGATGCGTCTTTGCCGTGGGCTGCCATTTTGACCCCGGACGATCGGTTGCTGGATGGGAACGCCTAACCGCTTACTGTTAGCAAAAAGAAGTCATCTCTAAAAACGGCGCTCAGAGCGCCGTTTTTTATTACTGCCTTTTCGTCGTGCGCGTGAAGCGCCTCGGCTAAAACAGCCTGTTCAATCCATTCAATGCCGCCACACGGTAGGCTTCGGCCATGGTGGGGTAATTGAAGGTCGTGTTCACGAAATAGTGGATCGTATTGCCTTCGCCTTTTTGCTCCATGATCGCCTGACCAATGTGGATGATCTCCGCCGCACGTTCGCCAAAGCAATGGATCCCGAGGATCGCCTTGGTATCACGGTGAAATAAGATCTTGAGGCTGCCGACTTCGGTGCCGGCGATTTGGGCGCGTGCCAGGTGTTTGAACTGCGACCGGCCCACTTCATACGGCACTTTTTCCGCCGTGAGTTCTTGTTCGGTTTTCCCGACGGAGCTGATCTCAGGAATGGTGTAGATCCCGGTTGGGATATGGTCAATGAGCTGACTATCGGCTTCGCCATACGCAATGGCTTGCGCCACAAAGCGGCCTTGGTCGTAGGCGGCACTGGCCAGACTCGGGTAGCCAATCACATCGCCCACCGCATACACATGCTCTGCCTCTGTGCGGTAATTTTGGTTCACCGTGAGCTGGCCACGTGAATCCGGTGTCAGTCCGACGTGTTTAAGGTTGAGGGTATCGGTGTTACCGGTACGGCCATTGGCATAGAGCAGGCAATCGGCGCGCATCTTCTTGCCTGATTGCAGATGCAAGATCACCCCGTCTTCGGTTCCTTCAATCTGCTCATAGGCTTCCCCGCTGCGGATCATCACGCCGCTGTTCCAGAAATGGTAAGACAGCGAGTCGGAGATTTCATTGTCGAGAAACTCCAGCAGGCGATCACGGGTATTGATCAAATCGACTTTGACCCCGAGGCCGCGGAAGATCGAAGCATATTCGCTGCCAATCACCCCCGCCCCGTAAATGATGATATGGCGGGGATCATGCTTGAGCTGCAAGATGGAGTCGCTGTTGTAGATGCGATCATGGGTGAAGTCGACGTTATCGGGTTGATAGGGGCGTGAACCGGTGGCGATAATAAAACGGTCCGCCGTGTAGTACTCTCGGCTGCTGTCCGGCTTTTTCACCATGATGCTGTGGCTGCCAATGAAACTGGCTTCGCCGAAGATCAGCGTGCATTTATTGCGGTCGTAGAAGCCTTGGCGCATGCGGGTTTGTTTGTTGACGACGTCTTGGGCGTGACCGAGAATTTGGCTGAATGTGCTGTGTAAGGTGGCGTTGTTTTTGCAATATAACGGGTTATGGTTGTATTCAATGATACGGCTGACGGCATGGCGCAGTGCCTTAGAGGGAATGGTTCCCCAGTGGGTACAGCCGCCACCGACACTTTCTTCGCGTTCGATGATGGCGACGTTAAAGCCTGCTTTGGTTAATCCCATCGCAGCCCCTTCGCCGCCGGGACCACTGCCGATGATGATGGCATCATAATGTTGGGAAGGAGACGGTGTGTTATTTGTCATGCTTAGCCTTTCTTATCATTTGCGCAACATTGCCGTCTCGTTATGTTAACTTTCAATGAAAGCAGGTAGAATCACTCTGCACTGATAGAGCGGAGCGGATCACGTTGTCAGTAGTGGGAAAGTTGAAAAGTTGGAGCTAGGTGACGTTTTTGTCAGTGTGGGTTCTCGCGTGACTTTGTGAGCCAGTAGAAAAACTGGCGATAACGGCTTTGATTAAGCGTAGGTCAGGAATTACTATGTTTTGATGGCTGTAAAAAGCGGGTATAGTGACACTCACCTTGACGCAAGATAATTCAAAGAGAAACAGACAACCCATGGGTATCAGGGCTCAGCAGAAAGAAAAAACCCGCCGCTCACTGATTGATGCTGCATTTAATCAATTGAGTGCTGAACGCAGCTTTTCCAACTTAAGCTTGCGGGAAGTGGCCAGAGAAGCCGGTATTGCACCGACCTCTTTTTACCGTCACTTCAAAGATATGGATGAGCTCGGTCTAACCATGGTAGATGAAGGCGGTTTGATTTTACGCCAACTGATGCGTCAGGCTCGCCAGCGCATTGCCAAAGAAGGCAGTGTGATCCGTACCTCTGTTGAGACCTTTATGGAATTTATTGAGAGCAGCCCGAACGTGTTTCGGTTGTTGTTGCGTGAACGGTCTGGCACCTCGCCAGCGTTCAGGGCGGCCGTTGCTCGTGAGATCCAACATTTTGTCGCTGAGCTGACGGAATACTTAGTGGCAAAAACGGGTGTGACGCACGAAGAGGCGTACACACAAGCAGAAGCGTCGGTCACCTTGGTGTTCAGTTCGGGCGCGGAAGCATTGGATTTAGACAGCCATGCGCGTGGTGAGCATGCTGAACGATTGATCATGCAATTGCGAATGATTGCGAAGGGTGCCTACTGGTACCGTAAAGAGCGTGAGCGTAGAGAGCTCAGGCAAAAACTTTAACTTTGTTGGTGAATGGATATGAACAAGGAACAAATCAAAGCAGAACGTAAAACATTAGTATTGTCACTGCTGGCTGGCTTATGTGGTAATGCGACATTGGCGGTCTTCACGTCGAGTGCTGTCGCTTTCTCTGTTTTCCCCGTGATTGCGTTCGCATTGGCAGTGTACTGCCTGTACCAAGAATACCTGAGCAAGCCAATGGCGGAAGGTACGCCAGCGATTGCGTTTGCCTGCTTCTTGGTGGGTGCATTTGGTTACTCAGCCTTCTTGCGCGCACAGTTGCCAGACATGGGCTCTAACTTCTTGCCACTGATGATCTGTTTGGGTCTGTTGTTCTGGGTGGCCATCAAGCTGGGCATCATGAATCCAAAAGCAGAGTCAGAAGCACAAGCATAAGACTTTGTGCGGTCGTTATCGCGAGCACGAAAAAGGCGCATCATGATGATGCGCCTTTTTTTATGCTCGGTTGTTTGTGATAGGGAACGTTTACTTACGTTCTAGTAGCACACCGGCTTCCATGTGGTGGGTGTATGGGAACTGATCAAACAACGCAAAGCGGGTAATGCGGTGCGTTTCGCTCAAAATCGCCAGATTGTCTTTCAGTGTGTCTGGGTTGCACGAGATATACATGATGCGCTCGTAGCCCTGTACCATGCGGCACGTGCCTTCATCCATACCTGAACGCGGTGGATCAACAAAGATTGTGTTGCAGTTGTAGCTTTGCAGATCCACGCCTTGATCTTTCAGGCGACGGAACTCGCGACGGCCTTCCATTGCATCGGTGAAGTCTTCGGCTGACATGCGAATGATCTGTACGTTGTCGATGTTATTCACCGCAATGTTGAACTGTGCTGAATCTACCGATGGCTTAGCCAGTTCAGTTGCCAGTACGCGTTCAAAGTTTTGCGCCAATGCCAGTGAGAAGTTACCGTTACCACAGTACAGCTCCAACAGATCGCCTTGGCTGTCTTGGGTGCAATCGACCGCCCATTCCAACATTTTTTGCGCCACTTCGCCGTTTGGCTGGGTAAAGCTGTTCTCTACTTGCTTGTACGTCAGTACGCGATCGTTCACGTTTAGCTTTTCGATCACGAATTCTTGATCCAGAACGATTTTTTGCTTACGTGCACGGCCGATGAAGTTCAGTTTAAAGCCTTCATCATTCAAACGCTGTTTCAGTGCGTTCGCTTCTGCGATCCACGCGTCGTCAAGCTGACGGTGGTACAGCATAGACACCAAAATTTCACCGCTGAGTGTTGATAAGAAATCTACCTGGAACAGCTTATGGCGTAGCGCTGGGATTGGTTTGATGGCTTCAACCAGTAACGGCATGATGTCGTTGATCAGGCGGCTTGCCGCAGGGAACTGATCCACGCGATATTTTTCGCGCGTCTCTTGGTTGAACATGATGTAGTAAAGATCGTCGCCTTCGTGCCAAACGCGGAACTCTGCACGCATGCGGTAATGCTCGGCAGGAGAGGCAAACACCTCAAGCTCAGGGGTTTCAAAATCACTGAAGATATTTTGAATACGCGCTGCCTTTTCATCGAGCTGTGCTTGATACTCAGCTGGATTGATGTCGGTAGATGCCATAGTGGTTGCCTCAGAAACTGCTCAAAATAAGAGCGCAGATTTTATTGCATTGTTGACCGATGTCCAGTGTTGTGCCCGATAAAAATGTTGAAACCGACGATATTTCGTTATCTAAGGGAAATGACACTAGACATTGCCCAAGGGGAAAACTAGCATTCGTTTGCGCTGGTTAGCCTGATGATTCAGGCACAGGGAATACGGTGAAAATCCGTAACTGACGCGCAGCGGTGATAGAGAACGAAAGCACATGGACGTAAGTTCCGAACACTGCTTCAACAGCTTATGCAAAGTAAGCGCTTGAAGTGGGAAGTTGTTGCCTAGGTGGTTATCCAACCATGCTCTTAAGTCCGAAGACCGACCAGTGTACCGAGTCAACACCGACTCAGTAATCAACGCGACTTAAGGTAATCCATACAATGAAAAAAACGCTTTTAGCTGTGGCGTTGGCACCCCTGTGCCTGCCATACAGTGCTGCTGCACAATCCCCCGATGAAGTCATGGTGGTAACAGCCAACCGATTTGAACAGACAGAGTCTTCTGTACTTGCCCCCATATCTGTAGTAACCCGAGATGAGATAGAACGTTATCAAGCCAACAATATCACGGAAGTATTACGTCGTTTACCTGGCGTAGAAGTGGTAAACAACGGTGGTTTAGGACAAAACGCATCAGTTTTTCTGCGAGGTACGAATAGTAACCATGTGTTGGTATTGATTGATGGCGTGCGTATCGACTCTTCTGCGGGAGGTTTTGCCATAAATCATATACCAGTAGGCTTGGTTGAACGTTTGGAAGTCATTCGTGGTCCAGGCGCTGCGTTATATGGATCAGATGCGATCGGTGGTGTAATTAATATCATTACACGTACCTATCGAGGAAATAATCATAAGCAGCTTGATATTGGGATAGGGAGTAACAGCAGTAAAATGGCAAGTTTTGCTGCTCGTTCTGATGTGAATGAAAAAGGTCATCTTCAGGTAGGAGCTGGTTTTGAGTCAACCGATGGCTATGACATTAAGATCCCAGAGACAGGGATTGATTATGGTTATGAAGGAAAGAATATCCTTGCCAGCTATGACCATCAGTTTAACCAACATTGGCAAGCTTACGTTTCTGCACTGTGGATTGAGAGCCTGTCTGACTATGATACTTTTAGTGGCTTGAGCCATGGGTATTCTGAAAATCAGAGTTTAACTACTCAGCTGAGCTATCAAAATGATCTATTGCGTTCGTTTTTGAGTGTGAATTATCAGCAAACAGAAAATACCAATTATTCGCAAGCTGAAGGATATGACAACGCAGGAACTCGTGCTGAGATTGATTTGTGGCAGGTTCAATGGGCCAACCAATATCAATTGAATGACAAAATTCTCCTTGGAGCTGGTATTGATGGTCGTCGTGAAGAGTTAAAGGATAACGCTAAGAATTATGGTTCTCCTCACGTATTAGCGGGGCAAAATCGTGATACCTATGGCGTGTACGCTTCAGCACAAGCATTTTTAAACCCATTTACTCTCGAAGCGAATGTGCGCTATGACAAGCATGATGAATACGATAATTACACTACCTGGTCTTTAGCTGTAGGTTATCAAATTGATGAAGCACACAAGGTGCGGGCAAGTTATGGTACTGCTTATAAAGCGCCAACATATGCAGATTTAACTACCACACCAGATCTGAAACCGGAAGAAGCGAAAAATTTAGAGTTAGGTTTGAGTGGTGATTACAGTTTTGCACGCTGGAACCTGTCTCTGTATGACAACAAGGTTGATAACTTAATTATCTGGTACGAGTACCCAGTAGGTAACTGGTATTCAGACAATGTTGATGCGCGAATTAAAGGCATTGAGCTGGATGTAAACTTTGATACGGGTCCAATCAACCATACATTGGTTGCCGAATTTAAGGATCATAAAGATGATAATGATGTTCAACTTGCTCGACGTGCTGAAGAAAATTACAAATGGATAGCACTTGCGGATATTGGTGATTTTGAAATTAGTTCGACCTATACCTTTACGGGTAAGCGTTTAGATTTGCCGTCTCCTAATCCAACGAGTGAACAGTACTTACCATCGGTAAGCCTATGGGACATGTCTGTAGGATACTGGGTTAACGATAGTATTATCGTGAGAGGTCGAGTGGAAAACTTATTTGATAAAGAGTATGAGATGGCAAAGAGCTATAAAGCGCCAGAGCGTATGTACTTCTTGAATGCGACCCTAGAATTTTAATGCTAAGAAGCCACCTTCGGGTGGCTTTTTTGACAGTGATTGAAAGGAAAAGTGATGTCTCCTATCAAAACCATCGTGAGTTGGTCATCCGGTAAAGATTCCACCCTCACTTTATTACGTCTGCTGCGTGACCCTCGCTATGACGTCGTCGGCTTATATACCTCGTATGTGGCAGATGAAGTGCCGTTCCAGGCAACCCCGATTGAGGTTGTCCGCGCACAGGCAGCACTCGCGGGCTTGCCGCTGGTGGAAATTGTATTACCCGAGGTCTTCCCGCCCAATGCGGTGTATCAGTCTCTGATTGTTGACGGATTACGCAATAGTGGGCTCGGCATTGATGCCGTCGCATTTGGCGATATGTTCTGTAATGGCATTGCAGACTACCGACGTAGCTATATAGAACCAGCCGGTTGGCAGTGTGTTTTTCCGTTAATGGGAGAGCCGAGTGGTCCGTTGGCCCGAGAGATTGTTGATTGTGGGATCAAAACGTTAGTGGCTACGGTCGATACCAGCCAGTTGTCGGGGGAGCATTGCGGGCAATGGTATAGCCACGCCTTCATTGACTCACTGCCAGAAAACGTAGATCCGTGTGGTGAGGATGGGGAATTCCATACCTTAGTGGTTGAAGCGCCATGTTTTAATGGCCGCCTGAACATTAAGGTGCTGGAAATTGATCGGCAAGCACGATTCCATTATCAGCGCTACCAGCTGCAAGATCCGCAGCAATAAACAGTAAGATTTTTGGTACTCATCGGGATTCGCAGTATCATAAGTCCCCTCGAAAGGCGGTGATGAAGGTAATGAAGAGTGAAGCGGGTTCTGATTTTTGATTCTGGTGTGGGTGGGTTATCGGTATACCAGGAGATATACGCGCAATTGCCTCATCTTCAGTATATCTATGCATTTGATGATGCCGCTTTTCCCTATGGGGAACTGCCAGAGGCGGAGTTAATCGAACGCGCCAGCAATATCATTACTTTGCTGGTGGCACGTCATCAGGTTGATTTGGTCGTGGTTGCCTGTAATACCGCCAGTACCATTGTATTGCCGACGTTACGAGAACAACTGAGCATTCCTGTTGTAGGGGTGGTACCGGCGATTAAACCTGCCGCGTTATCCAGCCAGCGTAAAGTGATTGGTTTATTGGCCACACCTGCAACGGTACGGCGTGCCTATATCGATACGTTGATCAACCAGTTTGCCAGCGATTGTGAGGTCATGCGCATAGGTTCAACCCGTTTGGTTGAAATGGCCGAAGAAAAGCTTCGCGGTCAAACGATCTTTATTGAGGAAGTCCGAGAGATTTTACGTCCTTGGCAGCAACGGGTAGACAGCATCGTGTTGGGGTGTACGCATTTTCCGTTAATAAAAGAGGAAATACGCGAAGCCTTTCAAGATCCGGTACAGATCATTGACTCTGGGCGGGCGATAGCAGCACGAGTGAACGAGTTGTTGGGGGAAACCGAGGAGGGGGCGTTGTCGTTACCGAACCTGACATACAACAGTGCCGCCGGAAAATCCGTGGCGGCACTGAATCGGAGTCTCGAGCGTTTACACCTAGAGGCAGTTACATCTCTTCATTATCCTCGGCTTTAGGCTCATTGGCTTCACGCACTTTCAAGGTGCGCTGGCCATACTCTTTATTATTTAAATGCGTTATCGCATTTTCTGCATCTTTACTGTTCATCACGACAAAGCCAAAGCCACGTCGTTTACCGGTTCGTTTATCCTTCATTAAGCGAACCGCAAACACTTCACCATGCTCAGAAAACAGTTGTTTGACCTCATTTTCATTTGCTCGATAAGGCAGGTTCCCCACATAGAGGGTTTTACTGGCTTGCGTTGTGTCGTCTTGCGTAGAAGTGGCAGGTTGAAAAGAAGGGATGATCGGCAAAACAAAAGCAGTACACAGTACACCGAGGGCAAAGGCGATGCCGGCTGAAACAGGAAGGAGACTAAAGATGATCCCTCCGACAACAGCGATTGCAAGAATCGGCATTAGGGTTTGATTGGATAATTTCATATTAAAAACTACATCGTCATAAGAAAAGAGAAGAAAGACGTTATTGGTTATTTTAACAACAGAGTCACATTGATATTACTTTTATTGACTTAGAATTGCTAGTGAGTGAATGTGACAACCCTCTAATGTTGAAATTAGAGTCAGTTTTACCACGTTAGCTCAATTAATCACCATGTGATATTTTTTTAGGAAAAAAGGCTTGTCAGTGTGCGCGAAGTCTCTATAATGCCGCCTCACTGACACGGAGAACGGCAACTTAAGTCGCTAACCCGTCAGTGTTGTTCTTTAACAATTTGACCATGCAATCTGTGTG
>NZ_JBPOEN010000017.1:0-81134 GCF_059941365.1 Photobacterium sp. 270122K
CACACAGATTGCATGGTCAAATTGTTAAAGAACAATACTGAATTACGTTGCCGGCTAGCGCCGCTGTCCGTGTCAGTGAGGTCGCATTATAGAGCGTTCGATCACATTGGCAAGGGGCATTTCAAAAAAACTTCATATTTCAAGGTCGAGTGTGCAATTATCGAACAAAGCCTGTTTTTTATGATGTTAATACCATCAATAGCGGGCTTATTAGGCAGATTTAACTTCTCTTTCTAAGGCATAACTTCATGAATACTTATCTTCGTCCCTATAAAGGGATCTTTCCAACACTCGCGACGACGGTTTATGTTGACCCCGCCGCGGTACTCATTGGTGACATCACCTTAGCGGAAGATACCAGTATATGGCCACTGGTTGCCGCACGTGGCGATGTAAACACCATCCGCATTGGTGCCAGAAGCAATATTCAGGATGGCAGTGTTTTACATGTCAGTCGTCCTACTGAGGATAATCCGCACGGCTACCCTTTATTCATTGGTGAAGACGTGACGGTTGGCCATAAGGCCATGCTGCATGGCTGCCAAATTGGCGATCGGGTATTGGTCGGCATGGGCGCCATCATTTTAGATGGGGCGATTGTCGAAGAGGACGTCATTATCGGGGCGGGCAGTTTAGTGCCACCGAATAAGCGTTTAGAGAGTGGCTATCTTTATATCGGCAGTCCTGTCAAACAAGCACGTCCCTTAACCGATAAAGAACGTGCTTTTCTGCTTCATTCAGCTGAGAACTATGTCTTACTTAAAAACACCTATGCTGACGAATGTGATCACGGTTAGCGACCTTACCCAATCTCAATATCGCCATCCTGATTGAACGCTTCATCATCAATCAAGGCTTCGGCTTCTTCTTCCAAATCAAACCGACATTCACTGAATGCCGTCAGAGTCATCTCCTCGGTAGGCAGTGAGCGTTGGCAAAACTGCTCCAGCCACACGCGGGTAACCCAGCACGTAATCAACTGACCCCCCTGTAGGGCAGGGAAGTTCACCGCTTGACGCGCGGCATCCCACTCTTCGCGATCCGCAAATAGAATATTTTGATTCATGGTTCTCTTCTTTATTGTTGCTGGCTTTATTGCTGCAAGGTACGACGCAATTCACGTTGCACCTGTCTTGCGCCCGGACGGATCCCCCGCCACAGCATAAAACTTTCCGCAGCCTGACCGACCAACATCCCTAAACCGTCCATCACCACACGGGCGCCCAGATCTTTGGCCCATTGATTGAAGGTTGTTGTCCCCGAACCATACACCATGTCATAGCACACGGTTTCAGGCCGGATCAATGCGGCGGGGATGCCGGGTAACTGCTGACTTAAACTGGCAGAGGTCGAGTTAATAATAATATCAAACGTCGCCGTCTCAAGCTGATCCAACGCACGCGCATCGACCTCGCCGTACGCGGCAAACGTACTCGCCAGTTGCTCCGCCTTCGCCAGTGTGCGGTTCGTCAGGGTTAATGATGCCGGTTGTTGGGCCAATAACGGTAAAATCACGCCTCGCGCCGCACCGCCGGCACCGATTAACAGGATACGCTTTTCCGCCAGCGGTAACGCATGCTGCAATAAATCTTGCACGAGGCCTTCACCGTCAGTGTTATCCCCAAGGATCTCACCATCATCCAGCTTTTTTAAGGTGTTCACCGCCCCTGCTAAACGGGCTCGGTCTGTCAGCCGATCTGCATACGTAAAAGCCTGCTCTTTAAAAGGCACGGTAATGTTGCACCCGCGGCCACCTTCCGCAAAGAAATGATCGGCTGCCGCCGTGAACCCATCCAATGCCACCCACTGCGTTTGATACGTCATGCTTTGGGCGGTTTGACGCGCAAATAGGGTATGAATAAACGGAGATTTACTTTGATCGATCGGGTTTCCAAAGACGACATACTTATCCATGCAACATTTTCCTTTTCTTTTCGGCGGGCGACCCAATGAGTGACGCCGCATACCAATCCACCCAACAGTGTGCCGACAACTCAACACACCGTGTTTTATCTACCACTCACGCGGTGTCAGATACTCATCATAGAGTGCGGCTTCTGCCGATCCGGGGACTGGCGTGTAGGCGTATTCCCAACGGGCGAGGGGAGGCATCGACATCAAAATCGACTCGGTGCGTCCACCGCTTTGCAAACCAAACAAGGTACCGCGATCGTACACCAAGTTAAATTCCACATACCGGCCACGACGATACAACTGGAATTCACGCTCACGTTCACCGTAGGGCAGAGTATGGCGCTGTGCGACGATCGGCAAATACGCATCAAGATAACCGTTACCGACCGCTTGCATATACGCAAAGCTCTTCTCAAAGCCCCATTTATTCAGATCATCAAAAAAAAGCCCGCCGACACCGCGGGTTTCATTGCGATGAGGCAAATAGAAGTATTTATCACACCAGGCTTTGTGCTCGGCATAGACCGACTCACCAAATGGCGCACACAACGCCTTTGCCGTGTCATGCCAGTGTTGGCAATCGGCGTCAAACGGATAAAACGGCGTTAAGTCAAACCCACCACCAAACCACCAAACCGGTGCCTCACCGTCTTTCTCGGCGATAAAGAAGCGAACATTGGCATGAGAAGTCGGCACGTACGGGTTATTGGGGTGCACCACCAGCGATACGCCCATGGCTTCAAATCGACGACCGGCCAACTCCGGACGGTGTGCCGTCGCAGAAGCGGGCATCTGCGCCCCAAACACATGGGAGAAATTCACTCCCGCCTGCTCAAACACCAACCCTTGTCGTAAAACGCGGCTGCGGCCACCGCCGCCCGCTTCACGCAGCCACTCATCTTGTTCAAAGGTTGCGCCGCCATCTTGACGGGTCAAGGACTCACAAATCCGGTCTTGAAGATCGAGTAAGAACGCCTTTACGGCCGCTTTATCCACTGCCTGCATGCTATTTATCCTTGTCGGAAGACATTTCCGGTTTGCGCATCCCGGATCTCAGACGGGTTATCCCGCCCCTCTGTTTCACCGTGTAAAATGGCAGCCAAGTGGTCGCCTAACTGCTCCGTCACTTCGGCAATGGTGCGACCCGGCTCTAGCCCCGTCAAATTGGCACTGGTTGAGGTGATCGGTTTACCAAAAGCCAGACACAACGCCTGTACCTGTGGATGATCCGTCACACGCACCGCAATGGTGTCAAACTGACCGGTTAAAAACGCGGGCACCTGTGGTTGCGTCGGCATCACCCACGTCACTGGCCCAGGCCAAGAGGCAAAAATACGCGCTTTTTGCGCTTCACTTAATTGGCTGTCATCCACATACGCGGCCAATTGTGCGTAATTGGCGGCAATCAAGATCAGGCCCTTCTCAATCGGACGCTGCTTCAATGCCAAGAGTTTCTGTACTGCCTGCTCACTATCGGGATCACACCCCACCCCAAACACCGCTTCGGTTGGGTAGGCAATGACCTCTTCCTGCTGCAAAGCAGCAACCACTTGATTCAGGTTATCCACGCATTCCTCGTTTTAGTGCTTTGGCCGCAGCCTTTTTTAACCTTCTTGTTACCTATCTTACCGACTCCTTTGTCACAACTCCATGCTCGTTATGGTTTGTTTCAATTTCACTGACGCAAACGTTTTCCTTCACATATTTTCACCGTATAATGCGACAATACGCATTGGTACTCTCAACGTTTAGTTACCCCAAAGGAGATCGGGATGAAAGTGGGAATCATCATGGGCTCAAAGTCTGACTGGCCAACCATGCAGCACGCTGCTGAGATGTTAGATCGTTTTAATGTTGCATACGAAACCAAGGTGGTTTCTGCCCACCGCACTCCACACCTGTTGGCGGAATACGCTGAAAGCGCACAAGCACGCGGCATCAAAGTGATCATCGCAGGGGCAGGGGGCGCAGCTCACCTGCCGGGCATGACAGCCGCGTATACGTGTCTGCCAGTGCTTGGGGTACCGGTACAATCTCGCGCCCTAAAGGGCATGGACTCCCTGTTGTCTATCGTGCAGATGCCAAAAGGCATTGCCGTCGGCACGCTTGCCATTGGGGAAGCCGGTGCCGCCAATGCGGGTCTGCTTGCCGCACAAATCATCGGGACACAAGATGCCACTGTACAAGCCGCTGTCGAAGCGTTTCGTCAGGCACAGACCGAGACCGTATTGAGCAACCCCAATCCGGCCGAGGACGCAGAATGAAAGTCTTAGTTCTGGGCGCAGGACAGTTAGCACGGATGATGTCACTGGCCGGTGCGCCGCTCAATATTGAGGTGTTTGCCTACGACATTGCGACCGGCAATGTCGTGCATCCCTTAACCCAGCAAGTCAGATTGAAAGGTCTCGATACTGCCATGACTTACGCCGATGTCATCACGGCCGAGTTTGAACACGTGCCTCATGATGTCTTGGCGATTTGTGAAAAGAGTAAGAAGTTTCTGCCGACGACCACGGCCATTAAAGCGGGTGGGGATCGCCGTTTAGAAAAAGCCTTGCTGGATCAGGCAGGTGTTCGCAATGCCCGCTATACCACCATTACCTGCCGTGCTGATCTCGATAGCGCCATCGACCACATCGGGCTACCGATGGTATTGAAAAGTGCATTGGGCGGTTATGACGGTAAAGGCCAATGGCGCCTCAAGCAACGTACCGATGTTGATGCCATTTGGCCAGACATCGCTGACTTCATGGCACAAACGGACAATCAAGCGATTGTGGCTGAAGAGTTTGTCCCGTTTGATCGTGAAGTGTCCCTGATTGGCGTGCGAGGCAAAGACGGCAGTGTGGCAATCTACCCACTGACAGAAAATGTGCACACCCAAGGGGTATTAAGCCTGTCGACGGCGCTCACAGGCAACGAAGCTTTACAAACGCAGGCGGAATCGATATTCCACGCCTTGGCAACCTCACTCGATTATGTCGGCGTGTTAGCGATTGAATGCTTTGATGTCGGCGGGCAACTGCTGGTCAATGAGATCGCCCCGCGCGTCCATAACTCCGGCCATTGGACTCAACAAGGCGCTGAAACCTGTCAGTTTGAAAACCACCTGCGTGCGGTGACCGGTTTACCGCTCGGCAGTACCGCACTGATCCGTCCAACGGCGATGATCAATATCTTGGGTGAAGATAGCGTGTCACCCGCCGTCTTGGCCGACCCACATTGTCACATCCATTGGTACGGGAAAGAAAAACGTCCAGGGCGCAAGATGGGACACATTAACGTGTGCGCCGCCACGCCAGCCGCGCTGCAAGATGCCCTGCGAGACGTCGCCAAACATTTGGATCCCATCGCGTTTCCCGCCCTTGAGCGCGCTTAATCCCACACGCTAAAACGCTCTAAAACGAAAAAAGCCAGCAATCGCTGGCTTTTTTGTGTGTGGTGCGAATTGGGTCGTGGATCTCTGACGTGGACGTTCTACTCTGCCTCGGCAGTATCCTGATAAGCGTGACAACGGCGATCCGCACACTGCAAGCGGAGACCACTCGCCAGTTTCTTCTCAAGCAAAAGTGGAAAACCACACTGCTGACACTGACCCGCGACAGGCTTCATATTGACGGCAAACCGGCACCCCGGATAACTGTCACACGCATAGAACACCTTGCCGTAACGCGATTTACGCTCAACCAAATGCCCTTTTCCGCACTCCGGACACGCCAATTGTGTCGCTGCCGCTTTTTTCTCTGGCGACGCGATATAGTGGCAAGTCGGGTAGCTATGACAGCCGATAAACATGCCATAACGGCCTTGGCGTAACACCAACTCATCCCCGCAATCCGGACACGGCGTGGCCAAATGCTTCACGATATGGCCATCATTTTGATGGAGAGGTTTGATGTACGCGCAGTCAGGATAACCACTGCAACCCAAAAACGGACCGTGCTTACCATGACGCATCACCAATGCTTGCTGACATTGCGGACATGTTTGTTCATGTTCCAATGCTTGCTCATGGGCGGAAAATAATTGCGGGTTAATTTTTCCTGACATACGACTCGACTATCTTAGGGTGTCTCGCCACCCATCAATGGATATTGCCATCTTCCATGCCATACAGCAGCTCTTCCATCTGACTGTACTCACTTTCATTGCCTGGCGCATTGAACAACACCATCAAAATGATCCACTTGAGATCATCTAAGCAGAAATCGTTCGCTTCAAGTTCCATCACGCGATCAATCACCATTTCACGCGTATCAGCACCCAGCACATCGATTTGCTCGAGATACGTCAGAAAACCACGGCATGTTACATCCAGACGGATCATTTCTTGCGTCGTATAAATACGCATCGATGTGATCGCGCTGCTGTGCACGTAAGGCGTATTTTCGGTTTCCTGTAGCGCAGCCAGCTTCTCAAGCCAGTTTAACGCTTTATAGATATCATCTTTATGGAAGCCGGCGCGCAGCAATTCCTCAGACAACTCATCCTGATCCACCATCAGATCCACATCGCTGTGAATATAGGTTTCAAACAGGTACATAAGGATATCCATCATAATTAGCCCCTCCTCGTTCTGATATAGCCACCTGGCACGGAAGTGACCCACCCTTGCAGCTCACATTCTAATAACTGCATCATGACTTCATGGACGGGTAGCCCACTTCGTTCAGCAACTACATCTACGGGTGTTGCTTCACTGCCTACGGTAGCCAACAGCGCTGGAAATGGCAATTCTTCATTTTCAGGTTCTTCACCCCGTCGGTTTGAATGGTTATTTTTCACACACTCCGTGAGGGCGCCCACCTCTTCAAAGATATCGACCGGGGTTTCAACCAATTTCGCACCATTTTTAATCAAGGCATGGCATCCCCGACTCCCGGCGTAACGGATCGGCCCCGGTAAAGCAAAGACCTCTCGCCCTTGCTCTAACGCATAACGGGCGGTGACCAAAGAGCCACTCTTTTGCGCAGCCTCAACCACTAATACGCCCACCGACAACCCGCTGATCACCCGATTTCGACGCGGGAAATTCTGCGGACGTGGCGCTTCATCCGGCCAAAACTCGGACACCAACGCCCCTTGCTCGGCAATGGCCGCGGCCAAGTCACGGTGCTTGGCCGGATAAATCCGATCCAATCCCGAGCCCAACACCGCCACGGTCGCCCCACCATTTTTTAATGCGCCATAGTGCGCCTGTCCATCGATCCCTAAGGCCAATCCGCTGGTCACGACATAATCAGCCGCCACCAAGGCCGCGGCAAACTCATACGCCGCCTCGCGCCCGTCCAAACTGGCCGAGCGGCTACCAATCACCGCCAATTGCGGCTCATGCAGCCAGCGCGTTTCTCCGCGCACAAACAATAACGGGGGTGGGGAGGCGATTTCTTTGAGCAGTAGAGGGTAATCCGGCGAGTCGAGCGTAAGAATCGTATGGTTCGGCAGTTCAGCCCATTTCAGGCTATGGGCAATTTTTGCCGCAGGGGGATGGAGATAATGCTGAATTTGCGCGGGTGTCAGGCCAGCTTGTGCTAGCTCCGCAGCAGTCATGCGCGTTAAGTCTTGCGGAGTGACGTGTTGCAGTAACCGGGTAATGCGGTGCCCACCGAGGGTCGGCACCGCAGCCAAGCGTAACCAGGCGTGAAGATCAACCATTCGTCTTTGGCGGCAGGGCAAGGGTGCCCGGTGCTACAGGTTCAGACGACTTGGTGATCACGGCAATACTGAAATGCTCGTAAGGGCGGATCACCACAATTTCCCCGACTGGTATTTGATGCAATGTGAAGTTTTTCTGGCTACCCAGCTTCTGGTACTCATAGTCACCTTTACGGCCAACCACATCCACACCGGCACGGAACAGTTGGAACACATGCCCCGCAGCCACACCATCAAGGTGACCATGATCAATCACCACGGTTTCGTGTGTGGCGATGAAATTGATCCCGCTAAAGTGACCTAAAATTTTCGCATTCAAATCTGCTGGCGGCTCAGACGGCGAGAAGCTCAGGTTCAATTGCTCACTCGGCAACGGCGCTGGCAGCAACACATCGTTCTGACGCACTTCGTAGCCCAAGGTCGTCAGCGTCAGCGCGCTCATCTTATCTTCGGTGCCCGCGACGGTTCCGCGTGCGATCTCTTTCATCGTCATGACTTTCACTTCTCGGCTTTCGCCATCTTCAAGATCACGCTCAAAGACCATGTCAGGACGGTAAATCCACCACTCATCGCCGGTTTCCAGTTCACTGTCGACCCAGACGGTATCGCCTTGCGTCATGAAATCACGGGCATTACTTTCACCCAACACGCGAGGCAAACGCTCAAGGTGTTGCGGGGTCATCAATTTGTCCTGTGCCAAATACGGCATCATCAAGGAAGATTGCAACGTGGTGATCGGCGCACGGATCACACGTGCTTGCGGTGAGAGATGAACGCGTTTTTTCAAACTCAAACGCGGTTGGCCATCCACCCAGATCAGATGTAACTGATCGCCAGGATAGATAAGGTGGGGGTTTTTAATGTAGTCATTAACCTGCCACAGTTCAGGCCACAACCAAGGGTTCGATAAAAAATGTGCCGAGATATCCCACAAGGTATCGCCTTTCTTAACGGTATACACCTCTGGCGCACCTTCGATAAGCTTTAACTGCTGGGCAGTTGCCCAAGCACTCGCAGTCAGACCGGCCAGCACCAATATCATGACTCGCAGCCACATGCATCACATCCTTTTCTTAACTCCGTTGCGTCCCATCCACCATGGGGGACCCATCCCACAACGTTGTAGGCTGACATTGGTGACAACCTCTGTCTAGCGCAAGCCAATAATATTCATCGAGTTTTAGGTCTATCTCACTTTTTAACTCAAGGTGTTGCAAGCGGTTTACCCAATCGCCCCGCGCGCGGCGGATCCCCCCGTCTCGTCGATTCATCGGAGTACTGTTATTTGACCGGTAAAATGACTAGAATTAGACCAACTAAACGCACCACCTATCAGTACTGTCTTTTAAAACGAGTTTCTATGTCTGTATTGCAAGTATTAACATTTCCTGACGACCGCCTACGCACAGTAGCAGCACCGGTTGAAGCCGTTACACCCGAGATCCAGAAAATTGTCGATGACATGCTGGACACCATGTATGACGAAGAAGGGATCGGTCTCGCTGCAACGCAAGTAGATATCCACCAACGTATCGTGGTGATCGACATCTCAGAAGCGCGCGACGAACCAATGGTGCTGATCAACCCAGAACTCATTGAAAAACGCGGTGAAGACGGCATTGAAGAAGGCTGTCTATCGGTACCGGGTGCACGCGCACTGGTTGAGCGCGCGGCAGAAGTGACCGTCAAAGCACTGGATCGCGATGGCAATGCGTACCAATTTGAGGCTGACGATCTGCTGGCCATTTGTGTGCAGCACGAATTGGATCACCTTAACGGCACACTTTTCGTTGACTACCTGTCACCGCTAAAGCGTAAGCGCATTCAAGACAAACTGACCAAAATTAAACGCTTTAACGAAAAAAACGCGCACAACGCGTAGTCAATGACATCAAAAGGAAACGTACCTTGAGCAAACCTTTGAAAATCGTTTTTGCAGGTACTCCGGACTTCGCCGCCCGTCATTTGGCGGCGTTGTTGTCTTCGGAGCACGAGGTTATTGCGGTCTACACCCAGCCTGATCGCCCAGCTGGTCGCGGTAAAAAACTGACCGCCAGCCCTGTGAAACAAATGGCCCTTGAGCACAATATTGCGGTGTACCAGCCGGAAAATTTCAAGTCAGACGAAGCCAAACAAGCCTTAACCGATCTGGATGCCGACCTGATGGTGGTCGTGGCCTATGGCCTACTGCTTCCTCAAGCGGTACTGGATACCCCGAAACTGGGTTGTATCAACGTACACGGTTCGATTTTGCCACGCTGGCGTGGTGCTGCCCCAATCCAGCGCTCAATCTGGGCCGGTGATACCGAAACGGGTGTGACCATCATGCAGATGGATATCGGCTTGGATACCGGTGACATGCTGAGTATCGCCACTTTGCCGATCGACGCGACCGACACCAGTGCCACCATGTATGAAAAATTGGCGGAACTGGGCCCAGTGGCTTTGATTGATTGCTTGGGGGATATCGCGAACGGCACGGCCGTGCCAGTGAAACAAGACGATGAACAAGCGAACTACGCCAAGAAGCTGAGCAAAGAAGAAGCGCAGATTGACTGGGCGATGGACGCGGTGGCGATTGAACGTTGCGTACGTGCCTTCAATCCGTGGCCAATGAGCTACTTCACCGTGGCCGAGCAAAACGTCAAAGTATGGCGCACCGACGTTGTCGCGGTTGATCATGGCCAGCCTGCGGGCACCATTTTGTCTGCGGACAAACACGGTATTGTCGTGGCAACCGGTAAAGACGCGTTGCGCCTGCTGGAACTTCAGCCTCCGGGTAAGAAAGCCATGGGTACACAGGATATCATGAACTCGCGCCGAGAATGGTTTGAACCTGGCTCCGTACTGTAAATTGTTAAAGGGCCAGTGCTAGCACTGGCCTTACTTTTTCCCCTCTGATCCCACTGCTGCGACAGCGTAGGGGAATCGAATGCAGGATACCCGCATGAATGTAAGAGCCGCTGCGGCGAAAGTCATCTATCAGGTCGTCGATCAAGGTCAGTCCTTGTCAAACGCCCTGCCAGCCGCACAACAAGAGATTAAAGATCGCGATCACGCCCTGTTGCAAGAGATCTGCTACGGCGTATTGCGCTGGCTACCGCGCCTTGAGTCGGTCACCAACCAACTCATGGACAAGCCACTGAAAGGCAAACAACGTGTCTTCCATCACCTGATCCTTGTCGGTCTGTATCAACTAGGCTACATGCGCATTCCTGCCCATGCGGCAGTAGCAGAAACCGTGGATGCCACGAAAACCTTGAAAAAGCCGCAACTGCGCGGGCTTATCAACGCCATTTTACGTAACTACCAACGCCAGAAAGACGCGTTGGACGCACAGGCGCTCAGCCATGATGCGGGTCGCTACGGTCACCCAAGCTGGTTGCTGAAACTGCTGAAAGCCAGTTACCCAGACCAACTGGACAGCATTGTCGAAGCGAATAATACCAAAGCCCCAATGTGGCTGCGTGTAAACCGTCAGCACCATACCCGTGATGCGTACCGCGTGCTGCTGGATGAGGCTGGTATCGCGACCGATCTACACCCAGAAGCCCCTGACGCACTGAAACTGCACAGCCCGTGCGATGTCACCAAGCTGCCAGGTTTTGCCGACGGTTGGGTGTCGGTACAGGATGCCGCGGCGCAATTGTCCGTGGAATTCTTACAGCCCCAGGCGGGTGAATTGATCCTGGACTGCTGTGCAGCCCCTGGCGGTAAAACCGCACATATCATGGAGCGCCAGCCGGATACGCGTGTGGTTGCGATTGACTGTGACGATCACCGTCTCAAGCGTGTGCACGAAAACCTGCAGCGCCTTAACTTGGATGCACAAGTGCTGTGTGCCGATGCCCGTTACCCTGAGCAATGGTGGCAGGGCGAGCAATTTGACCGCATTTTGCTGGATGCACCGTGTTCAGCCACGGGCGTTATTCGCCGTCACCCTGACATCAAATGGCTACGCCGCGCGGATGACATTACGGCACTGGCTGTTTTGCAGGCCGAAATTGTCGATGCCATGTGGCAGCAGTTGAAGCCTGGCGGTACCTTGGTGTACGCCACCTGCTCTATCACTCCACAGGAAAACCGCGATCAAGTATCAGCCTTCCTGAGCCGCACCGCCGATGCCACCCTGATCGGCAGCGAGCTGGCAAATCCGGGGCGTCAAATCCTGCCCGGTGAGCATGATATGGATGGCTTCTACTACGCAGTCATGAAAAAATCCGCATAATACCTATGCATTTTTAAAGCGGAACTTGGCTACCAAGTTCCGCTTTTTCGTCCCATTACGCGGATAAAATACGACTGTTAATGACACTTTACCCAAGATGGGAAAGGACAGCAGGTAAGCGTTCTGCATGACCCTCATGCCGAAGCGTAGTAACCTACAACGAGTAAATTAATCAGGCACATGCTATGAAAATTATCATTCTCGGTGCAGGCCAAGTTGGCGGCACCTTGGCCGAAAACCTGGTCGGCGAGAACAACGATATCACCATCGTCGATAAGGATCCCGAGCGCCTGCGCGAACTGCAGGACAAATACGATCTGCGGGTTGTGCAAGGCTACGCCAGCCACCCACGCACCCTGCGTGAAGCCGGCGCCCAAGATGCCGACATGTTAGTGTCCGTCACCAACTCTGACGAAACTAACATGATCGCCTGCCAAATCGCGTTTACCCTCTTCAATACCCCTAATCGCGTGGCCCGTATTCGCTCCCCGGAATACCTCAAAGAAAAAGAAAACTTATTCCAGTCTGACGCAGTCCCTGTCGATCACCTGATCGCCCCGGAAGAGCTGGTCACCGGTTACATCGAACGTTTGATTGAATACCCAGGTGCCTTGCAGGTCGTGGGCTTTGCTGAAGACAAAGTGGGCCTAGTGGCAGTGAAGGCATACTACGGTGGTCCGCTGGTTGGTAACGCCCTGTCTGCATTGCGTGAGCACATGCCGCACATTGATACCCGCGTCGCGGCGATTTTCCGCCAAGGCCGTCCTATCCGCCCGCGTGGAACAACCATCATTGAAGCCGATGATGAAGTGTTCTTCGTCGCGGCCAGCAACCATATTCGCTCGGTCATGAGTGAACTGCAGCGTCTGGAAAAACCGTACAAACGCCTGATGATTGTCGGCGGCGGTAACATCGGGGCCGGCTTAGCCCGTCGTTTAGAGCAGAACTACAGCGTCAAACTGATCGAACGCAACCCTGAGCGCGCTGAAAACCTGTCTGAGATGCTGGAAAACACCATCGTCTTCTGTGGTGATGCTTCCGATCAGGAATTGCTCAGCGAAGAGCACATCGAACAAATCGACGTGTTCATTGCAGTGACCAACGACGACGAAGCCAACATCATGTCAGCCATGCTGGCCAAACGCATGGGCGCGAAGAAAGTGATGGTACTGATCCAACGTGGCGCGTATGTCGACTTGGTTCAGGGCGGCACCATTGATATTGCCATTTCGCCGCAGCAGGCCACCATTTCCGCCTTGCTGACCCACGTACGTAAAGCCGATATCGTGAACGTTTCCTCCTTGCGCCGTGGCGCAGCCGAAGCGATTGAAGCCATTGCCCATGGCGATGCGAGCACCTCGAAAGTGGTGGGGCGTGCCGTCGGTGACATCAAACTGCCACCGGGTACCACCATCGGTGCCGTGGTACGCGGCGAAGAAGTCCTTATTGCCCATGATCGCACCGTGATAGAGCAAGATGATCACGTCGTGATGTTCCTGGTCGACAAGAAATACATTCCAGACGTTGAACGCCTGTTCCAACCTAGTCCGTTCTTCCTGTAATTATTATGGTTAACTATCGTCCTATACTGTTCGTGATCGGGCTGGTCTTATCAAAGATCGCCCTGTTCATGTATGTGCCCACATTAGTGGCATTTTTCACCGGCACCGAAGGGTTCATTGATTTTGCAACCTCAGTGATCATCACTCACTGTGTGGCTTTCCTGTGCCTGACGTTTGGCCGTACCAGCGATTTCAAACTGGGGGTGCGGGACATGTTCCTGATCACCACCTTGGTCTGGACTATTGCCAGTGCGTTCGCGGCGCTGCCGTTTGTCTTTATTAACCACATCAGCTTCACTGATGCCTATTTCGAGACCATGTCGGGGATCACCACGACCGGCTCCACCGTCCTGAGCGGACTCGATGACATGGCACCGAGTATTCTGCTGTGGCGTTCGACGTTGCAATGGCTCGGCGGGATCGGGTTCATCGTGATGGGCGTGGCGATCTTGCCCATGCTCAATGTCGGCGGGATGCGTTTGTTCCAAACCGAGTCTTCGGATTGGTCAGAGAAAAGCTCCCCCCGTACCAAGAGTGTGGCCAAGAACATCGTCAACGTATACCTCAGCCTGACCGGCTTGTGCTTCCTCGGCTTTATGCTGGCGGGCATGGACACGTTCGATGCGATCAACCATGCCTTTACCACCTTGTCGACCGGCGGTTATTCCACCTCTGACAGCTCGATGAACGGCTTTTCCCACAGTGCTCACTGGGTGGCAACGCTGTTTATGTTTGCCGGGGGATTACCGTTCCTGTTGTTTGTGCAGGTATTGCGTAAGAAAGCCCCTATGGCGCTACTCAACGATGCGCAGGTGCGCGGCTACACCTTATTGGTGCTGGTCACAGGGGTTGCCGTCGCCATCTGGCTGACATTGACCTTGAATTACACTTTCCTCGATGCGTTGCGGGTGTCGTTATTCAATATCGTCTCTGTCGTGACCACAACAGGCTTTGGTCTGGATGACTTCACGGCTTGGGGCCCGTTCCCGATGATCGTGTTTGCCTTCATCATGCTGGTCGGGGGCTGTTCAGGTTCGACCGCGGGCGGGATCAAAATCTTCCGTTTTCAGGTTGCGTTTGCCCTGTTACGTAAGCAAATGATGCAGCTGATCCACCCATCAGGCGTGTTCATTCAGCGCTATAACGGCCGCCCAGTGACCGATGATATCGTGCGTTCGGTGGTGGCTTTCGCGCTGACCTTCATCCTAACTATCGTCATTGTGGCGGGGATCTTGGGCATGATGGGGCTGGATGCCGTCACCAGTATTACCGGTGCCGTTACCGCCGTGGCCAACGTGGGACCGGGCATGGGCACCATCATCGGCCCGACCGGTAACTTCTCAACCTTGCCGGACTTGGCCAAATGGACCTTGAGCTTTGGCATGCTGATGGGGCGTTTGGAAATCCTGACCGTGTTGGTGGTGTTCTTCCCCGCCTTCTGGCGTAACTAACACGGACACCGCGTTCATCTCGCGTATCGCGCATAAAAAAGAGAGCCGTATGGGCTCTCTTTTTTTCGCTTATCGGCACAGGCATCATACGGCGACTAAGACGACACCGGATGCACGTAATAATAAATCGCGAAAAAGTGACATACCGTGCCGCCCAACACAAACAAGTGCCAAATGGCATGGTTGTAAGGAATGCGCTTATTGACGTAAAACACCACCCCCACCGAATACAACACCCCGCCTAATGCCAGCAACACCAAGCCACCGGTTGCCAGTGATGTCGCCAGCGGGTAAATGGCGATCAAAGAAAGCCAGCCCATGGTCAAATAGGTCGCCAGTGACAACCGCTTAAAACGGTAAACGAACACAATTTTGATCACGATACCAATCAGCGCGATCCCCCAAATGACCGCCATCAACGTCATGGCGAAGGGCGTGCGTAAGGCAACCAACAAAAAGGGCGTGTACGTACCGGCAATCAACAGGTAGATCGCACAGTGGTCAAAGGTTTTCAACGCACGCTTGGCCCGTTGGAAAGGAATGGCATGGTAGAGGGTGGACGCGAGATACAGCAAAATCATGCTGGCGCCATAGATACTGAAGCTGGTGACACTCAGCAGATCGGCATGGGCAGCCACTGCCTGATTCAAAAGCAACACCAGACCGACGATACCAAACAGCATCCCGATCCCATGTGTCACGCTGTTTGCCACTTCTTCAGCAACAGAATACGCCGCACCGGCGGCTTGCGGTTTTGCCATCTCTGCGATCCCTAAATAACCTTGATACCCGACATTATTGTCGCGTATGCCTCATAGTAAGGCAGTATGACACAGTCTAGCTTACAAGTGTACGCCGAAATAATCGTGATTATGTAAGCAAATACCTCACCGCGTTAGGGGAAATGCCTGCCACAGTGCCAGACCGTGGCGGCTTAACATCACATTGTTGTGTTGAGGAATCGGTCATGTTTAGGTATAGCTGTCGAGGAAAGCCAAGACCTGCTCACCGGCTTGCTGAGGGTGCAAGCTGGCGGGCAATTCACAATACCGATGCAGCTCGCCGCGGCCGAGCAACCCCGACAGCATGCCGGACAATCCATGTTGGTGGCGATCGACCTCAAACCACAGCTTCAGGTTCTCCGCATCCCGATACGTGACGATTTCCAGCTCCCGCCAGCGCCCATGGTACGGCCCAGACACCGGCACAAACTCAAATTCTTGCACAAACGGCAGGGCAAACCCCTTCGCCGCTTCGCATTCCACCTGACGGATCCGCAACCCGGCCAACTCCAACGCGGTAAACACGCCATCCAGCAGCGGATCGGGACGGACGGTTAAGCGGTCTTGATCGCGGGGATCAATCGCCAGCGCAATATCCAGCCGCGTGTCTAACCACACTTTGGATTCGCCCACGGTGATCGGGGTATTAAAGGGCAGGGCTAAGCTGGCCTCAAAATGGCGCACCTCATCCGGTTGGACGGTAAACGCATAGGGCAGGGTCCATGCCGCCAGTACACAGGTCTGATTCACGGTTTCGACCCGGTTTTGGCTCTCGCCCTGACTAGCGCTCACTTCTTCTTTGTAATGGCAACACAGGGCCAGCTCGATGTTGTCGACTTGCTGTTCGACTTTACCGCCATGCACCTGCACATCGACCAAGAGCGTGTCACCGGGGATCAACACATCCTGCTGAATGACGGTATCAACACGCGCCGCGCCCATACCTAAACTGGCTAAACTTTTACGAAATAACGACATCTCAGCGCCTCCTTTGCGTCATACACCAACAGGACATACCCTACCGACATAATAGAATACTATGAACTGAAATTTATATAGCAGGGAATGCGCCGGATCTGCAACCTCTGTCTTGAGGTTCTGCTAGGCAAACAAAAAAACGAAGCACTCGGCTTCGTTTCTTGCATTATTTGAGGAGGTCTATCGCCGCTTGACGCGCCGCATCCGGATCGCGGGCCATGATCCCGTCGACCACGCGCTGGTGAAGATCCAGCTTAATGACCTTATCACGCGTGATCACGCGGAAGTAATTTTCAAACACCGCTTTGAACAAATTGCCAAACGGGCTAATGAAATGGTTGCCGGAGGCAAAATAAATCAACTGGTGGTAACGGGTATCCACGTCAATCCAACGGTCTTGATCAAAATGATCACCCAGCGCATGCATCTCAGCCATCAATACGCACAGCGCCTCGCGATCTTCATCGCTCGCATTCATCGCTGTCATCGCTGCCGCTTCGGGCTCCAGGGCCAATCGCACACGCTGAAATTCTTGCACCAACTCGTCATGCTGCTCGAAGTTGAGCCACGCGAGCAAATCTTGATCCAAATAATTCCAGTTACGCTTAGGCAGCACACGAGTACCAATGCGCGGACGTGGCAATACCATGCCTTTCGCTGCCAACATCTTAATCGCTTCACGAATGGCGGTACGACTCACGCCATACATTTCACCCAGCTCCACTTCACCGGGCAAAATCTCACCGGGTGCCGTTTCACCCCGTAAAATTTGCTGACCGATCGACTCCGCCAGTTTATAGGACAGATTACGGCTCGTGACCTGTCGCTGCTCCGCTTGCTCCATTGACTTCCTCCAAAGGCTTTTGTTATTGCCCGCTCGGCGATATCGGCCGACTGGCTCTTAGTTGCCAACATGGCAGCATTAGACCATAAAGCTGCGGCAGAGAAACGGCTTATCTTCACAGATGCCGATATCGTTAACAGTTCCCTTTTTTCTCCCGACGAGAAGGGGATGAAACCATCTCGAAATATGGTCAATAATCACTCGACTTAAGAATAGGTTATTGCTATCCTCGCGGCGAAAAAAACAGCACATCCCCTGATTTCCGGCGAGGAACGGCTCAGCCAGCGACACAGCGACGGAAATACGGTATTAACTTTGGCCACGGACGCGCCTCATCAATAGGTGAATCATGCGCCCTGCTTCTTTCCGCTACACCACGCCTCGCAGCCCATCCCGCCTGCGTACCACTTCGCACGCCCCGACGTATAAGGCCAAGCCACAAACGGCGACCGTTTCACCGCTGCCAAGCCCTACGACAACGGCCCCAGTACCGACGCCGGTACATAGCGAACAAGCCGCCTAATAAGGCGACGAAAGGCAGCCAGAAGGGCTGCCTTTTATTTGTATCATGCCTGTGTTTGTTATACCGTTACCCCCACAAAAACTATGACAATAATATTCATCAGCCTTTATTTGTGGAGTGATCTATGAAGACGCATCGCGTAAACGAACTTATCGAACTGTTGCACCCAGAGTGGCAAAAAGATCCGGATTTGAACCTAGTTGAATTCCTGCTAAAACTGGCAGAAGAAGCCAAATACGAAGGCCGTCTGGACGAGTTAACTGACGATGTCCTGATTTACCACCTGAAAATGCGTAACAGCGACAAACAAGACATGATCCCAGGCCTTGCGAAAGACTGTGAAGATGATTTCAAAACCGCGATCCTCCGTGCCCGCGGCATCATCAAGTAAGCCTGCTGCCAGTTAGCCTTGGGCTAGCTGGCCTGCTCTTTTTTATCCCGCTGCTTTTTATTCCTCTATTTTTCCCTCAGCTCGCTTTTTCCCTCCCGCTTCGCTTTTTATCGCTCTGTTTTTTCACCAGCATCCTACTGTTTTACTTTCTCGCCCTGTTACATACGCACCCTTTCTCGTTACCGTTATCCCCGCGAGATCTCAATTCTGATCGGCCTGCGCCCATCCGTTGACCGGCTGGGATATACTCGGCGATAACAATTTCGTCCCATTAGCAACGTCTTTATTACAACACCTGATCACAGGGAGGCCGAGAGCGAGTCGGCCATTGATCCCTCGCCGCACGGCAGGGTCTTAAAGGAAGCCATGTCATGAGCCAAGATAAAATAGAGATAAAGGATGTCACGCCGCCGGCGGATCACCCACCCACCCAGCGTAACCCGCACACCCACACGGGCAGCACGGATCGCTTCAATCCCAGTAACCGCATTTATGTCCGAGCGGTTAAAGGCCTTTACCAACAATTACGCCGCCGCATGGGGGCGATATTAATGCTGCTGTTCATGGGATTGCCTTGGCTGCCTTATGGCGACAGACAGGCCATTTTGCTCGACATCGAACACCAACAATTTCATTTCTTTGGGACCACCTTCTGGCCGCAAGATCTCACCTTACTGGCCACCTTATTTGTGATCGCCGCCTTTGCCCTGTTTTTTATCACCACCTTTTTAGGGCGCGTCTGGTGTGGTTACCTCTGTCCACAAACAGTCTGGACCTTTATCTACATCTGGTTTGAAGAAAAGCTCGAAGGCGCGGCCAATAAACGGCGCAAGCAAGACAGTTTGCCCCTGACCCGACCGTTGCTGTGGCGTAAAATCCTCAAACACCTCGCTTGGTTGGCCGTGGCCTTAGCCACCGGCTTAACCTTCATTGGTTATTTCCTGCCGATACACACCTTGGTGATTGACTTTTTTACCGCCAACGTCAGTTTCTGGGCCGGATTCTGGGTGCTGTTTTTCACCGCTTGCACCTATGCCAATGCGGGCTGGATGCGCACTATCGTCTGCCTGCACATGTGTCCGTACGCACGCTTTCAATCTGCCATGTTTGATAAAGACACCTACATCGTGGGCTATGATGCCGCGCGCGGAGAACAACGCGGCCCTCGCTCTCGCAAACACGATCACAACGCGCAAGGGCTGGGTGACTGCATTAATTGCAACTTGTGTGTGCAAGTGTGCCCGACGGGGATTGATATTCGTGATGGCCTGCAATACGAATGCATTAACTGCGGGGCCTGTGTCGATGCCTGTGATGAAACCATGAAAAAGATGGGTTACGCGCCCCGCTTACTCAGCTATACCACCGAGCACAAACTGGAAGGGCATAAAACCACGATACTGCGCCCCAAACTGTTGGGGTATGGCACAGTGATGGGCGCGATGATCGGCCTCTTTTTCTATTTGCTGCAAGCGGTACAACCAATGGGCTTAGACGTGCTGCGCGATCGCAGCCAACTGTTCAAAATCAACAGTGAAGGCTTGGTGGAAAACACCTATACCCTGAAAATCCTCAATAAAACCCAGCAGCCAGCCCAGTATCAACTGGCCGTACACGGGCTTGACGCGGTGCAGTGGTACGGGGAACAACGCATTCACGTCGCCGCCGGCGAGATTTTCACCCTACCGATCAGCTTAGGGATCGCGCCTGAAGCGCTGGTATCACCGATTTCGGCGATCACCTTCACGCTCACGCGTACCGGTGATGCCCATCACATCGAAACCGAAAGCCGTTTTATCGGGGAGTTACGCTAACCACCGACGCCAGCCATACCTGACCATCCAATGAAAAAGAGTGTAAAGACAAGGCCGGTAACGGCCTTTCTTTATTATGATGGACGCCTTCCAACCACGGGCTTATCTTGCGGGCACTGCAGGTTTAGTACGGGTTGAGTGGTATACTTGAGTACTTTTACTTCGCGGACTTTGTCTTATGACCCAACAGAACGGTTTTAGCTTTGCCGATCTCGGCCCCGATCAGCTTTTAGATGCGCTTGACAGTACCGGCATTCGCGCCGAATCCGGCCTGTTAGCCCTGAACAGCTATGAAAACCGGGTGTATCAATTCACCGCCGAAGACGGCGCGCGTTACGTCACCAAGTTCTACCGTCCGCAGCGCTGGAGCGATGCGCAAATTGCCGAAGAGCACCAATTCACCCTTGCGCTGGCCGAGCAAGAGATCCCGGTTGCCGCACCGATTGTGCTTAATGGCCAGACGCTGCACCATTTTAATGGTCACCGTTTTGCCTTGTTCCCGAGTTTGGGCGGTCGTCAGTTTGAAGTGGATAATTTTGACCAACTGGAATGGGTCGGACGTTTTCTTGGCCGCATCCATCAAGTCGGCAAGCAGCAGGCCTTTGCGCACCGTCCGACAATGGGGCTGGATGAATACCTGCATCAACCGCGACAGGTACTGGAAAACACCACTCTGATCCCCGATCACCTCAAGCAGGCCTTCTTTTCCGATCTCGACCTGCTGATCCGTGAACTGACCCAATACTGGGACACCGACTGGACCAGCGTACGTCTGCACGGCGATTGCCATCCAGGTAATATTCTGTGGCGTGACGGGCCACTGTTTGTTGATTTAGACGATGCGCGTAATGGCCCCGCGGTACAAGATTTGTGGATGCTGCTCAATGGTGAACGTCATGATCAATTGGCCCAATTAGACACAATTTTGGACGCATATAACGAATTTTCAGATTTTGACCCGCGCCAATTGAAACTCATTGAGCCTTTGCGCGGTCTTAGAATGGTACATTACATGGCATGGCTGGCACGACGCTGGGAAGATCCCGCGTTCCCGCTCGCATTTCCTTGGTTTGCCGACGCCAAGTATTGGGAAGGGCAAGTGCTGGCCTTCAAAGAGCAACTGGCGGCATTGCATGAAGCCCCATTGCAACTGACGCCACAATGGTAATAACATTAATAATATCAATGGATAAGTAACGTCGTTATTTCAATCCTTTTTAAGGGAGTAATTCGCAACATGTTTAAAAAGTTTTTCATTCTGATCAGTGCGGTTCTGTTTTCCGTTTCCGTGCACGCCGCGTCCTTCAAAGAAGGGGATCACTATAAGGTGTTGGATCTGCCAAAATCCAGCAGTCCTATCGTGACGGAGTTCTACTCGTTCTACTGCCCGGCCTGTTACCGTTTTGAACCGATGATTCAGGAGCTGAAAAAAGCCCTGCCAGACAATGCAAAATTGCAGAAAAACCATGTCTCTTTCATGGGCGGCGACATGGGTAACTCCATGAGCAAAGCGTATGCAACATCCGTGGTATTGGGCGTAGAAAACAAGATCACACCGGTGTTGTTTAATCGCATTCACGACATGCAAAAGCCGCCACGTAACGATGCCGAACTGCGTCAGATCTTCATCGATGAAGGCGTAAAGGCTGAAGACTTTGACGGTGCGTTCAACAGCTTTGCGGTGAACTCCATGGTTAACCGTTACAACAAAGCATTCAAAGACAGTGGCCTGACCGGTGTACCGTCTGTTGTCGTGAACAACAAGTACGTGGTACAGACAGGTAAACTCCGCTCTGCCGATGAGTACTTTGCACTGGTTAACTTCTTGCTGACCAAATAATCTTCGCCCGACGCACAGCGTTCGTCAGCGATAAAAAAAGGGCCGTATGGCCCTTTTTTCTTGTCTTTTTTTAGCGATTAACGCCCCAAGCGTCACGCCTTCCCATGCTCCCTCGTGAGCACAGCTATGCCGTTTGTGCCGTTAACTGACGCAATAATCGGTCCATCGACCGATACCCGAGTGCCTCCGCTAAATGCCCCCGGGTGATCGCCTCACTGCCCGCCAAATCCGCAATGGTCCGTGCCACTTTGATGATGCGATGATACGCCCGGATCGATAACCCCAACTGATGCAGCGCGGTTTCCAAGAACTCCGCATCACTGCGCACTAAGGCACAGTGGCTATCCAACTCTCGGGTCGACAACAAGGCATTGACCTTGCCCGAGCGCGTTAACATCGTCTCACGGGCCGCGTGCACCCGCGCGCGGATCACCTCGCTGGGCTCACCGCGATCGCCCCCTTCCGCCAGCGTGCCGCGGGGCAGGGCGGGGATCTCAATTGACATATCAAAACGGTCTAATAGCGGGCCGGATAAACGGCTGAGATAACGCAAAATGGCCTGCGGATTGGTACGCGACTGGTTCCCTTCGTAATACCCGGTCGGGCTGGGGTTGAGTGCCCCGATCAACTGAAAGCGGGCAGGGAAGGTGGTTTTACTGGTGGCGCGAGAGATCACAATCTCGCCCGATTCCAACGGTTCGCGCAACGAATCCAGCACTTTGCGCTCAAATTCCGGCATTTCGTCCAAAAACAGAATGCCATTATGAGACAGTGAGATCTCCCCCGGCCGAGGCACCGATCCGCCGCCGACCAGTGCCGCCATTGAACTGGAATGGTGCGGCGTACGAAACGGACGTTGACGCCAATTGCCTTCATGGATCCATTGCGGCGTGAGGGAGGTTACCGCCGCGGTTTGCAGCGCTTCCTCAATGCTCATGTCCGGCAATAAATCACGCAGGCGAGAAGCCAGCATGGTTTTCCCTGTACCGGGCGGCCCTAAAAACAGCAAATTATGGCCACCCGCAGCGGCAATTTCTAACGCCCGCTTGCCTTGTTGCTGGCCGATAATGTCCTGCATATCCCGCTCATTGCCAGTTTTTACGGCTACGGCCGGGGGTGACTGCGTCAGCCCCAAGGCGGTTTGGCCGTGCAGATGAGCACACACCGCCAACAAAGACGGCGCGGATTTATGCAAGGTTTTTCCCACCAGCGCCACTTGATCCCCGTTACTGTCGGGCACCACCAGACAACGCCCCGCCTGTTTGGCAGCCAACGCCGCGGGCAATGCACCTTTCACCGGCCGCAATTCGCCCGATAGCGCCAATTCCCCTAAAAATTCATAATCGCGTACCGCCTTCAGCGGGATTTGCTCTGAAGCCGCCAAAATCCCCAAGGCGATCGGCAAATCAAACCGGCCACCTTCCTTGGGCAGATCGGCAGGCGCCAAATTCACCGTGATCCGCCGAGACGGAAATTCAAATCCCGCATTGACGATGGCACTGCGTACCCGATCTTTCGCTTCTTTGACACTCGTTTCCGGTAACCCCACCAGCGCCAATGCCGGCATACCGTTACTGATATGGACCTCGACCGTCACGGCTGGCGCTTCCACCCCAACACACGCACGGCTGTGAACTATAGCCAGGTTCATGCTTCACCATCCTGATAACACTTTCATCAAATAAGTTAATGAATTACTTAAAATAAGTTTCACTAATAGACTATTTATGCAGATAAGATGGTAAATAATTTATACTTTTTGCTTGTCATGTGAGCAATCTCTGTGTTACCACTTAGTAAACACAACGTATAAACACAAAAACCGGACAGACAGTCAATGCGATTTACCGTTCACGCCCTCATTCTCATTCTCAACGTCATCGTGGTGATTATTCAGCCGCGAGGGGGGCGAGCAGGCGGAAAATCGTAACGAAAAGAACGAACGCAAACCAGCCCCCGCAGCCACATGGCTCGGGGGCTTTTTTTTGAATAGCACGTCGCAACGAAGGCACAGGGAGAGCAGCGATGACGGGAGCAGAGTTAGTCGTAAAAGCGCTGCATCAGCAGGGAATTAAAACCATTTTTGGCTATCCGGGCGGGGCGATCATGCCGATCTATGACGCCTTGTACGATGGCGGGGTGGAGCACATTTTATGTCGCCATGAACAAGGGGCCGCGATGGCCGCCATTGGCATGGCGCGCGCCACGCAAGACGTTGCCGTGTGTATGGCCACCTCCGGCCCCGGCGCCACCAACCTCGTCACCGGTTTAGCGGATGCCTTTTTGGACTCCGTGCCCCTTGTGGCAATCACCGGCCAAGTGGCCAGTTCACACATCGGTACCGATGCCTTTCAGGAAATGGATGTGATTGGCATGTCCTTGGCCTGTACCAAACACAGCTACTTAGTCACCGACATTGCCGAACTGGCCCCCACCTTAGCGGAAGCCTTTGAAGTGGCCAAATGCGGCCGGCCGGGCCCCGTGATTGTCGATATCGCCAAAGATGTGCAGCTGGCGCAAGCGCCCGTTGCGCTGTTACCGCCAATCACGCCACCGCCTATCCCGACCGTGACCCCCGACCAACTGCATGATGCCCAAACCTTGTTGTCTGCCAGTCAACGTCCGGTGCTGTATGTGGGGGGCGGTGTCCAATTGGCGAAAGCCACCCACACCGTACGCCAGTTTCTCGACCTTAACCCGATGCCCTCTGTCAGTACCTTAAAAGGCTTGGGCTCTGTGGCGCGCCATGATCCGCACTACCTGGGCATGCTCGGTATGCACGGCACCAAAGCGGCCAATTTAATCGTACAAGAGTGTGATTTGCTGATCGTGGTCGGCGCTCGCTTTGATGATCGGGTGACCGGCAAACTCGACACGTTCGCCCCGCACGCCAAAGTGATCCATATAGACATCGATGCCGCGGAATTTAACAAACTGCGTCATGCACACGCCCCGTTGCGAGGGGACATCAACGTGGTCTTGCCTCAGCTGGAACTGAGCCAAGATATCAGTGACTGGGTGCGCTACAGCGAGCAACTGCGCCAGCAGTTCAAATGGCGCTACGATCACCCGGGTGAGCTGATCTACGCCCCGTTACTCATGAAGCAACTGTCTGACATCATGCCTGACAGCACCATGATCTCGACCGATGTCGGCCAGCACCAAATGTGGGCCGCCCAACATATTCAGCCGCGTGAGCCACAAAATTACATCACCTCTGCCGGCCTTGGCACCATGGGCTTTGGCTTACCTGCCGCGATGGGCGCCAAAGTGGCACGGCCGGACGATGAGTCGGTACTGATCTCCGGTGATGGCTCGTTCATGATGAATGTGCAAGAACTGGCGACGCTCAAGCGTCGCCAAATACCGGTCAAAATGGTGCTGATCAACAACCAGCGTCTGGGCATGGTCCGCCAATGGCAGTCTTTGTTTTTTGACGGTCGCCACAGTGAAACCATCCTTGATGACAACCCCGATTTTGTCACCTTGGCGAAGGCCTTTGATATTCCCGGTCACACCATCACCCGCAAGGAAGAAGTGCTACCCGCCCTGCAAACCCTGCTAGCCAGCAAGACCGCGTACTTGCTCCATGTGCTGATCGACGAAGAAGAGAATGTGTGGCCATTGGTACCACCGGGCGCCGCCAACCAAGACATGCTGGAGAACACCTAATGGATAGATATTTACTCGACATCAAGGCCGATGATAAACCAGTATTACTAGAGCGGATCTTACGCGTGATCCGCCACCGCGGTTTTGTGATCAAGCAAGTGAATGCCACCCAAAACCACGAAAGCAAAATCGCCAGTATCGAAATACTTGTCGACAGTGACCGTCCTATCACCACGCTGATCAACCAAATCGAAAAGCTTTGGGATATCCGCACCGTCGAAACCACGCTCGTTGAGCACCAATCGTTTTTAAGGAAAGAATAACAATGGCAAATACAGCGGATTATATTTGGTTTAACGGTGAAATGGTGCCTTGGGCAGATGCCAACGTCCACGTGCTGACTCATGCAATGCATTACGGCACGTCCGTGTTTGAAGGGATTCGCTGCTACAACACCCCGAACGGCCCGGCCGTTTTCCGCCATAAAGAACACATGGTCAGGCTGAAAAATTCCGCCAAAATTTACCGTTTCCCGATCCCTTACAGTGTCGATACCCTGATGGAAGTGTGCCGAGAAACCTTGCGCGCGAACAAACTGGAATCGGCCTATATCCGCCCGCTCGCGTATGTCGGCAATGTGGGGCTGGGTGTGTGCCCGCCCGTCGGAACCGAAATGGAACTGATTATGGCCGCCTTCCCGTGGGGCTCTTACCTTGGGGAAGAAGCACTGGAAAATGGCGTGGATGCGATGATTTCAAGCTGGCACCGTGCGGCGCCGAACACCATTCCTACCGCGGCTAAAGCGGGCGGTAACTACCTGTCTTCCTTGTTGGTCGGTGGCGAAGCCCGCCGTCACGGTTATGCCGAAGGGATCGCCCTGAGTGTGGATGGCTACCTGTCTGAAGGCGCAGGGGAAAATCTGTTTGTGATCAGCAATGGCGTCCTCTTTACCCCACCGACCACCAGCGCGATTCTGCCGGGGATCACCCGCGACACCATCATGACGCTGGCCAAAGCGCGCGGTTATGAAGTACGCGAAGAAAACATTGCCCGTGAAGCCCTTTACCTTGCCGATGAAGTCTTCATGACCGGGACGGCCGCCGAAATTGTGCCAGTACGCAGCGTGGATCAAATCACCGTCGGGGAAGGCAAGCGCGGGCCCGTGACCAAAGTGCTGCAAGAAGCGTACTTTGGCCTGTTCAACGGCACCACCGAAGACAAGTGGGGCTGGTTGGATTACGTTTACCCTGCCGATAAGTAATGAATACTCGGCTGCCCGCTGTCATCGCCACAGCGGGCAGTGCCATACAGCAAAAGGATTGTCGTTATGCCTAAGTACCGTTCCGCCACCACCACCCACGGCCGCAACATGGCCGGTGCCCGCGCCCTGTGGCGTGCCACCGGGGTCAAAGATGAAGATTTTGGTAAGCCGATCATCGCCGTCGTGAACTCCTTCACCCAATTTGTTCCCGGCCACGTGCACCTCAAAGATCTCGGCCAACTGGTGGCGAGAGAAATCGAAGAAGCGGGCGGTATTGCTAAAGAATTCAACACCATTGCTGTCGATGATGGGATCGCAATGGGCCATGGTGGGATGTTGTATTCCCTGCCGTCCCGCGAGCTGATCGCCGACTCCGTCGAGTACATGGTCAATGCCCACTGTGCCGATGCCATGGTGTGTATCTCCAACTGTGACAAAATCACCCCGGGCATGCTGATGGCCTCACTGCGCCTCAATATTCCGGTGATTTTTGTCTCTGGTGGCCCGATGGAAGCCGGCAAAACCAAACTGTCGGATCAGATCCTCAAGCTGGATCTGGTGGATGCGATGATCCAAGGGGCTGATCCCACGGTATCCGATGAACAAAGTGAGCAGATCGAACGATCCGCCTGCCCGACCTGTGGATCATGCTCGGGCATGTTCACCGCCAACTCCATGAATTGCCTGACCGAAGCCCTTGGTCTCAGCCAGCCGGGTAACGGCTCCATGCTGGCGACCCACGCCGACCGTGAGCAACTGTTCATCAAAGCCGGCCAACGTATTGTCGAGCTCACCAAACGTTACTACCTTAATGATGACAGCAATGCCTTGCCACGTAATATCGCCAACAAAAAAGCGTTCGAGAATGCGATGGCACTGGATATTGCGATGGGCGGATCCACCAATACGGTGCTGCATTTATTGGCGGCGGCACAGGAAGGGGAGATCGACTTTACGATGGACGATATCGATCGTATGTCTCGCCGTGTTCCCCACCTGTGTAAAGTCGCCCCATCAACGCCGAAATACCACATGGAAGATGTCCACCGAGCGGGCGGCGTCTATGGCATTTTAGGGGAATTGGATCGTGCCGGCCTGTTCCACAGCGAGTGCTATAACATTCTTGGACAGACCTTCGCCCAAACCCTGCCGATGTACGACATTGCTGTGACGGACACCCCTGAAATCATCGATTTCTTCCGCGCCGGCCCGGCCGGTATTCGTACCACGAAAGCCTTTTCACAAAACTGCCGTTGGGACACAGTCGATAATGACCGTGAAAACGGCTGTATCCGTACCCAAGCCCACGCCTTTAGTCAAGACGGCGGCTTGGCCGTACTGTCCGGCAACATGGCGCTTAACGGCTGTATCGTCAAAACCGCTGGCGTCGACGACAGTTGCCTGACCTTTACTGGGCCGGCCGTGGTGTTTGAAAGCCAAGATACTGCCGTTGAAGGCATTTTATCCGGTCACGTGAAAGCCGGGGATGTCGTGGTGATCCGCTATGAAGGACCTAAAGGCGGCCCGGGCATGCAAGAGATGCTGTACCCGACCACGTACCTCAAGTCGATGGGACTGGGCAAAGACTGCGCCCTGATCACCGATGGACGTTTCTCCGGTGGCACCAGTGGCCTGTCGATTGGCCATGTTTCTCCGGAAGCGGCCAGCGGTGGCACCATTGGCTTGATTGAAAACGGCGACACCATTGCGATTGATATTCCGAACCGCACCATTGATCTGCAGGTCGATGACGCCACATTGGCCACACGCCGCGAGCAGGCAGACCAACGCGGCTGGAAACCGGTCGATCGCCAGCGTGAGGTCTCACTCGCCTTGCGCGCCTACGCCCTGTTAGCCACCAGTGCCGACAAAGGGGCTGTGCGCGATAAGTCGAAGTTGGAAGGATAGCGATGATGAATAACGCCCCGCAATGCGAGACACGCGAAAACACGGCGACCGCCCCCAGCGGGGCCGATTACTTGCGCGAGATCTTACGCGCGCCGGTTTATGAAATTGCGCAAGTCACCCCCCTGCAACCGATGAAACGTCTGACGGCTCGCTTGGGCAACCAGATCCACCTGAAGCGTGAAGATCGCCAACCCGTGCATTCTTTTAAGCTGCGCGGCGCCTACAACATGATGGCCCAACTGACTGATGCACAACGTCAGGCCGGTGTGATTGCCGCTTCTGCGGGCAATCACGCGCAGGGATTGGCGCTGTCAGGGCAACAACTGGGGGTACAAGCGACCATTGTGATGCCACGCACTACGCCCGACATTAAAGTCGATGCGGTGCGCAGTTTTGGCGGCAAAGTGGTACTCCATGGCAGTAACTTTGACGAAGCCAAAGGCCATGCCGAGCAACTGGCGGATGAACATGGCTACACCTTCATTCCGCCGTTCGATCACCCGGCGGTGATCGCCGGTCAGGGCACGATTGGAGTCGAATTGGTGCAGCAAAATGGCCATCTCGATTACATTTTTGTCCCAGTCGGGGGCGGCGGCTTGGCCGCCGGCATCGCGGTGCTGATCAAGCAACTGATGCCCAACATCAAGGTGATTGGGGTCGAAGCGGAAGATTCAGCCTGTCTACGGGCGGCGCTGGATGCGGGTCAGCCGGTGATGCTGGATCAAGTCGGCATGTTTGCCGACGGGGTCGCGGTCAAACGCATCGGCAGTGAGACGTTCCGTGTCTGTCAGCAGTATTTGGATGATGCCATCACGGTCAGCAGCGATGAAATTTGCTCGGCGGTAAAAGATATTTTTGAAGATACCCGTGCCATTGCAGAGCCCTCAGGGGCGCTGTCACTGGCTGGGCTGAAAAAGTATGCCGACACCCATCAGGTACAGAACAAGCAAATGGCGGCGATTTTGTCCGGCGCAAACCTCAACTTCCACGGGCTGCGCTATGTGTCGGAACGTTGTGAGTTGGGGGAAAAACGCGAAGGATTACTGGCGGTCACGATCCCAGAACAACCGGGAGCCTTTCTTCATTTCTGCCACCTGCTCGGGGGGCGTGCGGTGACGGAGTTTAACTACCGTTACAGCGATGCGCAGCTGGCGAATGTGTTTGTCGGGGTACGCTTGCTACAAGGGCAAGACGAGCTCGACAGTATCATTCAAGATCTGCGTAAAGGTGGCTATCCGGTCGTGGATCTGTCTGATGATGAGATGGCGAAAGTGCATGTGCGCTATATGATCGGCGGACGACCGTCCAAGCCACTCAAAGAGCGTCTGTACAGTTTTGAATTTCCAGAATATCCCGGGGCGCTGATCAAGTTCCTCAATACGTTGGGCACGCATTGGAACATCAGCCTGTTTAACTACCGCAATCACGGGGCTGACTATGGTCGGGTCTTGTGTGGTTTCGAGTTGGAAGAGGCGGATCTGTTGTCGTTCACCAGCCACTTACGTGAACTGGGCTATCAATGGAAAGATGAAACCAATAATCCGGCTTATCGCTTTTTCTTAGCGCAGGGTTAGTTTCTCGACCTTGATATCGCCAAGCTTTAGAGCATGGCTTTGTCACCATCACGTAACAGCCCCTAGCACGTCACCTCATAAGATGGCATGTTAGGGGCTGTTTTTTTGCCCGTCTTATTGTGCGGTGACATACCGAATACAGGCTTGTAATTGCAGTATATGGCTTTCCACCAGCGGCTGACGTAGCGTCGCGGGCAGCTGCGCATACAACGGAGGCAATGCGTGTAAATCCCCTTCCCATTCCCCTTGTGGGGGCGGTGTCACCGGCTCACCCACAAACCACGCCAGTGGCCGCTGGGTCAGTATCGCAATACTGAGCAAGGTTGTGACACGCGGTTCCGTTTTACCGGACTCCAAATCCAAATACGTTTGCCGGGCAATACCCAGCTGTTTGGCCATCGCCACTTGCGAGATCCCTGTCGCTTCCCGTGCCGCTTTGATCCGCTTTGCAATTTGCGGTTTGATGGTGTCCATTTTGTACCCCTTGAACACGATGCTGACGCATCCCACACCGACATGCTGGTGTGTTGACGCCATACGGCTATACATAGTCAGGAAATTATCCCTTACCGTTATATGTAAAGACGACGCACAAACCGTCAAAACGTGATCGCTCGTCACCAATGCACAGATAGGGAGACAGCCGCACTCGATGAGTGCCAGCATTAACGGGCACAATTGGTGATTTATTTATCACGTTGTGTCAGCGCACGGGTATATTCAGCCATAAAACCGGCGAGATTTATGCTCTGTTGCAAAATCACATTACGTGCAGAATGGGGCAGGCGACTGAAATACTGCAACAACCGGTCAATCTCTTCTTTGTATTCACTCTCTAAGATCTCAATCCCTTCATCCCCGTAGACAAACCAAGTTAAGGGACGCTCCGTGATTTCTGCGATCTCAGACAGTACCCGGACTTTCGGCTCTGTTTTCCCGGTTTCCAAGTCCAAATACGTCTGCCTAGCCACTTTCAACTGCTGCGCCATATGGACTTGGGTAAGGCCTTTCCACTCACGCGCTTCCTTGATACGTGCCGCTATCTTCGCTTTCGGATCTGTCATGTCACTCCTCCTGCTATCGCATAATGAATAATGCCTAACTTTCATTACTAGGATGCACAACATAAGCCAACTTGCAGAGAACAACAAAAAGCCATAAAAACAACAACATAAAATAAAGTAAAAGGGGCGTGTTGTAATATGAGTCGCATTTTCGTTACCCGTCAGCCCGCGATTACCAATTCGCAACACTCACACAAAAGGGCAGGCATCCTTGCCTAGAGAATAGACGCCCGTTATCCACGAGGCATAAAAAAAGCACCCCGAAAGGTGCTTCTGATTCGACGCTCGCGAGGATCACTCCACGGTGACGGCTTTCGCCAGGTTACGTGGCTGATCCACATCGGTCCCTTTGATCAGCGCCACATGGTAGGCCAGCAACTGCATCGGGACGGTATAGAAAATCGGGGCGATCACATCATCCACGCGCGGCATGGTGATGATCTTCATCCCTTCGCACGCTTCAAAACCCGCTTCACTGTCCGCAAAGACATACAGCAAGCCGCCACGTGCTCGCACTTCTTCAATGTTGGATTTCAGTTTTTCCAACAGATCATTGGTCGGGGCCACCACGATCACCGGCATATCCGCATCAATCAGGGCTAAAGGCCCGTGTTTCAATTCACCTGCGGCATACGCTTCGGCGTGAATGTAAGAGATCTCTTTCAGCTTCAAGGACGCTTCTACCGCAATCGGGTAAAACTCACCACGGCCAAGGAACAGGGCATGTTGCTTATCGGCAAAGTCTTCCGCAAGCTGTTCAATCGGCTTATCAAACGCCAGCGCTTTTTCAATGTGCGTTGGGAGGGCATGCAGCGCATCCACAATCTGCTGCTCTTTGATGCGATCAATGGTGCCTTTTTCCTTGCCCAGCGCCGTGACAAACATCAGTAACGCCACCAGCTGGGTGGTAAAGGCTTTGGTGGAAGCCACACCAATTTCGGTACCCGCACGGGTCATGAAGGCCAAATCCGATTCACGCACCAAAGATGAGCCCGCAACGTTACACACCGTCATCGCTGACATGTAGCCTTTCTCTTTCGCCAAACGCAATGCGGCGAGGGTATCCGCGGTTTCCCCCGACTGCGACAAGGTGATCAGTAAGCTGTTCGGACGGGTCACAAACGGACGGTAACGGAACTCCGACGCAATTTCGACATCACAGCTGACACCGGCCATGGCTTCAAACCAATAACGGGCGACCATACCGGCGTTATATGACGTACCACACGCCACAATTTGTACGTGCTCCACATTCTCAAGAATATCTTTCGCGCCACTGCCGATGCTTTCCACCACCACCGAGCCGTTGCTGATACGGCCTTCCATGGTGTTGATCAACGCGCTTGGCTGCTCATAGATCTCTTTTTGCATGTAGTGACGGTACAGGCCTTTGTCAGCCGCATCCTGCTGCAGGTTCGATTCATGCACCTCACGCTGTACCGGCTCACCGTGGGTATCAAACACATTCACCGTACGGCGGGTAATTTCCGCCACGTCCCCTTCTTCGAGGAACATAAAGCGGCGGGTGACATTCAATAGCGCCAGCTGATCCGAGGCCAAAAAGTTTTCACCGACACCTAAACCAATCACCAACGGGCTACCAGAACGCGCCACGACCACGCGCTCCGGATCACGGCGATCCATCACCACCGTGCCATACGCGCCTTCCAGTTGGGTCACGGTTTTCTGTACCGCTTCCAGTAAGGTCGCAGACGTGCGCAATTCCCATTCCACTAAGTGAGCAATCACTTCGGTATCCGTCTGAGAAAGGAACTCATAGCCACGGGCAACCAAGCTATCACGCAACGCCTCATGATTCTCAATGATACCGTTGTGCACCAAGGCGATGTGATCCCCCGACATGTGAGGATGGGCATTGGCTTCTGACGGCTCACCGTGTGTCGCCCAACGGGTATGGGCAATGCCCGTTCCCCCCACCAGTGGGGCTTGCTCAACCGCTTCTGCAAGCGCCTGTACTTTGCCTAAACGGCGCACACGCTGTAGGTCGCCTTGCGGATCCACCACAGCCACACCGGCGGAATCATAGCCGCGGTATTCCAAACGGCGTAAGCCTTCAATTAAGATCTCTGCTACATCACGTTGCGCTACCGCGCCCACAATCCCACACATCGTTGTTCACTCCTAAATTATGCGTCTGCCGCGCAAATCACTTGCACGCCATGTTGTTCAATTTGTTGTTTCGCAACCATGTCCAACCCATCATCGGTGATCAGGGTACTGATACTCGCCCACGGCAATTCCAAATTCGGGATCTTACGCCCGACCTTGGTGGACTCCACCATCACCACGACTTCACGGGCCACCTCTGCCATCACACGGCTTAAACCCACCAACTCATTAAAAGTTGTAGTCCCTCGATCGGTATCTATGCCATCGGCACCGATGAAAAGTTGATCGAAGTCATACGAACGCAGCACCGATTCCGCCACTTGACCTTGAAAAGCCTCGGAATGGGGATCCCACGTACCGCCCGTCATCAATAACGTCGGTTCGTTTTCCAGTTCATTAAGCGCATTGGCGACATTGAGCGAATTGGTCATGACCACCAACCCGTGTTTATCCCCTAATAAGCTCAGCAAACTGGCCGTGGTACTGCCACTGTCAATGATGATGCGATTGTGGTCTCGGATCCGTGCTGCCGCCGCTTTGGCGATGGCTAACTTACGAACCGAAATATACTCTTCCACTTCATTGACCATTTCCGTCGGGATCGCCACCGCACCGCCATAGCGACGCAGTAATAAGCCATTTTTTTCCAAGGCAGCCAAATCCTTACGAATTGTAACCTCGGAGGTAGCAAAGTGCTTTGCCAGTGAGTCGACACTCACCTCGCCCTGCTCATTGACCATCACAAGGATAGAATGGCGGCGTTGTTGGGTATTTCTCTTGGACATGTAATTACGAACTGATAGCTATAAGTTTCGATATGAAAGATAGGATAGCAGAGCAAAACTTTTAAGATCAAGCCCACTCAATTAATTTTTTAGACGAAAGAAGGGGTTAGGGCAAAGGAGAGGAAATAAGAAGGAGAGGGATAAACTCGGAACTCGGAAAATGATTCGCCAGAAACAACAAAGGCAAGGGGAGCCCTTGCCTTCTTTCATCGTCACGGTGAGGATTACTTTTGTTTCACCGGACGCTTCCAGCCTTTAATCGTGCGGGCTGGTGCGCGAGTGATCACTAACTCGCCCTCACCGATATTACGGTTAATGGTCGCACCGGCACCGATCGTTGCACCGTTGGCCACTTTAACCGGGGCGATCAATTGGGTGTCAGAGCCGACAAACACGTCATCGCCGATTTCGGTCTTGAATTTGTTCGCGCCATCGTAGTTGCAGGTAATGGTACCGGCACCTATGTTCACGCGCTCACCGATTTCCGCATCGCCCAGATACGTCAGGTGGTTGGCTTTTGAGCCTTTACCCAGACGCGCTTGTTTGATTTCCACGAAGTTACCCACGTGGGCATCAGCGACCAATTCTGCGCCAGGGCGTAAACGGCTAAATGGCCCCACCGTACAATCTTCACCCACGGTAGCGCCTTCAATGATGCTGTAAGGGCGGACAATCGTGTTGTCGTCGATTTCACAGTCCTTCAGGACACAACCAGCACCGATCATCACGTTGTTCCCCAACGACACGCTGCCTTCGATGATCACGTTCACGTCGATTTCGACGTCGGTACCGCACTGCAGCTCACCGCGCAGATCAAAACGGGCCGGATCACGCAACATCACGCCTTGCTCAAGCAAACGCTCAGCCTGCATCGCTTGGAACGCACGCTCTAGCTTCGCCAGTTGAATACGGTTGTTGACGCCTTCCACTTCAATGGCACGCACAGGGTGTACCGCTTCTACCGCACGACCTTCGTTGTGGGCAATTTCAATGATATCCGTCAGGTAGTATTCACCCTGCGAATTGTCATTTTTCAGCGCCGACAACCAACGTTTCAGATCGCCACCGTTGGCCACCATCACGCCGGTATTGATTTCTTTGATCAGCTTCTGCTCTTCACTGGCATCTTTCTGCTCAACAATCGCCACAACCGGGCCATTGCGACGCACAATACGGCCATAGCCCGTCGGATCATCCAATACCACGGTCAGCAAGGCAATGCCACCGCTCGGCTGAGCATCCAGTAGGTTTTCCAGTGTTTCCGCACTGATCAACGGCACATCGCCGTACAGGATCAAGACTTTTTCGTCGTCGGCAAGCGCAGGGCAAGCTTGATTGACCGCATGGCCAGTACCTAACTGTTCGGCTTGCAGCACCCACTGTACCGGCTCATCGGCCAATACGGCTTGCATTTGGTCGCCACCATGCCCATAGACCAGGTGTACGTTATTCGCCCCGAGACCCATGCACGTGTCGATCACGTGTTTGGCCATCGGTTTACCTGCTAAGGTATGCAGTACCTTTGGCAGATTGGAGTACATGCGGGTTCCCTTACCCGCCGCCAAGATCACAGCACTGAAGCTCATAATCACCTATTCCTCTTGGTGCATATTTAAAGTCATCACTTACCGCATTGTATCGACTTGCAGTAACTGGGTTAAGGAAAAACATTGTTTTTTTACTTAGCCTGACATCATTATGCCACTCTCGCATACTAGCGGCTACCGCCTTCCCTTTGCCGGCATCGCGCAGAGATAAAAAAAGCGACCCGAGGGTCGCTTTTTTACATCGTCTGCCGAATTAGCGGGCTTTCTTAGTCAGCTCAATAACACGAAGCTGAGCAATGGCCTTCGCCAGATCACTGGCTGCCTGGGCAAAGTCGATATCACCGTGCTGATTGTGGATTCGCTCCTCAGCCTGGCGTTTTGCTTCTTCCGCTTTCGCCGCATCCAAGTCTTGGCCACGGATCGCCGTATCCGCCAGTACGGTAACCGCACTTGGCTGTACTTCCAGCATGCCGCCCGACAGGTAAATTACCTCTTCGTCGCCATTCTGCTTGGTGATACGTACCATACCTGGGGTGATAGCGGTCAGCAGCGGGGTGTGTCCTGCGTGAATACCCAGTTCACCTTCGCTACCGGTCACCTGAATGTTTTCAGCACGGCCAGAGAACAAACGTTGCTCTGCGCTGACGACGTCCAGATGGAAGGTTATCGCTGCCATGTCGCCTCCTACTTAGCTTAAAGCTTCTTCGCTTTTTCCAATACGTCTTCAATCGCGCCGCAGTACATGAATGCCTGCTCTGGGATATCATCGTATTCGCCAGCAAGAATGCCTTTGAAACTACGCAATGTCTCTTTAAGAGATACGTAGATGCCTGGGTCACCGGTGAAGACTTCAGCAACGTGGTAAGGCTGAGTCAAGAAACGCTCAATCTTACGTGCACGGGATACCGCTTGCTTATCAGCTTCTGATAGCTCGTCCATACCCAAAATTGCAATGATGTCTTTTAGCTCTTTGTAACGCTGCAGCAAGCTCTGAACGCCACGCGCGATGTCGTAGTGTTCCTGACCAACCACCAATGGGTCTAGCATACGTGATGTAGAATCCAATGGGTCGATCGCTGGGTATAGACCCAGAGACGCGATCTGACGAGACAGTACAACGGTCGCATCCAAGTGAGCAAACGTGGTTGCTGGTGATGGATCCGTCAAGTCATCGGCAGGGACGTATACCGCCTGTACAGACGTGATAGAGCCTGACTTGGTTGACGTGATACGTTCCTGAAGGACACCCATCTCTTCTGCCAGCGTTGGCTGGTAACCTACCGCTGATGGCATACGGCCAAGCAGTGCAGATACTTCTGTCCCTGCTAGGGTATAACGGTAGATGTTATCGATGAACAACAGTACGTCACGGCCTTCATCACGGAAACGCTCAGCCATGGTCAGACCCGTCAGAGCAACACGTAGACGGTTACCTGGTGGCTCGTTCATCTGGCCGTAAACCATTGCTACTTTTGATAGCTCAGGATTTTCAACGTTTACAACGCCGGCTTCCTGCATTTCAAAGTAGAAGTCGTTACCTTCACGTGTACGCTCACCTACACCAGCAAATACCGACAGGCCTGAGTGTTGTAGGGCGATGTTGTTGATCAGTTCCATCATGTTGACGGTTTTACCTACACCGGCACCACCGAACAGACCGATTTTACCACCCTTCGCGAATGGACAAATCAAGTCGATAACTTTCACGCCAGTTTCTAGCAGTTCAGTTACATTTGACTGATCTTCGTAGCTTGGTGCTTCACGGTGAATCGCGTAACGCTCTTTCTCACCGATCTCACCACACTCATCAATTGGCTGACCCAGAACGTTCATGATACGTCCTAGTGTTGCAGTACCAACTGGAACTTCAATTGGGCGGCCTGTATTTTCAACAGACAAACCACGACGCAAGCCATCAGAAGTACCCATTGCGATACCACGTACAACGCCGCCACCTAGCTGCTGCTGCACTTCAAGAACCAGTGTACCGTTCTCTTTTGCATCAACATGAAGGGCATCGTATACCTGTGGTACAGAGTCCTGTGGAAACTCGACGTCGACTACCGCACCGATGATCTGTACGATCTTACCTGTAGCCATCGTTTAATCCTCTAAACTTATTAATTCTTTGCCTTAAACAGCAGCTGCACCGGAAACGATTTCTGACAACTCTTGTGTAATCGCCGCCTGACGGGCTTTGTTGTACACCAGTTGTAGGTCGTTAATTAAATCTCCGGCGTTATCTGTTGCTGCTTTCATCGCAACCATTCGAGCCGCTTGCTCACTGGCAAGGTTCTCAACCACGCCCTGATAAACCTGTGATTCCACATAGCGGACCAACAGGGTATCGAGTAGGGGCTTTGGCTCGGGCTCATAAATGTAGTCCCAAGAGTGGTTACGCTGCATGTCTTCGTCTTCCGACTTAGGCAAAGGCAGCAATTGATCAATCACGGGTTCCTGCACCATGGTGTTTACAAACTGGTTGTAAACCAAATACAGGCGATCCAATTGGCCTTCATCATATTTCTTCAGCATCACGCCAACCGTACCAATCAGTTCATCCACTGAAGGCTTGTCACCCAGGCCAGAGACCTGTGCAACCACGTTGCCGCCATAGCTGTTAAAGAATGCCGTCGCCTTTGCGCCAATCAGCGCTAAATCAACGTCGGCACCTTGATCTGACCAGCCTTGAATGTCGTGGATAGCTTGTTTGAACAAGTTAATGTTCAAGCCACCACACAGGCCGCGGTCAGTCGAAACAATGATGTAACCCACGCGCTTGGCTTCACGCTCCTCAAGATAAGGGTGCTTATACTCGAGGCTACCAAGGGCGATATGACCGATCACTTTGCGCATAGTTTGTGCGTATGGACGAGATGATTCCATTGCATCTTGCGTTTTACGCATTTTCGATGCGGCAACCATTTCCATCGCTTTTGTGATCTTCTGTGTGTTTTTCACACTACCGATCTTGTTACGTATCTCTTTTGCGCTGGCCATCGTTACTCTCCGTTAGTGGGTGATCGCAAGCGATCACCAACCAATTACCAAGTCTGGGTCGCTTTGAAATCTTCAACCAGTTTCACGAACTGAGCTTCGATTTCATCATTCCACGCACCCGTTTCATCAACCTGAGACACAAGCTCAGCGAATTGACCTTTGGCGTATGAAAGCAACGCAGATTCGAAGTCAGCAAGCTTAGTCAGCTCAACATCGTTCAAATAGCCTTTTTCAGCAGCAAAAATCACTACCGCCTGTTCGAAGACAGACATCGGTGCATACTGCTTTTGCTTCATCAATTCAGTCACTTTCTGACCGTGATCAAGCTGCTTCTTCGTCGCATCATCGAGGTCAGACGAGAACTGAGCAAACGCCGCCAGTTCACGGTACTGTGCCAGTGCGGTACGGATACCACCAGACAGCTTCTTGATGATTTTTGACTGTGCCGCACCACCTACACGCGATACAGAGATACCTGGGTCAACCGCAGGGCGGATACCGGCATTGAAAAGCTCTGTCTGTAGGAAGATCTGGCCATCAGTGATGGAGATAACGTTGGTCGGTACGAACGCAGAAACGTCACCGGCTTGCGTTTCAATGATCGGCAATGCCGTCAATGAACCTGTACGACCTTTTACTTCACCGTTAGTGAACTGCTCTACATAGTGTTCGTTAACACGTGCTGCACGCTCTAGAAGACGAGAGTGGAGGTAGAAAACGTCACCAGGGAATGCTTCACGGCCCGGTGGGCGCTTCAGCAACAGTGAAATTTGACGGTAAGCCACAGCCTGCTTAGACAGATCATCATAAACGATCAATGCGTCTTCGCCGCGGTCACGGAAGTACTCACCCATTGCACAACCTGCATACGGTGCAAGGTACTGCAGTGCTGCTGCTTCAGAAGCAGAAGCCACAACCACAATGGTGTTTTCCAACGCGCCATGCTCTTCCAGCTTACGTACAACGTTCGCAATGGTTGAGGCTTTCTGGCCGATAGCAACATACACAGAGTAAATACCAGAGTTCTTCTGGTTGATGATGGCATCGATAGCCATCGCCGTTTTACCTGTCTGACGGTCACCGATCACCAACTCACGCTGGCCACGGCCGATAGGGATCATCGAGTCAACGGCTTTGTAGCCGGTCTGTACTGGCTGATCAACCGATTTACGGTCGATAACGCCCGGTGCAATCACTTCAACAGGAGAGAATGTCTCTGTTTCGATTGGACCTTTACCATCGATTGGCTCGCCCAGGGTATTCACGACACGACCAAGCAGGGCTTTACCTACTGGCACTTCAAGAATACGACCGGTACCGGTTACTTTCATGCCTTCCTGAAGGTTGGCATAAGGGCCCATTACAACCGCACCCACCGAGTCACGCTCAAGGTTCAGTGCCAGTGCGTAACGGCCGCCTGGTAATTCAATCATTTCACCTTGCATTACGTCTGCAAGGCCATGGATACGAAGGATACCGTCACTCACAGAGATGATCGTACCTTCGTTACGCGCTTCACTTACAACGTTGAAATTTTCAATACGCTGTTTGATCAGTGCGCTAATTTCCGTGGAATTAAGTTGCATGCTCCAATTCCCCAAATCAAGACTGCAAAGCATCGCTCAGGCGGTCTAACTTGCCGCGTACTGAGTTATCGATGACCAAGTCTCCGGCTCTAATTACAACCCCAGCAATCAGGGTCTCGTCTACACTGCAATTCAGCTTCACTTTACGCTCAAGACGCTGTTCCAGCTTCTTGCTGATGGCTTCAAGTTGGCTATCGTCCAAGGTAATCGCAGAGATCACATCAGCCTCGATAGTCTTCTCCTGCTCGCTTTTCAGCAGCAGAAACTCGTCACACACAGCAGGAAGCGCTTTAAGACGTCCATTTTCCGCCATCACCTTTAGCAGGTTCTGGCCGAATTCGTTGAGTTGCTCACCACACACTGACACGAAAATTTCCGTCAGTTTGTCAGCAGCATAACCGCTATCAAGGATGTCCTTGATAGTCTCGTTTTTTGCTACTTCGGCAGCAAAGGTGAGCATTTCAGCCCATTGGGCCAGCTCACCTTTCTCAACCGCGAAATCAAAGGCTGCTTTAGCGTAGGGGCGTGCGATGGTAGTCATATCCGACATGTGCTTGCCCCTTTAATTACAGTTCTGCAGTGACTTTGTTAAGAAGATCAGCGTGCGCATCTTTATCGATAGTACGCTCAATGATTTTCTCAGCACCAATCACAGCCAGAGTTGCAACTTGTTTTCTTAGCTCATCACGAGCACGGTTACGTTCAGCTTCGATCTCAGCAAGACCTTGAGCCAGAATTTTATCGCGCTCAGCAAGGGCTTCCGCCTTCGCTTCATCAATGATCTGAGACTTGCGCTTATTGGCTTGCTCGACGATCTCAGTTGCAGTACGTTTTGCTTCTTTCAGTTGATCAGAAGCATTTGACTGCGCCAGGTTCAGGTCTTTGGCAGCGCGATCAGCAGCTGCCAAACCGTCAGCAATTTTTTTCTGACGTTCTTCGATCGCTTCCATGATAGGTGGCCACACATATTTCATGCAGAAGACCACAAACATAAAGAAGGCGATTGCCTGACCCAGCAAGGTTGCATTCATATTCACAACGCATCTCCTTAAAAAGGGTTGCTAGGATCCGTTCGTTCGTTGATTAACCAGCTAGCTGGCCAACGAATGGGTTTGCGAATGTGAATAGTAGAGCGATTACGATACCGATCATTGGAACCGCATCAAGTAGACCCGCAATGATGAACATCTTAACTTGAAGCATTGGTGCCATTTCAGGTTGACGTGCAGCACCTTCAAGGAACTTACCACCAAGAAGGGCGAAACCAATCGCAGTACCCAGTGAAGCAAGACCTACAATGATGCCCACGGCAATTGCAGAAAAGCTTAGTAAAGTTTCCATCACTATCTCCAGTTTATAGTTGTCGGCTAAAGTGCCAGTAAAAAATTGAATAATTTACAAATAATCGTTAATGATTGTCTTCATGCGCCTGAGACAGGTACACAATAGTCAACATCATAAACACGAACGCTTGAATTGTAATGACCAGGATGTGGAAAATTGCCCACGGTAACGACCCCAGCCACTGAGCCCACCACGGCATCAATGCCGCAATCAGGATAAACACCACCTCACCGGCGAACATGTTACCGAACAGACGCATGCCCAGTGAAATTGGTTTAGCCAGTAGCGAAACAATTTCAAGAAGCAGGTTGAACGGGATCATGACAGGGTGATTGAACGGGTGAAGAGCCAGTTCTTTCGCAAAGCCACCTAACCCTTTCACTTTGATGCTGTAGTAGATCATCAATGCGAAAACGCCCAGTGCCATTGCCATGGTGATGTTGACATCAGCCGTTGGTACCACCTTAAGATAAGGAATACCCAGCCAATGCTCTGCAGGATAAGGAAGAAAATCAATTGGCACCAAGTCCATGATGTTCATCAGCAAAATCCAACAGAAAATGGTCAGAGCCAGAGGAGCTATCAGCGGGTTGCGGCCATGGAAAGTATCTTTGACGTTAGAGTCAACGAACTCAACCAAAATCTCCACAAAACACTGTAGTTTCCCAGGAACTCCTGATGTCGCTGATTTCGCAGCCTTGCGGAACACCCAAAGAAAGAGTAAACCGGTAAGGGCTGAGAAAAACAGGCTATCAATATGAACCGTCCAGAAGCCACCATCACCCACTGCCAAATTGGTCAGGTGGTGAGTAATGTAGCCCGACGGCGTTAGCGCTTCACCTGGCGCAGCCATAACTCATCCTATTTGTTGTTGTTAATGAATAAAACCGGCCCAAAGATGTTGATTCCGAGAGCCAGCAAATAGGTCAGTTTGAGGGGAACAAGTTCCACCTCGACATACAGGTAAACAACGGCAAAGAGAATGACCGTGATGAGGATTTTCAGCACTTCGCCACCAAAGAAGGACGCCATGATCAAACGGGCCTTGCGGGCACCGCTGAACAAAAACGCACAGCTGGCAAAGACGGCGTTAGCGATCACAAAGATCCCACCACCGATTAATGCAGAGATTCCCCAGTCAACACTGACAGCAAATACTGCCAAGATTGCCGTTGCTAACACGACGCCAGATTGTAGCAACAGTAACCGTTTCGCCAATTGGCGTCCCGGCTTAACCAGCGCCGATACCATGTATTCGTTCCTCGAGTCCTTTCCTCTGCACATACAGCGTGCTGGGAAAACTGCGAAAATTATACGGCTCATTAGATTGAATGCAATCTAATCGCAGCAAAAAAAAGTGTTAGATTTTACAACACAATAACTTGATCACGGCATTGTAAATTTTGCAACAATTTATGCACGTTTTGTGTCACATTTCGTCGCCGAACATTGCAAGAAGTTGCTTAAGCTTGTCAGCTTCATCAAAGCGAATAACGATTTTTCCTTTACCGCTTTTCTGCTGATCGATCGCCACTTGGGCGCCAAATCGCTCACTTAGGCGATTTTCTACCGCTTCTAACGCCGGATCCATGGCCGCTTTTTTCGGGGCAATGGTCGGATTTTGCAACTGCTTGACCAAGCGTTCGGTTTCACGCACCGTTAACATGCGCGCTACAACCTGCTGCGCAATATCCAGCTGTTGGTCGGCGGTTAAGGGCAGCAAAGCACGGGCATGGCCCATCTCTAACTGCTTACGCTCGACCATCTGCTTTACCGCATCGGTTAACTGGTTCAAACGCAATAAGTTAGACACGGCTGCGCGTGATTTACCGACGGCTTCGGCGATTTGCTGGTGCGTCAGGGAAAACTCCTGCTGCAAACGTGCCAATGCCTGCGCTTCCTCAATGGCATTGAGATCTTCGCGCTGAATATTTTCAATCAACGCAATCGCAATCGTCGCTCGGTCATCGACCGCCTTGATGATACAAGGCACAGCCTGAAGCCCCGCTTGACGGGCCGCGCGCCAACGGCGTTCACCGGCGATGATCTCAAACTGCTGCGGCGCGATTTCACGCACCACAATCGGTTGGATCACCCCTTGCGCACGGATAGAGTCGGCCAACTCGGCTAACGCCTCAGGCGACATATCACGGCGCGGCTGGTACTGACCCGCCACCAATTGTGTGGTCGCTAACGTCTGTAATTGGCCGTCTGCCGACAGGGTTTGTGCCTGTTCCGCTTTCTGTTGACGCTGTAGGGCCACCGAGCTGGTTGCCAGTAACGCATCAAGGCCCTTTCCAAGGCCTCGTTTATTCATGTTCATGGTTGACCCTTATGCATCGACCGTGTCGGCACTGCGCGCGATTTCATCGCGTCGAATGATCTCCCCAGCCAATGCCAGGTAGGCTTTTGCACCACTGGAATATTTGTCGTAGTACATGGCAGGGCGACCGTGGCTTGGCGCTTCAGCCAAACGCACGTTGCGTGGGATCACGGTTCGATAGACTTTGTCGCCAAAATGCTTTTTCAGCTGTTGCGACACCTCATTGGCGAGACGGTTACGCGGATCATACATCGTACGTAACAAGCCTTCGATTTTGAGGTTGCTATTGACGACAGCCGTCAGTTTACTGATGGTATCCATCAATGCCGTTAAGCCCTCAAGGGCAAAATACTCGCATTGCATCGGTACCAAGACCGAATCTGCGGCAGTCATAGCATTGATTGTAAGAAGGTTTAAGGCGGGAGGACAATCAATAAAGATGAAATCATAGTTACCACGAACACCCTCTAAAGTGGTACGTAAACGGACCTCTCGGGCGAACACTTCCATCAATTTGATTTCCGCTGCGGTGACGTCACCATTGGCAGCTATCAGGTGATAGCCGCCCGTGGTTTCTTTGATCACAACATCATTGAAAGGGGTTTCTTCGACAAGAAGCTCATACGCGGTCGCATCGACCTGGTATTTGTCCACACCGCTCGCCATGGTGGCGTTGCCTTGGGGATCCAAATCAATCACCAACACCTTGCGTTGCGTCGCAGCTAATGAAGCTGCCAAGTTGACACACGTTGTGGTTTTACCCACGCCTCCCTTCTGGTTGGCTACCGCTATGACTCTTCCCACAAAAAAACCTCATCCATTAACCCTTTGCAGCCAAGATTACTAGATGACGCTCGCCTTCTAACTCGGGAACTTGCAAAGATTTGACCTCTGTCACAGAACACCATGTCGGTAATTCTGCCACTTCCTGTTGATTGAACTGTCCTTTCAGTGCCAAGAAGCACCCTTGCTCCGTTGGCAGATGCTGACACCATGACACCATATCGTTCAGTGAGGCAAAGGCACGGCTCAATACCATGTCAAAGCCTACCTCCGGCTGGAACGCTTCCACACGGCTCTGTACCGGGGTTACGTTGGTGATTTTCAGCTCATGGAGCACCTGACGAATGAAGCGGATACGCTTACCCAAGCTATCGAGCAGGGTGAAGTCTTTGTCCGGATTCATGATCGCCAGTGGGATCCCAGGCAAGCCTGGGCCCGTACCGACATCGATAAAGCGCTCACCCTGTAAGTGAGGGCTTACCACAATGCTATCCATGATATGTTTCACTAACATCTCATACGGATCGCGGACTGAGGTCAGATTATACGCTTTATTCCACTTATCCAGCATGGCGACATAGCCAACCAGCTGATCAATCTGCTGTTCTGTGACCGTCAGGTCAGTTTGCGCGATCAATTGCGCTAAACGTTGTTTCACGATGCACTCCTAAGCGCCTTTTTTTAACACGCCCTGTTTTTTAAGGAAAACCAACAGAATAGAAATCGCCGCTGGCGTAATGCCTGAAATACGCGACGCCATACCGATGGTTTCAGGACGGGCATCATTGAGCTTCAATACCACTTCGTTCGACAGGCCTTTTACTTGGCTGTAGTCCATATCTAACGGCAGCTTGGTATTCTCATGACGCAGGGATTTTTCCACTTCGTCCTTCTGACGATCAATATACCCTTGGTATTTGACCTGAATTTCCACTTGCTCGCTGGCTTGAGCGTCTTCGTGCGCCGGGCCGAACATGTCAATGGTCGTCAGTTGTTCATACGTCACTTCCGGACGGCGTAGCAGATCTTCACCGCTCGCTTCACGGGCGATCGGCGTTTTCAGGATCGCATTCACAGCCGCCACCTGCTCAGAGGTTGGTGTGACCCAAATCCCTTTCAGACGTTGACGCTCGGTTTCCATGTTTTCCATTTTCTGGTTGAAGCGCGCCCAACGTTCATCGTCCACCAAACCGAATTGGCGACCCATTTCCGTCAAACGTAAATCCGCGTTGTCTTCACGCAGTAGCAAACGGTATTCCGCGCGTGAGGTGAACATACGGTACGGCTCTTTGGTGCCCATGGTCGACAAGTCGTCGATCAATACGCCCATGTAAGCCTGATCACGACGCGGGCTCCAGCCTTCTTTGTCTTGGGCTGACAGCGCGGCATTCATCCCCGCTAACAAACCTTGCGCCGCCGCTTCTTCATAACCGGTGGTGCCGTTGATTTGACCCGCAAAGAACAGACCATCAATGAATTTGGTTTCAAACGTCTGCTTCAAATCGCGCGGATCAAAGAAATCGTATTCAATCGCATAACCCGGACGCATGATAGCGGCATTTTCAAAGCCTTTCATGGAGCGCACGATTTGCATCTGTACATCAAACGGCAAACTGGTTGAGATCCCGTTCGGGTATAACTCATGCGTCGTTAAACCTTCAGGCTCGATGAAGATCTGGTGACTGTTTTTATCGGCAAAGCGCATGACTTTGTCTTCGATCGACGGACAGTAACGCGGACCGATCCCTTCGATCACGCCAGAATACATCGGGCTGCGATCCAAGTTATTACGGATCACATCGTGCGTTTTCTCATTGGTGTGTGTGATGAAACACGGGATCTGACGCGGATGATCCGATTGCTTGCCCATAAACGAGAACAATGGGGTCGGGTTATCACCGTGCTGGGCTTCCAATTGGCTGAAATCGACCGTACGCGCATCAATACGTGGTGGCGTACCGGTTTTCAGACGATCCACGCGGAAAGGCAATTCACGCAGGCGTGATGCCAATGCGATCGACGGTGGATCCCCGGCGCGACCGCCACTGTAATTTTCAAGACCAATGTGGATCTTGCCGCCTAGGAAGGTGCCGACGGTTAAAACAACCGCTTTGGCTCGGAACTTCAGTCCCATTTTCGTTACAGCACCCACCACGCGGTGGTTTTCAATGATCAAATCATCAACAGATTGCTGGAACAGTGTTAGGTTGGGTTGGTTTTCCAACGCTTCACGAACAGCGGCCTTGTACAGGGCGCGGTCAGCCTGGGCACGGGTTGCACGCACCGCTGGGCCTTTGGACGCGTTGAGGGTACGGAACTGGATCCCGCCCTTATCAATGGCCTGGGCCATCAAACCACCCAGGGCATCAACTTCTTTAACCAGGTGTCCTTTCCCGATCCCGCCGATCGCCGGGTTGCATGACATCTGTCCCAACGTATCGATGTTGTGTGTCAGCAATAAGGTTTTTTGTCCCATACGGGCGGCCGCCAATGCGGCTTCTGTCCCAGCATGGCCGCCACCAACGACGATGACATCAAAATTGTCCTGGTAAAACATGAAACTACCTCGGGTATTCAAAATTGGCAGTGCGTTGTCTTTGCGCAAAGGGGGATCATTCTATCCTGTTTCGCGAAAAGAGAGAATCTTTCCTGAAGATCATTTGATCCAAGAAGATGAGCTCTTTAAATATATATAAGATCTTTTAAAGAGATCTTCTGTTAGATCTATTATATAGATCGCCCGATCGTGTGGATAAGTGATAAATGATCCTAATGATCATGTTGTTAGGGAGGATCATTTGCTGTGGAGCAGCTTGGATCTTCATAAGGATTAGCTGGGATCAAAAACAGCACTTATCAACAAGGGGATCCGAGTGGATAAGTTATTAAATGGATAACTATGGGTTGATCACCGTTTAGAACTATAGTTATCCACAGAAAAAAGATCAAAAAAAGCCAAAAATGAGGACTCTTTTTGGCCTGTTTTTACGCATTCAGGGTGGTTTTCCACGTTTCCAGCCACTGTTCAGCGGGATCTTCAGGCACTGGATCGCGTGATACATCGATATCAAGGCGATCCCCTAAGCGTGTGGCGCCCAATGCTTGCAGTTGCTGATCAATGTTTTTCGCCGCGGCACAGAAGGTATCGTAACTGCTGTCCCCTAAGCCAACGACGCCGTATTGTAGGCCGCTGAGATCGGGTTGTTCGTCGCGCAATTGCGCCATGAACGGCTGAATATTGTCTGGGTAGTCGCCAGCACCGTGTGTGGCACAAACAATCAGCCATACAGAGGCAATATCGAGGTCATTAAGGTTGGGATGATTGTGGATATCGGTGTCATGACCGGCTTGGTCAAGTAAATCGGCCAGATGATCGGCAACGTACTCAGCACCGCCGAGGGTACTGCCGGTGATCAAAGTGATTAAGCTCATGGTTTCTCTCTTGGCTACGCGTTGGGATATTCATGCACAGTCAGGCTATGCACAGGCATTGTATCGCCTCTGGCCAGAGATATCAGTAGGATCCAAAGAGAAAGAAGGGGATGTCGAGAGGGGTTATGCACAGCCTGTCCAGATGATCCCAGACAGACTGTGGAGGGGATCGTAAGCCCGTGACGGGCCGGATCCGTTATTTACCGATACAGAACGAGGTGAAGATCCGACCCAAAAGATCGTCAGAGGTGAACTCACCGGTGATTTCACTCAGGTGCTGCTGGGCTAAACGCAGCTCTTCCGCCAAAATTTCACCGGCCATGTAACCTTCAAGCTGCTCTTTACCTATTTCTAAGTGGCTGGCTGCACGCTCCAGGGCGTCCAGGTGACGACGACGTGCCATGAAGCCGCCTTCCGTGGTACCGGCAAAGCCCATGCAGGCTTTCAAGTGCTCACGCAGGCTATCGATGCCGTCATTGGTACGGGCAGACAAGCGGATCAGCGTCGGGTTATTCACATGGCAGATCCCGGCGGTTTCACCGGTCAGTTCCACTTTATTACGGATCACGGTAATGCCAAGACCCGCTGGCAGGCGTTCGATAAACTCCGGCCAAATCTCTGCCGGATCGGTGGCGTCAGTGTCGGTACTGTCAACCATGAACAGGACGCGGTCGGCTTGTTGGATTTCATCCCATGCGCGCTCAATACCGATGCGCTCGACTTCGTCAGAGGCCTCTCGCAGGCCGGCGGTGTCGATGATATGCAGTGGCATGCCATCGATGTGGATATGCTCACGCAGGACGTCACGGGTGGTCCCGGCGATGTCAGTCACGATGGCACTGTCTTTGCCTGACAGGGCGTTCAGCAGGCTGGATTTGCCGGCGTTCGGACGCCCCGCAATGACCACCTTCATCCCTTCACGCATGATCGCGCCTTGGTTGGCTTCACGGCGTACCGCATCCAGACGGTCAATGATGCCGTGCAGATCGCCCGTGACTTTGCCATCAGAGAGAAAATCGATTTCTTCTTCCGGGAAATCAATCGCGGCTTCGACATAGATACGCAGGTGGATCAGGGCTTCGACCAGCTCGTTGACGCGCTGTGAGAAGGCGCCTTGCAATGATTTGAACGCGCTTTTCGCGGCTTCTTCAGAGCTGGCATCAATCAAGTCAGCAATCGCTTCAGCTTGTGCCAAATCGAGTTTGTCATTCATGAACGCACGTTCGGAGAATTCCCCCGGGCGCGCCGGACGGATGCCGTCAATCTGCAGGATACGGCGGATCAGCATGTCCATCAGTACCGGGCCACCGTGGCCTTGCAGTTCCAGCACGTCTTCACCGGTGAAGGAATTCGGGCCTTTGAAGAACAAGGCGATACCTTGGTCCAGTGCGGTGCCGTCGTCGTTTTTGAACGGCAGGTATTCGGCGTAACGCGGTTTCAGTTCACGGCCTGCCACGGCGTGTGCCACGGTCGTCGCCAGTGGGCCGGAGACGCGAATAATGCCGACGCCGCCACGGCCGGGCGGTGTTGCCTGGGCAACAATGGTATCTGTATGTGCGATCATATTCTTAGCTTATTAATAAAGACGCTGTAATTGTAAACAGAGGCAATAAAAAAGGCGACCCGAAGGTCGCCTTTTCAACAAAGAGAGTCACCAGGGTTACTTGGTGTGCAGCCCTTTCTTCTCCAACGAACGGTAAATCAACGTTTGCTGGATCAGTGTTACGATGTTCGATACCAACCAGTACAGTACCAGACCCGCTGGGAACCATAGGAAGAAGAACGTGAACATGACCGGCATGAACGTCATGATCTTCTGCTGCATTGGATCGGTAACCGTGCTTGGGCTCATCTTCTGGATCATGAACATAGTGATACCCATCAGGATAGGTAGCACGTAGTACGGGTCTTGTGCCGACAAGTCATGGATCCAACCGAAGAATGGCGCGTGACGCAGTTCAACGGATTCCATCAGTGCCCAGTACAGCGCAATGAAGATAGGCATTTGTAGCAAGATAGGCAGACAGCCACCCAATGGGTTCACTTTCTCTTTCTTGTACAGTTCCATCATTTCTTGGCTCATGCGCTGGCGGTCGTCGCCAATACGCTCACGCATTGCTTGCAGCTTAGGCTGTAGCATGCGCATTTTTGCCATGGAGGTGTACTGTGCTTTGGTTAGCGGGTACATCGCACCACGTACGATGAACGTCAGGATGATGATTGCAACACCCCAGTTACCCACCAAGCCGTGAATGAATGACAGCAAGCTGTGTAGCGGGCTGGCAATAAACCATAGCCAACCGTAGTCCACGGTCAGGTTTAGGTTCGGTGCCGTCGCTTCCATTTGCTTTTGCAGTTTTGGACCGACCCACAAGGTGCTCTTGATGGTATCAGTTTGGCCTGCTGCGATGGTGGTCATTGGCAGACGCACGCCCATGTAGCCGTAGTCGCCCACGGTACGGGTGTACAGATTGCTCACGCCTTGCTCACGCGGGATCCATGCAGTCACGAAGTAGTGCTGCATCATGGCTGCCCAGCCGTGCTGTTTGATTTCTAGAGACAGGTTCTTGTCCTGCATCTCATCAAAGCTGTATTTTTTGTAGTTAACGTCATCAGCCGAGTAAGCGCCGCCACGGTACGTTGGCATCGTTAGGCTGCCACCGTCATCCATCAGGTTCTGCTTCAACTGCGCATACATCTGAACCGTTGTTGGTGCGTCACTCTGGTTGTCGATGGTGTAATCCACGTCAACCGCGTAGTCACCGCGTTTTAGCACATAGGTTTTGGTGTAGCTGATGCCGTCTTTGCTGTACGTCAGTGGTACACGCAATTCGTCTTGACCCGCAGCAAGCGTGAAGCTGTCTGCGGTGGCATGCAGTTGTGCACGGCTCGTCGAATCAATGCCGTTCGCGCCGATCAGGCCCGATTGTGCAGTGTAAACGTGGTTTTTAATATTTTTAAGCAGGACGAAGGGATCGGTTGAATCCAATTCGTTGTTGTAAGCAAGCAGTTTTGCTTCAACAATGTCGCCACCTAGCGTATCGACTGTAAGCGACAGGACATCGGTGTTAATGGTGATAAGGTGTTGAGAAGTGCCTTGATCGGGAATGGTCTGGCCTTCATCGGAATGCGAAGGAACATCACCACTGATGTTGGTTTGTTGCGCTACACCCTGGCTTTCTGGCTGTGGGTTGCTGTCCATGTTCCATTGCTGAAATAGCAGGAAAGAGACAAACAGTAGGGCAATTAACAGAATATTGCGTTGGGAATCCATCGTTAATTATCTCTGTCGTTATGCTTGGTTAGCGGAACGGGGTCGTAGCCACCGTCGGTTAAAGGATGACATCTTAATAGACGTTTCGCTGCGAACCAACCACCTTTTATCGCTCCATGCGCTTTTATTGCTTCAATGGCATATTGAGAACATGTGGGGGTAAAGCGACAACGGGGCCCAATAAGCGGACTTATTGCCAGTTGGTAAAAGCGGACTAGTCCTACGACTAGCCACGCGAAGGGCGAGACAGGCGATGCCATAATTTGTCTAGCAATGTGAAAAGTTCTTCATTGCTCAACTCACTGGCACTCTTTTTAGCGATAACAACAAAATCCTTGGCTGGCAGATCAGCTTGCGTTAGGCGAAAACTCTCACGCGTGATGCGTTTGAATTGATTTCGACCGACAGCGGTTTTGATCTGTTTTTTGGGTACAGCAAGGCCGAGACGTGGATGGTCAAGGTTGTTAGGACGGGCAAGAATGGTCAAGTGGGGAGAGCCAGCACGATGAGCTTGCTGGAAGACTTTTTTGTAATGTTCGGGAGTTAGCAGACGTAACTCCCGAGGAAAAGCGAGCTTATTCAAAATAATCAGTGATTATTTAGAAAGACGCTTACGGCCTTTAGCGCGACGTGCGTTGATTACAGCGCGACCGTTCTTAGTAGCCATGCGTGCACGGAAGCCGTGAGTACGCTTGCGCTTTAGAACTGTTGGTTGAAAAGTGCGTTTCATGGGTATTACCTTAAATTAACTGATCAGTTTTTAAGTATTGTCTAGGTTTCCGACTGCGAACAATCGGCTGCCTCTAAACAAAGAGGCGGAATTGTAATCACTGGCTTTTAAATAGTCAATCATTACAGCCGTAGAAACTACGGGCGCTGAATTATACTTCGTCTGCGGCAGAGTGCAAGGATCCTGCGTGGATCCCCACTTGTTTTAGGAACTTTTTTAACCGAGGATCCTGTGGTTGGGTGAAGATCTGGCTCGGCGGTCCTTGTTCAACCAGCCCACCATCGGCCATAAAGATCACCCGATCAGCCACTTCGCGAGCAAATTGCATCTCATGCGTGACCACCAACATGGTTTGGTGACGACGCGCTAACTGCTTCATCAGGGTCAGTACTTCTCCGACCCATTCCGGATCTAACGCGGAAGTGGGCTCATCAAACAGCAATAATTCTGGTGTTAATGCCATCGCCCGACCGATCCCAACCCGTTGTTGTTGGCCGCCGGAGAGCGCGGCAGGGTAGTGATCGCCTTTATCGCCAAGGCCGATATCGTCCAAAATCGCCTGTGCATGATCATGGGCGGCGTTTTTATCCCAGCCTTTTACGGTGATCAGGCCTTCTGCGATATTTTGTCGCGCAGTAAGATGCGAAAACAGCGCATAGTGTTGAAACACAAAGCCGGTTTTGCGCCGCAGTGCCAATACGTCTTTGGCTTTTGCGTGCGCACTGTTGACGGTGAGGCCATCAATGGTGATGTGGCCGGTGTCGGCGGTGTCGAGAAAGTTAATGCAGCGTAATAAGGTCGATTTCCCGGTGCCGGACGGGCCGATCACCACCACAATTTCGCCTTTTTCAATCTGTAACTGCAGATCATTAAACACGGTGTGCTCACCAAAGCGTTTGGTCAGGTTATTGAGTGTGATCATCGTAAAAATGCCTTATTGAGATGGGCCTCTGCCCAGTGTTGCAGCTGAGTAAGTACTAACACGATGGCCCAATAAATCAGGGCGACGGCCAGAAAAGCTTCAAAAAACTTAAAGCTGGATGCGGCTTCCATCTGCGCCTTGGCCATGATTTCCGCCACGCCAAGGGTAAACGCCAGCGAGGTGGATTTGATCATATCGATGAAGTAGTTCATCAGTGATGGCAGGGCAACGCGGGTGGCTTGCGGCAAAATGATGCGGCGCATCGCTTGCCATTCTGTCATCCCAATCGACAAGCTGGCTTCGTGTTGACTGCGATCGACGCCATTGATGGCGGCGCGGATGCTTTCAGCCATGTACGCGGCGAAATGCAAGGTTAACCCCAGCACAGCGGCGCTGAAGGCATCGAGGCCAATAAACACCGGGAATAATTGAGGCAAGCCGTAATACAGCAAGAACAATTGCACCAGCAGTGGCGTGCCACGAAAAAAGCTGATGTATAGCTGACTGAGTGGATTGAGGATCGGTACGCGGTAAAGCCGCATTAACGCTAAACCGAGCGCCAGGATCACGGCGAAGACGCCGCCCCATAATGCCATTTCTAAGGTGGTGCCGAGATAGCGCACCAGCAACGGCAGCAAGGACAGCATGTAATCAACATCAAAACCCATGATGGTGCCTCAGTGTGTGGTGAAAAAGAAAAAGAGAGAAGCCGGTAGACGCCAAGCCCAGTGGAAAGGCTTGGCGAGGGAGCGGATGGGGCGATTTATTGGGTAATGTCAGTGCCAAACCATTTCATCGACAAGGCGCGCAGGGTGCCGTCTTTCTGCATCGCGCTCAGGGCGATATCTACCTCATCGCGCAGCTGTTGGCCTTTGGCCGTATTGGCAAAGGGCCAGGCATTTTCGATTTTTTCAAACGGTTCGCCGACCTGTTGCAGGGGCAGATTGGCTTTTTGGATCAGGGCGGCTGAAGAGAGGCGATCCATCACAAAGGCATCGGTCCGGCCCAGTGCGACATCGTGTTCAATCCCGCTGTCGTAGGTTTTGATGGTGATGTCGCTGGCGTTATCGAGCTGGCGAAGCAGTTGCTCGTAGTTGGATCCCAAGTTCACGCCCACGGTTTTGCCGCTGAGATCGGCAGTGGTGTGGATGGTGTCATTGCCTTTACGTACCACCAACTGGGCGCCGTCAATCACATAAGGCTGTGAGAACACAAATTTGGCTTCACGGGCCGGGGTAATGGTGATTTGGTTGGAGATGGTATCGATACGGCCGGTTTCTAGCAGCCCGAACAATCCTGAGAAACTGGCGGTGACAAACTCGACGTTATAGTCATTGCGTTTGCCGATGTCCTGCCACACATCGACTTCAAAGCCTTGGAGCTGGTCATTTTTGACAAATGTGAATGGAAAATAGCGGCCAGACATGCCGACTTTGATGTCGGTGGCGGCAACGGCGCTGTGCGAAAGGGTTAGAACCACAAGGAGTGGGGCAAAGGCGCGTTTCATCCAGTTTTTCATACTGCAACTCCGGATATTGTAATGATGATGTGCTATGTCGACCATCCTATCCGGAAGAAGTCGGTTTTTTTAAATAACTTGGAGTTATTTCAAATAACCGTTTGTTAGGCTTGTTTGGGGGTAATTGTTCATGACTTTGTGGGTAAGCAGGGGTAAAAGTGTGTTGATCTTCCCTTTTCATGTGCGATCCATGTGAATAAGTCTGATCTTATTCACCGGATCTGCGATCTCTTTGCTGGCGATCCTGCGCCAGCGGGTATAAAATTGCATCCCTTTTGTGTTTAGTTATTCAGTGTGGAGTCGAACTTGTCATCTTCGTTATGGTTGCAGTGCCTTCAACGCCTTCAAGAAGAACTCCCTGCAACAGAATTCAGTATGTGGCTTCGACCGCTTCAGGCAGAGTTGAACGACAATACGTTGACCTTGTTCGCGCCGAACCGTTTTGTGCTTGATTGGGTTCGCGATAAGTACCTCAACAACATCAACCGTCTGCTGAATGAGTTCTGCGGTAATGACGTGCCGATCCTGCGATTTGAGGTCGGTAGCCGTCCGGTCATCGTGCCGCCACCGCAGCCTGCTGTTGTGCCTGCACCGGTGATCGCCCCAGCCGCGGTGTCCACACTGAACGATGAACCGCCCGCCCGTCGTTGGGAACCTGCGCCGTCACCGGTTCAGCCAGAGTCGCAATCGGGCTACCGCTCGAACGTGAACCCGAAGCATAACTTCAATAACTTTGTTGAAGGTAAGTCGAACCAGTTAGGTTTGGCGGCGTGCCGTCAGGTGGCGGATAACCCAGGTGCGGCATATAACCCACTGTTTTTATACGGCGGCACCGGTTTGGGTAAAACCCACTTGTTGCATGCGGTGGGCAACGCGATTGCCGATCGCAAACCCAATGCCAAAGTGGTGTACATGCACTCCGAGCGTTTTGTGCAGGACATGGTGAAAGCCCTGCAAAATAACGCGATTGAAGAGTTCAAGCGTTACTACCGCAGCGTTGATGCATTGCTGATCGATGACATCCAGTTTTTTGCTAATAAAGAGCGTTCACAAGAAGAGTTCTTCCATACCTTTAATGCGTTATTGGAAGGCAATCAGCAGATCATTTTGACCTCTGACCGTTACCCGCGTGAAATTAATGGGGTGGAAGACCGCCTGAAATCACGCTTTGGTTGGGGGCTGACGGTGGCCATTGAGCCGCCCGAGCTAGAAACCCGCGTCGCCATCCTGATGAAGAAGGCGGAAGATCATAATATCCGTCTGGCAGACGAAGTGGCCTTCTTTATTGCCAAGCGCTTACGTTCGAATGTGCGTGAACTGGAAGGGGCGCTAAACCGTGTGATTGCCAATGCCAACTTTACCGGCCGTGCGATCACCATTGATTTTGTCCGTGAAGCCCTGCGCGATTTGCTGGCTTTGCAGGAAAAATTGGTCACCATCGACAATATTCAAAAGACGGTGGCCGAATACTATAAAATTAAGATGGCTGATATGCTGTCCAAACGTCGCTCGCGTTCGGTCGCGCGTCCTCGCCAGATGGCGATGGCCCTGGCCAAAGAGTTGACGAACCACAGTCTGCCGGAAATCGGCGATGCGTTTGGTGGCCGTGACCACACCACGGTACTGCATGCCTGCCGTAAGATCGAGCAGTTGCGTGAAGAAAGCCACGACATCAAAGAAGACTATTCCAACCTCATTAGAACATTGTCGTCTTAATATGAAATTTACCGTAGCACGCGAACACTTATTAAAACCCCTTCAGCAGGTTTCAGGTGCCTTGGGTAGCCGCCCATCGCTGCCCATTTTGGGTAACATCCTGATGGTGGTTGATGACGGTTGTCTGTCGATGACCGGTACCGATCTGGAAGTGGAAATGATCGCCCGCCTGGCACTGGAAGGGGATTTTGCCCCGGGTGCCGTCACGGTCCCGTCGCGTAAATTCCTCGATATTTGCCGAGGATTGCCGGACAGCGCTGTGATCACGGTGGCCTTAGAAGGGGATCGCGTGATCATCCGTTCTGGCCGTAGCCGTTATACGCTGTCTGTGTTGCCGGCGGCGGATTTCCCGAACATCGAAGACTGGCAGAGCGACGTCGAGCTGCGTTTGCCACAAGGGCGTATGCGTCAGCTGATCGACAGTACCCAGTTTTCCATGGCGCACCAAGATGTGCGTTATTACTTGAACGGCATGTTATTTGAAACCGATGGCCAGCAGTTGCGTTCTGTCGCGACCGATGGTCACCGTATGGCGGTGTGCGCCATTGCATTGGAAGAGGCCATGCCCGCCAAGCAGATCATTGTACCGCGTAAAGGGGTGATGGAGCTGATGCGTTTGCTCGACAGCCCAGACGACGACGTACAGATCCAAATCGGTCACTCGAACATTCGCGCGCAAGTGAACAACTATATTTTCACCTCGAAACTGGTTGATGGTCGTTTCCCTGATTATCGCCGTGTGTTACCGCAAAACAGCAACAAAGTGGTGGAAGCAAGCTGTGATGAACTGCGTAAAGCGTTCTCCCGCGCGGCGATTTTATCGAACGAAAAATTCCGTGGTGTTCGCGTGAATTTGTCTGAGGGTGAAATGCGCATTACCGCCAATAACCCTGAGCAGGAAGAAGCCGAAGAATTCTTGGATGTGAATTACCAAGGCGACCCGCTAGAGATTGGATTCAATGTGAGCTACGTGCTGGATGTGTTGAATACCCTGAAGTGCGAGCAGGTACGGTGGTCACTGACCGACGCCAATGCCAGTGCGCTCTTGGAAGACAGCGCCAATGGCGATGCCATGTATGTGGTCATGCCAATCAGGCTCTAAGACATGGCGTTAACCCGTCTTATTGTCAAAGACTTCCGCAACCTTGAAGCCTGCGACATGACCTTGTCGCCAGGCTTTAATTTTTTGGTCGGTGCCAATGGCAGCGGCAAAACCAGCGTGCTGGAAGCCATTCATTTTCTCGGTCATGGTCGCTCGTTCCGCAGTCATTTGACCGGACGGGTGATCCGCCATGAACAGCCTGAGCTGTTTGTGCATGGCCGGTTGCAATCCGCCTCACAGATCGCATTGCCCGTCGGCATTAACAAAAAACGCGATGGCACCACCGAACTGAAAATCGGTGGCGAAGGGAGTCAAAAATTGGCCCAGTTGGCGCAGGTGCTACCGTTGCAACTCATTACCCCGGAAGGGTTTGATTTGCTCAGTGGTGGGCCGAAATTTCGTCGCGCTTTTATCGACTGGGGGGTCTTTCACGTTGAGCCTGCGTTTTATCACGCATGGAGTCGCGTTAAACGCCTGACCAAACAGCGTAATGCTTTGCTCAAAACGGCACGGCATTACCGTGAGTTGAGCTATTGGGATCAGGAATTGGCCGTCTTGGCGGAGCAGATCGATCAATGGCGAGACGCCTACTTGAATGAGGTGAAAGCCAAAGCGGCGGAAATCTGCCAAGGTTTTTTACCCGAGTACGATATCCAACTGGGGTATTACCGCGGTTGGGAAAAAGAGACCCCCTATGCTGAGTTGCTACGCCGCAATTTTGAGCGTGATTGCCAGCTGGGGTATACCGCAAGTGGGCCGCATAAAGCGGACTTGCGGATCAAGGTCGCCGGGACACCGGTTGAAGATGTGCTTTCCCGTGGTCAGCTTAAACTGATGGTGTGTGCGTTGCGTTTGGCGCAAGGGGTACACCTCACGGAAGCGACGGGCAAGCAGTGTATATATTTAATTGATGATTTTGCTTCCGAGCTGGATAGCCATCGTCGCACCTTGTTAGCACAACGGTTACAGGCCACTGGCGCCCAAGTGTTTATCAGTGCGATCAGCATTGAGCAGATAGCTGAAATGCATGATGAAAATGGCAAGATGTTTCATGTGGAACACGGTAAAATAACCGCAGGATAATTTAAGCGAGAGTAACTCAATGTCCAACAACTACGATTCATCAAGTATCAAGGTATTAAAAGGCCTTGATGCGGTACGTAAGCGCCCAGGGATGTACATTGGCGACACCGATGACGGTACTGGTTTGCACCATATGGTCTTTGAGGTTGTCGATAACTCTATCGATGAAGCGCTTGCCGGTCACTGTGAAGATATTATTGTCACTATCCATGAAGATGGATCAGTGTCGGTGAGCGATGATGGTCGTGGTATCCCAACAGAGATACACGAGGAAGAGGGTGTCTCGGCCGCTGAAGTTATCATGACGGTATTGCACGCCGGTGGTAAGTTTGACGACAACTCCTACAAAGTGTCTGGTGGTCTTCACGGGGTGGGCGTTTCTGTTGTGAACGCACTGTCTGAAAAAGTGGAATTGACCATCAACCGCGGTGGTGAAATTCATCAGCAAGTTTATCACCATGGTGAACCGCAAGCCCCGCTGGCTGTGATTGGTACCACAGACAAAACCGGTACCCGTATCCGTTTCTGGCCAAGCGACGCAACGTTCAGCAATATTGAATTCCATTACGAAATTTTGGCGAAACGCCTGCGTGAATTGTCATTCCTTAACTCTGGCGTGTCCATCAAACTGATTGATGAGCGCGAGGAAGGCAAGATGGACCACTTCATGTACGAAGGGGGCATCCGCGCGTTCGTTGAGCACTTAAACCGCAATAAAACACCTATCCATCAGAAAGTGTTCCATTTTGATACTGAGCGTGAAGACGGTATTTCCGTTGAAGTCGCGATGCAATGGAACGATGGCTTCCAAGAAGGTGTGTACTGTTTCACCAATAACATTCCACAGCGTGATGGGGGTACCCACCTTGCTGGTTTCCGTGGCGCCCTAACGCGTACCCTGAACTCCTTTATGGACAAAGAAGGCTACTCGAAGAAGGCGAAAACCGCGACGTCCGGTGATGATGCGCGTGAAGGCTTGGTGGCCGTTATTTCGGTAAAAGTTCCGGATCCTAAATTCTCGAGCCAGACCAAAGATAAACTGGTTTCTAGCGAAGTGAAAACCGCGGTTGAATCTGCGATGAACGAGAAGTTTGCGGAATTCCTGCTTGAAAGCCCTGCTGACGCGAAGATCGTTTGTACTAAAATTATTGATGCCTCGCGTGCCCGTGAAGCGGCGCGTAAAGCCCGTGAAATGACACGCCGTAAAGGTGCGTTGGACTTGGCTGGCTTGCCAGGCAAACTGGCCGACTGTCAGGAAAAAGATCCTGCGCTGTCTGAACTCTACATTGTGGAAGGGGACTCTGCGGGCGGTTCTGCCAAGCAGGGTCGTAACCGTAAGAACCAGGCTATCCTACCGTTGAAAGGTAAGATCCTGAACGTAGAGAAAGCCCGTTTTGACAAGATGCTGTCTTCGCAAGAAGTGGCGACCTTGATCACTGCAATGGGTTGTGGCATTGGCCGCGACGAATACAACCCGGATAAACTGCGTTACCACAGCATCATCATCATGACCGATGCCGACGTCGATGGTTCGCACATCCGTACGCTACTGTTGACCTTCTTCTACCGTCAAATGCCTGAGCTGATCGAGCGTGGCCATATCTTCATTGCACAGCCACCGCTGTACAAAGTGAAGAAAGGCAAGCAAGAGCAGTACATTCAAGATGATGAAGACATGAGCCAGTACCAGGTTGCGTTGGCACTGGACAATGCGGCATTGTTTACGGCAGAAGGTGCGCCAGCGATTTCAGGCGAAGCCCTTGAAACCTTGGTGAAGCAGTACAACAGCGTAGGTAAACTGGTTGAGCGCATGAGCCGCCGTTACCCTGCCTTGCTACTGAATGAGCTTACGTATCAGCCTCGATTGAACCTTGATGCACTGGCTGATCAGGCGATGGTGAACGCATGGGTGACGCCACTGGTTGACGCGCTGAACCACAAACAGTCGGGTGAAAGCCAGTACACCTCAGAGCTATTCTGTGATGAAGAGCAGGGTGTGTGGTTGCCGAAGATCGTGGTTCGTACACACGGTGTGGAATACGATTACCCGCTAAGCTTCGACTTCTTTAACTCAAAAGAGTACAGCAAGCTGGCTGATCTGTCGGAAACCTTGTGTGACTTCCTTGAAGAGTCCGCTTACGTGCAGCGCGGTGAGCGCAAGCAAGCTGTAGTGAGCTTTAAAGAAGCACTGAACTGGTTGATCAAAGATTCACGCCGTGGCTTAAGCCTACAGCGATACAAAGGTCTGGGTGAGATGAACCCTGAGCAGCTGTGGGAAACGACGATGGATCCAGAATCGCGTCGTATGTTGCAGGTGACGATCAATGACGCTGTTGCGGCGGATGAACTGTTCACCACCTTGATGGGTGATCAGGTTGAACCGCGTCGTAACTTCATTGAAGCGAACGCCCTGAACGCAAACCTGGATATCTAATCCCGCACTGACGTCAGTCAGATAGCGTCGACAGATAGCTTAAAACGCCACACGTTGTTGTGGCGTTTTTTTTTGCTTTTTTCCCCTGATTATTTTTTACATAGGGGTTGGAAAGAACCCGCACGCACCACATATCTATTAATGAAGAGCAGGGCGCCACTCGGTGGGCCCGCGTTGTACTCGTCCCACAAGGGAGAGTCGCTTCACACCTACGATGACAACATTGCTTCCATAAAGAAGGATATCACCATGCGTAATCTTGATTTCACACCGCTATACCGTTCTGCTATTGGTTTTGATCGCCTGTTTAACCAGATGGAAAAACAAGCCGCCAACAACAATGCCGGTTACCCGCCGTACAATATCGAACAGCAAGATGACAACCACTACCGTATTACTATGGCGGTGGCGGGGTTTGCTGAAGCACAACTGGATATTACTCAGCAGCAAAACAAACTGATTGTACGGGGCACCCGCGACAGTGAGCCTGAGGTTGCCCGCCAGTATGTGTACCAAGGGATCGCAGAGCGCGATTTTGAACGTAAATTCCAGTTGGCAGACTATGTGAAAGTGGTCGGTGCCGAGATGGAAAACGGGTTGCTCCATATCGATCTGGAACGCGAAATTCCAGAAGAGCAGCAGCCGCGTAAGATTGCCATTAATGGCCGTTCGTTGCTGGAAAGCGAATAAAGCCGAAAGGGAGAACACACAGTGTGAGCACTGTTGTTCTCAATCATAGAGGTGTGAAAGGTCAGCCGAGGCTGACCTTTTTTGTGCCTGTTTTTTAACGGTATGCTTGTGTCTTGCCACGCCGTTGTCTCTGCCGGTGTATTAACACGTTTCACGTGAAACCGGCGGAGTGAGTCATGCTCAGGCGGCTTGATAAGCGGCCATCACTTCGTCGGCGATGATCGCGATGCCTCGTTGCATCACCTCATCGCTTTGCACGTAGTTCATCCGCAAACATTCATGGCCATGTTGCCAATCATCGTCCAAGCCAATAAAGAAATATTCCCCCGGGACGATTAACACGCCCCGCGCTTTTAAGCGGCGGTACAACTCCAGTGTACTGATGGGTAAATCCTTGAACCACAGCCAGAGAAATATCGCGCCTTCCGGTTTATGAATACGAAACCGTGGATCCGGCATGGCTTGCTGTAACAGTTCAACCGCCTGTTGGGCTTTGCGTAAGTAAAATGGCTTAATGACGTTTTCGCTCAGTGGCAGCAGATCGTTACGTTTGATCATTTGGTGGGCGATGGCCGGGCCGACACTGCCAGGCGCCAGACTCAAGACCCCGTTCATGTTGGCCATGGCGGTGATGATGTCCGCATGAGCGATCACGATCCCACAGCGTACGCCGGGTAACCCGAGCTTCGACAGGCTCATGCACAAGATGGTGTTGCTGTTCCAAAACGGTTTGACGGATTCAAAAATGATGTCGGGGAACGGGGTGCCGTAGGCGTTATCGATGATCAGCGGAATATTGTGGGCGCGGGCTAATGTATCTAGTTTGGCAATTTCTGCATCGGTCAGCACGTTGCCAGTGGGGTTAGTGGGGCGAGAGGCGCAGATCGCCCCGATGTGCTCATCAACCACCAAGCGATCAAAGTCGACATGGTATTTGAATTGTCCGTTATCGAGCAGGGTAATTTCTGGTCGGTAGGAGATGAACATGTCATCGCACAAGCCGGTATCGCCGTAGCCGATGTATTCGGGCGCTAAGGGCAGGAGAATTTTTTTCTTGGTCCCGTCAGCCTGTTCGCCGGCCAGTAGATTAAACAAATTGAAAAAGGCACTCTGGCTGCCGTTGGTCAGGGCGATATTGTCGGCCGTAATCGCCCAGCCGTACTGCGCTGTGAACAGTGCGGCTAACGCCTGCAGGAAGGTGTCTTTCCCTTGTGGGCCATCGTAGTTGGTCAATGCCTGCGTCAGCTCGCCGGAGGCGGCCATCTCTTGGCAGAGCTGCGTAAAGTAGCTCACCATTTCTGGGATCTGGGCAGGGTTGCCGCCCCCGAGCATGATCGCGTTAGGGGTGCGAAGGCCATCATTCAGATCATCCATCAATTGGGTGATCGCAGAATAGCGGGCGAACTTGTCACCGAATGTAGAAAACTCCATCTTTATACTTCTGACCTCGGTCTGTGGTTGTCTGTCTCTTGTGTTATTAGGTTATGGTTTATGTTGTGTGCGCCATCAACATACCGCAATGGCCGGATCAGGGGAAGAGGATCTGATGATTTATTGAGCAGTAAGGTTGCCGTGTTTCACGTGAAACGCAGGCATAAAAAAGCCCCGACCGAAGTCAGGGCTTAAGACGGGTTACCGTGCGGTGATTTATTTCTGCAGGAGCGAAATGTCAGCGACTTTCAGGAACTCGTTACGTAGCAAGTTCAGCATGGTCAGACGGTTCACTTTCAGTGCTTCGTCATCAGCCATTACCATCACGTTATCGAAGAAGGCATCCACGGCTTCACGTAGGGTCGCCAGCTCAGACAATGCCTGCTGGTAGTTACCCGCTGCGAAGACAGGTGCCAGGGTAGCCAGCATCGCTTCCACGTCGTTCGCCAATGCTTTTTCTGCGTCTTCAATCAGTAGAGACTGATCGATGTTTGCCGCCAATTCACCGTCGAATTTCGCCAGAATGTTACCGACACGCTTGTTCGCCGCCGCCAGTGATTCTGCCGCATCCAAATCGCGGAAGTGGCTTACCGCTTTCACACGCTTGTCGAAGTCAGCAGGCTGGGTTGGACGACGTGCCAATACCGCTTGGATCACATCCACACTGTGGCCGGCATCTTGGTACCATGCACGGAAGCGGCCAAGCATGAACTCAAGCACTTCTTCTTCCACGTTCTGGTTGGTCAGTTTGCCGTCCAGCAGCTCGCGCGCTTTACGGATCAATGCAACCAAATCCAAGTCGTAGCCGTTTTCAACGATGATACGCAGGATACCCAGCGCCGCACGACGTAGGGCAAATGGGTCACTGCCTTTTGGTGCCTGACCGATACCAAAGATACCCACTAGCGTGTCTAGCTTGTCAGCCATGGCAACCGCTGCTGATACCGCGGTGCTTGGCAGATCGTCACCGGCGAAACGTGGCATGTACTGCTCGTTCAGTGCCAGTGCGACTTCTTCGGCTTCACCGTCGTGGCGAGCGTAGTGCATGCCCATCACACCTTGGGTGTCAGTGAATTCGAAGACCATTGAGGTCATCAAGTCACACTTAGACAGCAGGCCAGCACGCTCTGCGTGTTCAACGTTGGCACCGATTTGTGGGGCAATGAAACCTGCCAATGCAGTGATGCGGTCTGTCTTGTCACGTAGGCTACCCAGTTGTTTCTGGAATAGCACGTTATCAAGTTCAGTCAAACGCTCAACAAGTGGACGCTTACGGTCAGTCTTAAAGAAGAATTCCGCATCAGCAAGACGTGGGCGTACCACCTTCTCGTTACCGCTGATAATCTGGCTTGGATCTTTAGACACGATGTTAGACACGAAGATAAACTTCGGTAGCAGTTTGCCTGCTGCATCGTAAACCGGGAAGTACTTCTGATCGCCTTTCATGGTGTACACCAAGGCTTCAGATGGGACGTTCAGGAAGTCTTCTTCAAATGACGCCGTCAGTACGACAGGCCACTCAACCAAAGAGGTGACTTCTTCAACCAGATCATCTTCCAGATCAGCAATGCCGCCAACGGCTTGTGCCGCTTGCTGTGCATCCGCCAGAATGATGGCTTTACGGGCATCGTAATCGGCCATCACTTTACCGCGTGTTTCAAGCAACGTCAGGTACTGATCGGCATGGTCGATGGTGATTTCTGGTTCACCCATGAAGCGGTGACCACGAATAGTACGGCCCGATTCCACACCCAAAATGGTGCCAGGGATCAGTTCATCACCCAATAGCATGGTCAGGGTTTTTACCGGACGGATGAATTGCGTGTCTTTGTCACCCCAACGCATTGGCTTAGGGATAGGCAGTTTTGCCAGTGCATTCGCTGCCAGTTCACACAACAGTGATTGTACCGCTTGGCCTTTCACTTCTTGTTTGAACAGTAGCCATTCACCTTTGTCGGTGATCATGCGGTCGGCTTGCTCAACGGTGATCCCGTTGCCGCGTGCCCAGCCTTGTGCGGCTTTGGTTGGGTTGCCGTCAGCATCGAAAGCAGCAGACACAGCAGGACCACGCTTTTCCACCACTTTATCTGATTGGCCTTCAGCCAGTGCCGTCACTTGCAGTGCCAGACGACGAGGGGCTGCAAACCACTTGATCCCTTGGTGGGCAAGATCGGCAGCGCTTAGCTCTGCCGCAAAGTTGTCGGCAAAGGCTTGTGCTAGGGTACGCAGGGCTTTTGGTGGCAGCTCTTCGGTACCCAGTTCAATTAGGAAATTCTGTTCGCTCATGCCGTTCCCTTATTTATTGGTTTTACACATTGGGAAGCCAAGGGCTTCGCGTGATGCGTAGTACGCTTCTGCAACTTGTTTGGTCAGGTTACGAATGCGCAGGATGTAACGCTGGCGCTCTGTCACAGAGATCGCTTTGCGTGCATCAAGAAGGTTAAAGGCATGGCCTGCTTTTAGGATGCGCTCGTACGCCGGTAGCGGCAGTGGCGTGTCCAATTCAAGCAGTGATTTACATTCTTTCTCACACTGATCAAAGTACGTGAAAAGGAATTCCACATCAGCGTGTTCAAAGTTGTACGTTGATTGTTCAACTTCGTTTTGGTGGAAAATGTCACCGTAGGTTACTTTGCCTAGCGGGCCATCGGTCCAAACCAGATCGTACACCGAGTCAACACCCTGGATGTACATCGCAAGACGTTCAATACCGTAAGTGATCTCGCCCGTAACAGGTTTACACTCAAGGCCGCCCACTTGCTGGAAGTACGTAAACTGCGTCACTTCCATTCCGTTCAACCAAACTTCCCAGCCAAGACCCCACGCACCAAGCGTTGGGTTTTCCCAGTTATCTTCCACGAAACGGATGTCGTGAACTTGGGTGTCGATACCGAGTGCTTCCAGTGAACCCAGGTACAATTCCTGGATGTTGTCCGGTGATGGCTTGATGATCACCTGGAACTGGTAGTAGTGCTGTAGACGGTTAGGGTTTTCACCGTAACGGCCATCGGTTGGACGGCGAGAAGGTTGCACGTACGCCGCTGCAATTGGCTCTGGACCTAACGCACGGAGACATGTCATTGGGTGAGAGGTACCTGCACCGACTTCCATGTCCAATGGCTGTACGATAGTACAACCTTGTTGGCCCCAGTAATCCTGCAGCGCGAGGATCATGCCCTGAAAGGTTTTAATGTCGAATTTCTGCATTGTCAGCTTCGCGTGATTGATGGATAAATGGATGTAATGTAACTATCCAGTATACCTTGCCCGCCTTTGTGCTAGTAGGGTTTGTGCATGTTTTTTGGTCATCTTTATTTAATTTGCGCAAATTACTTTGGTAAAGGCAGGATGGGTCGTGGAATTTTACATTGCTCTGATATCTCTTGGGGTCGGGGGCGTACAATGCGACTATCATCAATGTCATTAGCGACGTGTTAACACGATACGCTAATAAAGCATACACAATAACATCGGCCTGACGCCGAGCTGAGTAAGTAGGATAACGAAGATGGATTTGACGATTAGCGCTAAATCGAGCAAATGGGTACGTAACATGGTATTTGCCACAGCCGCGGCTGTTGTGAGTACTGGCTGTTCCACCACCAATCCTTACACCGGTGAATCACAGTCGGCGAAAGCCACCACAGGCAGTGTGATCGGCGCGATTGCGGGCGCAGCCATTGGGGTGGCGTCATCAAGCAAAAGCGATCGCGGTAAAGGGGCATTGATCGGTGCTGCTTCAGGTGCTGCGCTGGGTGGCGGTATTGGTTACTACATGGATGTGCAAGAAGCCGAACTGCGTAAACAGTTGCAATCGACGGGGATCAGCGTGTCACGTGACGGGGAAAATATTGTCCTGCACATGCCAAACGCGATCACCTTTGGTGTTGACCAAACCGATCTGAGCACCCCGGCGAAAAAGGCCCTGTACAACGTGTCGTTGGTGGTGAAAGAGTACGACAAGACCCAGTTGAATGTGTATGGCTTCACCGACAGCACCGGTGCGGCGTCGTACAACCTACGTTTGTCACAAGTCCGTGCCAGCGAAGTGAGCAGCCAGTTGATGCGTGATGGCGTAGCCAGCAACCGTATCGTGACCAAAGGCATGGGGGAAGCCCATCCGATTGCGTCAAACAACTCTGAACAAGGCCGTTCTGAGAACCGCCGTGTTGAGATCGTGTTGTCGCCTCGCTCATAAGGCTCACAGCCTGCTTGCGCAGAAAATTGCGCGCATCGCGATGAACAAAAGAAGGGGGCTGTTTGCCCCTTTTTTGATCCTGTCATTGTGCGACGGGTCTTGATCCTGTTGTACACGGTGGTTACAATTGCGCCTCCTTTGGGGAGTAGCCGCTTGTCCCAACAAGATAAACGTCAACATATTTGAAGCACATCTTCATGGCGTTTGTGACTCACACTGAACCCTACACGTGAGTTTGGCGAGACCATTGGTAAACCAGCATGAACCGGGGTGGGGCGTGCGCGTTTGCCTGTGGTTGTTGATTTTTCCTCGCCCCCAAGAGCCTGTCGTGAGTGTGTTAGCTATCTCCATCACCACCGTTGCCTTAGCGGAAATCGGTGATAAAACCCAACTGTTGTCTTTGCTGCTGGCCAGCCGATACCGTAAACCCGTTCCTATTATTCTGGCGATTTTCTTTGCCACCATTGCCAACCATGCGTTGGCCGCGTGGCTCGGCGTGGTCGTGGCTGATTACCTGACGCCAGACGTCCTTAAATGGGTCTTGGTGGTCAGCTTCGTTGCGATGGCTGGCTGGATTTTGATCCCCGATAAACTCGATGATGACGAAACCATTTCCAGTCGAGGCCCGTTTATCGCCAGCTTTATTGCGTTCTTCGTGGCGGAGATCGGCGATAAAACCCAAGTGGCCACCACGGTATTGGGGGCGCGTTACCATGAGGCGTTGGTATGGGTGGTATTGGGTACCACGATCGGAATGTTACTGGCCAATGTGCCAGTGGTCTTGATTGGCAAGTTGTCGGCCGAGCGAATGCCTTTGGCGCTGATCCGTAAAGTGACTGCCGGGCTGTTTTTGGTACTGGCATTTGCGGCCGGTGTTGGCCTGTAAAGGCAGCGCGTTGGTCCCATCACAGGTTTCATCATAGGTTTGATCACGGGTATGTTTCATGTGAAACATACCTGTGCCGCTCGCGTGTTATTGGCTTTATCTGTGTCGTTATTTGCAGTGGCATTCACGCGATCATCGTGGATAAAGTGTGAAGCCCGCAGCGGCACGGGAGAGATGGCCATGATAAGGTAAGAGGGTGAGTCTGGTAGAGGCTGTTGAGGAGAGGTTATGGACCGTTTTCTTGCAATATCACCAAAGAGCCAGTTTTGGCTGTTTAATCTCGCACTGGCACTGAATATTCTGGGCATGGTACTGACGGAGATGTGGCCACCGATGGTGGTGGGCGCCTTGGTCATGACATATCTGTCCGTCGATGCGCTGGTGCGGATCCGTTATGTGCTGCCGATGAAAAAGGAAATGCGTGATTTACGCCATGAGCTGGAAAAAGCGCAGCGGCAATTGCGAGAGAGCACCGAGAACAGTTACCGCGACTGATACCGAATAAACGAAAGGCAGCTCATTGAGCTGCCTTTTTTAGTCTCGGCCTTTCTTGATCAAGTAACGATAAGGCAGGGTCTCGGTGTCTGTGGCGACCAAGGTGTGATCCATAAAGCGACAGAAGCTTGGGATATCACGGGTGGTCGACGGGTCATCGGCGGTGATCAGTAAGGTTTCGCCGTCCGTCATTTTCCTTACCGTTTTACGCACCATCATCACCGGCTCTGGGCAGCGCAGTCCTTCTGCGTCGAGTGTATGGGTGGGATTCTCAAAATGTGCAGTCATAACTTTTACTGATTTTTACATGTGATTGCGAAGAGAGGTGATCATACTGATGGCCAAGAATTAATCAATAAGGGTTGGCAAAGAAGGGTAAAACGTGTAACGTAATTAACAACTCGTTAACGTTGGCTTCTGATGGATTAGGAGGAATTATGTTAACTCAGATGGATCGCCTGACAATTTATGCCGTGCTGTGCTTTATCACGTTTTGTACGTTGATTCTGCGGGCACCAGAACAAACCAGCCTGATCACCCTCGGTGGTCTTATCGCTGCCGCCTTCGGTTTATGGCTTGAGCTCACGCAAACGGCCGATCTCGAAGAAGAAGAAAGCTAACGTGGTGTGATGATGTTATCGATGATGCTATCCACATCCCGTTTCTTGGGCTTCTCCCGCTGTTAGAGCGGGATTTTTTTGTCTGCTTTATGACTTCCCCGCCTTATGAGCCCCTCGCTGACCTGCGCATCTTGAGATGACTTGCGTATAATAGCCATAGAATGAATCACAAAAGGTTAGCTATGGAGCTCGAAGAAGTCTATCGCCGGGATTTGAACTTATTGGTGGCACTGAAAGTGTTGCTGGAAGAAGGCAGTGTCAGCAAAGCGGCGGTGCGACTCAATTTGAGTCAGTCGGCGATGAGTCGGGTTTTGGGCCGATTGCGCGATTTACTCGGGGATCCCTTATTCACGCGGCAGGGACAACGCTTGCTGCCGACGGAACGCGCCCTTGAGCTCAATGAGTTGCTCAATGAACCGCTCGAATCGATGCGTACCTTGCTGACCCCCAATGATTTTCAGCCGCATGCCTGCCAGCAGCGGTTTGTGATTGCCACCACCGACTATGCGATGCAGACCATTTTGCCGTTTGCTTTACCCCGTATCTACAGTGAAGCGCCGGCGATCTCGCTGGAGTTTGCCCCGTTGCAGCACGACCATATGCTGACTCAGTTGACGTCCGACGGGTGTGACATGGCGATTTGTCGCCCGACCGGCCCGGTGGAGCCGCTCTGCAGCGATCACTTGGGCCGCGTGAGCGTGTTCTGTATGTTGTCCAAGCACCACCCGCTGGCGGATGCAGAGTTGACGGTGCAGGATTACCTGACCTATCCGCATGCCATGATTGCCATCAGTGATGGCGTAAAAGCCCTGATTGATGACGCACTGCGCGGTTATCCGGCGCGTAAGATGGCACTGCGTGCGTATCATCTGGAAGCGGCGCTGGCGATTGTTGAAACCATGCCACTGATCATTACCGTGCCTGCCGATTTAGCCTACTTGGTGGCGGACAAACATGACTTGGTGGTGAAGCCTTTGCCGTTTGAGTTTAAGCCGTTTGATTATTCGTTGATTTGGCATCCTCGCTGTGAGCATTCCGCGCCGCAGATCTGGCTGCGTCAGTTGATCAAAGAAGAGTGTGGCAAGCTGATTGATAAGCGGGTACACGAGTTAGGGTTGATCTGACGCGTGGGTTATCGTCACGCCGAGAGATGGTTTGACTAGGGACAAAAAAGGCCAGCGCGAGGCTGGCCAAGGTAGTCACGTTGCCACACCGGGCAACCTTATTTCTTATTCAGTGTCACTTATTTCAGTTTGATCACGACACGGCCGGTGATTTGGCCGTTGGTGATGGCCTCTGCGCATTCCGCCACGTCTTCGAGTGCCACTTCACGACAAGCTTGTTCAAAGAAGCTGGTTGGCAATAGTTCGCCCAGGCGTTGCCACGCTTTTTGGCGCTTCTCAAATGGGCACATCACGGAATCAATACCCAGCAACTTCACATTACGCAGAATGAAAGGCATCACGGTTGTCGGCAGATCAAAACCGCCTGCCAAGCCACAAATAGCAACAGCGCCGTCGTAATCAACCTGAGACAATACGCGCGCCAGCATGTTACTGCCGACAGTATCAATGGCACCGGCCCACAATTGCTTATCAAGTGGACGGGCCGGTTCGGCAAATTCGCTGCGTTCAACCACACGTGTTGCACCCAGTGACTTCAGTAGTTCGCCGTTTTCAGCAATACGGCCTGTCACCGCAACTACGTTGTAGCCGAGTTGAGACAGTAGGGTTACCGCCACTGAGCCGACACCGCCGCTTGCACCGGTCACCAAGATTTCACCGGATTCTGGCTTGATACCCGCATCAACCAATGCTTGTACACACAGCATGGCAGTAATACCGGCGGTACCGATCATCATGGTTTGTTTGCCATCAAGGTTGCTCGGTAGCGGCACCAACCAGTCAGCTTTCAGGCGTGCTCTTTCCGCCATGCCGCCCCAGTGGCCTTCACCCACGCCCCAACCTGTCAGTACGACTTTGTCACCCGCTGTGTAACGGGCATCGGCAGATTCAACCACAGTACCGGTCAAATCGATCCCTGGCACCATTGGGAATTGACGCACGATGCGGCCTTTACCTGTGATTGCCAGACCGTCTTTGTAGTTTAGCGAAGAGTAGTCGACGTCGATCAGGACATCGCCTTCAGGAAGTTGGCTCTCATCAAGTTGCTCGATAGAAACGAGGGTTTTTTTATCTTCTTGGTTTAGTACCAGTGCCTTAAACATGGGATGCTCCGAATTCACAAGCGGATGAAATTGCCTATGAGTGTAGTCGTTAAATAACTATGAATAAAATGAATAATAAGCATTTACTTTATGATCTACATGCATTTGGATGGCATAAAAAAGAGAAAACACAACAAGATAGCCAGAGAATGAGAGGACAAGGAAAAGCCGCCCACAAGATTATCGGCGGCAGGTTGGAATGATCGCGTGTAAGACGGTTAGTCGACCCGCTCAAACACGGTGGCGATCCCTTGGCCCAGACCAATGCAGAGTGTCGCCAAACCATAACGGACATCACGTTGTGCCATCAGATTGATCAGTGTCGTGCAGATCCTCGCCCCCGATGCGCCCAAAGGGTGACCCAAGGCAATGGCGCCGCCATGGAGGTTGACTTTGTCATCGATGGCATCGAGCAACCCCAAATCTTTCAGGCACGGTAAAGATTGCGCGGCAAACGCTTCATTGATCTCAACCACTCCCATGTCTTCCATGTTCAGGCCTGCCCGTTGTAAGGCTTTGTTTACCGCCGGCACTGGGCCGTATCCCATGATGGAGGGATCGCAACCCGCCACGGCCATGGCGGTGATGCGGGCTCGGATCGGTAACCCTAATGCGCGCGCCCGATCTTCACTCATGATCAGCATGGCCGCGGCGCCATCAGATAACGCCGAGGCATTACCGGCCGTCACACTGCCGTGGGCGGGATCAAACACCGGTTTCAAGGTGGCGAGGGTGTCGATGGTGGTTTCCGGCCGAATAACTTCATCGTGATGAAAAACGGTCAGGCGGCCTTCACTGTCATGGCCTTCGGTAGGCCAAATTTCAGCCTCAAATAAACCGGCTTGGGTTGCTGCCTGCGCACGCTGGTGGGACTGGGCTGCAAACGCATCTTGTTGCGTGCGGCTGATCCCATGTAAACGGGCCAGCATTTCGGCGGTGAGCCCCATCATGCCTGCCGCTTGTGCGACAGACTTTGACAGGCCGGGGTGAATATCGACCCCATGGGTCATGGGGACGTGACCCATGTGTTCGACGCCACCCACCAGACAGATCTCAGCATCTCCTACCATGATTGCGCGTGCCGCATCATGCAGGGCTTGCATCGAGGAGCCACACAAGCGATTGACTGTGGTGGCGGCGACCGAATGGGGGATCCCTGCCAGCAAGGCGGCATTGCGGGCAATGTTGAACCCTTGCTCCAGAGTTTGTTGGACGCAGCCCCAATAGATGTCTTCAATCTGGGCGGGATCAACGTCAGGGTTACGCTGCAATAAGCCGCGCATCAAGTGCGCTGACAGGGTATCGGCACGCACATGGCGAAAAGCACCGCCTTTTGAGCGCCCCATGGGGGTACGAATACAGTCAACAATTACAACAGGCTTCATGGGCGCATCCTCATCCTAAGTCAGTGGCCGTCGGGGCGGGGTAATAACACGCACCTTGGGCGGCTTTATCACGTAATCCATCCGGTACGTGATAGATCGCGCCGAGGTGGGCATAGCGATCGGCCAAGGCGACATACTGGGCAAGGCCAACGGTATCGAGATAGCGGAATGGCCCGCCGCGAAACGGTGGGAAACCGAGGCCGTACACCAATGCCATGTCGGCTTCGGCTGGGCTGGCAATAATCCCTTCTTCAAGGCAGCGCACAACTTCATTGATCATGGGGATCATCATGCGTGCCGTTACGGCCTCGGCGTCAAAGGTCTGGGGATCACCGAGTGTGGGCGCTAACAGGGCATGCACACTGGGATCGATGGCCTTTTTGGGTTTGCCTTTACGATTGGTGGTATAGCCGTAGAAACCCCCGCCGTTCTTCTGGCCAAAACGCTGGGCTTGGAATAGCGCATCCATCGCGCTGTTGTCCGGTTTAGCCATGCGCTCGGGAAAGCCGTTGGCCATCACATCTTGTGCGTGATGGGCGGTGTCGATGCCGACCACATCCAATAAATAAGCCGGTCCCATCGGCCAACCAAACGTGTGTTCCATGATCCGATCAACGTGGATGAAATCCGCCCCGTCACGCAGTAGCAGGTTAAAACCAGCAAAGTAAGGAAAGAGCACCCGATTGACGAAAAAGCCGGGGCAGTCATTGACCACAATGGGGGATTTGCCCATTTGGGCAGCGTAGGCGACCACACGGTTGAGGGTGGCTGCTGACGTTTTGGGGCCGCGGATGATTTCCACCAAAGGCATTTTGTGCACGGGATTGAAAAAGTGCATGCCGCAAAAATTTTCGGGGCGTGACAGGGCATGTGATAACGCGGTGATCGGGATGGTAGAGGTATTGGAGGTGATCACGGTGTCATCGCGGACATGGCGTTCAACGTCAGCCAACACGCGGGTTTTGATGGCCGGATCTTCGACGACCGCTTCAACCACCACGTCTACACTGTCGGCATCGGCGTAATGCAAGGTGGGATGAATGTTGGCTAAGACGGTGGCCATGCCTAAGCCGTCAATCCGCCCGCGGACTAATTGTTGGTTAAGTAACTTCGCGGCTTCTTTCATGCCGACATCCAGTGCGACGGGCTGAATATCTTTGAGGATCGCCGGGACGTGTTTACGCGCCGACTGATAGGCAATGCCGCCGCCCATGATCCCAGCTCCCAGTACCATGGCGCGCTGAGTCTTCCCCCCGGCCTTGGCGGCCTGTTTGGCTTGCCCTTTGATGTACTGATCATTGAGAAAGATCCCCACTAACGCTTGGGCGGCATCGGTGTTGGCCAAGGTGATGAAATACTGGTTTTCGATGGCCAGTGCGTCGTCGCGGTGACAGTGAGCAGCGGCTTCGATGGCTTTCACGGCGGCAGCCGGCGCGGGGTAATGTGGGCCTGCGAGCGTGGCAACCATCGCATTGGCGGTGGTGAAGCTCATGCTGGCTTCAATGTGATTGAGGCCGAGAGGCGCTTGCTTTTGTGTGCGACGGTGTTGCCAGTCAAGATCGCCGTCAATGGCCTCTTTTAGCATGGTCATCGCTGCAGTATGTAGATGTTCCGGCGCGACGACGCCATCGATCAAGCCAAGGGCTAACGCGTCGGTGGCATTTTTGTCTTTACCGGCAGTGATGATAGCCATCGCAGGATCGGCCCCAATCAACCGCGGTAAACGGACGGTGCCACCAAAGCCGGGCATGATCCCGAGTTTGGTTTCGGGCAAGCCAATGCGAACCTCGGTATCCGCTAAGCGGAAATCGGTAGCGAGGACGCACTCACATCCGCCGCCCAAAGCATAGCCATTGATGGCGGACAGAGTGGGTACCGGGAGATCTTCCAGTTGATTGAAAATACGGTTGGCGTGGGCGAGCCAAGCGGACAATTGCGCAGACGGTAAGGCGAACAGGCCAAGGAACTCTTTGATATCCGCTCCGACAATGAATGCAGCGTGGCCGGACGTCAGCAATACGCCTTTGAGATCCGGCCACGCGGCGATGGCCTGTAATGCGTGTTCCAGATGAAGAAGGGTATGGCGGTCAAGCTTATTGATTGTGCCGGGGGCATGGAAGTGGAGTTCGGCAATGCCACTGCCTTGGTCGCGGACGGATAGGGTGTCACCGTGGTAAATCATAGGCTATCTCCATGAGGGCCAGTCTGCGCTGGCAGTGATTTAACTGGTTTGACCTGTCGCAAGGTTACTTTCAGTGTGAACCCGATATGCAACGATTACAACACCAAGGCTAAACATTTATTTAACGTCTGGTGGGGTGTTTTTTGGAGGTAACGCACAATTCACGCCGTAAATGAAGGGAGTTTGTGCTCTTTTTCAATGGATTATATTTTCTGGGAAATGCTTCCAGAAATTACGCCTTGTTAACCTTGTTCGCTGGTATTTTTTAACATGGCGGTTGTAAATGGATTATCCGCAGTATAGGGCTGCGGGGAATTATCCAATCGAAGGATCGATAGATATGAAGACAAAGCTGACATTCGCCGCAGCAGCATTGGCGGCCGTCCTCTTGCCTGCGACGGGTCAGGCGGTGTTGATGAAGCCTGCGCCTGTCCATGGTACTGATATTGACCTCAGCTGGGTGCCCGATCTCCCGCCTGGGGATCCGTTGTTTACGCATCAATGGCACCTGCGTAATACCGGTCAAACTGCCTTTTCTCAATCGGCGGGGACACCGGGACAAGACATGAACTTGTGGCTGACACACCTTCTGGGGATCCACGGCGTGGGCGTGAACGTGGCCATTATTGATGATGGGCTGGAAATTGGGCATCCCGATCTGGCGGCGAATATTCGTCCGGGGTCGTGGGATATACTCAATAATGACAATGATCCTTCGCCAGACGATCCCGGTGACAGTCACGGTACGGCTGTCGCAGGGTTAACGGCCGCGGTGGGTTGGAATGCCATTGGCGGGCGCGGTGTGGCACCGAAAGCCGGCTTAAAAGGGTTCAACTGGCTGAAAGCACAAACGGTTGAAGGGTGGTTGATGTCGCACGGGGCAGCAGCCAATACGCAAGATACTCGCGTCTTCAACCAAAGCTACGGGTATTCGACGATTTATCCGGTGGCTTATGATTTGGTAGCCAACCCGAGTCTGGCGTTGGAAGAGCAAGTCTATGAAGGCGTCACGCGTGACTCCCACCAAGGACGAGGTAGCCTCTTCGTTAAATCTGCCGGTAACAGCTACAACTATTTTTATGGTTGGCTCGGGGCGAATTTCGGCGGGGCATTTGTGTTGCCGGGTGACTTCTTTGACGCGAACCGTGTGGGGCCACCCAATGACGGCCTACCCATGCAAGACAGTAACTTAACCCCAACCAATGCCAGCTATTGGAATTTGACCGTGTCGGCGTTGAATGCGGACGGGGGCTTGTCATCATACAGCTCTGTTGGGGCTAACGTGTTTGTTTCCGCGCCGGGTGGCGAGTACGGGGTGGATGCACCCGCGATGGTAACGACCGATTTAAGCGGTTGTGCGGCCGGTTATAACATGACGGGCTCGACGGGCAATGCGCTACACGGCGGCACCGAATTGGATCCAACGTGTGATTACAACGGCACGATGAACGGAACCTCATCGGCGGCGCCGAATACGTCTGGCGCCATTGCTTTGCTGATGTCAGCTAACCCGGCACTAAACTGGCGCGATGTACGTCATATCTTGGCGTCTACCGCCACTAAAACAGATCCAGATCATGCCGGTGTTCCGCTGACCTTTACCCAAGCGTCAGGTATCCCTGCGACTTATGATGCGATCCCTGGATGGCAAACGAATGCAGCCGGTTATGATTTCCATAACTTCTATGGCCTCGGTCGCGTCAATGTCGATGGTGCGGTGATGATGGCGTTGCATTATAACGATCCATTACCACCCCTGACGGTTACGGAGTGGGCAAGTACAGCGGCAGAGGTCGTGATCCCTGATGCCACTTTGGCAGGCGCGAGCTCGACGTTTGTGTCTACTCACGATGATTTTGTGGTGGAAAGTCTTCAAGTGAAGCTTAATATCGATCATCAACGTTTGAACGATTTGGCGATTGAATTGGTTTCCCCGTCGGGTACGCGCAGCGTCTTGTTGTCACCGCGTACGGGGTTAGTGAGCCAATCGCTAGAGCCTTTAGTGACCGGTTTTGATCAGCAGGTTCTTCTCTCGCACCATTTCTACGGTGAAGAGGTTGAAGGGGAATGGCAGCTGGTGGTACGTGATACCAATAGCGATGCGCAAACATGGTTTGCCTACTTTGACCCACAGAATGTCTTTCCTGTCGGGTTACCCAATAATGCTCAGGATGGTGTCCTGAAGTCGTGGGATATTCGTTTCTTTGGCCATGAGGAAAAGTGATCATGAAGACAATGATGTATGCAACATTGATAGGAAGTGTCTTGATGACAGGCAGTGCGGTGACGTCGGCGCAAGCGGCGTTGTCGGATCTGCCGTCATTGCCAGTGCAAGCGGCATGGGTTGCGGCGGGTGATGTCCAGATCGCCGGTGAGCAATACACTAAATTAGCACCCGCCACACAGGCGCGATCAGCCCGTACGTTTGGCTTGCCCGCCGCAGGAGGCGATGTGAGTGTGCAAGTGGGTGATCGCTTGTTGCAAGCCGGTTCTCGTCAAGGACCGGTTGAAGTGAGTGGCGGAATTTTGGTGCGTTTAGCTGCAGGTGTCAGCGCCCAGCAGGTCGCGCAAGACAACCAACTGGACATCGTCTATAGCACGCAAGATGTTGTGTTATTCAAAGCGCAAGCCGGTAACAACCTGTTGCCTGTGATTGACGGATTAGACGGAGATAGCCGTGTTGACCATGTCCGTTTGGAGTTGGTCAGTGGTGTGAATTTGCCGCAGTAAGCGATAAAGCACGGCACCAAGATGGCCTAAAGATAAGGGAAGCTGAGAAGCTTCCCTTTTTAATGGGCATTTTTACCGTGTGAAGCCGCATGCATTACAGCAGTGAAGTCTGGCAGCGAAGGCGGAGGGATGTGGTATTCTGTCCGGCTGTATGTTTTTTTGATGATGCGAAACCGAGCGATATGACAGCTGCCGATCCCTATGTGATCCCCGCCGCGCCTGCGGAGTGTGAAGAAGAAATCAAGAAAAGCCGCTTTATTACCTACTTGGCGCATACGCCATCGGTGGAGCAGGCTAAAGCCTTTATTCAGCAGATCAAAGAGAAGCATCACGATGCGCGCCATAACTGTTGGGCATTTGTGGCCGGGCGGCCGGAAGATTCAATGCAATGGGGCTTCAGCGATGATGGCGAGCCATCGGGCACGGCAGGCAAACCGATCTTGGCGCAGCTCACGGGATCGGGGATTGGCGAGATCACCGCTGTCGTAACCCGTTATTCGGGGGGGATCAAGCTCGGTACCGGTGGGTTGGTGAAAGCCTACGGTGGCGGGGTGCAGCAGGCTCTAACTGTGCTGCAAACCAAAGAAAAGATAATAACTTCAGAACTGGCATTATGCTGCGAGTATAATCAAGTGTCTTTGGTGGAGACGTTGCTGGCTGAACTTGCCGGTCAACAAATGAGTGCAGAATACAGCCATCAGGTAACCATGGTGGTGGAACTGGATCGCCGGGTTGAGGCGGAATTCTGTGCCAAGTTGGTGAACCGCAGTGGCGGGCAGATTGTGGCGATCGTGCGTGAGGATGAGACGCCGTGATCCGTTATGTTGAATTTTTAACGATGAGAGCCGAATAAGGCCATGCAATTTCGTTCCATTATTAGAATCGTTGGGCTCTTGTTGGCCCTGTTCAGTGTCACCATGTTGGCTCCCGCGCTGGTGGCATTACTATACCGCGACGGTGCTGGCTTTCCGTTTGTCGTGACTTTTTTCTTACTGTTCGCCGGCGGTGCGCTACTTTGGGCGCCTAATCGACACCATCGACGTGAATTAAAAGCCCGAGACGGATTTTTAATTGTGGTGCTGTTCTGGACGGTGATCGGCAGTGCCGGTGCGGTGCCGTTCATTTTGGCTGAAAACCCTGACTTGTCGGTGACGGACTCCTTTTTTGAATCCTTTTCTGCGCTCACGACAACAGGGGCCACGGTGATTGTCGGGCTAGACCATTTACCCAAAGCGATTTTGTTTTACCGTCAGCTGCTGCAATGGTTTGGCGGGATGGGGATCATCGTGTTGGCTGTCGCCATCTTACCGGTACTGGGTATCGGGGGAATGCAGCTCTATCGCGCTGAAATTCCGGGGCCGGTGAAAGACAGTAAAATGACCCCGCGTATTGCAGAGACGGCCAAAGCGCTGTGGTATATCTACCTCGCGTTAACCATTAGCTGTGCATTGGCTTTTTGGTTAGCGGGTATGTCGGTATTTGATGCGATCTCTCACAGCTTTTCGACGGTGGCGATTGGCGGTTTCTCAACTCACGATGCCAGTATGGGGTATTTCAACAGCCCTACCATCAATATGATCACAGTGGTGTTCTTGTTGATATCGGCCTGTAATTTCTCACTGCACTTTGCCGCCTTTGCGAATGGCGGTATTCATTTGCGGACGTATTGGCGCGATCCCGAGTTTCGCGCATTTTTGGCGGCGCAGCTTATATTAATGCTGATCTGTTTTGGCATGCTGTTGAAGCACCATTCTTATGATTCGTATTTTGATGCTTTTGATCAGGCATTATTCCAAACCGTGTCGATTTCGACGACAGCAGGTTTTACCACTACCGGATTTTCTGAGTGGCCGTTGTTCTTACCGGTTCTATTGTTGTTTTCCTCGTTTGTGGGGGGCTGTGCAGGGTCGACCGGTGGCGGGATTAAAGTGATCCGTATGTTGCTACTGTTGCTGCAAGGGGTGCGAGAACTGAAGCGCCTCGTGCATCCGCGCGCGATTTACACCATTAAGGTGGGGAATAAAGCCTTGCCACAACGTGTTGTCGATGCCGTGTGGGGCTTCTTTTCCGCTTATGCCTTGGTGTTTGTGGTTTGTATGCTGGCGCTGATCGCCACGGGATTGGATGAACTCACCGCATTCTCCGCGGTGGCAGCAACCCTAAACAACCTCGGCCCTGGCTTGGGGGAAGTGGCTGTGCATTTCGGGGAAATCAATGATCCGGCGAAATGGGTGTTAGTGATTGCGATGCTGTTTGGGCGTCTCGAAGTGTTTACGTTGTTGGTGTTGTTTACCCCAACGTTTTGGCGCAATTAAGTCGCTGGTTATATAAAGAAGGAGTAGCCCGTGGAAAAGGTACTATTACTGCATTCAAGCAGTGACGGACAAACCGTTAAAATTTTGCAGCACATCGAAACCACCCTTGGGGCTGAGTATTGTTGTGAGCTGGTGGATGTGAATACGTCACCGACCATCAATTTCAGTCAGTACAGTCGTGTACTGATAGGCGCCTCTATTCGTTATGGGCACCTCAATAAAAAGCTCTATCATTTTATCGATCGTTATCTGCCAGAACTCGAACAAAACAAAGTAGCCTTTTTCTGTGTCAATCTCACCGCTCGCAAACCCGGCAAGAATACCCCTGAAACGAGCGTCTATATGAAGACGTTCTTGAAGAAGTCGCCGTGGCAGCCAACATTGCAGGCGGTATTTGCGGGTGCGCTGCGTTATCCGCGTTACGGTTGGTTTGACCGAGTAATGATCCAGTTGATTATGCGCATTACAGGCGGGGAAACAGACACCACAAAAGAAGTGGAATATACCGATTGGGATAAAGTCAGTGACTTTGCAGGGCAATTCAAACAGCTTTAAGGGTGTATTTTGATGGCTTCGTGTGTTTTTTGTCCGAACAATCTAGATATCCCGGTTTTTTGTCAAAACCCCCTTGCCAATGTGATCGAACGCTCTATAATGCGACCTCACTGACACGGACAGCGGCGCTAGCCGGTAACGTAAGTCAGTATTGTTCTTTAACAATTTGACCATGCAATCTGTGTGGGCACTCGTGAAATGATAGTCAACAAAAGAATTATCAATGATACTGAGTGACCAATACAAAATGACGCAAGTTATTTTGGCACAGTCAATTCGTTCATTACTTCGGTAATGAACAACACAGTT
>NZ_JBPOEN010000018.1:0-56635 GCF_059941365.1 Photobacterium sp. 270122K
CCTTTGGTGCGCATAATCTATCTTATGTTAAATTGGATGTCTGATATTGTTGATTATCATGGGTTTACCTAACGTTTGAGTCTTTACCTACTTCCCTCGTCTATCGGTTGGCTTTTATGACATTTAAAGAGAGCTGCATTTAACAGTATGCGGCTATTTACCATAAAATAGGTAATTAACATCGATATGTTAGCCCGGCTGCAAATGGTCAGTTTGCCTGGTGCTTCAATACCAATAGTTAATTACACAGACTGGTGTGACATCGTTTGGATTACTCACTGTTTTCCTTTAATCCAATCGCTGATGTTTGTACACCGTGCTTGGTGTTTTTCATCATCGACGGTCAATGACTTTTCCACGCACACGTTATTCCACACCTTGAATTTCAAACGCGCCATTGTTTACATTCAGCAGCCAGCCATAAGCTCGGTGATGAACTCTGCGGTGAGCTGCGGGTCAATTAGAATGCGTTACCAAAAAAATGAATAATGTGCTCACCTTGAAGGTATGTTAAAACGTGACCGCTTCCATGATCGTGGGCCGTGACTTTTACACCTTTTGCTTTAAGTGTGTCCACGAGGTATTTGCTTCCTTCTGGGATCCACTGGTACGTATCTTCACTTCCGTATTCTACATAGATTGAAGACAGCTTCTCTTTTTTCTGAAGGTAGGCATCGACTTTTTCATCAATGTTCCCAAAGCCTGACTCCCACATTTTTACAACTGCAGGATTTTTTGGATCCCAGTCATACCAGTAACGGCCATCAGTACCTTTTGGATTAGGCGCAAATGCAGCTGCGTACGCTTCAAGAATCGGCGCCCAGTTTTGCTCCCCCCATTGAGCAACCGCTTTCGTTAAGCCGTTTGCATCAAATAGTCCTGGGCTTAATGAGAATAGATGTTGAAATTTATCAGGATGGAGGAAAGCAATATTGATAGCCGCAAATCCACCCATCGAAAATCCGACAATGCCTCTGTTTTCTGCAGAAGCCAGAGTTCTGAAATTATTATCGACGTACGTGACGACATCTGATGTAACAAAGTCTTCCCAGTTACCGGTTACCGGTGAGTTGGTATAAAAACTCCCGCCAAACTTGTTTGCACCATTGACGCCAACGATGATCATCTCTTTTATTTGATTTTTAACGGTGTACTCGTCGAGCCTTTTTCCTGCAATATTCAGTGCTTCAAAAGGCCCACCTTGAAAACCATGCAAATAGTAGACAACAGGATAATTTTTATTAGAGGTAAAGTAACTTGCAGGTAAATAGACGTAGAGAGATTGTTTGGTTTGCGCTTTCAGTACATTATCAGCTAATGATGGTGCATCAATTGTACGAAACTGAGTGCGTGACTGACTGGCGTAACTTGCTGTACAGACAAGTAAGTTGAACACCATAAATAGCAACACCGCAATCCTTTGCATAGCATTTATCCTCTTTTGATTATAACACTGTCCTATCTAGCATCGTATCAATGTTCCTGCATGATTCAATTTTTACGAAAACTTGTTAATCATAGTGTGGTTATATTCTCTGATTCATGTAACAACCCGGTGCCAGCCTACTTTTATACACTGTTCAGATAACAAAAAGCCCGAGATTATTCGGGCTTTTTGCTGTATCAACGATGAGGCGCAGTGGGCGCTAGCCGCCCGCCAATTTCACCGTATGGCCTTTTTTCTCAAGTGCTGCTTTGATGACATCACGCTTGTCGCCTTGGATTTCAATTGTGCCATCTTTTACAGAACCACCGCAGCCGCAGACTTTCTTCAGTTCAGCGGCCAGCAGTTTAAGTTGGGTGTCTTCCATATCCAGACCAGTGACGATGCACACGCCTTTGCCTTTACGGCCTTTAGTCTGACGCTGAATGCGAACAATGCCGTCACCTTGAGGACGCGCCGGCGCGACTTTTTCTTCTTTAATGCGGCCTGTTTCTGTTGAAAATACTAAGCGGCTATTATCGTTCATTGCAGAAATCTCGTTAATTTTCTTGGATCTGTGAGTCAGGCACGCTCTTCAAATGTCTCATTTTCCGATTCCCTGACCCAAAATTATTAATAAGTAATACTGTAACGGAAACGCACATGATTAGAAACGTGATATTTGACTTTGGCGCGGTATTGTTTGATTGGCAACCGAATAATATCGTCAAACGTTTTACCTCTTCGCCGGATGAACAAGCACTGTTACTCAGCGAAGTGCTGCAACACCCTGACTGGTTGTCGCTGGACCGTGGCACCATGTTGATGGCAGAAGTCATCCCGAAGTTCGCAGCCCGAACGCAGTTTACCGAAAATCGCATGCAGGATTTTATCGATCATGTCTTAGATAACCTGATAATGATTGATGAAACACGGGCTTTGATTGATCAATTAAATGATCGCGGCTTTAAGCTGTTCTACTTAACGAACATGAGCAGCGCTTTCTTTGAAAACTTGAATGAGCGGCATCAACTTGAATCCCTGTTTGAAGGTGGCCTTGTTTCAGGCAAAGAGCTGGTGATCAAACCGGAAACGGCCATCTTTGAAATCATGGTCGAGCGGTTTTCAATCGTGCCCGATCAATCGCTGTTTATCGACGATCAGGCCTTGAATATACAAGTGGCCAAAGAAGTTGGCTTTCAGGGATACGTGTTTAATGAGCCGGTTAAAAGTTGCGCGGAAATTCGTAATTTTCTCATTAATAACTAGTATTTCTAGATATGTCACAGTAATTCATCTAACGTTCAGTGCGATGCTGAGATACTGTCTCGCGTTTTCATTGAATCTGATGACTAGGAGTTTTCGTGAAGAAACTGTTCATCCCTGCCCTGTTTTTACTTTCTCTATTTAACATCAATGTCGCGATGGCAGATTGCGATGGGGATAAATCGATTGTCGGTCAAGTTGAAACCATTAAGGTGTATGAACTTGATATGGATTACTTAGCGCGTATCGATACCGGCGCTGCGACAACCTCCATCCATGCTAAAGACATCAAAGTGTTGGGTGAAGACAGCGACAGTGAGAATATGCGTGATCACCTTGGTCATATGGTTGAGTTTACGTCTTACAATGAGCAAGGCAAAGAAGCCAAGTTCAAAGGCAAGATTGTGAAAGTAAGTAAGATCCGTAACGCGCAAGGTGTTGAACGCCGCTACGCGGTAAAGATGGATCTGGGTTGGAACGGTGAACACAAAACGGTAAACGTGAACCTGCGTGACCGCAGCAAGTTAGAGTACAAGCTATTGATTGGCCGAAATTGGCTAAGCGGTGATTATCTGGTTGATGTCGACAAAGAAGATGATGCCGATTAAGGCGGTTCGCTTGTGGTAACCATAAAAAACGCCTTCCTGGCGTTTTTTATTATCTGCGTGTTTTCGTTAGCGCGGCATCTAAATGTTTTTTGATGGCTTCTGCACTGCCTTTGAGTAAGCGTGTTCCTGCCATGACATACCATTGATTCTCTTCACCGCTGTCATTGCGGATTTTGAACCCTTTGTAATCAATAACCCGTGGTTGTTGTGTTTTTTTCGTGGCAGTCGTCACCAACTTTTCCGGTGGCATGAAGGTATTCATGTCGTACCACCAATCAATGCTTTTTTTAACCAGCGAGAGTGAATGCGTAATTGAGCGCCCTTCAATCACTGCTGTCCAGCCGTTTTCTGTATTGGTCACGTTCTCGATGTGGTGGCCTCTGTGGAATAGCCTCTTTTTCATCCTACACCTTGTTTGTATCTTGTTGTTCAGGACCTGTTGTTAATGATTTAATCATTATTTTCACCGTCTGTCTGTGAAAAGGCATAAAAAGTTGTTAATTGCCCCCCGAATTTTATCATTTTCATTTGACCTGTCAGTGTTTATGCTAAACTAAACAATAAATTATAATGCATTAGGAATACAGATGACGAAGAAGATTGCCCCAATAGACGATGAATATCTCCGTGATATCAGTCTGGAACACTTCAACAAACCATTGCCGTCTTTTGATTCAATGGCTGAGTTAACCCGTCATCAATATGCCAAGAATACGGTGATTTCATTCACGAATGATTGGAATGCATTTATCGCGTTTTGCGCCGACTGTAAAGTGCCCGCCTTGCCTGCTAATGCTGAAACCGTTCACCGTTACATTGAAAAGATGTCTGAGACGCGAAAACTGGCCAGTCTAAAACGTTACATTGTCACAGTATCATTAGTGCACCGCTGTCATGCTCTGCCTGACCCTTGTGCGAAAACTGAAATCCGTTTAGCGATGAAAAAACAGCAATTTGAAAAACACGATGATGCACAAAATGCTGCCGCTTTTCGAGATGAACATTTACAGACCTTACTCGAAAGCTACGCCCTTTCAACCAAAGCCAAAGATGTCCGCGACATGGCTATTTGGGCAGTGATGTTTGAAGCCATGCTCAAGCGCAGTGAATTGGCGGCGCTCACCATTGACGATGTGGTTATGCACCCGAACGGGCTGATCGATATCATCGTCGGACCGAATACCATTGCACTCAGTGCTGTGGCATCAAAGGCTTTGCAACGTTGGCTAGTTATCGGCATGATCCATGAGGGGTTTGTTTATCGCCGCATTGATCGCCACGGTAACATAGGCAGCAATCCCCTTGACCACTCCTCTATTTACCGTGTCTTCCGCCGCGCAAGTGATGAACTCGGCATGGCAAAAGCGGACATTTTCTCCGGCCAATCCCCTCGTGTGGGCGCTGCAAAAGATCTCTCTGATGCGGGTTTGTCGATTATCGAGATTCAAGAACAAGGCCGTTGGAAAAGCCCTGCGATGCCTGCACAATATGTCGGGAACACAGACCGTCATGAGAAGGAAGTGGCGAAATATATTAAACCGACACCGTGGGAAAAGTAATTCCCCCTCCTGCATTTATGGGCTATTTGTCAGTCGTTCATCAACGGTCTGTGTGGTAGCCCTGTTAAATGGTGCGGATTGATGGTTTTATTCCACCTACAGATATTTAATTATAGTGCATTAGTGCGTGATAATTCTTACTCCGTGGGGGCATCATTCCAATGTGCGTCATAGCCCTTCTCACGATCAATAGGCACCGTAATCCGGGAAAACAATCCTTCCAAAGGCGCTAAATCACCAAAATAGCCTGCTTGATTCGCATCAACCCATTCTTGCAAATGAATGCCTTCCCAGCAGATTTCATAACCGGCATTAATGGCCAATACTTCAAAAAATATGCGCTGTACACGTCCGTTGCCTTCGCGGAATGGGTGTATCACGTTCACCTCACAGTAATAATGGGCGATACGTTGAATGAAATCCGCTAACGGTAAACCCTGTAAATGGCCTTCATCCGCGAGGGCGTTTAATAGCTTGGTGCTTTCTTTATCGATATTCGCCCAGTGACAGAAACGGGTTTGCCCTTTCGTGATATCAACCTGACGAAGTTTCCCTGCCCAAAGGTAGAGATCTTGAAACAAGGTAAAATGAATGTCTTGCAGATACGCCAATGTGACGTTATCAAATTGCGGGATAAAATGTTCAGCACGCACACGGGTGAAATCTCGCTCTGCGGCTTCAAGTTGTGCGTTATCCATGATGCCAAGCAGGTTAACTAACACATCACTGTCGGGATAACAGTCTGGATCTTGGTGAACATCGTATTTATCGGGCATAGTGTGATTTCAACTCTGCAATTTGTTCCGCTTCCGATAGGTTCTTGGGGTTATGCTGTGGTGTGGCCTCTACCCAATGAATCCCCTCCAGTCGCATACTGGCAATGTAATTGCGACTTTGTAACTGTTTAAAGCGTTGTTGCTTCTCTTCATTGGTCAGTGCGTTACCATTTTTCATGCGACTGACACCCCCGTCGATACACAATGAAGCAAACTATACACAGTATAACGCTTCTGTTTTATTGGGATGAAAAAAAACCGAGGCGGGCTCGGTTTTCTCATTATCGTGATGTTTATTTTACTGCGGTTTTAATCGCGCTTTCAATGAACGCTTTGAAATCGTGGCCATGATGTTCCAGCATTTTCGGGAACATGGAAATCGGCGTCATACCTGGGAAGGTATTGATTTCATTCAGCAGAATCTCATTGTCTTCACTCAAGAAGAAGTCAATACGCGACAAGTCTTTCAGCTTCATGTGTACGAAGGCCTTGCGGGCGTATTCACGCATCGCATTCACTTGCGCTTCTGTCACATTGCTTGCTTCAACAACCGTCGTGGAATGGCTGGCTGCGCTGTATTTTTCTTCGTAAGTGTAGAATTGATCGTCTGGGCATGTCACTTCGCCCGGATTGGTAATTACCAATTCATCACCGTACTGGTAAGCGGCAATTTCAAGCTCACGTGGCTTAATCGCTTTTTCAATCAACACTTGATCGGAATAACCGAATGCGTCGTTAACCGCTTTGGTCAATTCGTCTTTGTTCGTGACACGGTAACAACCAACCGAAGAGCCTTGGCAAGCCGCTTTGATGAAGACGATGCCCCACTTAGCCAATGCCGCTTCTGCTTGTTCGTGTGCAGCGTCGGTGTTTTCGCTCAGGAAAACATACGGGGTATTCGGGATACCTAGCGCATCAAACCACAGCTTGGTGGTGATCTTGTTGAAGCAATTGGTGCTCGCTTCTGCACCACAACCTAAGTACGGCAGTTTTGCCATATCAAGGAATGATTGCAGATCGCCCGTTTCACCTGGGAAACCGTGTACACATGGGATCACGTAATCAACGGTGAACTTGTCATCACCCACTTGTAGCGTGCGATCCAAGTTCAGCTGACACGGTTGGTTGTCAGCATTGAACCAACCATCGACCTTCATTTCAATGCGGGTGTAGGTGATGTCTTCAATCTGTTGGAGCTTTTGCTCAATGTAGTTTGCGGAAACGAGAGAAACTTCGTGTTCGGCGCTGCCGCCGCCACAGAGTAGTAATACGTGGATTGAGCTCATTATCATCCCTTGTTATCGTTACTGGCAACCTAGCCAGCAGAATTCTGGTGCAATTTTGTCCGGTACTGCCGATAGCAAAAATGGCGCGTAAGAGACAAAATAAATCTGCCCTAATAGTAATAAAAAAAAGGGCGCTATTGCACCTTATATCTCACTCAATAGTGATATCTTTTGTTTAAAAGGATCGAATAAGGCTAATTATCCAACAGCAATGCATTTTTCACCCTCCGCGATACGCTGGCTGTATTTTCTTCCTTGCGAAAGGCCCATTAAACAAAAGGCTCACATTGTGAATATTGATTCATTAAAGCAACCACATACCCACAATGCAAGCCAGCTGTTATGACTTTATTAAATAATTATGCAGTTTCAGCGGCAAACTGATGCTTGGTTTTGTTTGCATAAGCCACCAAAGACAGCATAACAGGCACCTCAACCAATACCCCTACAACCGTTGCTAATGCTGCACCTGAATGAATACCGAATAAACTGATGGCAACAGCCACGGCTAACTCAAAGAAATTCGAGGCACCAATCATCGCTCCCGGAGCCGCAACACGGTGTGGCTGCTTCGATTTACGCATCCAAATATACGTCACGGCAAAAATCAGATACGTTTGAATCAACAATGGGATGGCAATTAGCACAATATCCACAGGGTTACTGATGATTTTCTCAGCCTGGAAACCGAATAAAAGGATCACCGTACCCACTAAGCCCATGATGGAAAGCGGCTTCATGTTTTTTGATAAGTGATCAAGCGTGGCTTGCTGCTTATCGGCATCACGGTTTTTCACCAACATACGGGTTAACACACCCGCGACCAGTGGAATAACCACAAACAAGGTGACCGATAGTAGCAAGGTATCCCATGGCACCATCACTTCGGTGACGCCCAACAGAAAAGCCGCAATCGGCGCAAACGCCACAACCATGATCAGGTCATTCACGGCCACTTGTACCAAGGTGTAGTTCGCATCCCCTTTGGTCAACTGACTCCACACAAAAACCATTGCCGTACACGGTGCAACCCCCAACAAAATCATACCGGCGATGTATTCATCCCCCAATGAGGGTGAGATCCAAGGGCCAAACAGGTAGCGAATAAAGAAAACGGCCAACAGCGCCATCGTGAACGGCTTTATCAACCAGTTCACAACAATCGTGATCACGATGCCTTTCGGGCGCTGATGTATTTTCTTGATCGCGCCGAAGTCAATTTGCATCATCATCGGGTAGATCATCAGCCAAATCAGTACGGCGATCATCATGTTGATTTGCGCGTATTGCAGTTCACCTAAAAACGTAAATACCTCTGGAAACATGACCCCGCCAGCAAGGCCAAGTACCATACCGATGCCTACCCATACACTGAGATAGCGTTCAAAAATGCCCATGTTAGCTCCTCTCTATCATTCTGTTTTGTGAATTTTTATTGTGGTTCTAATGCGTGTTATCGCGCTGCTCGATCGTTTTACCGAAACGTTCCTTTAGCAACGCGGCATGAGTTGGCTTGGATGGCACGCTGCCGAGGTATCATCGCCACAGCAGGCTTCTGTCATGTAGCCGATCAAATCCATCATCATCGGTATATTGGCGCGATAACGCTGATATCTCCCTTGTTGTTCCACCGACACCAAATCAGCATGCAACATGGCTTTCAAATGGAAAGAAAGTGCATTGGGGGCAACCTCTAACGCGGTCGCCATTTCCCCCGCTACGCGCCCTTCGTGGCCGGCTTTTACCAGTAAACGCCAAATATCGAGGCGAACACCGGAAGAAAGTGAATCAAAAATACGTGTCGCTTGATCGCTGTTCATCTTTAAAACATTCCGTATAGGTAACTACGCTGTTATTTCAATACTACAAGAACTCTTGAAATGATCAAGCGATAAAAAGGTATTTCTAGAAACTTAGAAATAAATAAGGCAAAAAAAGCAGCCTTGGGCTGCTTACATTACGTGACACGGTAACGGCGCGAGCGCCATTCAAGCAATACGTCGCCGGTAGTGAATCGGTACCAGAAGGCACAATTGCGCTATCGGTGTTAGCCGTTCACTTGCGTCAGTTTTGGATACTGCGAGGTTTTGATTTGGCGTAAGTCACGAATGAAGGGACCAAAATCTTTGATCTCTTGTGGCAACGCTTTCAATGCTTGGCGCGCGGCATCTTTGCTTTCATATTGACCAAACAGCAAGGTGTACCACGGGGAACCGTTCAGGTTTTTTTCATTGACCCACACCGGTTGCTCGGCTGGTAGACGCTTTACATATTGATTAAAACCGCGGTCGTGCGTCCCCGCCAACACCTGAATGGTGTAACCGTCAACGGCCTTCTTCGCGTATTTATAGATAACGGGCTTTTCATCCGTAGGCGCGGTGATCACCACCGTTTCTTTATCTTGAACGGGATCAATCACCACTGATTCAGTGACAATCGTCTCTTCCACCACAGCAACCGTGGTCGTTTCTTTTAACGGATCTTTTTCAAAAACAAACGAGGGCTCTGTTTGATATTGCTCTTGTGCTGAAGAGGTGACCAATTCAGTATTTCCAGATTCCGTTGCACACCCGGAAAGTATCGCTACAGCAGCGAATACGGCGATTTTTTTCATTTTGACTCTGCCATATAAATTTTGCACACATAATGCCGTTGGTTTTTAACCCATTCAACCCTAAGTTTAAGATAGATCAATAACTCTCTGTCCTCTGTCACAGCAAAAGCGCGTAAAATACCCCCCTACATTTACATTCATGGAGCTATTCATGGCCGATCCTCATATTCAGAGTGAGCTTGACGGATTAGACAAACTCACCGTCATTCTCTACCGCTCTGCGCTTACCGCCTCGGCTGGTATCATGTCTATCGTGGCGTGGGAACAACACATTGCCACACTGGGTTTAGTGATTGCCGCCCTGCTGGCAACCACCACGGTCCACATTTACGATAAACGCTTTCGCTGGTTGATTTTAGGCAGCGCCTTATTTGCGACGGTGTGGCAATTACTGGGTTTATGGCAACCACTGGCATTAGGCGCCGCCTTGTTTGCTTTCAGTGCTTTATCGATTAAAGAGTATTTTTGTTTCCAAATTAAAGCGTTATTACTGACACCCTTGGCGCTAGCAGGCTTTTGGTTCTGTACCGTATTCGGGCAAGATCAAATCAGTATTGCATTCAGCATGACGGGGGCGATTTTACTGGCGGTGGCCGCCTTCTCTAAATGGCGCATGCCACTGCATTACGATATTGGCGATAAATCCCGCTATCAGATTTAAACCATATGCTTCATTGATTTGATTCAATGACGTTGACCTGGACGTTAACACGGACGTTAACGTATCTACCCACAGATGCCATCCTGATTAAAACGCCCCCTCAATCAACAACACAATCAGCACCTCAATCAGCACTTTCTCATTCTGGTCAGGATACCTTGCCGTTGATCACACCTCCCGCACCCCAGTCAGACACCCGCTAACCGTTTCGTTACACTCATCTTTAATCCACATTTTCGCGTTGGCTACTTGCCAACCAAATAAGAGAGTTGTGCCATGGAAGGATTAGATAAACTGCTCAAACCGCAATCGATCACTGTGATTGGCGCCTCTGATAATCCGTCGCGTGCGGGAAATGTGGTGATCAGAAATTTGTTATCCGGTTCTTTCCGTGGACCCATTATGCCCGTTACCCCTAAGTATGATGCCGTTGCTGGTGTGCTCGCCTATCCCACCATTGATAGCCTACCGCGGGTGCCGGATTTGGCCATTGTGTGTACCCATGCCTCACGCAATGTCGACATCATTGAACAACTGGGCAAGAAAGGCGTAAAAGTCGCGATCATATTGGCCGCCGGCATGACCCAGATTATTCATGAGGATGGCAGCACAGAAGAAGATCGCCTGTTTGCTATGGCGCAACGCTATAACATGCGCATTGTCGGCCCCAATAGCATGGGCTTGATTCTGCCTTGGCTTAACTTGAATGCCTCGTTCTCACCGATTGCCGCCAATAAAGGCAATATCGCTTTTATCTCCCAGTCTGCGGCTGTATGCACCACCATTCTCGATTGGGCAAAAAACAAAAGCATTGGTTTTTCCACTTTCTTATCTATTGGGGATGCCTGTGACATCAACTTTGCAGAACTGCTGGATACGCTGTGCCGAGACAGCAAAACCGAAGCCATTCTGCTGTATATCGATTCCGTAAAAGATGCGCGCCGCTTTATGTCTGCCGCACGCGCCGCCGCACGAAACCGCCGTATTTTGGTGGTAAAAAGTGGCCGTACACAACCTGGCAGCGCCGCCGCCATGCTGCACACCGGTGGCCCTGCGGGATTAGATGCGGTGTACGATGCTGCCATTCGCCGTTCAGGGATGTTACGCGTAAACAATACTCACGAACTGTTTGCGGCAGTGGAAACACTGGCACATTCTGTGCCGTTACGCGGTGAACGTTTAGCCATTTTAACCAACGGCGGTGGCCCTGCGATCATGGCCGTGGATGCGTTATCGGATCGCGGTGGCAAACTGGCGACACTCAGCGTGGATACCCTCGCCAAACTGTCGGCCGTTTTGCCGTCATGTTGGTCACAAGCAAACCCTATCGACATCATTGGGGATGCGGACATTCAGCGTTACGAGCAAGCGGTCAAGATATTGCTCGACAGCGATGATTTCGACGCCTTATTGATCATGCACTCGCCGTCAGCCATTGCGCCCGGCAACGCGACTGCACAACGACTAACGGAAGTCATTAAGCAGCACCCCCGTAGCCGAAAATTCAATATTTTGACCAACTGGGCGGGCGAGGACGAGGCGATTCAGTCACGTAAAATTTTCACCGAAGCGGGCTATCCCGCTTATCGTACTCCGGAAAGTGCGGTCTCTGCGTTCATGCATTTGGTCGAGTACCGCCGTAACCAGAAGCAGTTAATGGAAACACCGGTGTCTTTTGGCGAAATCCAAGCCAATCCACGCCATGTGCATGACATCCTTAATCATTTGCTGGCGCAGGGGATCCACCAGCTAGAAACCCATGAAATGCGTCCGGTGCTGGAAAGCTATGGCTTCACGACCTTGCCCACTTGGATAGCCAGTGATCCTGCCGAAGCGGCACACATTGCCAACCAAATTGGCTATCCCGTAGCCGTTAAATTGCGTTCGCCAGACATTCCACATAAATCCGAAGTACATGGAGTTATGCTGCACCTGCGCAGTGCCGACGAAGTGGCCAACAGCGCACAAGCCATTTTAGATCGCGTATCGCTGGAATACCCAGGGGCAAAAGTGGATGGCCTACTGGTTCAACGCATGGCCAAACGGACCGGCGCACAGGAGCTACGGATTTCCGTTCATCACGATGCCATTTTCGGCCCCGTGATCTTACTCGGCGAAGACACCGCAGAATGGACCATTCATAAAGATGCCGCGGTTGCCATTCCGCCTTTAAATATGGCGCTAGCGCGCTACATGGTGATCAACGCCATCAAAACCGGCAAAATCCACCAGCGAAATCGTCCTGAAGGACTCGATATACACGCGTTATGTAAGCTATTAGTCAAAATGTCACAGCTGATCATTGATTGCCCCGAAATCAAAACCTTTGATATTCATCCTTTGCTGGCCTCTGGCGATGATATGACCGTGATTGACGCGTCAATGACCATTCAAGCATTTAAAGGGAACAAAGCCGCGCGTTTAGCCATTCGTCCTTACCCGAAGGAGTTTGAAGAACACGTGACGCTAAAAGATGGCCGTGAAATCTTGCTGCGACCTATCCTGCCGGAAGATGAACCGCTGCATGCGGATTTCATTTCCCATGTCTCCGTCGATGATCTCTATAAGCGTTTCTTTTCAGATGTCGGCGAGTTGAATCATGAAGCGTTAGCGAATTTAACCCAGATTGATTATGACCGTGAGATGGCGTTTGTCGCCGTTGAGACGATCCTTGACGATCAAGGCCAATCCGTGCCGTCGATCATCGGCGTCACGCGCGCGTTGTCTGATCCGGATAATACCGAAGCGGAGTTTGCGATTTTAGTGCGCTCCGATCTTAAAGGGATCGGGCTGGGCAGTATTTTAATGAACAAGATCATTCACTATTGTCAAAAGACGGGCTTGAAATACATGACCGGTATGACGATGCCCGCTAATCGCGGCATGATCATGTTAGCGCAAAAAGTCGGCTTTCAGATTGATATTCAAATGGAAGATGGCGTTGTAGAGATGCTGCTGCCCTTGCAATCGACACAGACATCAACGCATGAGTTGTAACTTCTATGCAATAGATCTCACTTCTTTTAAGCGCAATATATTATGATTCGGCCAAATATTTTTAATTGATAGGGAATCATCATGATTAAAGCGCTTATTGCCGCAATTAATGGACGTAGAGAGATACACTTTAACTACAACGGAGTCAGTCGAATTGCGCATCCGGTCGCGATTGGCGAGTCTGAACAAGGGGATATCGTATTGCGTTGCTATCAAGCGGAAGACAGCTTTGTGCCATCAGCACAGGCGTGGGATGTTTGCCGTATTGAAGAAATATCAGCGCTATGCGTCGATGATAACGTGTTCGCGAATGATCCCCCAGGCTATCGTCACAGCGATGAGTCAGCAGACCCACATATGCGTAAAGTGTACGCACGGCTGTGACTGGGACATGAATTAGGCCTCGCTGTATTCGCCGTTGCACTGTCCGGGACAATTCAATCGAGTCAATACGATAGAAACAATGCAGCCGAGACAACGTGCGCTTTCAGTTTACCCTTTGCAATCCCGTTATCAGGGGCCGATTCACCGTTGGCGCCTGATAACGATGCAATCTAACGAGACGGACTCACACTCTCGCCACGTTGATTTACTCCCCCAGCCGAATATCACTATTTTTCCATAGCATTGGCAATTGCTTAATACACCAAGTTTTCGCTTTCCCCATTTGTCCACGATGCCACGCCATCACGATCTCTACCTCATTGGCCGGTTGTTCACCAATGATTGCCAGTTCCCCTTGATCAATCGCGCTTTTCGCATAAGCATAAGGTAAGGTCGCGACACCCAAACCGGCTTTCAAGGCCACCAGCTTGTCGTGCATACTCGATAACGTCAGTAGCGGTTGATCATCAAGAATATTATGCGTGATCGGCGGTAAACTGCGGGCGGTATCTGCCACAGCAATACTGCGATATTGTTTACGTGTTGCCGGTTCAAGTGGATTGGCTTCTTGATGGATAGGATGAGAAGGATGGGCAACCCAAACCACATCAACGTGACCAATAGGCTGGATTTTAACATCTTGCTGCGACAGTGTTTGAGAAGAAGCCAGAATGATATCCGCCCTATCTTGTGCCAACGCTTCCCAGGTACCGGCTAAAGCTTCTTCTTTTAATTTTAGTTTGGTTTTACTTTGTTTCGCCAACGATTCCACCAGCGGCAATAAACGATCAAGCGTGATCAGGCTATCGTAAGCAATGGTTAATTCCAATTCCCAACCATGTGCCAGTGCACTGGCATCTGCCACCATTTCATCGGCTGCGGCCAATAAGGCACGTCCGCGTTGCAGCAATAACTGTCCAGCTTTAGTAAAGACGGCGCGATGCCCAGACCTGTCAAAAATCACCAAATCCAAATCTTGTTCCAGCTTTTGCACCTGATAACTTAATGATGACGGGGCTCTGCCCAATTCCTCGGCGGCAGCGGCAAAACTGCCTCGACGTTCTATGGCATCCAGCACCAACAGGGCTTCGAAAGACAGTAACTTATTCACGTATTCTCCTAACTGCATTCGGCGTTAACCGTTCAATGATAACGAAAAACTATGCTAAATCAGCAAAAAGTGGTTCAAACATTGCGTGAACCTCGAATCCTCACCAAAAGACACATTAATTCGTCATAACACGTCTTATTCACGCTACAGAATTTATATTCACAATCTCTTGTACTACCCCGAGGATTTTCACACCAACATGATAACTTAATCATATTAATGACTACGTTATGGCTAGTGAACAAAAAGATTCACGGGAAATTGATCTATGCCAATATTCCGTTTTAGACATTCCACTAGATTCATAGCATAAGCGCTGAAACAGCCAGAATATACCTTACAACATCAACATAGCGACGGTTATCGGTGACGTGTTGAATGTTCATCTTACCCATGGAAGGCTTCACGTTGCAGTGAGTACGCTGTACGTAAGAAGTTGCAATAAGGAATGTTAAATGGAACACCTTTCGCAGTCACTCACGCAGACCATGACGTATATCAAACAGTGCACGTCGCAACTGATGGCCACTCACGGCGTGGCGCCGAATCAAGTATCAATGCAGCGCGTGACAAAAATCGCCTCAATTGAAGCCATTGAACTCGAACATGCCACGAAGCAAATCAACGGTATCCAACGAGAACTGCTCCGTGCCATGCAAGCATTAGAAACGAATCAAGTGGATGTGGCACATGCCGCGTTACGTAATGCCATGGTGCAACTCAATCATGAAAACCAACAGCACATTACACACCCCTATTCACCGCTGGATGCACAACATGCACTAGCCCGTGATCCGGCATTAGCCGGTTAAGTGATACCGTAAAACGCGCCACCTAAACGATCTACCCGTTCGAACTGATACCCTTATAAATCTGAATTCTTATAACAAGATCTAACCCACATGGAATCTGCCGGATCGCGTACATTTTACTATGTCCTGTCGCAATCCGGCCTTTTTTTGCCGCTTTCAGTCACTAACGATTATGCTTAAAGATAAATACCGACTTATTTTTAATGCCTTATCGGTTATGCATGGACAGTGACTCAACAGATAAAAACGTAGCGTCTACACCCGATAATCCTTCAATAAAGCAACCCCGTCGTAAGCCAAAACGCCGGATGATGGCCTATGCGCTCATTTTGATGGTCGTGATCTGTCTGGTTCCCGTCATTGTTTTGCCGTTTTGGCTCGCCGCCATGGGGATACAACTTCATGCCCTGTCTGGCGTTTCACTGGGCAAACAGTCTCACATTCAGACGCTTTCTTTCTCCCTTCATGATTACACCGTTACCTTACATGAGCTGTCGCTAACGCGTGCCATCGACAAAAATTCCGCGATCTCCGGCGCGGCATGGCAATTACATGCACCAAGTGTTGAGATCCAGTTGCCGCCTTCGCTTAATCAGACGCTTGATCCCGTTAACGTGGCATCTATAACCCTCACGGACGCTTCGATAAGGCTAATTAACCTGAATGCGCCCTATGTCTTAAATGGGCATAGCCAACAGATAGCGCTGCGCCTATCAGGACAAAATGAAACTGAGCAAAATGAAACTAAGCAAAGCGAGCCGCACTATGACCAGATCCTGAATGATGTTGACCTGGTGCTGACAACCGATCCCTTCGTGACACTGACAGGGACGACCAAAGGGGGGCAACTTGATCTGTTCTTTCCGCAAGATACTGCACACAACCGGTATCCGATTGCCGTACAAACCGGACAATTTTCACTCAGTTGGCAGGCGCATGACACGCCACTTGTCGTTCACCTCACGCGCATTGAGCCGCAATGGCCGACCGTTATCCGTGGTTTTGCACAATATGGCGAAGATATAACGCTACGGATGAATATCAAGCAACCCATCGCAACCATGAAGATCACAGCTAAATCACTGGTGCTGGATCAACCTATGCACCTGCCGACCTTCATCGAAACACCGGATGCCCGCCATCAAGGGATGCATCTTGGCCAAACCATTGCGCACCTTGCACAACTTCCGCTGCGGAAAGTCAAAATCGCGCAATTCACTTATGGGCACTTATTGCTGCAATCCAAGGTGGTAATTGAAACGCCGCATTTTCGCATGAACAAGCCCGACCGTAAGGCGCGCTTACACATCAAAGGCAACGCGTTGTGGCCCAATCCCTATCGCATTAACGTACTAGTGAAACACCGTGATGCCGTACACGCGCATGTTGCGGGATCAGCAACCGGCCCGAAGGGTAATACGGTGCACTGTGAGGCGGAGGTCAGTTTTACCAGCCCGTTGCCGAAACAGCTGTCATGCAACGCGGACATTAAACAAACCAAAGACATTACCGATAAGTTTCAACTCGCAGCGATGCCGAATGTGATCCTCAATGCCCCCATCTCGCTGACAGCGACACAAACGGCTGTTCGCATCGATACCCCCGTCCGCCGTAATGGCAATGGCAATGGCAATGGCAATGGCAATGGCACAGCCCATACCAATAAGACAGAAAACACCACCATTAAAGAAGCCCGGTATACGCTTCAATTGACCCTGCCCGCCCATATGCAGCTACACCTTCCGTCACAATTGCTGCCTGAACGATTATTTAGCCGCTCCCTGTCAGACCGCACTCAAAACCAAGCCAACGCTCAAGGCCAATCTAACACACCGTCTCGGTTTGCTATCAAGACCGATCGCACTTTGGCCTTTACCGTACATTATCAACAAGATCACGTTCAAGCCCATCACGTTCAAGCCCAGCAAGGGCGACTCACGATTAACTTGAAACCAGCACCTGAAGCCTTCACCGTCTCCACGTTGCCCTCCCAGACCGGCACGCAAACCGCTGACCACGTCGATAACCAGCTAGGCATCAACATCACAGCATTGCACTGTAATATGCCGATACCCATGGCAATAGCAATGCCGATAAAAGCCGCCGACAACCACAAACCACCAGAGTGTCATTTAGAATCCGCAATTCACGGGCAAGTACGAGCCCTCTATCCAAGTCCTAGCGCGTCATTAGACAACATCACGCTTGATACCACCTTGAAAGGCCATTGGACGCCACAAGGGCTGTATACTGAATGGCACAATACCCGCTTACAGATTGAAAAGGCGCAAATCCAACAAGGGGGACGCTGGGTAGAAGCCAAAGCAGATAACATCCAGATTGATGCTAAACAGCTGCAATTGTCGGTGCTGACCGATGCAAAGCCTAAGCAAGCCAACGTCTCCGTCACATTGGCCCACCAGCCACTGGCCATTAAAGCAATGTTATCGGCTAAACAAGTGATCAGTGATGACGATGACTCAGACAAGCAGATTCAAGCCATTCGTCGCACGACCACAAACGCACAGCTTCCCGTGCAGCACTATACGGGGCAACTTGCTCTGACCTTGTCGGATATACTGTTCACTCTCCCCCGATCTCACACCGGCTCATTTACCCTGCACAGTGCGTACCACATCAAACTGACGCTCTCTCAAAACAAACAACGTTTACCCACCTTGCAGACTGAAGGGAATGCCACACTGAATCACCACCACGTGGTTCTGGATGGCACGCTGTTTAGTCACCGCTATAAGGGGCATCGTCATACTGATTCAGCGCGGACTAGGTCCGGTAATAGTACGAGTAGTAGCACACATAGACCGCGTACCGACTTACTGCACTTCAGCGCCCGCTACAATTGGCAGCGCAACAACGCCGACATAACGTTACACCGTAATGAGATTCACTTTTCGACCAAGCAATCGCTGAAGAAATTCTACTTACCGCATCTACCGGTAAATTATGACCTGCATGCTGGCAAGATCAGTTTTGATGCGCGCATTCAGTATCGCCCGTCTGCCAAGCCCAATTGGCAAGTGCGGTTCGGGGTGTTTACCCACAATTTGAGCGGCTATGTGGATAACGTGCACTTTGCGGATCTGAATCTGGCGATGACCAGTGAGGTGACGCCACAAGGCATGCGTTCCCTGCAACCCATCGGGCTAAAAGTGGGCTATCTGCATGCAGGGATCCTCTTGGAGAACCTGTATGCCAACCTCTCGTTCGATACGTCTCGTTCGGCGTATCGCTTATACCGTGCAAATGCCTACATGCTCGGAGGCAGCGTGAGTCTGCACGATGTTAGCAGTGACAGCATCATGAATATCCCTTCGGTGCCCGTGATCGTGCAAGGGATACACCTCGACCAATTGATCGCCTCACTTGAGGCGAACGATATTGTGATGACCGGGATTGTGGATGGGCAGCTCCCCTTGTCGTTTCAGGATGGAAAACCGGTGATCGAACGCGGTACGCTCCATGCCCGTTATCCGGGGGGCATAGTAAAATACAAAGAAGAGTCGGCTATCGCCAAAAACATTGAAGCTGCGGGTGAACAGAACTTACTGGTTGTGGGAAAGATTCTCAAAAATTATAACTACCGCACGCTGTCGGTTCATCTAGACTACTCTAAAGAAGGAGAAATGAGGACGAAGGCCGCATTTAAAGGGCACAATCCTGATGTACTCGCGGGTCGGCAAGTCAACGTCAACCTGAGTCTCCAAGAAAATATTCCAGCACTTATAAAAACCTTGAACATGATAGATTCATCAAAGCTGGAAGCGTTGTTTTTAAAGCAGATGGGTGTGGATGAGTAGCATTTTGCGCTTGTATTTGACAATGATAACGATATCGCTGGGTATGGACATGCTGATCACTGGGTGTAATGCACCTGTTGTCTGCGCATGGCGTGCTCATTGAAGGTTGTAGCTCATGGATATTCAACTTAAGCTGTCTTACATACCGACTTACCTCACGGCGTACCTGCCGGTGCTCTGGCTGTTACTGCTTCTGCTCTGTAGCAATTTATTGGGGTGTACACCAACGGTTCAGGTCACTGCCTCGGATAAACCGATTGAAGTAAACTTGAATATAAAAATAGAACATGAGATTCGAATCAAAGTTGATAAGGAAATTGACGAGTTATTCAGTGACGATGACGTCTTCTAACTGGGCAAGGAGTTTGCCATGAAACGATTACTGCTCTTTTTCATTGCCGTGTTCATGTCTTGCAGCGCGTTTGCGCTTGATCTCCAACAAGCTAAAAGCCAAGGCTTGGTGGGTGAAGCCAGCACCGGCTTGATTGCTCCGATTACCGCCACGCCCTCTCAAACCGTGCGGGCGTTAGTCGCTGACGTGAATCAACGTCGCAATGCCAAGTTCAAACAAATCGCGGTGTCTCATGGGCTGAGCGTGAGAGAAGTCGGCCATCTTGCCTATAAAAAAGCGGTAGAACGGACCGCCCGTGGCCATTACTATCAAGACCCTTCCGGAAAATGGGTGAGGAAATAACAAGGCGGGATTTCTAGCCTGCATGCCTCTTCGCCGACATTCAAATCCCCCGCTAGCCCCGTTCAGCGTTCATTCTGCTCTGCTTTGATTATGTTCAGATTTTTTTAACCCTAGCATCAATTTATTCAACTCTGACTTAACTATCATTGGCCTTATAATTGCGTTCCTTTTCTTTCCCTTTTGTCTACTGATGACACGATGACGACACGACATTCTCTTTTTAACCAACTTTTCCACCCTGCGCGGAAAACCGATTGGTTGTTTTACGGCGTTGCACTCCTTTGTTTATTACCCTTTATCAGCTCACCAATTGCTTTAGTGATGGGATTCAGCCTTGCCACGCTCGGGCTTGTTCCTACCCAGTTTAATCTGGCCGCCTTAACGAAAAAGCTGCTCTCCTATTCCATTATCGGGTTAGGGTTTGGGATCCATTTAGATCAAGCCATCAGCGCCAGCAAAGAAGGCTTTGGGTTGATCGTCGCGTCCATCTTCTGCACCTTAATACTGGGCTTTGTATTAACGCGACTATTGAAGATTGAGCAAAAAACCGGTCACCTGATCGCCTCTGGCACCGCGATTTGTGGCGGCAGCGCCATTGCGGCCGTTGCACCGGCAATCAATGCCCGTGATGATCAAACGTCTATTGCGCTGGGGACGGTATTTGTGCTGAATGCAATCGCGTTATTTGTGTTCCCGATCATCGGCCACTTTTTTGAAATGAGCCAACACGCTTTTGGCACGTGGGCGGCGATTGCCATTCATGATACCTCTTCCGTGGTGGGTGCCGCGGGTGCTTACGGTGACGAAGCGTTAAAAACAGCGACAACCCTGAAACTGGCACGTGCGCTGTGGATCATCCCCATTGCCTTTTTGAGTGCCGTCTTGTTTAAAGGCGATAACAAGAAAATCAGCGTTCCATTTTTTATTCTTTTTTACTGCGTGGCTATTTTGATTGCACACTTCTTGCCTGATCTACAGCTGTTCTATGACATGGTCTTTGCGGCATCTAAACGTCTGTTGGTGGTGTGCTTGTTCCTGATCGGTTCAGGGATCACCATCCAGAAAATGCGGGCAGCCGGTTTTCAACCATTACTCTTAGGTGTACTGCTGTGGTTCAGTATTGGTGGGGGGTCGCTCGCCTATATTTTGTGGCAGAGCTAACCAGACCATAGCGTAAATAAAGAAACCAGGCCAAGTGCCTGGTTTCTTTTATTTCTGGTTCTGCTATTTCGGGAAATGACAATGCACGAGGCAGGATTACAGTTTATATTTCGTAGAATCAGACGCATTGCATGACGGTGAAACCGGTTGTCCGGTCGCGCGGCGCACGCCAACGATCAAGAGAATCAAAAAGGCGGTAAAATCTAAAATTGCACTCGTGATCCCCGATGTCATCAATGATGCCACCAGCATACTGATCACAATCGCTATCCATAACAACATACGTATTCCTCCCCCCTGATTGAACGCTTTCTTCTCGTTTTTCTTTCTGCTTCTTATGATTATTAACGAAATGCACAGCGTCAGAAATTCGCTTTCTCTCTATGACAGAGAGTTTAGTTATAACGGAAGGAAGGCGGTTTATCGGTTTGATATAACCAAGGGGCTTTCAGGTAATAAAAAAGCGGACAAATTCCGCCTTTTTATTGAAGAGAGGTATAAAAATCAGCATTTACCGAGGGGGTTATTGCGACTTATTCTTCCCATCCATATTTGCGCACAAACATGGTGTAAGCCGCTAAAGAGTCATCATGCAATAAAAGATCATTTTCATCCGCATTTGGAACCACGGTCAGCGACTTTTTAATACCCGGCAACGCGTTATACAGATTCTGAGGTAACTCAACCGGCACCATGTCATCGTCTTCTGCGGCTAATAACAGCACTGGGCCATCAAAGGCTGTCAGCAATTCATAGTTATCAAGCTGCTCCAATGAATCTGACATCGACACGTTGTGCTTAAAGGCTTCGGGTAACCAACTTTTCGGTAACCACGGAAAGCGATTTTTAACCGCTGTCAGTTCCTCAACGGTCGTGACGGCCCCTTCAAGTACCACGGCATTCACATTCAATTGCTGCTCTTTCGCGATTTCTGCTACCAAGAAGCTGCTCATCGCCGTACCGTGTACAATCAGAAACTCATTCTTATAGTTTTTCTTGCTGTACTCAAACACGGATTTGGCATCTTGCTTCAATTGTGTCAGTGAAGGCCATGTACCGTGACTGTCGATGCCGCGATTTTTAAACATGATGACGTTCAAGCCTAAGAAGGCAAACTGCCCCATGATATCAACGTCATTTTCGCCATCACGAAATGGTGAGCCACCAAAATAGATCACGGTATTCTGGCTACCTTCTACGGTTAAACGCACACCCTTACTGATAAAGCCATCAGGGTGAATGATACTCAAAGCGTCCAGTTCATGCTTACTCGGTTTATACCAGTCTGCGGTTTGGTATTTTTCCACCTGTAATGGATGGCTAATTTTATGTGTTAATAAATCATCCGTTTGGACGGTTGAACTACAACCAGACAACACCAACATCAGCGCACCGGATATCGCCCCGCGACGTAAAGCAGAAAAATCCATGAGTGGAAAACCTAAGTGATTGAGTAATATCTATTAATATTACGGAGTTCATCGACTCAACTCACCTATGAATCTCTTTTTTCGCGACTGAAACCAACTAATTGTCAGCCTTGTTGCATACTTTATCATTAACACATCATTGCCGTATCAGGTAATAGCGAAAGGATGTTCTCTGCATTCAGGTTATAAAAACCACACATTTATTTAAATTGTGCCCGAAAGACAGAAGGTGTGATCCCTTTTACCGTTTTAAAATGGCGGTTAAAGTTAGAGAGATTATTAAAGCCGCTGCGCTCAGCAATGATAGAGACCGGTAATCGGCTATTCACCAGTAACTCACACGACTTCCCGACTCTAAATCGTTTAAGGTGATCGGAAAAACTTTCTTGGAAGTGCCGTTCAAACAAGCGATATGCCGAGCTTTCACTCATATGAAGGTATTCACATAAATCGCGGATTTTGACTGGCTTTGCGTAATGATCCTCAATGTACTTGCGGGCTTGATCGACCCGTTTGATCGATTCATCATCACTAATATTTTGAAACCCATTTTTTTGAAAACCATAAGGGTTCACCGACAAGGTCGCCGCTTGTTGATCGTCCGATAACAGCGTCAGCGCACGTAGCACCTGAAGCAATTGATGGTGAGGGTCTAAGCGACCGATATCGTTAAGGAGTAGGTAAACCTGTTCTGCCGTCTGCTCACTGAACTGTAATCCATACGCAGAACGTTGAAGCAGGCATTTCAGTACATTCAACTCAGGCATGGCATATTGCAGCGCTTCAATCCATTGATGACGAAACCATAAGATGATCGAATAATGGCCCTGCTCTACCTCGCCATTGATTGCGCCGGTGAGCATGTGCGGTAACCCCGGCCCGTACAGTAACAAACTGTTATGCTTTATCTGTCCGACGCTATCACCCGCAAAATAGCGCGCATTCAACACACTATTAGGATCGCGATACAGAACAAGTTCATATTCTGCATGGTAGTGCCATGAACAGGTGAACGCTTCCTTTTTCACTTTGCAATGGTACTGCTTAACCATCCAATTAAAATCCGCATTGCTAAGTACATTTTCTATCGATGGTTTCATTGATCTTACTCCCTGTTCATCCAGAGCAAGGTATCGATATAATCAACCTCTGTCAAAAGTGAACCTATGATTGATAGAAAAGTATCAGTAGTCGGTGGAATCGCATCAATCAACCCCATGAGAATTGGATAGACTAACGCTGTTTTCACGTGTCTGGCCAGACGTCGTTTCAGGTATCTAGGAAGGATCAAGGAAAGAGAATGTTTAAAAACAAAACAGCGTGGCTATTTATTTTCACGGCGTTCGTGTCCGGCTTATGCGGGTCTTTTTTCTACCCGTTATCAAGTTTGTTCATTATCGAGGGATTAGGCGCAAGCCCCGCGATGCTCAGTGGCTATATGGTGCTCTCCGTGTGTGCATCTGTGGTTGTTTCACAATATATTGCCATTCAGTCTGATAAAAACTGGCGCCGTAAACACATTTTATTAATCGCGCTCTCTTGTTATTTGGTCACCGTGGTCAGTTTCTCGGTGATCCGTGATTATTATTTGGCGGTGGCGGTGGCCATGGTGTTTGGCAGCCTCAGTGGGGCCATTTTTGGCCAACTGTTTGCACTTGGTCGTGAATTTGCCGATCGCCACTTAGAAGATAGCGCATCGTTTCTTGGCATCATGCGGGCAGGCATTGCGATTGCCTGGGTCTTTGGTCCACCGCTGGCCTTTATGCTCAAAAGCGCGTTTGGCTTTAGTGCCTCGTTTCTGGTCGCAGGGCTCGTCACTGCATTGACCATTGTGATCACGATCTTTTGCATTCCAGACACGACACAAAGTCCAGCCCAGACGAAGAGTGATGAAGCGGATGGCGTGGACGACCCGCAAACAGCGCCAACGAATACAGCACTCGACACATCAGAGTCCGTCCCGCAACGTGTATTGAATAAGCGTATTGTGATCTTTTCCGCCGCAGTGGTGTTAATGTTTGCGGCCAGCAATCTCTACATTACGGTGATGCCGTTGTACTTATCACAAGAGTTAATGATCGGCACACAATGGGTGGGTATTCTGTTTGGGCTGGCTGCCTTTTGTGAAATTCCTATTATGATGAATGCCGGTAAACTGGCGCACCGCTTTGGCACGTTACGGGTACTGAGTGTCGGATTAATCAGTGGCTGTCTGTTCTATATCGGGATGATTAACCTCTCCCACTTAGGCGGCTTCATGGCACTGCAAGTTTTCAATGGTATTTTCATTGGCCTGACCGCAACGCTCGGCATGGTCGCGATGCAAGACATGATGAAACACCGACTGGGTACCGCCTCAACGCTGTTTTCCAGCCTGTTGCAAATCAGTACCCTGATGGCCAGTTTATCGATTGGCGTGGTGGGCGAACTGTTCAGTTATTTTGGTGCCTTTTATGTGAGCTTGACCAGCGTCTCGTTATCCCTTGCGATTCTGACCTATTTGATTGTGTCAGAACGAAGAGCAGAACGCATCGCCGCCGTACCATCAACGCGTTAAGCCTGTTGTCTGGTCATCGTTGCCTGGTCCATCTTCAACGAAATAAATCAGTTTCCCGATAAATGTGCCAGCCCTGCACAATACAGAGTAAAAGGGCCATCCATCATATCGAGGCTCAATGCCCCGGCCTCTTGGTTGCAATAGTGCGCATGGGCAAAGCCGTGCAGGAAATCCACCAGCAAGTGTAACGCATCCTTGGCTTGAGCCTCACTCAACGCCAAGGGTGCGATGATGTATTCAAAACGCGTAATGAATACGTTCGCAGGCCCGCCATCCGGTAAACTTAAAAACGTGTTGAGCAAACCGGGATACGTCGTCAGTAACGTGAGATAGCTGCGGCATAATGCATGCAATGCGGTTTGCCAATGCTCACCTTTCACACGTGTCATGTCTTGCTGCGTATCGGGTTGGTATATCTCTTCAATCAACGACACACAAATCGCCACTTGTAAGGCCTGTTTGTTGTTGAAGTAGTGATAAATCGCCATCGCATCCACATTCAACGCACTGGCCAATTGGCGAATACTCGGCATTTTCCCTTCCGGCTGCATCAAACCTTTCGCCGTCGCCAAAATATGTTCCGCATTTAATGGTGCCTGCTTGCCACTCGGCCGCCCCCGCTTTTTATCCTTGACAGACATTTCTCACCCTCGCTACACTTCAATAAATTCTACAGTGTAGAATTTTGTATTAATCCCCCGACGAATGCAAGTCCGTCCAATCTTTGGAGTTAAGATGTCTAACATTGTTTTTATTGCAACGAGCTTAGATGGCTACATTGCCGATCAACACGGCAACATTGACTGGCTACACGCCATTCCCAATCCAGACAGAAACGACATGGGGTTTGGTGCGCTGATGGATCGCGTCGATGCGCTTGTGATGGGACGAAATACGTTTGATATCGTCATGAGCTTTGGTTGCGACTGGCCCTACAGCAAGCCGGTGTGTGTGTTGAGCAATACAATGACATCTGTACCCGCAGGGTATGAAGATAAAATCTTTCTGATGAAAGGCGATGTGTCTGAGATTTTACCGGCATTGCATGACAAGGGTTTTCATGATCTTTACATTGATGGTGGCGTGACGATTCAGCATTTCTTACAAGCCGACATGATTGACGAATTGATCATCACAACGATTCCCGTTCTGTTAGGTGGCGGTTCATCGCTCTTTGGTGAACTCGCTTCCCCTCTGCATTTTGGCTTAGAGAAAAGCGAAACCTTCTTGAACGCCATCGTGCAGAACCACTTTGTTCGTCAACGTTAATACCGTATTGATAAGATACCAGACACAAAAAGGGCTACCGAAGTAGCCCTTTTGTTTGTTGCCGTTAGCATCCTGATCGGTTGTTCAAGATAGCCGTCGGTTCACTTACACTTCTGGTGCAGGCTCAACAGGTGGTGTTGGCTCTACGGGAGGCGTAGGTTCTACTGGTGGCTCAGGAAGCACCGGATCAACCACTTCTTCATCTTCTGGGTCACGCAATTGCAGGAACCAGTAATCAGCATTGTAATGATCTTCAGGGCTCACGATGAACGTATCACCCAGGTGGTAGAACTTGGTACCGTTATCAACCTTCTTAGGCAGTTGATACATGTACTTATTACTTTCCCATACACCGTGCTCATTACGCACCGCGGTACCTTGGTTGAAAACGGCAAACACCTCATTAGGTACATTCGCATTTTCAATCAAGAACTGGTTTCCGTCCATCATGCGCGTTTTCGGACTGTGGTTACCAATCAGTGTTTCACCGTTTTGGTTGAAACGCTGATGGCGAACGTGCTGCTCAATGATGCCTTCAATTTCAACATCGACAATTTCTGCCACGTCAAATACGCTTTCACGAGCGCCATTCACGATACGGGCTGCACTGAATACCACATGGCCATCCGGTTTACGTGCGGCTACACCGTATACATCACTGGTAGAAGTCACGACACCATCCGTAAACAGGTGAACTTTTGGCAACTCAGCCACAGAATCCCATAACCAGTAGCCAATCCCGTCCCATGATCCTTTACGTGCAATCATACAACCGGCCGCTGAATCACGCAGGTTATCCGCCGCCGCAAGGCTGAATGTATCAACGCTACGACAGTAGAACTCTGCATCACCCGGGATAGTCAATTCTTGCGTCACAATAGCGTGCGTTTCTAAATCAAACTCACTGAGCATCGGTGCGACGTAACCGCTAGACGACGAGTCCATGTTTTTCGTGTTCAACACAGTAATTTTCTGTGTGTTAGACGGTGTTTGAATACGTGCGCCTTCCATTTCACCTTTTATTGTCCATGCTTCGGTAGCAAAGTCATACACGTAAGCCGTGGCGGTATTGGTATAGCTATAGCTACGAATAGACACAAAATCACCGTTTGGTGAGAACGCAAAGCTATCGGAAGAGAAGTTAAACTCATCGTCCGGATAACCCGTACCTGTCATATTCACAGCCGTTAACGTCCCATCGGCAAGGTTGTAACGGTAGCTAACAGTGTCACCACTGTGTGGATTATCGCTGTCCGTTGACGTTACCAACAACACATAGCCGTTGCTTTCATGGATAATTTGGTTGTTCGCCAACTCTTTATCTGACGCAGCCATAACAAACACAGGCGTAGACTCACCCGCCGCTGTCACTTGCGTCACATACAAACCGTCTTGCTCGGCACCTTCAACTGTCCAGAAACGGTAAAGAACATTGCCGCTCTGAATGGCTTGTACCATGGTCGCAGAATCACCCGCTGGTGCTTGCGCAGTGACACGGTGCCACTGGTACACATCGTCGTTATCAATAACGTTGACGTTAATTTGTACTTTGCGCTTGCTATCGTAAGCGGTATCAATTGCACCAATTTCTACAAGGATATTTTGCAGTGCTGGCGGTACATCATCAATCGACAAGACATCTTGACCAGCACGTACACCATGGATCAAGTCCGCGTCTTTATCCATTTCAGCAATCTGGATACCAGAAGCATCTTGAAGCTTGCGTAAGCCATACGCTTCGAAATCGGTTTCATCCGCTGATGCTTCAAAGACGTGCTGAACCCCATTTGAACGGGTGAAGGTAAAGCCATAACCAATTGACTCACCTTCTTTTACGATCAACATACCATCTTCAAAGCGAGGCGTTGATGACACAATGCGCGGTGCAATGACGTGAACCGTATCTTCTAGCGTCACACCATTGTACGTCGCAGTAACTTGCGCGGTACCTTCCAAGACGCCCACGGCAACGCCGTTTTCATCAATGGTCAGGTATTCTGGGTTCAAACTTGCCCAGACAATATCGTCAGTGATGGCAGTCACGCTGCCGTCATTGAATTCAGCATTTAGGCTTAGTTGTACGGTTTCTTCGCGTGAAATCGTACCATTTGGCAGGTTAATGCTGACATTGACCAGCTTCGCGACAACGGTGAACGCTTGCTCAGCCGCAATCTCACCCAGCGAGGCAGACAGTGTTGCCACACCCACGCCTTTCGCCAAGAACTGACCGTTCTCTAGCGATTCCAATACCGCTGCATTGCTTGATACCCACTCAACTTGATCGCTCACGTCCAATGCAAAGCCGTTCTCGTTCACACCTTCGGCAATCACAGAGACGTAATCATTAAGGTATTGCTCAGTGCTGTCTGACGCTAAACGCAGTGAGGTTAACACCGCTTCCGCTGCATTGAAGGTCACCGACGAGGTGGCACCTTGGTAATGGGCGGTCAGTTCAACCTCACCCGCTTTAACAATTTGTGGTAGACCGTCGGTAACAACAATGGCATCGGCAGGCGACGCCGTCCATGACACAGACGGTGTCACGTTGGTGTTGCTTTCGTCAGACCATAGAGCGTTAACCACCGGTGAAAGCTTATCGCCCACCATCACGGTGTCACCAATGTCTGACAACGTAATGGATTCAAGCAACGCTTCTGCGCTCGAGATAAACGTGACTTTCGCGATCTTACCGTTAAAGTCAGCCGTTAGCGTGATGGTACCCAATGCGGCAACGCGCAACTGACCATCCACAACCTCTACGGCATCTGACGGACTGACACTAAAGGTTGAAAGCGCACTGATATCCGTGCTGGTTTCATTTGACCAAACGGCCTGTACTGTTGGTGTGATAACATCGCCCAAACGTACGCGGCTTGGTACACCCGTGATCACCATGTTTTCAATCACTGGCAATACTGTTCCAGGCATCACCACGTAATCGTATTGTGATTGCCACGCAGGAAGATCACGGAAGCGGTAAGATTCTTGGTCAATAAACCACGTGTCCGCAAATAAAGCATCCCACGCCGTTTGATAAGGCGTGATATTTTGCGTATACCACTCTTCCCAATTCGCATCAGCTAATAATGCACGTAGCCAAACCGTACTATTATCAAACCCAGCCATAGAGGCAGAGTGATCAATCACGGATTTCAAGCCAACACCATGACGTACAACCAATAGCTCAGCCACATCACGGTCGACAGCCTGATAATTATTCCACTCTTTCTTAGTGACATAATTATCATGGTTAGCATCCGCTAAAACATATTCAACCGTAGAGAAATTTGAAATAAGCGTTTTGTTATTTTCGCTGGCAAAGGCTTCGGCTAGGCTAATACCGGCATATTGATACAAAATAATATCATTACGCGTAGCATGATAAGTGACCGGCTGATCTTTAATTTGAGCAAAGTCTGTTTCAGAGATAGAAGCGTTAACGGAATATTGGCCGTTGTCGTCCGTATCTACCGTGGCCAACAGGCTGGTGCCGGCGTAAATTGCCACTGTCGTGTTTGCCATGGCGCCATTATAGACAACACCGCTAAAGGTAATGTCATTGAATGTTTCCGTTGTTTTATCAATAACATCATCATTATCTGAACCACATGCCGTCAACATGACAATAAGCGGAACACTCATCAGAGTATGCTTATACATTTATTCTCCTTGATATATATGCATAACGAAATTACAACACGCCATTTCATCCTATTGTTCTCATTCAAACGTTATTTTTTAAACGCTTGTTATTGTCAAACAGGGTATAGCGCAAATTAGCCAACTTAAAATAAGTAAATAAAACAGAAGTCAATCAATATTACTCAGCCACAAATTAAGCTTTAGCATTAAGCTATAAGGTCAATCTACATAGCGAGGAAGCAGATTTATTATCCTTTTCTATTTACGGCGCAGAATAACGACCACACATAACGAACTCAAGGTGTAAAATAACACACGAAAAATAAGACATTTTTGTCCGACAATAAATTCTGACAACATAAACAGCAAGTAATTACCACTTAAATTACAAATAAATCAAACAGATTATAATTATCAGTAAATCATCAACTTATAAAAACAACACCATCAACAATGACTCTCGTCGTCTCGCGACTCTGCAACTGCCAATGCCGTCACTTACCTGTGTATTTTGATATCACTCGCAGTGGATTTTATAAATATGCCCTCAACCATGATGATGTTGATAGAAGTATTTGGTTGAACTTTTAGGCTCAGATCACCTCAACTAAGAAATATGCTGTTTATCAGATACATAAATTCTCTCGTATTGTAGGAAAAGCGCACTTCTTGTTGAGTTAAAATTTGCTCAAAATTGACGACACAGCTATCGGCAACAACGGCTAACTTGCTATCCGCCGAGCCATGCTTAATGAGCACTGTATGTATATACAGATGTCGGTTTCGACGCTAAAATAGTGCCTGTTGACCATACACCATCGCGTAAGAACACTGAAATACATGGGCAGCGCGAATATATGGCGTTTTTTTAAGCGTGATATGCTGTCAATTTCGTCGAATACGCACCGATATACTATTTAAGAGCATCAATCTTACCGCTTAATTGATAGACTTAATAACTATTGGCAACACATAAACCGGCATGGGTGAACGGTATCCATCCCTTTGCTCATGCGGTTTGTAGATACATGCGGTTTTAGATAACAGTTAGCATATATCCGTTTTCACATAACAAACGCACCGTTTCACGTTTTCATTTAGGAGTTTTCATGCAAAAGATTTTTGCATTGGTTGGCCTGCTACTGTTAGCTGGTTGTTCAACAACAGAAACCATTCACACTGACAGCCAGTGCATTGGCGCCATGACAACACAAGAAGCATATGGCCACCTTAACCCCAACCATTTCACCGTGCAGGTACTCGCGCTTAAAGAAGAGCGTCAAGCTGATGTGAAGCAATACATTCACGGTATTCAGGGGCAAGATCCAATCTGGGTAAACTGGAAACGTAGCCAAGGTTACAACTGGTACGCCGTGATTTATGGTGACTTCGAAACAAAAGATCAAGCCAAAATGATGATTGAGCAATTGCCTGCTGACGTTCGCCAGCAAGGACCGTTCATCCGTAGCTTTGCCGATGTGCAGGCCGATAAACAAACGGATGTCTTCCGCTTGCGCTAAGACTCACACACTGTGCCTGCCACACTTGCATGCCATGCGTAATACCCAAGTCACACACAAGTCATGCGTCAGTCATGTATAGCGGCTGGAAACAGAAATAAAAAACGGTGCCCTTGGGCACCGTTTTTGTTGGAGCATATACGATAGCATCACGCCGTGATAACAATCGTCTCGTCTTTCGGATCATTGTGCGGATTGTTTGCATCCGGAGGCGTTGCCCCTGTTGGCATTTCCAACTGACGTAATGCGCGGATCAAAATAACCAACAGCATTAAGCCTGTCGCGCCAAGACCGATGCCTAAGCCCGCCCAAATACCGCGTAATCCCATGCTGTGCATAAGGAACCACGCTGACGGCAAACCAATCATCCAGTAACCAATCGCCGTGGTGATTGTCGGCGCTTTTACCACCTTCATTCCACGCAAAATACTGATAGCAGCCAACTGCCAAGCATCGACCACAAAGCACATGGCAACCATCACCATCACGCCTGGTAATGCGCTGACCAAATCAGACGCTAACGCATCCCCTTCCACACTGAATACCGTGGTTAAAAACTCGGGATCCACACTCACCGCCAAACCAATCAGTGCACTGGTGGCCGTGACCAGGATCAAACCCAGTTTGGCATAATGCTTCACTAATGCTGGCTCTTTACGCCCCACATGTTGACTGACCAAAATAGACGCCGCTTGCGAGAAGCCAAACGCGATATTCCACGATAAGTTCAAACACTGTAATGCAATTTGGTGAATCGCCAATGACACAGCACCCAAGGTACCCGCCAACAACGCTGCACTGGAAAATAAGGCATGCTCTAGCATGGTCGCGATCATGATCGGCACCCCTATCGCTAATAGCGGTGTTAAGATCCCAAGCTTGTATTCATGCCAATGCGAAAAAGGCTGATAGGGGCGGTATTTGGGGCGACTGAATACCCAAAAACCGTAACCGATCATCACTGTTGCACTGGCCAGTGCCGTGCCGTAGCCCAATCCGGCCAACCCCATGTCCAACTGGAATGCAAAGAAATAACTCAGCGGCACATTAAGGACAACCGTGATCAGGGACATCACCATCACTGAACGGGTATCACCAAACGCACTGACGAGGCTACGCAGTACCAGTAGCATCAATGTCGGCAACATGGTCCATTTTAAGGCATCCACATATTCCATCGCCATGGTCACAGCGTGAGGGTCTTGATCGGCAGCGTGCAATAAATGCGGCATTAAATAAAATAAAGGTTGCAACGCTAATGTGAGAACCACAGCCAACAATACACCGCTTTTCAGCGAGGTACTGATTTCCGCCTGCCCACCTTGTGGATCAGTTTCGGCTTTGCCGTAAGCAATGGCAATCAAGTTGGCGACACAGCCTACGGTACTCCCCGCCACCATGAAGATGATGGAATACACCGCGGCCCCTAATCCGCCACCGGCAATCGACAGAATGCTCAACTTGGCCATCATCCAGACATCAGTAAACACTAATAATTGGCCGACCAGCTGAGAAACAATGAGTGGTACAGCTAAGCTGATCAACTTTTTCATTTTTCACCTTGCGAAAACAGGGCATTATCACCCCAAATTTTATTCCGCTAATGTAGGCGCATTCAGCATGTCTTTCAAACAACATTTATAGTATCTTTGCATTCCTAAAACTCATGCAAAGAACGATTTAACAGGAATTGAACGGGCCAGTCATGAAAAGAAGACACAGTTTATTACCCCCTTCACTCAATGGCTTGAAGGTGTTTGAATCGGCCGCACGACATTTGAGCTTCACCTTGGCTGCCAATGAACTAAATGTCACCCAAAGCGCCGTCAGCAGACAGATCCGCCAATTGGAAGATCATCTCGGTTTTGCCTTATTTATTCGTCATCACCGCGCGTTAGAACTGTCCAATGAAGGGAAGGAAATTGCGCTGATCTTGACCCGTCAATATTCCGAGTTAAACCACCAAATTCAGCAATTGAAGGCACAACAAACCCAAACGCTGCGCGTCAAAATGGCGATGAGCTTTGCGGTACGCTGGTTGATCCCCCGACTGCATTCATTTAAAGAACGCTATCCCGAGTTAGACATTGTAGTGTCATCCAGCATGGGGCATAACAGTGAAGAATTGCGGTTGGAAGATGATGATTATGATGTCGCTATCTACAACATGAAGACGGATCAAAAGAGCCGCTATCAGCAGCATTTCATTCGTAAAGAGTACCTCGCACCGGTGTATTCGCAGTTGCTGACCCACAGCCACAAAACACTGTCCGTCGATGAACTACTGACTTATCCGCGCTTGCACCCAACGCCAGATCAAAGCGACTGGAAAACCTGGTTGTCGTGTAATCAACGAAAAGAAGCAGTCAACCACCGTGGGATCACGTTCAACACGCTCGATATGGCGCTGACCTCCTGTTTTGCCGGTCAAGGCGTCACCATGACGGATTTAATGCTGGTGGTGCATGAGCTGAATGAAGCGTATTTACATTTGCCGCAGCACGGGACCATTATCGCGAATACGTGCTGGCAATATTACTATCACTCCACCATTCAAAGTGACGCCGTCACACAGTTTGTCGATTGGATGATGGCAGAGCAAGAACGGGATAAAACCGCGCTGTTTGCCCTTGCAGATCAACGCGGCTGGCACATTATCGAGTAACGCTGTGCTTGAGAAGAGCGTGACGTCGTAATGTAACGTCACGCCTTGAGTGCAGAGATCAGCGCGGGGAGCACCTCAAACAAGTCGCCCACCAGCCCGTAATCAGCAATCTCAAAAATCGGTGCCTCGGGATCACTGTTAATAGCGACAATGACCTTGGCGTCTTTCATGCCGGCCACATGCTGAATTGCCCCGGAGATCCCCACCGCGATATACAGATCGGGCGCAACGATTTTACCGGTCTGCCCAACTTGTTTATCGTTCGCCACAAAACCCGCATCCACCGCCGCACGTGAAGCCCCCACGGCACCACCGAGTTGATCGGCCAATTGCTCAATAAGGGCAAATTGCTCTTTGCTGCCGACACCCCGCCCGCCTGACACCACTACCCGTGCCGCAGACAATTCAGGCCGTTCGCTGACGGCAGAAACCTTGTCGATAAACGTGGCTGTGGTCTTAGTATCAGTATTCGCAACCGTCGCATCCACCGTCACTAGCTCGATGCCCTCGACCGGTGCATCCGCCAAGCTCACCGCATCAAACGCAGCACTACGCACTGTGATCACCTTGATCGGATCCGACGATTGAACACGCGCCAGCGCATTACCCGCATAAATGGGTCGCACCACCGTATCGTCACTTTCAATCGCGATTACATCAGACAGCATGCCGACATCCAATAAAGCCGCCACACGGGGCAACACATTTTTCCCCAACGTGGTCGCCGCCATCAAAACATGAGAATAATGGTGTGACAGCGTCACGATCAATGCAGACACGTTTTCCGCCAGTTGATGGGCATACTCAGCGTCATCTGCCACCAACACCCGCCTTATCACAGGCATATGCCGCGCTTGTTCAGCAACCGCTTGGCATTGTTCGCCGATAATCAGCAGGTCGATATCACGCTCTTCACCGTATGTTGCCAGCACTTTGGCCGCTGACAAAGCTTTCAAGGTATCCACCGACATGTGTGTATTGTCATGTTCTGCAATCAACAATATCGCCATTAGATCACCTTTTCCTTGTTCTTCAACTTATCGACCAACGCATCGACAGAAGCGACCTTTTCACCCGCCTCTCGCACCGGTGGCGTCATGATCTCAAGCACGGTTTGTGACGTGGTCACAGAAACACCCAACGCTTCAGGTGTGATCACCGCAAGCGGTTTGGCTTTGGCTTTCATAATATTGGGTAAGGTGGCATAGCGCGGGACATTCAAACGCAGATCGGTACTCAAAATAGCCGGTAGCGACAGTGATAAGGTTTCCAAGCCACCATCCACTTCTCTCACTATTTCAACCTCTCTCCCTCTTTCAACCTGATCAGCTGAAGATTGCTTAACCTTCAATTGAGAGATAAACGTCCCTTGCGCGTACTGAGTCAGTGCCGATAACATTTGTGCGACTTGGTTATTATCACTATCAATCGCTTGCTTACCCAGCAGGACCAATTGTGGAGATTCTTGTGCAATCACCGCCTGCAGTAACTTCGCAACGGTCAAGGGTTCCAGTTCAGGTAGGGTGTCAATATGAATGGCTCGGTCTGCCCCCAGGGCAAGTGCCCCGCGCAACTGTTCTTGGCAAGTTTGTTCACCGGCACTCACGACAATGACCTCACTGGCATGACCGGCTTCTTTTAAACGTATGGCCTCTTCCACTGCTATTTCACAAAAGGGATTGATGGCCATTTTGACATTAGCGGTTTCAACCCCAGAGCCATCTTTTTTTACCCTGACTTTCACGTAAGGGTCGATGACGCGTTTTATCGCAACAAGTACTTTCACACGCTTCTCCTTGTGAATCTTCGCACATCACTTTGAGCCTAGTTGAGTTTACGTTTACGTCAACTGGACTATATTTTAACCATAGCGATCAATGAGGTTCGCAAGATGGGAGGCAATCATGGATTCAGCATCAACCCGAGAAAGTATGGCCTTTGATGTTGTCATTGTCGGTGCTGGTCCGGCGGGTTTATCCGCGGCATGCCGACTCAAACAACTGGCCAATGAACACAACCAACCTCTCAGTGTCTGTGTTGTCGAAAAAGGCGCAGAAGTCGGTGCGCACATTCTTTCGGGTGCACTGTTTGAGCACCGCGCATTGGATGAATTATTTCCTGACTGGGAGCGCATGGATGCCCCTTTGCACCTTGCGGTTCACGAAGAAGTGTTCTGTTATCTGACCAATCAATACAACTCACTGACGTTAGAGCCGCCTTTTCTGCCCAATACCCTTGATAACATCGGTAACTTCATTATCAGTCTGGCAAACCTGTGCCGCTGGTTGGGTCAGCAGGCAGAAGCATTAGGCGTGGAAATCTTCCCTGGCTTCCCCGCTAGCGACATCTTGTACGATCAAAAAGGCATGGTTTGTGGTGTGGCAACGCAAGACATGGGACGGGATAAACACGGTCAACCTAAAGCCGGATTTGCAGCAGGCGTTGATTTGCAGGCGAAATACACCATCTTCGCCGAAGGTGCGCGGGGGAACTTGGGCAAAAAACTGATCAAAGAGTTTCATTTAGACAGCGGCAAACAACCGCAACACTATGCGTTGGGCTTGAAAGAGTTATGGGAAGTGCCCAAAGAACAACACTCCCCAGGCCGCGTTGTGCACGGTGTCGGCTGGCCGCTCAGTGAGTCTGATACTCATGGCGGCAGCTTTTTATATCATCTGGACAATCAGCAAGTAGCGGTGGGCTTGATTGTGGATTTGAATTACCACCATCCCTACCTCAGCCCCTTTGATGAATTTCAGCAAATGAAGCATCACCCGCTGTTTGCCGAATGCCTCAAAGGGGGAACGCGCATTGCCTACGGCGCACGCGCCATAGCCAAAGGCGGTTTATCGTCGTTGCCGCGCCAACAATTTCCCGGTGGGGTTTTGATCGGTTGCGATGCTGGGACACTCAACATGGCGAAGATTAAAGGCTGCCACACCGCAATGAAATCCGGCATGTTAGCGGCTGAAGCCGTCTTTGAGGAAATCGCCCACGGGCGAATACAAACAATTCCCAGTTACGATCGCTGGTTTAAAGAGTCGTGGCTGTATGAAGAGTTACACCTCACCCGCAATTTCGGCGCCGAAATCCACAAGTTCGGTAATGTGTTCGGGGGCGCAATGGCGACCTTGGAGCAAAATTGGTTAAGTAAATGGTTTCGCTGGACGCTGAAAGACAATAAACCGGATCACGCGTGTTTACAGCCAATTTCCCGCCACCAACCAATCCCGTACCCAAAACCCGATGGCATCCTCAGTTTTGATAAGCTGTCGTCAGTGTATTTGTCAGGCACTCAGCATGAGGAAAATCAGCCCTGCCATTTGTTACTGAGCGACCCTCGTTTACCCATCACATCGCATCTGCACCAATTCGATGAACCCAGCCAACGCTATTGCCCTGCGGGAGTGTATGAGGTGGTCAATGTCGATGGGGAGAAAAAATTTCAGATCAATGCGGCTAATTGCATCCATTGCAAAACCTGTGACATCAAAGATCCATCACAAAACATTACATGGGTAACGCCCGAAGGCGGTGGCGGCCCGTGCTACCCCAATATGTAGCGGGATTAACACATTAAACACAAGACACGAAACACGAAACACGAAATGCAGAATACAAAAAGGGAGCAGTCATACTGCTCCCTTTTCATTCACATTGTTCACCATTCACCGTTCTCAAGGAACGCTGATGACATTGCTGATGATGTTATTTAAACCAGCGGTCTTCACGCCATTCAGCATGCTGCTCCGCAGACAAGAAACTCCACGCAACAATACGGGTTTGCTTCTGGCCTTGCGCCATGTCGATGGTTTTCACTTCCACCGCACCCACTTGCTTCAACTGGTTGTAAATTGCTGGCAGGTTCTCTTTCTTGGATACCAACGTCGTGAACCACAAACACTGGCCCGCAAAATCGACACTCTGCTTAATCATACGGCGGATGAACGCCACCTCGCCGCCAGGGCACCAAAGCTCTGCTTTCTGACCACCAAAGTTCAGGGCAGAAGAGGCTTGCTTGTCAGCCGCTAAAGCCTGCTGATCGGGACGTGGCGCCCCTTTGCCTTTACCCGGCTTAATGAAGGCATTTTTCTTCTGTGCATTCACCGCTAAGTTTTTCACTTTGCGCTCATTACCCGCCATTGCCTCTTCCAAAGACGCATGGAACGGTGGGTTACACACGGTGAAATCAAACACATCATCACGATTAATCATACCGGTGAAAATGTGGTCAGGATTCTTCTGCAAACGGCATTGAATATTTCCCACCAGCGATGGGTTAGAGTCAGCGATGAATTTTGCAAATTTAACCGAGATCGGATCAATGTCTGAAGCGACAAAGCGCCAGCCATACGCACGATGACCGACAATCGGATACACACAGTTTGCGCCAGCACCAATATCCAATCCACGCACTTGCTTGCCGGTAGGTACCACCCCTTCGTTAGAAGACGCGAGCAAATCCGCTAAGTGGTGAATGTAATCGGCACGACCAGGGATCGGCGGACACAAGAAACCCGCAGGAATATCCCAAAATTGCACTTGGTAATAGTGACTCAACAGCGCACGGTTCAGCGTTTTCACGGCTTCTGGATTGTTGAAATCAACAGAGCGGTTACCAAAGCGGTTTTCTGCCACAAAAGGGGCCAACGCCGGACAGCTTTTGATCAGCGCATCGAAGTCATAACGATCACGGTGTGGATTACGCGGGTGGAGCCCTTTCTTCGCAGTGGTTGCTGATTGCTTGTTTGTCATTGCTTCATCACTATTATCAAAACGCTGCCCCAACAACAGGCAGCAAAACGACCGCTATCTTACTCGACTCACGGGCTTTATTCAGTACAAAAATCCGTCGGTTAACGACATCAGGCAATAAGCCCCCTTTTGGCAAGATGGCGTGGTACAGACAACGCGTTGAAAAATCATCCTAACCCCTCGTCAATGCTCGATTTTTCATCACCATCGCCAGATTTATGCCACACAGGTCTTCCTTTTTTAACAAAAAACCGTCTTTTTTAAGCACTTGTATTTACTATTTAATATAACAAGTTAACAATAAATCCCTATGGAAGATAAATGATTCGGGAAAAATATCATGATATACATAAAGCGCATGCTTACTTTCTGGATGCTCATGATTAGCCTACCGATCGCCGCAGGCCAAGGTCAGTCGATTGCTTTTTATTATAATCACATCGACTCCGTCCGTGAGTTAATGAATTATGACCGTGTGGTCGTCACCCCCGATCTCATCACAGCCAAACAGATACACACCCTACACCAAGCCAATACCCAAGTGTTTGCCTATCTCAGTGCTGGCGAATACGACGGTGAAACCTTACCTGCGTCTTTGCAAGCACACTCACCGCTAAAAAATGCGAACTGGAACAGTCATGTGATGGATGTGACCGTCCCCGCGTGGCGTGACTATCTGCTAACCCAAACACAACGCATCATGAGTAAGGGCTTTGACGGCATTTTTCTCGATACGCTCGATAGCTACACCTTGTTCGCCAAAACCCCTGAAGCACTCAAAACGCAGCAAACCGGTTTAACCGCATTATTAACCGCACTGCATCAAGCGCCATCACAACCCACATTGATCTTCAACCGCGGCTTTGAGGTGCTGTCGCAACTGAATTTTAAGCCTAATGCGGTTGTGGCCGAATCGCTGTATCACAGTTACGACCCGATCAAAAAACGCTACCACACCGTGCCTGCGTCCGATCGTGCTTGGCTGACCGATCGATTACAAGCCGTCAAAGCGCTGGGCATAGAAGCCATTGTGATTGACTACATTCCTGCCTCTGAACGCCCCAAACAAGAAAAAGCCGCCAAGCGATTAATCAAAGACGGTTACACCCCGTACATCAGCGATGGCATGCTGTATGAATTCGGTGTCAGCACGGTCGTCCCCATCGCAAAACGGGTTTTAGGCTTTTATGATGGTCAACTCGACACCTTCACAACGTCACAGTGTCACCGAATGTTGGCCATGCCTATCGAATACGCCGGGTACGTCCCTGAATGTAAAGATATTCGTACCACTGATTTCGCCAACATCGACCTGAGTCGCTACGCCGGTATCGCCCTTTGGTTGGAAGAAAAAACCTATCAGCAGGTGCCCGCCGTTCAAGCATGGTTAGCATCGGTATTAGGACAACGCCCCGTATTGTTCATGAATGCCCTGCCCAACGACCAAAGTTTGCTAAATAAAATGGGGATCCAATCCGTTGGCGACCTCAGTGGCACTATCACCCAGCAAACAGGACTCGATTGGACGAAAAACCACTATCCCCCTTCATTCAGCCGCTTTGAGCCCCATCAAGCCTATGCGCCTAACCGGCTTGGCGTCACCTCTTTGATCACGTTCGCAGATGACAGTGGGAAAACGGCGACAACCCTGTTTAAAGCCCCTTGGGGCGGTGCCATTTTATCGCCATTTCCTGTCTTGAGTTTGGCCAATGATACCGAAACATGGATTGTTGACCCGTTCCGACTATTAGATGAAACCCTGCGCTTACCGCCGATCCCCGCCGCCGATGCCACCACAGAATCCGGACTCCGAATCTTAACCGCGCACATTGATGGCGATGGTTTCCCGTCGAAGGGTTGGTTTCCGGGGAAACCCTATACGGCGAAAGTGTTACTGGATCATATTTTCAGTCACTACGCCCTGCCGCAAACCGTGTCAATCATTGAAGGTGAGATTGGTAAACGGGGATTGTATCCAGCACAAAGCCCCGCCATGGAGCAAATCGCCAGAGACATTTTCAAATTACCCAACGTGGAGATCGCTTCCCATACCTTTAGCCACCCGTTTTTTTGGGATCACTCTATCTCTGTGAAGAAAAAGCAATACGGTGACCATTTACCGATCCCCGGTTATACCGTCGACTACGACAATGAAATCATCACGACCGCGAACTACATCAATAGAGAACTCGCCCCCAAAGGCAAAAAGGTCGAATTGATCCTATGGTCAGGTAAAGCCGACCCAACCGAACAGATTCTAAAAATTGCAGAAAATGCCAACCTATTGAACGTTAATGGGGGCAACACCTATGTGGTCAGAGGCAACAATAATTTCACCCAAGTCTCTGCCACCATCGTCTGGTACCCCGATGCCGTTCAAGTCTACGCCCCTGTATTGAATGAAAACCTCTATACTAATTTATGGACAGAGCATCATGATGGTTACGGCCGTGCCGTTGAAACCTTTGAAATATTAGGCAGTCCTCGCCGTCTGAAAACCATTTCCATTTATTACCACATGTACTCAGGTGCTTATCCGGCATCGGTCAAAGGCCTGAAACACGTTTACGATTGGGCACTCAAGCAAGATGCGACAGCACTGTATCTCAGTGAATACGCCAAACGGGCGCGCACCCTCTATGAGACAGGCATAGCCAAAACGCTGGATGGGGATTGGTTAATTACCTCTTCAGGCATCAAGAGCATTCGATTACCCGAATCATTAGGCTACCCCTCGAACGGAAGCCAGATTGCAGGCTGGAATACAGGCCCTGATGGTCGTTATCTCATTCTGACCTCACCCCGCACACAACTACGTACGACACCGCAACCGACGGCGGGTATCCGCCTACAAAGCGCCAATGGTCAACTGGTGAAATGGCAGCAACAAGGAGACACCATCAGATGGGCCGTGAAGACCCATATGCCACTTAAAATGACGATTGCAGGTGTCAGTCAGTGCCGCCGTCAATCAGGTGACAACGTCACGATAAAGCACGGTCGACATCAATCCAAACAACAGCCGCCATCGGCGACAATTACCACACCAAAGACAGGTTTGATATCAGGAACGCTACGCTGCACAGCAAGCTAATCGATCCGCACTGCACGCTTCATTAGCAGCATTAATTAATAAAAAACAGGCAAGGTTATGGATAATAAAGCACACCAAAAGCCAAGGATAAGGTTACTCAATAAGCTAACGCTTGTTGTGTTGACCTTAACGTCCCTGTGGGCGCTTTGGCTGGTTGCGCCAACCAAATCCATGTTGATCCAATTGATTGCCCGTTCCTCATCACCCGAAGTGTCACTGGCATTTTTGAAGCAGTTGTACTTACGTGATCCGCAAAACCGTGATGTGGTAAAGCAAATCGTCCAAAGTTACACCCAGTTGGGCGAACTTGACGAAGCCAGTGCGCTCATCCAAAGTATTTTGGTAGCAAACGATGGTCAGCAAGATTGGAAAGCGCTGAAAACCTACCTTGGGTTATTACTCGAACAATCGTACCAAGCCGACCCCGCCGTGAAACAAGCCGCCATCACCCAGCTGCTCGCTCTGATCGATAACATCGATTCTATTCCAGAAGCCGATGTTGCCCGATTATACGCCGATACGGCCATTGCCTTTTCGCGTCCAGACAAAGGGCTGCATTACCTGAAGCCGCACATTCACAGCGGAGAAACCAGCTATCAGGAATTGATCAATCTTGCGCTACAGAGTCAGGATTACACCAGCGCGGTTGATCTTGAAATCAACGCCTTTCTTGAAAACCAAACTCAAGAAAACGCCAATACCTTATTTGCGTTATTGACCTCAACGTTCCAACCCGCACGTAGCCAAGCATTTTTAGACAGTTATACGGGCACATTAAGCCAACAACCTCAATTTCTTGAAGCCGCCATTGCCCATTCTGAACAGCTGGGGAATCTAGACACGGCGCTACAGCTGTCACAAACCTTGTTAAGCATTGCGCCCACTGCTACGCGTTATGCCACCACCGCCAACATGGCGCTACGTTTGGGTGACTTAGCACTGGCCAGCGAGTTGCAGCAAGCCGCGATTAACCTAGACCCGAGCAATGCCAATATGGCGGTCTTGCACGACCTTTATCGCTGGCAGGGCAACATTACCGCCGCTCAAGGCATGAGCATTCAACTGCTCAACAAAGGACAAGCCAGCACATTGCAATTGCGTGCCGGGGTGGAAGAGTCTCAGGCGCTCGGTGACATTTATTATGAAGGGTTGTTCTATAACGCCATCGCCCAACGGGGTGCTATTCAACCCAGCGAGTACAAAGCATGGCTTAACGCCATAGAAAAAGCCGAAGGCACAGAGGTAGCATTAACCAGCTTAACGGCTCTCGCTGCCAAGCGCCCTAATGACAGCGCCTTAATCAGCAACAAGGCCCGGTTATACAGTTACCAAAGTCACCACCGTGCGGTGATCAATGAATGGCACAAATTGATCCGTTTGCGTCAACCTACATTCGAAGAAGCCACCCGCACCGCCAATGCCTATATCATGAGTAATCAGCCACAGCAGGCATTACAAGCCTTGGTCACACCTAGCAGGTGGTTTACGGCGGATAATGATTATATCGAAGCCGTATCCAGTTTAGCGTGGGACACCAGCAACCGCGCCTTATCCACCCAAAGTCAAGATACCTTGGTCGACCGAGCAAGCGGCAATCTGGATATTTACCGATATATCAACCTAATGTCACCGATTACCGCCGAACGACAAGCAAAGCTACTGTCGCTGTACCAACGTACCGGTAATACAGCGCTATTACTGTCCGTTATTCGTGCTCGCGCAGTCACCGAGGACTATTCCGAACTGGCCAGTTTGTTGCGCATTGCCGATGCCGACCCGTCGCTCACCGACAACATCGAAATCTTAGCGGTCAAAGCACAATTGGCCCTCCACCAACAACAACCGGATGACGCACACACCCTCTTTTCGCGCATTTTACAGCTAGCGCCAGCAAATCCCTCTGCGGTCAACAATTTACTCTGGCTGGCCATCGCGCAAAATGACGATGCGGCCATCCGAACGCTGTATGACACCTACAGTAAGCCGCTGTCAGGCAATCCCGATCTTTGGTTAGCCTTTGCCAGCGCCTCACAAACGCTGAATCGTAGCCATGAAGCACGTGCATGGTACAAAGCCTTATTAAAAAACAATGCTGAAGCTGATACCTCTGTCATTCTCAATTACGCCGCCCTGCTTGAACAACAAGGCCAAGCAGAAAAAGCGTATCAACTCCGGCGTTATCTGCTCAATGAAAAACGCGATGCTCTGCTTGCGCTGCCAGATGATGAAGCCAGTTACCGCGCGTTGGTAGGAATGTTTACCGACACGCGTTATGCCCGCGCCATGATAGAGAAAAAAGCACTGGCAGCAGCGGATGCCGCGCCAAATACCACCGGTAGCGGTGCCTTAACCGCCGAGTTGTTCTCACAGTATTTGGCCGCGAACCAAGCCGATCGTATTCTGTTTTGGCAACACCGTACGGCGTTACAGCACTACACCCTGCCTGATTGGCAGCAACTGTCACTAGCCTTACAACAAAAAGACAAAGCAAAAATTGAACACCTGCTGGCACACACCTTAAAACTGCCAGAAGCCGATAAAAACGTCGCGTTGCAAGTTGTCGGCCGCCATCAGGAAGCGTGGCAACAAGGTCAAAACCGTATCGGAAAAATGGCCGATAAACAGGCTGAAAACCAATTACGCCGCGCCCATGTCCTGCAACATCCGACGAAAACACACAGTATCCGCACCCAAGTGATGCAAATCAGTCAATGGGACATTACGCGTTACAGCATGGATTACTATCGCCCTCATTTTGATGGCAATTGGCGTCTGGGCACAGATTGGCAACAGGCGGATACCCCCGAGCAATTTGCCGGCAATCACATCGACGATGAATTCCGTCTGCGCGGGACCTACCTCTATCAATTTAACGACAGCGATCTCACCGTTGGGCTTGATATTGCCGATGGTTTGGGTGACAGCCGCCTCGGGGCATCGGTTGACTATGCCTTAACGTTAGATGACTACTGGCGAGCGGGTGTGACGCTGGGGTTCAATCAGCACATTGAAGCCAGCGACTTACTTACGCTGGCAGGGCAAGATGATCGCTTGGGTATTCGAGCAACCTATCAGCCAACAGCGCGCGAATCTTTATCCATGCAGCTTAATTATCACGACCTGTCTACCCGCTTTGGTGATGATATAGGCCAAGGCTGGGACATGAATCTGCGCCTCTCAGAACAACTGTTTTTTAATGATCCCGCGTGGCAACTCTATGCCGACATCACGCTCCAGCAGGTCAACTTGAGTGACGCCCCACTCACCGGCATCAATGCGTGGCATCAAGGTCCGCGCACCATTGTCAGCAGTGATTTTATCGAAGACAAATACCAGCGTATCGCGATTGGTCAGCGGGTATGGCATGGGGAACCCGGCACGCCTGGCGCAACCGTTCCTTCACCACGCTATTGGCTAGATACCTCATTGGGCTTTAACAGCGTCAATTCAGATTTCGATTTTACCGTCAGCGCAGGATTAGGCTGGCGCCTGTTCGGTAATGATGAACTTTATGTCACGTCTGATTGGCAAAGCCAAGATCGCAACGGCGAGGCTTCATTACGTCTGCGTTTGGGCTACTACTACAGTTTTTAAAAGGATCACCACCATGAAAAGAACCTCACTCCTTCTTAGTGCTTGTGTATTGTCAGCCTGCAGCAGTTATCAGGTACCGGACAGCCCTGCGTTTTCCGCCGCTGAAACGTGGGCCATTATGCCCATGGCAAACCATTCCAATACCCCGTTGGCCGCTGAAAAAGCCGAACAACTGCTGGCGACCCAACTCTATGCGAAAGGGATCAATACCGTCCGCTATCCCGCCGTACAAGCAACCGATTTACAAAGCATTCTTGATGATGGTGCCAAGCAAAAACAGGCACAAGCTTGGTTGGCTACGCAGCCGATCCAATACGTCATCACCGGCTCTGTTGAAGAGTGGCATTACAAAAGCGGTTTAGACGGTGAACCGGCGGTCGGCATCACATTAGAAGTGAAATCTGCCCACAATGGCCAAACCTATTGGCGCGCATCAGGCAGCCGTGGGGGCTGGGGAAGAGAAAGTGTCAGCGGCACGGGTCAAATCGTGATTGAAGAATTATTAGACGGTCTCACCGTCACCCCGCGTCAAAGCAACTAATCTATGTGTACACGGTGCATCATGATTCAGACATGGGTGAATAACGGATAATTGCATATGCAGGAATTAAAAAAGAAATTATTCAACGGATTACGACAGTCTGGCCAAGCATGGCTTGAAACCGTCTTGGTCGCTATCATTGCCATTTTTATCTGGACGCAGTCAGATTCTTTGGGGCCGACCTCGACAGAGCATAACTTTTTCTGGCCCCTCTTCGGCCCTCTGCTGATCGCCCTACGTTACGGCTTTGCCAAAGGCTTCATCTGTGCCCTGCTCACAACCGCCGGCTTGGCGTCGATCATGAACATTACCGGCCACATTGACTATTATCCGTTATCCTTGGCCATCGGTACCATCATGGTTGCCATGATTGCAGGGGAATTTCAGGATTACTGGCACAACATCAACCGTAAACACCAACTTGATCAGCAATATATGCAACAAAAGATCGACAGTTTCACCCAGAACTATCATCTTTTGAAAGTTTCGCACGATCAGCTCGAACAGCGCACGGCAGGACAAACGGTCAGCCTGCGCTCAAGTATCAGTGCCCTGCATAAAATTGCCACCCAACACGCCGAACAACGCTTGGAATACCTCGGGCATCCTTTCCTCAACTTGCTGGCAGAAATCGGCGGGATTGAGGTCGCTGGGATTTATAAGGTACAAGACGGCAAGATCCAATCCAAGGCAGAAGCCACATTGGGGGATCATCACCAGTTAGTGCCGACCGATCCCATGTTACTTGACATGTTGAAAACCAAAAAAGTGCTGTCACCGGCCAAACTGGAGGCCAAACAAACCCACCAATCACGCTATCAATTATGTATTCCACTGCTCGACACCTTTGGTACCTTGCAAGCCGCCGTGGTCGCGGAAAACGCCAAATTTTTCATGCTAACCCCAGCCAATGTCGCCCTGCTTTCGTTGGTCTCAAACCACGCCGCCGATCTGTTGAGTGACATGATTGTCACCCCTATTTTGGCACCGCATCAAAATGACATGTTCGTTCGTTACCTCAAGCATGCACGACACAACAAACGCAATTATGGGGCTGACAGCTCGTTGGTGGTATGTATCGACAGCCAAAATAAGCACAAACACATTATCGATTCTGTCATCAATTATCGTCGAGGGGCGGATGTGTACTGGTCATGCCGCACCACACGCGGTCAACACGGCTTAGCGGTTTTGCTACCCCTGACGTCCTTATATGACGCACAGCACTATATTCGTCGCTTAGAAGAATTACTGCACACCCAACTCGGGGATGACATCGGCGATATCGACATTATCGGGCCACTCTCTCTATCAAAAGACAAACAAGAAATCAGAAAATTGATGAACGAACTCGGAGCCTATAATGAAACTGTGGTTAACACTTCAAACGATCACCTTTGAGTTAGCCAGTTTCTATTTGGTGTATTCTCAACCGATGACACTGGAACGCTGGGGCGCATTTGCGGTAACCCATGCGTTGGCGTGTGCCAGTTTCACGGTAATTTGCTGGTTATTCCTGCCCAAGCACTACAAGTCACCGGTCGTTCCTGCCGTGAGTTTTTTGTTTCTGTTTAATTATTTCCTCCCTCTAATTGGCATGATCGGAACCAGCTGTTCATTGTTAGTCGCTCTCTATTTGCCCCGCCCGCAATCACAAGTGACTTGGCAAGAGTGTGAAAAAGCCCCTCTACCGCAAAACCCAGGGGAAGTGCTTCACACCCAATTTGGCACTGGGGCACTGCGCGAAATACTGCTGCACAATACCGATGCCGAACGCCGTTCTTTAGCGGTCACCGCCATTCGTCAACTGCCTCGCCAACATGCCGTTCCCCTCTTGCAGTTGGCACTGAAAGATCTGTCGGATGATGTTCGTCTGCTCGCCTACGCGTCACTAGAAGGCATTGAAACGACGATCAACGAATCTATTTCAGTACTTAAAAAACACTATGAACGCGAACCGAACGCGGTCAAAGCGCATGAACTGGCGCAGCAATACTGGGAACTGTGCTACTTAGGCATCGCTGAAGGCATCCTACGCCAGCACTATTTACAAGAAGCCGAACAGTGGTTAGCGCAGTCGTTATGTTTACAACAAACTGCATCTGCCAACCTGTTGCTGGGGCGTGTTCTGCTCGAATTAAACCGCGCGGAAGAAGCCATGGTGGCCTTGGACGCAGCATTAAAAGGCGGCTTGTTGCTGCGACAAGTCGCGCCGTATTTGGCGGAAGCGGCTTACCTCAGTGGTGATTACGACACCGCCAAAGAATACATTGCGTATTTCCCTGAGCAAAAAGGAGAACGCCTCAGTCAAATCAAGGAGTTGTGGGGATGAACAACAAACGATTAATAAACCACAACGAAGAAGTGGATATCTGCTTATTATTGGAAGGCACCTATCCGTATGTCCGCGGTGGCGTGTCCAGTTGGGTGCACCAAATCATCAGTGGTTTACCTGAGTTTACCTTTCACCTGATTTTTCTTGGTGGTCACCCCGATTTTTATGACAAACCTGCGTATGAGTTTCCTGACAATGTCGTGGGCTTTGAAATGCACTACCTGTTATCGGATAAGGGGCACCTCAAACCCTCGGCACGCCGAGGAAAATCAAAACTGTTCTCCACATGGGGCCGTTTTCTCTCTTTCTTTGAAAAAAACAACGATCCGATCCCGGACGAGCTTTTGTTTGATGTCTCTGATTTTTTGGGTAAAGACGGTGAACTTACCCTCAGCGACTTTCTGTATAGCCGCGCCTCTTGGGAAGTGATCACTGAACGCTATTTTGCATCCGCTCATAAACAATCGTTTGTGGATTATTTTTGGACGTATCGCAACATTTATCAGCCGTTATTTATCCTATCGTCGATTTCGCAAAACTTACCCAACGCGAAAGCCTTTCACAGTGTCTCAACTGGCTACGCTGGCTTTCTTGGCGCCCTCGCCAAACAACGTATGCAGCGCCCTTTTTTGCTCACCGAACACGGTATTTACACCAAAGAACGTAAAATCGATTTAGCGCAAGCGGCATGGATCAAAGACACTCATAGCGCCATCGACATTTCCATGCATAAAGGCATGGATCACACCCGAAAAACATGGATCACCTTCTTTGAGCAACTCGGGCTTAGCGCCTATCACCAAGCCGATCAGATCGTGGCCTTATTTGAAGGTAATCGACAACGCCAGCACAATGATGGTGCCCCCAGCGACCGCACTCGAGTGATCGTCAACGGCATCAGCACAGAACGCTTTAACGCTGCCTACAAATTACGCCCTGATGCTCCGCCACTGGTCGTCGGACTTGTTGGGCGAGTGGTACCGATTAAAGACATCAAAACGTTTATTCGTACCATTCGGGGAGCCGTTGAAGTGTTCCCCTCGCTGGAAGGCTGGATCATTGGCCCAACAGAAGAAGACCAAAGCTACGCGCGCGAATGTGAACTGTTGATCGACAGCCTTGGCTTGCAAAACAATGTCAAACTGCTCGGCAGCCAAAACGTCGTCGACATCATGCCCAAGCTAGGCGTCATGATGCTGACCTCCATCAGTGAAGCACAGCCCTTGGTATTGCTTGAAGCAATGGCGTCCGGCATTCCTTGCATTGCCACGGAAGTGGGCGCATGCCGTGAAATCATTGACGGTGCTGCCGGTGACGATGCCGCATTAGGCTCTGCCGGCGAGATCATTCCGATCGCCAGCCCCAACGAAGGGGCGAAAGCCATCATCAAAGTGCTCAGTGACAAAGACGCTTGGCTACAAGCTGGCGATGTTGGTAAAGCACGAGTGATGAAATATTACGATGAACCAATGATGTATGCGGCCTATCGCGACTTATACAAGGAGGCCACCCATGGCGGGGATTGGATTTGAAATAAGGAAGATTCTTAAACGTAACTCCTTATTGTCGATGTTTGAAGCCTACGGACTGGCGGGGCTGATCAGCTCGGGGCCATGGGTGTTATCTATTCTGGCCTTGCTTGCCATTGGTTTGATCAGTATTGGGATCGTTTTCCCCACGTACGTGATCGTCCAGTTTCTGGTGATCGTCACCTACCTCATGGCCGGATCGCTGATCATTAGTGGGCTATTTCAGCTGTTATTAACCCGTTATATTTCAGATTTAATTTTTGCCAAGCAAGAACATAAAATCGTGCCTAACCTGCTCGGCTCCATGCTTGTCACCAGTATCATTGCCGCACTGTTCGGGCTGGGTGTATTAGCGATGTGTGACACCATTGAAGCGCCGGTTAAAATCACCATTTTTGCGTCATTTGTACTGCTGTGTAATCAGTGGTTAATCATCATTTTTCTCAGTGGGATGAAAGAGTATTACCGGATCTTTTTCACCATGGCATTCAGCTACATATTAATGGTGATATTGAGTGTGCTTCTTCCGCCCTTCGGTTTGTTAGGGCTGATACTGATTTTTGCCAGCTGCCAAGCATTAATGACGTTTGCTTTTCTTTACCACGTTATTCGCCATTTCCCAGCCAACCGTCTGGTTGATTTTGAGTTCCTCAATTACAAAAAAACATTTTATTCCCTGATCTTCTGCGGCTTACTATACAACTTGGGCGTTTGGCTGGATAAGTTCGTATTTTGGTTCAGAGAAGAAACCTCGCACCAAGTCATCGATATCTTTCGTGCCTCTTATATCTATGATTTACCGATTTTTATTGCCTATCTTGCCATCGTGCCCGGCATGGCCGTCTTTATGCTCCGCATGGAAACAGATTTTGCCGATGCCTGTCTGAAATTCTATGACGCAGTACGTGAAGGGGCGACGCTGACCTCCATTCAGCTGCTCAAAGATAAGATGGTGCTGGCGTGTCAGCAAAGTATCTATGAGATCTTTAAGGTACAGGGGATCACACTCGCCCTGCTTATCCTTTGGGCGGAAGATATCCTGCTCGCCTTAAAGATTGATTTGGCTTATTTGCATTTGTTGTACGTGGATTTGGTCGGGGTCAGCTTGCAAGTCTTGGTGATGTCGATCCTTAACGTCATGTATTACCTAGATAAACGTTACGCTGCCCTTGGGTTAACCGCCCTGATGGCCGTAGGCAACGTCACGCTGGCATTCATCAGTATCGATATGGGCCCTGTGTTTTACGGCTATGGTTTCGCCATCACCATGCTAGTCACCACCATTGTCGGTATGATCATGCTTGATAATCAGTTTGAAGATCTTGAATACCAAACCTTCATGCTGCAACGCTCGTAACCTACCGCTGGACACTTGTGCCGCCACCTTTCTTTGGCCGTTATCTTTCAGCAGCCGTTATCTTTTCAACAAAGGTTAGCGCTATTTCTGGGGATGCCCTGACGACTCATCGTCAGGCTGTCCCTTCGTCCTAACTGGCTCAGATGAAGATGCCGGCGATGCAACTCCTCCACTCATCATGCCCGCCACTTTCTCCACCAAATCAATCGGCATCGGGAACACAATGGTCGCCGTTCTGTCATTGGCAATTTCGGTCAGTGTTTGCATGTAGCGCAACTGCACAGCATTGGGGGATTGGTTTAGCACTTCTGCGGCTTCGCGCAACTTCGCCGAGGCTTCTAACTCACCGGTTGCGTGGATCACTTTTGCCCGACGAGAACGCTCGGCTTCCGCCTGGCGGGCCAATGCCCGTACCATACTGTCATCAAGATCAACGTGTTTGATCTCTACATTGGCCACTTTGATCCCCCAGTTATCGGTATGTTGATCCAAGATCCCCTGAAGATCACGGTTCAATTCCTCACGGGCAGAAAGCAGTTCATCAAGTTCATGCTGCCCCAATACCGACCGTAACGTGGTTTGCGACAATTGGCTGGTCGCTTCCAAGTAATTCTCTACATTGTTGATCGCCATTTTAGGGTCAACGACTCGAAAATAGACCACCGCATTCACTTTCACAGACACATTGTCCCGCGTGATCAAATCTTGCGTGGGCACATCCAACACAATGGTACGCAGATCCACTCGTACCATTTGCTGCACAATTGGCACGATGATGATCAACCCCGGCCCTTTTACTTCGTAAAACCGCCCCAATAAAAACACCACCGCACGTTCATATTCGCGCAGCACCTTAAACATACTGACAATCAAGGCCACTAACAGCACGATGATTGTGGCTATTGAATATGTAATCATGACATCAATCCTTATTCGTTCTTCTGTTCATGGCCCAACGCCACATCGAGTGATAACCCTTTTACCCGCATCACTATCACCCGCTGCCCTTTTTCTAATGACGATGCACATTGGGCTTGCCATATTTCGCCATCCACCAATACCCGTCCCGTCCCCGGAAAACCACTGACCACCGTGGCTTCTTGCCCAAGCAGCACTTCAACCCCTGTCGTGACGGGTTTTCGCCGCGTTCGCAACAACATCGTCAGCAACACAAAGGTAAACAGGGCTGAAACCACGGTAAACCCGACAATTAACGGCACAGCAATCTGATACCCCGGCACTTCTGTGTCCATCAACATAATGGAACCCAAGGCGAATGCGACAATGCCTCCCAGCCCTAATATGCCAAAACTGGGGCTGAAGGCTTCGGCGACCATCAGTGCAATACCCAATAAAATCAGCCCTAATCCGGCATAACTGACGGGCAGCATTTGCAGCGAGTACATCGCTAACACCAAGCAGATCCCGCCCAATACGCCGGGCAAGCCCACACCGGGGTTATAGAATTCCAATAGCAGCCCATAAATCCCAATCAACATTAATATGTACGCCACATTGGGATTGGTGATCACCGCCAGCAATTTAAATCGCCAATCCTGTTCGCGTTCTACATAAACCACATTACTGAGTGAGAGTGTGCTTTCGATACCATTAATAGTGAGAGTACGGCCATTACTCTGCGCAATCAGGCTATCGAGATCCGGTGCCATGAAATCAATCACATTCAGCGACAGGGCCGTTTCTGCATCAATACTCGCGGCTTTTGTCACTGCCGTTTCTGCCCATTCCGCATTGCGACCATGCAACTTTGCTAACCCACGGATATAGGCGCGAGCATCATTGATCACTTTCTTTTCCATGGCCGTTTTGGCTTTCACTCTGTCGTCATCGGTATTCGTTTTGTCAGAGGCGGCATCAGTACTGACTTCATCACTGTTGGCTTCATCACTATAGGTTTCAGAGGGGGTATCACGCGGGGTGTCGTCTTTTTTCGGGGAGAAAGGATTGTTGCTGCTGTCATCCGGCTCTTTACCGCCAGGTGAGGCTAATGACACTGGCGTGGCCGCCCCCAAATTGGTTCCCGGCGCCATCGCAGCAATGTGACTGGCTAATAAAATATACGTCCCGGCACTGGCGGCGCGTGATCCAGCAGGCCCAACCCAAGTAGCAACCGGCACAGGAGATGTCGTAATCGCACGAATAATATCGCGCATAGAAGTATCTAACCCTCCCGGCGTGTCCATTTTTAACACAATAAGTTGCGCGTTTTCTGCATGGGCTAACTGTATTTCTCGGGCAACATAATCGCTGATAGCCGGTCCAATACCGCCTCTTACATCCACAACCCACACCGTTTGCGCCTGTACAGACACGCTAAACAACCAAAGGCACAGCCCTGCCAAAAAAGACACACTTCGCATATCCCCTCCTGACTCTCTTTAAATAAGCCAGCCATCCACAACGGGACAAATTTTACAGAGGCCCCTTCAATGGCACAGGTTATCACGCTGATTTAAGCATAGCCTATTGGCTCCCTTCACCCTGTTTCATCATCAAGCACTCGTCAATCTCACCCGTAAACGGACATACAATTAACCGGATAAAATTCAAAGCCGTCTTATACTGATAGTGTTGTATCACCATGAATAAGCGGGGTGTCAATGCTGGGTATCGCGTCACTTGTAACACGAAAAATACCTTATGCGTGGTGTTTAGCGCATCGATGCCTGCAACGCACATACTCGTTGTTATTCATCGGATTACTGCTGCAAGGGCTTAGCCTGTCAGCCCACGCACAGAAAACGCCTTTACTGGTTGGCAGCTACAACTGTCCGCCTTTTGTGATTGAGCACGAAGACAAAAGCTATTCGGGTTTGAGTATTTTTTTGTGGCAGAAAATTGCGGCCGAACTTGAATTGGAATACCAGATCACTAACCATGAGTTGGAAGAACTCCTCAATGACGTCGCCTCAACCACGCTCAATATTGGGGTGTCATGTATTTCCATCACCCCTGAACGTGAAGAAATCTTAGACTTTTCTCACTCCTTTTATGAAACCCATCTTGCAATAGCGGTGAAACAACAGGGCCATTTTGCAGCCATTAAAAACATCTTCACCAATACCAAACTGCTGTTGGTGATCGGCTTTTTCTTTATGACAGCAGCACTTGTCGGGGGGATTTACTTTCTGCTTGAACACCGTGTCAACGATAAGCTCTATTCCATGTCCTCAGGCAAGGCCAAACTGATTGAAGGGTTCATTCTCGGCTTGTTGTTTATCACCAAAGGCCCCTTCAATTATTATGAATTCAGAACGTTAACGGGACGCGTGTTGACCGTCATGCTGGCCGTGTTTACGACTTTCTTTATCGCCAGTATCACCGCCGTTTTAGCCAGTACATTTACGCTTGGTCTGCTCAGCTCTGACATAAAGGGGCCGAACGATCTCGCTAACATGACCGTAGGAGCCAAACAAGCGTCCACATCCTCGCTTTTTCTCACTAACCACAGCATTGTCCACCGTGGTTATCACGATACCGAACAACTTCTACAAGCCCTCGACAGTGGTGAGGTTGAAGCCATTGTCGCCGATGATGCGGTATTGAAATACATGATCAAAAAAGCCAAGGAAAAAGGCGAATTCGAATCACTGATGATTTTGCCCTATCAATTTGAAAAGCAAAATTATGGCTTAGTGATTGAGAATAACAGCCCGTACAGAGAACAACTCAACCGTGCCTTACTTAAGATACGCCAAAGCCCTGAATGGCGACAGGCATTGAGCGAATACTTCGCCGCACGTTAAGTCAAAGCAAAGCGTGCTGTGTTACGCATCAAGGTGTGGCAAACCGCTATTGCCAATCAAAGTTACAAATCAGAGTTGTAAATCATCACGGGGAGACACGTTTACCTTACAATAAAACGTTGTTCGCAAAAGTTGCCATGATTTGCGTCGGCTAATTTTTTGGGATCTATACGCATTCTGCTTGATACGGTGTATATATACGGTATTCGCTAATAGGATGAAATCATGAAACTAAAGTTAGCCGCAGCACTTATCACGTCTTGCCTTGCCTATACCGCCCATGCTTGTACCGGTATCTCTCTCACCACGACCCAAGATGATTATATTCAAGCCCGTACTATCGAATGGGGTGAAAGCGACCTAAACAGTAAGCTGGTGATTTCCCCACGTAAGCACACCTACACCTCCATCATGCCCGATCAAAAGAAAGGCCTGACCTGGGAATCAAAATACGGCTTTACCGGTATCTCGGTGAGTGATGACCGCTTTATCGCCGAGGGGGTCAATGAAGCTGGGCTGTCTAGCGGCTTGTTCTATTTCAAAAACTACGGTTCACTTAGCCAGTATGATCCTAACCACACAGCCGATAACATCACTGATATGGACTTTGTGCGTTGGATGCTTTCGCAATTTAGCACCGTCGAAGAAGTGGAACAGGCTCTGGCCAACATCAAAATCGTACCGGTTTATATGGATGCAAAAGGCAACCCTTCCCCAACAGCACACTGGCGCGTTGCTGATAAGCTAGGCAACAATATCGTGATTGAAATCATGAATAACGGCCAAGTCAGTATTCATAAGAATACCGCACAAGTGTTGACCAATGCGCCTGATTACCAATGGCACTTAACCAACCTGAACAACTACATCAATTTGCACCCGGGCGTCAGCCAAGGTCAGAAATTCAGTGGCGTCAATGCGTTCTCATTCGGTGTGGGTTCCGGCGCACTGGGCATGCCTGGTGATATCACGCCACCATCACGTTTCGTTCGCGCGGCATTTTTCGTGAATACCGCGCCTGATCTACACAACGGTGATGAAGCGGTTTCACAAGCTTTCCATATTCTGAATAACTTCGATTTGCCTATCGGTACCGAGTTTAACGAGAAGAAATATATCCCCGATTTACCGAGTGCCACCCAATGGACGTCCGTGATTGATCAGACCAACGGAAAGCTTTATTACAAAACCATGCGTGACAGCACCATCAAGCAAGTTGATCTCTCTAAGATAAATTTCAATGGCAGCAAGGAAGTCACCCGCCCACTGGACAAAGGCGGTTTCCATGTTGAAGATGTCACACCAGTACTGTGATTTCACTTAATTATTGAGTGAAGATGGGCATTAAACAGGCTCACTGATATTTAGTGAGCCTGTCCCTACGATAAATAAAAAACGAGGCTTTACGCC
>NZ_JBPOEN010000019.1:0-55603 GCF_059941365.1 Photobacterium sp. 270122K
TGGGGAGATGGGAATGCACGTCTGGATGGTGGGCGGGCGAGATGTAGAACATCAGATCAGGATATCAGGAAATGGGCCAAGCGGGATAAATGGAAAGAGTGAAAACGGGAGAGAGGGAGAGCGGGAAAGCGGGAACGGAGGGAAGCGGGTAAGCGGGTAAGCGGGTAAGCGGGTAAGCGGGTAAGCGTAAGGCCTAAAAAGAAAAAAGGAAGAAAAACACCGCGGTTTTCCTTCCTTCTTTTATATCAGCCCGTTAATCGGCCTCTTCAATCCAGCACATTTGCACGGCTTCTAATACTCGCTCGCTGCAATGGGCCGGATCATCATCAAAGTCATCCAGTGCTAAGATCCACTCGCGCAAATCCGTAAAACGGACGGTTTGAGGATCCACATCCGGATACGCATCCACGAGGGCAATAGCCAACTCGCGGGAATCAATCCATGTTAAGCGCATACACTTCTCCTTTTCCTGTGACACGTTGAATGGCGATGCCGGGCGACGGCTTCTCTGCCTGTTGCAACAGGCAGAGATCCCTGATTAATGGCCTTCAGAGGCCAGATTCAGGGTGTATTTCGGGATTTCAACCACAAGGTCTTCATCGGCTACTCGAGCCTGACAGCTAAGGCGCGATTCAGGCTCTAGACCCCATGCCTTATCCAGCATGTCGTCTTCCAGCTCATCACTTTCTTCCAGTGAATCAAAACCTTCACGCACAATGCAGTGACACGTCGTACATGCACAGGATTTCTCACATGCATGTTCAATGCTAATGCCATTGCGCAATGCAACGTCTAGAATCGTTTCACCTTCTTGCGCTTCCAGCACCGCCCCTTCAGGGCAAAGATCTTCGTGGGGTAGTACAACAATTTTAGGCATGCCTAAACCTCATCAATCGACTGACCAGCCAGTGCCTGACGAATAGATTTATCCATTCGACGAGAAGCAAAATCCTGACTCGCTTTATCTGTTTTCTTAATACCGGCTTCAATGGCGTACGGGTCTGTCCCCTGACGCAATGTCACCAATTCCATCATGACGGCTTCCAGTTGATCGCGTTCTTCTTTGCTCAATAACGTATCACCGTCTTGAGCCAGTGCCGCAATCAGCCCTTCGAGTACGCGATCCGCTTCCACTTGTTGCTCTGCAAGGGCGCGGGCGTCTTTATCATCTTGGGCGTAGGTCATTGAATCGCGGATCATAGTCGCGATTTCATTATCGGTCAGGCCGTAAGACGGCTTCACCTGAATAGAAGACTGAACTTCGCTGCTCTTTTCCATTGCCGTAACCGACAACAGGCCGTCCGCATCCACTTGGTACGTCACACGAATGTGTGCAGCGCCGGCTGCCATGGCAGGAATACCACGCAGGGTGAAACGGGCCAACGAACGGCAGTCACTCACCATCTCACGCTCGCCTTGCACAATATGCACAGACATCGCGGTTTGGCCGTCTTTAAACGTTGTAAATTCTTGGGCGCGCGCCACTGGGATCGTGGTATTGCGTGGAATGATTTTTTCAATCATGCCACCCATGGTTTCAATGCCGAGCGACAGCGGGATCACATCCAGCAGCAACATATCGGCATCGGGCTTATTGCCCACCAAAATATCCGCTTGAATCGCCGCGCCAATCGCCACAACCTGATCTGGGTCGATAGACGTCAAGGCCGGTTTACCGAAGAAGTTGCCGACCATGTCACGCACCAGCGGCACACGGGTCGACCCGCCGACCATGACAGTCTCGATCACTTCATCGGTGGTCACGTCCGCATCTTTCAATGCACGGCGACAGGCCATCAAGGTCTTTTTCACCAGCGGTTGGATCAATGCATCAAACTGTTCACGGCTCACGGAACCGGTCCAGCCTAATACGTCAATACTGACGCTATCTTGTGCTGACAGCGCTTCTTTCGCCGCTTGTGCCGCATCTTGCAATGCACGTTGTGCATTGGCAGTACGTACTGCATCAAAACCGGCTTGATCCGCAATCCACTCAGCCAATAGGTGGTCAAAGTCGTCACCACCCAGCGCAGAATCACCGCCGGTCGCCAACACTTCAAACACGCCTTTAGACAAACGCAGGATAGAGATATCAAACGTACCACCACCCAAGTCGTAGACCGCAATCACGCCTTCTTGACCGGAATCCAGACCGTAGGCAATCGCCGCAGCCGTGGGTTCATTAAGCAAACGCAGCACATTCAGGTTCGCCAGTTTCGCGGCATCTTTGGTGCCCGCACGCTGTGCGTCATCAAAGTACGCCGGTACCGTGATCACGACACCTTCTAGCTCGCCACCCAGTGTCTCCTGCGCACGTTGATTCAACGTTTTCAGAATTTCAGCCGACACCTGCACCGGGTTCATCTCGCCATGGCGGGTAACCAATTGCGGTAAGCCGTTATCGCTCGCCGTCAGTGCATACGGCAACTGTGGGTAACGCTGTTGGATATCGCTGAGCGAGCGTCCCATCATTCGCTTCACTGAAATGATGCTATTGGCCGGATCTTGCTGGGCAATGTCGCGTGCTTCGCGGCCCACCACAATCCCGGCTTCACCGTAGTATACCGCCGAAGGTAAGATGGCCTGCCCTTGCAGATCCTTCAATGTCTCCGGAACGCCACTACGTACCGCAGCCACGAGTGAATTAGTAGTCCCTAGGTCGATACCCACCGCCAACTTATGTTGATGCGGCGCAGCACTTTGACCCGGTTCAGCAATCTGTAACAGTGCCATTTTCTTTCCTGTGAAGTTAATACTGGGATCGGAAACCGTTAGTCAAGCAGGCTCTCTTCGAGACGCTCAACTTCCACTTGCAGCTTAACAATAAACTTAAGTTTGCGCACGGCATCTGCGGCCGCTTCCCAGTGTTCCTCGAGCAGTTGTTGCTCAAGATCTGCTAACTGTGATTTGTACAGCGAAGTCGCTTGTTGGTCGAAATCAAACAAGGCTGCTTCAGGATCGTCGGCATCGGCGATCTCCTCAAGCGCTTCGCGCAGTTCCATCTGCTGCATTAAAAAAACCGGATCTTGCAGTGTTTTTTGCTCACCGCGAATGTCCATGCCTTTTTCCGACAGCATGTATTCCGCGCGTGAGATCGGGTTTTTCAACGTTTGGAATGCATCATTGATGTGAGCGGCTTTTTGCACCGACATCAAACGGTCACGTTCTGAGGCCGTGGCAAAGTTATCGGGGTGAAAACGACGCTGCAGCTCTCGGAAGTGGGTAGCAAGAAGGCTACCGTCCAGCGGAAACTGAAAAGGTAGCCCAAAGAGTTCAAAATGATTCATATCGCGCACGCATCTAAAAAAGACGGAATCTGAAAAAGACTGAACCTGATGACCGCGATGAGGCAGTGATCAGGCTCAGTGTGTTCAGTGATTATACGTTGAAGCTTTCGCCACAGCCGCACTCACTGGATACGTTAGGGTTATTGAACTGGAAGCCTTCGTTCAGGCCTTCTTTGGCAAAGTCCAACTCAGTCCCATCGAGGTATACAAGGCTCTTGGCATCAATAATAATTTTGACCCCTTTTTCCTCAAACACCTGATCCCCTTCGTCAAGCTCGTCCACGAACTCCAGTACATAGGCCATGCCCGAACAGCCCGAAGTACGGACACCCAGTCTTAGGCCGATGCCTTTTCCTCGGGATGCTAGGAAGCTAGCGACGCGACTTGCAGCCGCTTCAGTAATCGTTATGGCCATACAACAACCCTTAGGAATTAATCTTGTTCTGCGTGTTTCTTTTTGTAATCACTTACTGCCGCTTTAATTGCATCTTCTGCAAGAATTGAGCAGTGGACTTTTACTGGTGGTAGCTCAAGCTCTTCTGCAATCGCAGAGTTCTTGATCGATGCTGCTTCGTCCAGTGTCTTACCTTTTACCCACTCAGTGATCAGTGAGCTAGAAGCAATGGCTGAGCCACAACCGTAAGTTTTGAACTTCGCATCTTCAATAATGCCTTCTTCAGTCACTTTGATCTGAAGTTTCATTACGTCGCCACAGGCAGGAGCCCCTACCATGCCGCTACCTACATTTTTGTCGTTTTTATCAAATGAGCCCACGTTACGCGGATTCTCATAATGATCGATAACTTTTTCACTATATGCCATGACCGTTTCCTCGAATATGTGATGACCGCAAGATTAGTGGTGTGCCCACTCGACCGTGTCCAGGTCAATCCCTTCTTTATACATGTCCCACAGTGGAGACATTTCACGCAGTTTATCTACCGCACCGCGGATTTGAGAAACAGCGTGGTCAATTTCTTCTTCTGTCGTGAAACGACCAAAAGAGAAACGAATTGAGCTGTGTGCCAATTCATCGTTCAAGCCCAACGCACGCAGTACATAAGACGGCTCTAGGCTTGCAGAGGTACATGCAGAACCGGATGATACGGCAAGGTCTTTCAGTGCCATCAACAGCGATTCACCTTCAACGAAAGCAAAGCTGATGTTGAGGTTATGCGGCACGCGTTGTTCCATGTCACCGTTGATTGACATTGCTTCAATGCCTTCAAGGCCAGCAAGCAGACGGTTACGTAGGGTCAACACATGTTGGTAATCTTTGTCTAAATCTTCTTTTGCTACGCGGAAGGCTTCACCCATACCCACAATCTGGTGAGTGGGCAATGTGCCTGAACGGAAACCACGTTCATGACCGCCACCGTGCATTTGTGCTTCTAGACGAATACGAGGCTTACGACGCACGTACAATGCACCGATACCTTTTGGACCATAAATTTTGTGCGCAGACAGTGAAATTAAATCCACTTTTATTGCTTGTACGTCGATTGGCAGTTTACCCGCAGATTGTGCTGCATCCACGTGGAAAATCACTTTTTTCTCGCGGCATAGTTCGCCAATCGCAGCGATATCTTGAATCACGCCAATTTCGTTATTCACGTGCATGATAGAAACCAAAACGGTATCTTCACGCATCGCATCACGCAACTTAGCCAAGTCAATAACGCCGTTTGATTCCGGCTCAAGGTAAGTGACCTCATACCCTTCACGCTCTAGCTGACGGCATGGGTCAAGCACGGCTTTATGCTCAGTTTTACACGTAATAACGTGCTTACCTTTTTTATTGTAAAAGTGCGCTGCACCTTTAATCGCTAAGTTGTCAGATTCTGTTGCACCTGAGGTGAATACGATCTCACGCGGATCGGCATTCAATAGCTCTGCAATTTGCTCACGTGCAGTGTCTACCGCTTCCTCAGCCTGCCAACCGTAACGGTGAGAACGAGAAGCCGGGTTACCAAAGTTGCCATCCATTGTCAGGCATTGCATCATTTTCTCTGCAACGCGTGGGTCAACCGGGCAAGTAGCGGAATAATCAAAATATATTGGCAGTTTCATCTTCATCTCCGAAAACACGGACGTCTGGTCTCTAGGAGCGAACATCGACACCGATTGTGGTGCTGTCGTGTGTATTTTTATGTCCAAATGATGTTTTTTGTAAGTTCTGATCCTGACGATCTGAAATGGCTTGTACATCATTATCTTGCATCAACTCACCAAGAGTGATGTTGTTCAAAAAGCCGCTGATCCGGGCACTTAAATCACGCCATAGCGTGTGTGTCAGGCAACGTACTCCGCCCTGGCAATCTCCTTTGCCGTGGCATTTCGTTGCATCAACCGATTCATCAACTGCCGCAATCACCATACCAATGGCAATGTCATTGGCATCCTCGCCGAGGCGGTAACCCCCACCGGGGCCACGCACACTGGCCACTAAGCCAGCTTTACGTAAGCGAGAAAAGAGTTGTTCCAGGTAGGATAATGAAATCCCCTGGCGCTCAGAGATATCGGCCAATGGTACCGGGCCATTCTGAGAGTGCAGCGCCACATCTAACATCGCTGTGACGGCGTATCTTCCTTTTGATGTCAATCTCATAACACACCACTACCCACGTTTATTTATGGGAAGCAGTGTCGCATACCTGACTAAAACGGTCAAGTATTTACCTGACTGTTTTAGTCAGGCTTTTAACCATAAAGATAGTGTGACTACTTATCTTTATACTCAATAGTTTTTTCAACTGAAGAAAGGATACCACGTAGAATTTGTAGCTCTTGCTCTTCCGGTCGCGCACGGGTAAATAAACGGCGCAATTTAGCCATCACCATGCCCGGATGATTTTTATTAATGAAGCGGGTTTGACGTGTCACCTTTTCTAGGTGCACGTAAAACATCTCCAACTCTTTCGCGAGCGGATACGTTTCAACCGGCGTTTGCATTGCGTTATTCTGCTGTGCAAGGAACGCCATACGCACTTCATAGCTGACGGTTTGTACCGCCATCGCAAGGTTCAGTGAGCTATAGTCAGGATTGGCAGGGATATAGACGTGACAGTGGCAGCGCTGCAATTCTTCATTCGTCAGACCGGTTTTTTCACGGCCAAACAAAATAGCGATAGGATGAGATGGCGCTTCAGCAATGACTTTTTCCCCGCATTCGCGTGGGTCAAGTTGCGGCCACTCAAGGGTGCGAGAACGCGCACTGGAGCCGATCACCAGACCGCAGTCAGCAATCGCTTCATCAAGGGTTGAAACCACCGTCGCATTGGCCACGATATCGGCAGCACCTGCCGCTAAGGCATAGGTTGTTTCGTCAATTTCACACGCAGGTGAAACCAGAATAAGTCGGGTTAATCCCATCACTTTCATGGCACGAGCCGCTGAGCCGATATTACCCGGGTGTGAGGTACCAACAAGAACCACGCTGATTTTTTCTAACATAGACGCTACGCATTCCAACAGTTCAACAGAGCCGACGGATTTTAGCACAGAGATTTTAAAAAAGGTGAAAACATGTAAAAACATTATACCATTCAAGTGTCGCCTCACAGTAAGTGGGCAAAAAGTCAGCATTCACTGCGAGACAACCGCGCCGGGTAAAAAATAACCACTTCCCTTTTGTGGTAGCTCTGCTATACTCGCCGCCGCTTTTTAGTTCTTTAACATCCGTTGGGAAGATCCTATGCATCCGATGCTTAATATCGCCATTCGTGCCGCACGAAAGGCTGGTGACCATGTCATTAAATCTCTAGAAAAACCTCAATCTATTGAAGTTGCTAACAAAGGTAATGATGTTGTTACCAATATCGATCAAGAAGCAGAAGCGCTAATTATCGAGACAATTCTGAAATCTTACCCTGACCACTGCATTATTGCCGCAGAAGGCAGTAATAAAGAAGGTCGTGACAAAGATTGTCAGTGGATCATTGACCCAGTGGATGGCACCAAGAACTTCGTTCGTGGTTACCCTCACTTCGCAATTTCTGTTGCACTACGCATGCGTGGCCGTACTGAAGTTGCCGCTGTTTACGATCCAACTCGCAATGAACTATTCACGGCAACACGTGGCTCAGGCGCACAGCTAAACAGCCAGCGTCTTCGTGTTTCTCAGCCGCGTGACCTAACTGGTACTACACTGGCAACTGGCCTACCGTTTGCTGCTAAACAGCACGCTGAAAGCTTTGCAAAAATCCAGAGTGCACTGTTCGTTGAATGTGATGACATGCGTCAATCTGGCTGTTCTGCCCTAGACCTATGCTACCTAGCTGCTGGCCGTATCGACGGTGTATTCAAGCTAGGCCTTAAGCCTTGGGAAATCGCAGCAGGTGAACTAATCGCGCGTGAAGCTGGTGCTATCTGTACTGACTTTACTGGCAACACTAACTACCTGACTTCTGGCAACATCGTTGCTGGTCCAGCTCGCGTAGTGAAGCCATTGCTTAGCAAAATCCGTGAACACGGTAGCGAAGCGCTGAACAAGTAATCTACGGATTACCGGAATATAAAAAACGCCCCTGTGCACTGCGCACAGGGGCGTTTTTTTTGGCTTGAAAGCAGGTGCGAGTCTAAAGGGGCGAGAGCCGAGTAAGGGCAAAGAGCCTAAGAACTAGGGTCCTGTGGTCCTTATATGGACTCCTAGAGAAAATCAACAAACAGCATGAAAGCAGGAATTGATACGCGCTTATATACGGGCTACTTTGAGGAGCGACCTCGCCCTACTATGTATTCGCACCAACAAGCTTATTCTATGGGGCGGTATAACTTACCATGAACCACAACGAGCTTTTGTTGGTCGGTCTGACCTGTTTCACATCGTAATTTGTTGATTACTCATATTCATAAAGCCAAACAAACAGGCTTATATTCTGAGTCATGTTTTAGTAGTGCGTACGCGGTACGCACTGTTTTGTTAGCTAACGCTATAGCTGCAATTTTCTTACCTCGACGCTCGATTAAGGATTTCAGCCAAGCTTCTTTTTGAGTTCGTGGTTGGATATGAACCACCTTACACACTACGGCAAGCGCACCTTGAAAAAGGATACTACGGAGTCGCTTGTCTGCATTACGTTTAGAGATCCGCCCTAAGCGCTCTTTCTCACCCGAACTATACTGCTTGGGGGTTAAACCGATACTGGCTGCTGCATCTTTGCCATTAACAAAATTTTCGCCTTTACCCAAGCGGATAGCTAATCCAAGCGCCCCAATTGGGCCGACGCCCTCTAACGCCATCAACTTTTGACAAGGAGCATGAGCTGCTACCAAAGCTTCCAATTGCACATTTAAACTATCTACATACTCAAGCTGCACTAATAATCTTTGCCAGGCCTGAAATAATGTCTCTCTGAAACTATGAGGTAAGCCGTTCTCGGCATCTTCTAAAATCAAAGGTAGGCTACGTTTTAACGCTGATAGACCTTGAGGAAAAATGATACCGAACTCACTGAGTAACCCCCTTAGTTGGTTACTTAATTCAACTTGTTGAGCAATCGCTAACTCACGCACTCGAGATATAGATTGTAGGCCTTGCTCCTCTTCAGATAACACCCTCACACTATGAATGTGTAATTGCGTAGCCGCTACGGCTATTGCAAGCGCATCATTTCGATCTGTTTTCTGCTTATGTTGGAATGGCTTAACAGCCCTAGCACTCATCATCTTTACTGAATGCCCGGCCGACTTTGCAAGTCTTGACCAATAATGCGCGCTGGCGCACGCTTCCATTGCGACCAGCGAAGGCTTTTCTTTCCATATCAATTCAATGAGCTTTTGTCTGGACAACTTTCGGTTGTATAGCACGTTGCCTAACGGGCCAACTTTGCAAACTTGAAAAACATTTTTTGCCAAATCGATGGCAAGCACATTATGGTTACTCATGTATGGGCTCCTCTTTGGCTAATTCTTGCTTGAATTAATACCGTACTCCCCTTGGTGGGAAGGAGTCCATACATCTGTGGTCCTGTGGTCCTGTGGTCCTGTGGTCCTGTGGTCCTGTGGTCCTGTGGTCCTGTGGTCCTGCAGGCAGGATGCCATTGCACATTCGAGATACAAGCTTCCCCTGCTCTTTTCTCCCCTACTCGAATCTCGTCACTCACCACAGCTTTATTTCCATAGGATCTCAGGGCCATAGGTCCGCTTTTGTTTTTGCTTTTTCGCTCTGACTCGTTCCTCGACGCGAAGCATGACTCGTTCCTACGCTATCCCCATAGGACCTCAGGGCCATAGCACCGCTTTTTCTCTTCCGCTCTTACTCGATACTCGTCCCTATCAACTCGCCCCTGATCTACCCATACAAAAACGGAGCCTTTCGGCTCCGTTTGTCATTTCGCGAGATTCAACACTCTGCCTTATGGCATTGCGTCAAATTCTTCGCCTTCTTTATCTACTGGCGTTGGCATCAAGTGCTCACGCTTGATACCCAACTTCAACGACAGGGCGGATGCCACGTAGATTGAAGAGTAAGTACCAACAGTGATACCGATCAGCAAGGCTGTCGCGAAGCCGTGGATCATGTTACCACCCTTCAGGAACAGCGCGATAACCACGAACAAGGTCGTCGCCGATGTGATCAGGGTACGGCTCAATGTTTGTGTGATTGAGCTGTTTAGCACTTCTACCGCATCGTCTTTACGCATCTTGAGGAAATTCTCACGAATACGGTCAAAGACCACGATGGTATCGTTGAGCGAGTAACCGACGACCGTCAGCAAGGCTGCAACAATGGTCAGGTCAATTTCGATCTGCGTGAACGAGAAGATACCAATGGTAATGATAACGTCGTGTGCCAGTGCCAATACCGCACCTGCTGCCAAACGCCATTCGAAACGTACCGATACGTACAGCAGGATACACAGCAGTGAAACCAGAATGGCCAGGCCACCCGCTTCCGCTAACTCATCACCCACGTTCGGACCGACGAATTCGATACGACGCATATCAACCGTTTGGCCAGTGCCTGTTTTCAATGCTGCGATGATCTGGTTACCCAAATCTTCACTTTTCACATTTTCACGCGGCTGCAAGCGAACCATTACATCACGTGCCGTACCGAAGTTCTGCACAATGGCATCACCAAAGCCAGCGGCTTCCAATGATTCACGGATTTTAGGCAGATTCGCCGGCTCTTCAAAGCCCACTTCGATCAGCGTACCACCGGTAAAATCCAGACCCCAGTTCAGTTTTTGAGTGGTCACTGTGGCAATCGCCGCAATGATCATCATGGCAGAAAGGAAGAAAGCTCCTTTTGACCAGCGCATAAAATCGATCGTTTTATCCGCTTTCATTAATTGAAACATGTCAGCGTCTCCTTAGATCGATAGCTTATCGACGCGCTTACCGCCGTAAACCAAGTTAACCAGTGCTCGCGTACCGACAATGGCCGTGAACATAGATGTAATGATACCGATAGACAGTGTAACGGCGAAACCTTTCACCGCACCTGTACCCACTGCGAACAAAATAATCGCGGTGATCAGGGTGGTTAAGTTGGCATCCGCAATCGTACTGAAGGCATTCGCATAACCTTGCTGAATCGCATGCTGTGGGCTGCGACCATCGCGCAGTTCTTCACGGATACGTTCGAAAATCAATACGTTGGCATCTACCGCCATACCGACGGTCAGAACGATACCGGCAATACCTGGCAACGTCATGGTTGCACCTGGAATCATCGACATCACACCAATAATCAATACCAAGTTCATCATCAATGCGACGTTAGCAAACAGACCGAATCGACGGTAGTAGAACAGGGTAAACAACATAACGGCTAGCATGCCCCACATCATCGCCTGTAGACCCATATCGATGTTCTGCTGACCCATAGATGGACCAATCGTACGTTCTTCTACAATTGAGATAGGCGCAATCAACGCACCCGCACGCAACAGTAGCGCCAGGTTGTGTGCTTCCGCTTGTGAGTCAATCCCGGTAATACGGAAGTTACGTCCCAACGCCGTTTGAATGGTCGCTTGGTTAATCACTTCTTCGTGTTTTTCCAGAATCACTTTGCCGCTTGGATCGCGCTTGCCGCTGTCTTTATATTCGGTAAAGACGGTCGCCATCAGCTTGCCCACGTTGTTACGTGAGAAGGCGGTCATCTTACTGCCCCCTTCGCTGTCTAGCGAGATGTTCACTTGAGGACGACCATATTCGTCAGCGCTTGAGCTCGCATCAGTAATATGCGAACCCGCAAGGATCACACGCTTTTTCAATACCACAGGGGTTTCGTCACGGGTGAACTTCACTTCACTGCCCGCCGGTACACGACCCGCTGCAGCGGCAGCCAAATCGACATTGCTGTCAACTTGACGGAATTCCAGTGTCGCTGTCGCGCCCAGAATTTCCTTCGCACGTGCGGTGTCTTGCACGCCCGGTAGTTCAACCACGATACGGTTTGCGCCTTGACGCTGTACCAATGGCTCAGCCACACCCAGTTCATTCACACGATTACGTAAAATGGTGATGTTCTGCTCAACCGCATAGTTGCGGATTTCTTGCAAACGGGCATCGGTGAATGTTGCGGTAAGTACAAAGCGGTTATTACGTTCGCTATCGGTGAACACCATATCAGGGTGCAAGTTCGCCAACGTCTTTTCTGCTTCGCTGAGTCGCTCACTGTCACGTAGGCGTACTTCAACCGAGTCTTTGGTTTTGCTAATGGCGCTATAACGAATTTTCGCTTCACGCAGTTCAGTTCGGAAGGTTTCTTCCTGCTGACCCAATAGCTTCTCCATCGCGGCATCCATGTCCACTTCCATCAAGAAGTGCACCCCACCACGAAGGTCAAGACCGAGTTTCATTGGAGACGCGCCAATCGACTGTAGCCATGCTGGCGTAGACGGCGCAAGGTTCAAGGCAACAACGAACTTATCGCCCAGTTCTTCATTCAGAATATCGCGAGCACTGATTTGCGTGTCAGTGTCGTTAAATCGGACCAGTACAGTACCGTTTTCGAATGCGACAGATTTGTAAGAAATGTGATTTTGTTTTAAATCTTCGGTGACTGCATCCAACGTCGACATATCTGCCGAGGCGCCACGCGCCCCGGAGATTTGTATCGCTGGATCTTCACCGTAAACATTGGGAAGTGCATAAAGCAAACCGATGATCAGTGTAAACACCACCATCAGATTCTTCCACAAGGGATAACGGTTTAGCACTGCTGTGATCCTTCAAAGCAAATTGTTACAGAGACTTCATTGTGCCTTTTGGCAAAACGGCAGAAACGAAGTCTTTCTTGATAGTAACTTCAGTTGTGTCATTTAGCGCAATAACGATGTAGTCGTTTTCTTCCGATACTTTCGTGATTTTACCCACTAGGCCACCGTTAGTCAGAACTTCATCACCCTTGCCCATAGAAGACATTAGGTTTTTATGATCCTTCACGCGCTTAGCTTGTGGACGGTAAATCATAAAGTAGAAAATTACGGCAAATAGGCCAAGCATGATGAAAAGCTGCATGCTGCCGCCTTGTGGTGCACCTTCTGCTGCTGCGTGTGCTTGAGAAATCAGACTCATTTACTAACGTCCTCTATTATTGATTATCATTTAATGGTGGAACTTCACGATCACGACGCGCGTAGAATTCTTCTACAAATGCATCGAAACGATCTTCGTCAATCGCCTTGCGGATACTTTCCATCAAACGCTGGTAGTAACGCAAGTTGTGGATTGTATTCAATCGCGCACCTAGAATTTCATTACACTTATCTAGGTGGTACAGATACGCCTTCGTATAGTTGCGACAAGTGTAACAGTCACACTGCGGATCGAGAGGGGTTGTATCTGTTTTATGTTTCGCATTACGGATCTTGATCACACCACCAGTCACAAATAGGTGACCATTACGGGCATTTCGGGTCGGCATGACGCAGTCGAACATGTCGATACCGCGACGAACACCTTCCACCAAATCTTCCGGTTTGCCCACACCCATTAGGTAACGAGGTTTGTCTACCGGCAGTTTTGGACACGTGTGCTCAAGAATACGGTGCATGTCTTCTTTTGGCTCACCCACTGCAAGACCGCCCACGGCATAACCGTCAAAGCCAATCTTCGTCAGGCCTTCAACCGACACGTCACGCAAATCTTCGTAGACACCACCTTGAACGATACCGAACAGCGCATTCGGGTTTTCTTGGCGGTCAAATTCGTTACGGCTACGCTGCGCCCAACGCAATGACATTTCCATGGATGTTTTCGCTTCATCATGCGTTGCAGGATACGGCGTACATTCATCAAAAATCATCACGACATCAGAGCCAAGATCGTATTGGATTTGCATGGATTTCTCTGCATCCATGAAGATCTTGTCACCGTTAACAGGGTTACGGAAATGTACACCCTCTTCCGTGATTTTACGCATTGCACCCAAGCTAAATACCTGGAAGCCGCCTGAATCGGTCAGGATAGGACCCTGCCAGTTCATGAAGTCATGCAGGTCACCGTGCATTTTCATCACTTCCTGACCCGGACGTAGCCACAAGTGGAACGTGTTACCCAGTAGGATTTGTGCACCGGTTTCTTTCACTTCTTCCGGCGTCATGCCTTTCACCGTACCGTACGTACCCACAGGCATGAATGCTGGGGTTTCTACCGTACCGCGTTCAAACTGCAGACGACCACGACGGGCGCGCCCTTGCGTTTTATCTAATTCAAATTTCACAAAGCCTCCAACAGCCAGAGAAACAATCTGACATATCCTCCCCGACCCGACTAGGTCAAGGATACTTCACATACTCTGACCTATAGCCAGATGTACAGACTAATGGCCAGCAGCACGATGGCTACCGACCTTTTTCCACTTGGCATAAAGCCTAGCGGAAGAATGCAATGGTGAGATTTTAGCCAGCGCGCTATTTTCCGCACCACCTAAAAACACAAAGGCTGCATTTTAGCAAATGCAGCCTTAAGTCACACTGAATTTAATAACAGAATGCGTGATTAATTCGTTTGTCGTGTGATAAACATAGAATCGCCATAACTGAAGAAACGGTATTGATTTTCAACCGCTTGCAGGTAGGCATTCATGGTGTGGTCGTAACCGGCAAACGCACTCACCAACATGATCAACGTCGATTCTGGCAAATGGAAGTTGGTGATCAACACATCCACCAGCTGGAACGTATAACCCGGGAAAATGAAGATCTCGGTATCACCAAAAAACGGCTTCAATTCTGTGCCCTTTTTCAGTGCATCTTGCGCGGCACTTTCCAGTGAACGTACCGATGTAGTGCCCACCGCCACCACACGACCGCCATTGGCTTTTGTGTCTTGAATGGCTTTTACAACCTCTTCAGGCACTTCCACGTATTCGGCATGCATGTGGTGATCATGAATACTGTCAACACGCACAGGCTGGAACGTCCCCGCGCCCACATGCAAGGTTACGAACGCAAAGTTCACGCCTTTTTCTTTCAACGCCGCCATCAATGCATCATCGAAATGCAGACCCGCTGTCGGTGCCGCGACGGCACCCGGTTTTGCGTTGTACACCGTCTGATAACGCTCTTTATCTGCGTCTTCATCAGGGCGATCAATGTATGGAGGCAGGGGCATGTGGCCCACGTCTTCCAAAATTTCCAACACGGTTTTGTCGCTGTTAAAGCGAATTTCAAACAGCGTATCGTGACGGGCGACCATCTCAGCCTGATATTCACCCTTTTCACCCAACAGCAGTTCATTACCCGGCTTTGGTGATTTAGAGGCACGCACGTGCGCAAGGATGGTTTTGTCATCCACCATACGCTCAACAAGCACTTCTAATTTACCGCCTGACGCTTTTTGGCCAAACAAGCGCGCAGGGATCACGCGGGTGTTATTGAAAACCAACAAATCGCCAGCTTGTACTAAATCCAGTACATCTTTGAAGCTTTTATGCGCTAATTCACCAGTATTACCGGTTAATTGCAGCAAGCGGCTCGCAGTACGCTCAGCTTGTGGATAACGAGCAATCAGCTCATCAGGAAGGTCAAAATGAAAATCAGAAACTTGCATCGTTAGGGCCCTAAATTACAGCAAGCGGGTAGTATAGGCTGCCTCACTGCAAGATCAAGCAAAGATCACCTGACCGGGCCCAATGCAAGATTGTGCGATTACATGTACGGTTAATGGCGGCGGCGTAAGCGGGCAAATCCGCCTAAAACCAGCAGTGATAGCCACCCCATCAGGCCGCCACTGTCGTCATTGTTCCAGCCATCCGGGAAAACAATCACACCTTCCCCTTCCCCTTCCCCCGCGCCGCTGTAGTCAGACAAAAACGGGTCAACGGTATACGTCGCGGTTTGTTGTGGCAACGCCCCCACTTGAGATTCAATCCAATCACGGTATGTCGCCGTCTCGGTATACACCCCTGGCAGGCGTCCTGCACACCCTTCACCAAAGCTCACCAACCCGACCAAGCGTAAACCAAAATCACTGTCAGCAAGGGTTTGTGGATCTTGCCACACCAATGGTCCCCCCGAATCCCCAAAACAACTGTCTCGGGCTAAGTCCGGCGACACCGATCCGGCACATATATAGATAGGGTAATCCAACACATTGATATTGGATCCCCAGAGTTGATCACAACGGGTATCTGGCACACCGGATAATAAGGTTTGGCGCAAACGGGTTGAGCCAGAGCTCGATTCACTGACAGAGGTACTGCCCCAGCCTGACACCAACAGATTAGCAACGCGCTCAGCGTTATCTACCCAGCCATTGGCAAACTCGTCATCGACACGATCTTGTTCTGCTTCAGATGCTATCGCGATGGGGATCGCCCCCTCAGGCAGCGGATCACGCAAATGCAAAATCGCAATATCATTGGCAAAACGTGACGAATTATAAGCCGGATGTAAAATCACGCGGCTAACCGCGATAGAGGTACTGCGGCTGGCATTAAAGATACTGGTAATACCGCCCCACACCATCACATCTTCAGGCAACACCGTCGCCCCCCCATTACGCATGCAATGGGCTGCTGTGATCACTACATCTTGACGCACGACCACACCGCCACAGATAAAGGTACGTGCCGTGCCACTGTCATCACGGAAGGTCATATTGATATACGCTTGCCACGGTAACTCGCCCCCTTCCGACTCAATCCCCCCGATGATCCGAGGTTGGAAAGCGGGTTCTTCAGCATTCACGGTCAACGGCAGCAAGGCTGACCAACAGAGCAAAATAAACAACAGCTTAGGCATATCAATATTCCTATGTGGCATGTCATGTATTAAGTATATTGCAGATTCTCAAATTTAACGTTTGAGAAACCAATGAGACACAAAGAAATAACTTGTCGATTATTTGACTGGGGTCATAGGTGAGAACGATAGGATTCGCTACAGTCAAAAGGTAAACAGCGCAATAGTAGAAAAAATGATAAGCCTGCAGGTGCGGGCGATAAGGAGGCGATATGTTTACCGTTGCTGATATGATGACCCCTCACCCGTATACGCTGAGCGCATCCCACACACTGGCAGATGCAAAACGCTTGATGGATAAGCACCACATCCACCATATTCCGATTACCGATAAAGATAACGCATTGGTTGGCTTGGTCAGTCAGCGCGATATTTTAGCCGCACAAGAGTCGAGCTTAGAGCGACTCTCCATCAGCCCGCTCATTACCGCACTGGATATTCCACTGGAAAAGGCCATGCACCGCGATTTACGCAGTGTCTCCCCAATGGCGGGATTAAAAGACGCCGCCTTGTATATGCAAAAATACCGGATTGGCTGTTTGCCCATTGTCAGCCACAATGAACTGGTGGGGATCATCACTGATACAGACTTTGTCTCTATCGCGATTAATCTACTGGAAATCCAAGAAGAGGTTGAACCCGTCGAACATGACGCTGAAGAGTTTTGAGCAAGCCCCAGTACACACGGCGCCACCAGCCAGAAAGCTTTACGCATGAACTTTCTGGCTCACCTGCACCTCGCGCATCATTGCAACAGTCATCTAATGGGCAATCTTCTGGGCGACTTTGTTCGTGGCGATCCCTTTCGCCAATACAGCCAACCGGTCGCCCAAGGCATTGCGCTGCACCGTTTCGTCGACAGCTATATAGATGCACTCCCCGCCGTCTTAGCCTGTCGCCAACGTTTTACACCTGAGACACGTCGCGTCAGTGGCATTGCGCTGGATCTCGCATGGGATCATTTTCTGGCCAAACATTGGCGTCAGTATGAACCGCACCCCCTCTCCACCTTTGTGAGCGACGCACAACAGGCGTTTGAACAGTTTGAGGAAAACCCACCGCCACCGTTCACCGCAATGATGCAACGCATGTGGCAACAGCAATGGCTCATGCACTACCAACACCTTGGAACGATTGATCTCGCCTTAGAAAGAATGGCGATACGTCGCCCGCGTCTGCACCAGTTGGCGCAGTGCCCGGCAGTGATCCACCAGCACTATGACGCCTTAGAACACCACTTCCATGCGATTTATCCGCAAGTGCAGCACGCCGCGAAGCAATTTAGCGAGCGGCAATCTCTCGCATCAAAATGAGGCGTTGTTATAAAACGTGATGACAGGCTTATTGTCGTTGTTATCAGGGGTCCCGAGATGCAATCGGCTAAAGTTGATTTCACACCCAATCAGGCGGGTGCTGGTTGACTGGTTCGGGGATATTTTGAAGTGGAAGGGATGATCGGTACTGAGGCGCTGCTCCAGGAAGTGTATCGCACGCTGGGTGTCATGCTTATAGTTCAACTTCGTCATTTTATGGCGTAACGCATCCACCAAAGAATCACTTTGAATGTCGAACCGGAAGGTAATGTTTTCACACACCAATTCCGTGTCTTTCGGCATACGGTAGTCGCTGATTGTCGGTGCTTTTTTCATGACGCGTAGCGAGACGGTCCAAGGAGGCGCCGCGGTGATATTCCCGACTTGGCCACGCCAAAAATGGGATTCGGCCAGGGTTGGTAAACTGATGACCGCCAGCAATAAATAACCTACTTTCTGCATCACTCACCACAACGAAAAGGACAGCTCATAGCAAGGCAATGCAACCAAATACGTAACTGCATCTTCTATATTGAGCGCACTCACTCACAAGCAACAAAGGTAACACGTTGAATTAAACCATAATTTACTGAGGTTTTGGCAGCAACACTGAAATCAGCCTCAACAACTGACACATTAGCGAGTCACTTCACACCGCCTTGCAACAGCCATCTTCTGATTACCGCACGCGCTATTGATAAAAAAGAAAAGGAGCGTGCATAACACGCTCCTTTAACACTGATATCAGCAGTATTCGTAAAAACTAGAACTGATCTTCTTCCGTCGAGCCCGTTAGCGCCGTTACGGATGAATTACCACCTTGAATCGTGTTAGTCATCTTATCGAAGTAACCGGTACCCACTTCTTGCTGGTGCGCCACAAAGGTATAGCCTTTTTCTGCCGCTTCAAACTCAGGGCGCTGCACTTTTTCCACGTAGTGACGCATGCCTTCACCCTGCGCATACGCATGAGACAATTCAAACATGTTAAACCACATGTTGTGGATACCCGCGAGTGTAATGAACTGGTATTTGTACCCCATGTCTGACAATTCTTGCTGGAACTTGGCAATCGTCTCGGCATCCAGGTTCTTTTCCCAATTGAACGATGGCGAGCAGTTGTAAGCCAGTAGCTGATCGGGATATTGCGCATGAATGGCTTCAGCAAACTTACGCGCTTCTTCCAAACACGGTTTCGCTGTTTCACACCAGATCAAATCCGCATACGGTGCATAGGCGAGACCACGGGCAATCGCCTGATCGATACCGGCACGCACTCGGTAGAAGCCTTCCGCCGTACGATCCCCGACAATGAAGTCTTTATCGTACGGATCGCAATCTGAGGTCAACAAATCGGCGGCGTTCGCATCCGTACGGGCAATCACCAGTGTCGTTGTGCCTGCCACATCCGCTGCGAGTCGCGCGGCCACCAATTTCTGCACCGCTTCTTGGGTCGGCACCAATACCTTGCCGCCCATGTGACCACATTTTTTCACCGAGGCGAGCTGATCTTCAAAGTGAACCCCTGCCGCGCCTGCGTCGATCATGTTTCGCATCAGTTCATAGGCGTTCAGTACCCCGCCAAAACCGGCTTCCGCATCCGCCACAATAGGCAAGAAGTAATCGGTGCCATTTTCCGGGGAGCCACCGTTGGCCCATTGGATCTGATCAGCACGACGGAACGAATTATTAATGCGGGTGACGACCGCCGGTACGGAATCCACCGGATACAGAGATTGATCTGGGTACATGGTCGACGCGGTATTGTTATCCGCCGCCACCTGCCACCCTGACAGGTAAATGGCTTCAATACCGGCTTTGGCTTGCTGCACTGCCTGACCGCCCGTCAAGGCACCAAGGCAGTTCACGTAGCCTTTTTTCGCGCCACCATTCACTAAATCCCATAGCTTATCCGCCCCGCGCTGGGCAATAGTATTGGCTGGTGCAAACGAACCACGCAGGTTAATCACTTCTTCTGCAGAGTAAGTCCGCTTAACATGTTTCCATCTTGGGTTTTCAGCCCAGTCATTTTCCAATGCTTCGATTTGTTGTTGGCGAGTCAATGTCATGATGATGTCCCTCGTGTCATTCGGCGATCAACCGATCCGTCTATCATTATTGGATTAAACGCATTGCTTTCCTGCCCACGCGACCACACTGTTCTGTCAGGACGACGGGCAATGTACTTTTGCTCTTATTGTTCGTTTAACGTGTCCGTTCAACGCCGTGGCTAGGACAGATACTCATAACCCGGTAGCGTCAAGAAGTTCACTAATTCTTCACTGGTGGTCAGCCGCAACATCATCGCGGCCGCTTCGTCATAGCGCCCTTGCTGGAAGACGTCTTCCCCTAATTCCTGTGCTAATACACTCATTTCTTCATATAGCATTTGCTCAAACAGCACTGCCGTCACCACTTGACCATTGCTGAGCGTTTTACCGTGTTTGATCCATTGCCAAATCGAGGCTCGGGAGATCTCGGCAGTAGCTGCATCTTCCATCAAACCATAAATCGGCACACAGCCATTGCCGTTGATCCATGCTTCAATGTATTGCACGGCAACGCGGATGTTGTGGCGCATGCCGTCTTCGGTCCGTTCCCCGTCACACGGCGTCAGCAGTTCTGCCGCCGTAATGGGCGCATCGGCGTGGCGATCAACATCAAGCTGATTAGCACGAGTACCCAATGCGTCATCAAAAACCGCCCTTGCCGTGCTGGCCAGTCCCGGATGGGCAACCCATGTGCCATCATGGCCATTGGTGGCTTCCAAGGCTTTATCGGTCTGAATTTTGTTCAACACCCAAGCATTACGCTCAGGCTCTTTTGATGGAATGAAGGCCGCCATCCCCCCCATGGCAAAGGCGCCGCGGTGGTGACAGGTTTTCACCAGTAAACGGGAATAGGCATTCAGGAATGGCTTGTCCATGGTCACCACTTGGCGATCCGGCAAGATGCGATCAGGGTGATTACGCAGCGTTTTTATATAGCTGAAAATGTAATCCCAACGGCCGCAGTTCAGCCCGACAATGTGCTCTTTCAAGCTGTAGAGGATCTCATCCATTTCAAACACGGCAGGCAGAGTTTCAATTAACACTGTGGCTTTGATGGTGCCACGCGCTAAGCCGACCTCGTCTTCGGCAAAACGAAAGACATCACTCCACCACGCCGCCTCTTGGTAGGCTTGCAGTTTAGGCAGGTAAAAATACGGGCCGCTGCCTTTTTCCAGCAGTGCCTTGTGGTTATGGTAGAAATACAGGGCAAAATCGAGCAAACATCCGGGGATCGGCTCCCCTTCCCACAACAGGTGTTTTTCCGGTAAGTGTAATCCGCGCACGCGACAAATCAGCACCGCGGGATCGTCATCCAACGCATAATGTTTACCGGTTTCTGGCTGGGTATAAGCAATGGTACCATTCACGGCATCGCGTAAGTTACGCTGTCCATCCAACACCGCTGACCACGCTGGCGCGAAGGAATCTTCAAAGTCCGCCATGAACACTTTTACATCGGCATTGAGCGCATTAATCACCATTTTCCGCTCAACGGGGCCGGTGATCTCTACGCGGCGATCTTGTAAGTCAGCAGGGATCGATTGGATCTGCCAATCACCTTGGCGGATTGATTGTGTCTCAGGCAGAAAATCAGGCAGTGCACCGGCATCAATGGCATGCTGACGCGCCTCTCGTACAGCGAGCAGTTCAGGAATGCGGGCCGCAAAGCGCTGCACTAATCGCTCGACAAACAACAGCGCGTCATCCGTCAGTATTTCCGACTGCTCAGCATTGAGCGGGGTTTGTAATGATAACTTCACTTCATGGTTTGACGCGTGTCTGTCCATTCTGCTTAACTCCCTTAAGACTGTCACTAAATCACTACATATCAACTTGTAACCAGGCAGTCTTGATACCCAACCCACTGCCTTACTAACCAAAACAGGTTTTTCACCCTGCCGTAACACGGACTCTATTGCAACTTTGCCCTCAATGCGCCGCCGTACGAAAAACCAATCAACATCCATAAATTCAAACAGTTAGAATCAACCTCTTAAAAACCTAATGCCCTGTATTGGTAAACTTTTTAGGTGAATAGTCGGTTTTACATAAATAACACGCTCAACAGCAAAAAATGTAGCCAGTTACGTAAATTAATTACCACGCACAAATTTAAAACAACCGTATAAAATTGCGTTTCAAACGACGGGCAAATAAAGACTGGTATAAGAGTGATTAAAAAACAAACACTAATTGTGAGCAAAATGGCACTTTTATACAGAAAAGGCATATAGCGAGAAGTGGATCGCGCTGTTTATTTGTGGAGAGAAATAGAATAAACCCACAAAGTCACGCCGCAGCGTTCGCTCGGTCGCATGGGGAAATATTACAAAATAGAGGGAGAGCAGGATAATGTGCCAAAAACACCAAAACGTGATTGACACACCGTAATAAGAAAGAGAAGAGGGGCTTAGAGTAAACCGGCAACGATGTCTGCTAGCGTACGAAATGTCCGTGTTCGGCTGGATGTCGGGCGCCAAACTAAGCCAATTTCACGGTATGCTTCTTCTTGGCCCGGCGGTTCTACCACCACCAAGTTTTGGTTATGCAGTAAACCATGATCAATCGCCATTTGCGGGATAAACGTGGTCCCTAACCCATTGGCCACCATTTGTACCAACGTATGTAAGCTGGTTGCGGTAAACGGATTTATCTTCTCTTTCGTGGTCAACCGGCACGCAGACACCGCATGATCGGTAAGGCAGTGCTCTTTTTCAAGCAAGAACACCGACTCGTCCGGCAAGTCAGCATACCGTAGCGGCACACTGACCTGATCAACCTGATTCTTACTGATCACCATTTTAAAGGCATCGCGTCCTACCACTTGGCTGTGCATGCCGTTGATCTCGACAGGCAACGCCAGAATCAACACGTCCATTTCGCCGTTGCGCAAAGCCGCTAATAAATTGGTGGTGGTGTCTTCTCGCAACAACAAGTTAAGTTGAGGATAACTGCGATTCACCTCTTGCACGAGATCACACAACAGAAACGGCGCAATCGTCGGAATGCAACCCACCCGGAGTTGCCCTTCCATGCCATCACCGTGGCATTTGGCCAATTCCATAAGATCTTGGCTGCGTGCCAGCAACTCACGACTGCGGATCACGACATCTTCCCCGGTCGAGGTAAAGACGAGCGATTTGTTGTCGCGTTCAATCAACTGACACCCCACCAGCTCTTCCAGGTTTTGCACCCCAGAACTTAACGTGGATTGGCTAACAAAACATTTCTTGGCAGCCTCGCCAAAATGGCGGGTTTCAAACAATGTCACAAGGTAATGGAGCTGTTTTAAAGATGGAAATTTGTTCATCGTATTTTTCGATTACATCAATCTGTTTATTCCGCTTTTTTCAATCTACCAGTTTCGCTATAGTTTGTCTCGTCCCAAGCATCGAGCTTATCGGAGATGATAAGCATTAACGAATTTTTAGGAGCGCCATCATGGTACTAGTAGGTCGTCAAGCACCAGATTTTACTGCTGCAGCTGTTCTTGGTAACGGTGAAATTGTTGATAACTTCAACTTTGCAGAGTTTACTAAAGGTAAAAAAGCGGTAGTTTTCTTCTACCCACTAGACTTCACTTTCGTATGTCCTTCAGAGCTAATCGCTTTCGACAAGCGTTTTGAAGACTTCCAAGCGAAAGGCGTAGAAGTGATCGGTGTTTCTATCGACTCTCAGTTCTCTCACAATGCATGGCGTAACACTGCAGTTGAGAACGGCGGTATCGGCCAGGTGAAATACCCATTGGTTGCTGATATTAAGCACGAAATTTGTAAAGCGTACGATGTTGAGCACCCAGAAGCAGGCGTTGCTTTCCGTGGTTCTTTCCTTATCGACGAAGATGGCCTAGTACGCCACCAAGTTGTTAACGACCTACCACTAGGCCGTAACATCGACGAAATGCTACGTATGGTTGATGCCCTAAACTTCCACCAGAAGAACGGTGAAGTATGTCCTGCACAGTGGGAAGAAGGCAAAGCCGGTATGGACGCGTCACCAAAAGGTGTTGCTGACTACCTATCTGAGCACACTGCAGACCTAGGCAAGTAATGACCGACACTGACACCATGCTCACGGTGTTAGGGCAATAAACGTATAAACGTAAAGCCAAGAAGTCAGCTCAAAGCAAAAAATAAATGAGGCCCGGACACACCGGGCCCTTTTTGTATCTGCCGTTTATCATTTCAACACTACTCACTTCTAATTTTTCACACTGATTCATCGCCCATCCAGATAATCTCCTCTACACTGCTTTTACCCTTTTTTCCCCAATAACAATCATGAAAATCAATCACCTCGAAGTCTGTATCGATAATATCGAATCACTCCACCGTGCTCAGCAAGGTGGCGCCACCCGTATTGAACTGTGTAGCTCATTAGCACTGGGCGGCTTAACGCCGAATGTCGGCTTAATGCAACTTGCAGCGAAACATGCCACCATTCCGGTTTACGCCATGATCCGTCCGCGTCAGGGGGATTTTTTCTTCTCTGAAGATGACAAAGCAATCATGCTGGCTGACATTCATGCGGCTAAACAGGCCGGTCTTGCGGGTGTCGTTGTGGGCGTGCTCAATGCTGACAGCACCATTGACAGCGATCTCCTGCGTGAACAACGCCAAGCCGCTGCAGGCATGGGCATCACCTTCCACCGTGCGATTGATCAGTGCTTAGATCCGATGGCAGCACTGGATATCATTATGCAGCACGGCTGTGAACGCATACTGACCTCTGGCTTGCAGCCAAACGCCGAAGCCGGTATCCCCATGCTGAAATCCATGGTGGACTACTGTGGTTCACGCCTGAACATCATGGCAGGCGCGGGCGTAACAGCACAGAACGTAGCGCGCATCGTACAGGAAACCGGGGTAACAGAAGTACACCTGTCCGGTAAAAGCACCCGTGCCAGCTTGATGACGGATTATTCTCGCCTTGCCTATATGGGCAGCGCCGATGTGGATGACTTTGCGATTCCCGTGACTGATAGCACAAAAATTGCGGCTGTTGTTAACGCACTACGCTAACACCACCAATCGCCTTCAGGGTTAACGCCTGTTAGCCCTGCATCTTCCCTTTCTCTCGACAGTTTCTCACATTCTGTTTTCCCCTACTCTTTCCCCTCCCCCCCAAGTTCGCCATCTTGTGTTACTGTTTTGTTATCTGCAGCAAAGAGGGATGGGTTATGACAGCGCAATGCCACAGTGACAAACTCAAAAAGAAAGATTACGACCGCGAACTTGAACGCCTGCAAATCGAACTCGTTAAGCTACAGGAATGGATCAAACAAGGGGGGCTTAAAGTGGTCGTGCTGTTTGAAGGCCGCGATGCTGCCGGTAAAGGCGGCGTGATCAAACGGATCACCGAAAAGCTCAACCCACGCGTATGCCGTGTCGTTGCCTTGCCGCAACCCACAGAAAAAGAACGGAGCCAATGGTATTTTCAACGCTATGTGGCCCACCTGCCTGCAGCGGGCGAAATGGTATTATTTGACCGCAGTTGGTATAACCGTGCCGGGGTCGAAAAGGTCATGGGCTTTTGTACCGATGATGAGTACGAAGAGTTTTTACGCTCTTGTCCTGAGTTTGAACGCATGCTGCAACGCGCGGGGATCATCTTGCTCAAATACTGGTTCTCGGTGTCCGATGAAGAGCAAGAAAAACGCTTTTTAGAACGGATTCATACCCCCATCAAGCGTTGGAAGTTCAGCCCGATGGACTTAGAGTCACGCAACCGCTGGGCGGCCTACTCTGCCGCGAAAGATCGCATGTTTGCCTATACCGACACCAAACAGTGCCCATGGTGGGTGGTCGATGCGGACAACAAGAAAAAAGCCCGCATTAACTGTATTTCCCATTTGTTGTCGCACATTCCGTATGAAGACATTCAGTATCCTGAGATCACTCTGCCAGACGTCAATAAAGAGGGCTATGTACGTGCACCGCTGGAACAGCAAACCTTTGTGCCCGATCGCTTTAAATAGCGCGGTTATGCCCTTGTGTGTCACTGATTCCACGTCTTCTTTTTAATCCTATCAACGACCTCTTCCACTCTCCTTTGAGTCATTCATGAAAAGAATGGCTCTGCCTTTTTCTCGAATTATCTCGTTGCTCATCAATGACACTTATCAGCGATATTATGAGCACGCATTAGAGTAAAAATTCGTCAAACCGTATTATCTCTTCGTCGCCAAGGAACACGACAACGAAGAGCAGGATGCTCCCTATAACGGCTTAATTTTAAAAAAGTTCTCACCAAAAATAATGAACGCATTAAGCCCCTTAACTTTTAGCAAGAGAGTATCCAAAATGAAAAAGACATGTATCGCGTTAACCATCACCAGCCTGTTTTCTGCTAGCCTGTTTGCAGCTGAAATTAGCCCACCGATGGCCAGCACGCCAACACAGCCGATCGAAATTGAACAGCCTGTAAACCCAATTGAGCCAACGCCGTCTCATCCGATTGAACTGCCACAAACGCCAAGCAACCCGATTGAGCAAACACCCACGCACCCAATCGAAGTGCCGCGAACACCAACTAATCCGATTGAAGGCCAACCTGCGCATCCTGATGAACCAATGCAGCCAACCAACCCTATCGAACAGGCGCCGACCCATCCTATCGATCCGTCGCCTGAGCATCCGATTGAGCCAGAGATCGATCCTGAGTTTGGCGTGGCACCCAAATCGAATGAATCGGTACGTATTGATTCACTCGAGAAAAGCTTCAATGCCTTTGCCGATGAAACCAACCGCCGTTTTGCCGAAGTGGATGAGCAAATGGATGGGATCCGAGCGGGCCTTCATGCTGTGACCAATGCCAGGCCGTTCGTGACATCCGGCGAATTTGCGGTCGGGGCGGGTATCGGGTTTGCGGGCTCGAAAGAAGCGCTTGCAATTGGCGGGGCCTACGGCATTAACTCTCAACTGAGTGTCTCTGGCACGTTCCACTATGAAAACAGCGGTAAGTACTCATCATCAGACGTTGCCGGTGGCGTCGGCTTGCAGTACAGCTTTAAATAACGTTCAGCACCGCATGCAGGGTGGCCGCTCTTAATGACAAACAAGGTTATAACCGGCTTAGTCATAACAGGCTACCCATAACAACATAATGCCACTTCTATCATTAACCCTGTTGGTTACTCTCGCCCCACGCCGTGCTCGCGCTGGGGCTTTTTTGCTTATCTCGACAACCTTGCCGGCTTACCACCCTCTCATTCCAGTCTTCTCGTTTTGCACAAGCATGCTGGCCTCACAAAAAATATATGCTAACGTAACCCGAGAAGGTACATGAAAGAAAGAGTGGGTATGGCCAAGGATCGCTTCACTAATTTAGATTTGAATTTATTACGCACGTTTATCGTGATTGCCCAAGAGCAAAATCTGCGCAAAGCCTCTGCACGGCTGTTTGTTACTCAACCCGCGATGAGTCATGCTTTGCAACGCCTCAGGCACCATTTTGATGACGAGCTGTTCACCAAAGCCCGCCATGGTCTGACGCCCACCCCATATGCCGAACGCCTTTACCAGCAACTCAGCCCCGTGATGGACCACTTAGCCCGCACCCTCAATACCAGCGAGACGTTCTCACCGGCCGAACTCGATGGCAAAATACGTATCGCGTTATCGCCGCAATTTCTAGCGTCTATCGGCAGCCAGTTATATCTGCACATACACCAAGCCGCACCGAACCTGCAGGTGGAAATCGTCAATTGGTCAAAAACCACGATGCTGGAGATTGTACAGGGCGAGATACTGTTAGGATTGAACTATGACATCCCCGCCACCAGTAAAGCATTGGTGCGCAAGAAATTAATGGATGGTGAAGCCAGCGTGTATGTGCGTAAGGATCACCCTTACCCTCACGCCAGCATCGGTTTAGAAGATGCGGCACAGTATGCCTTTGCCTGTTTGATCATTCCTGATCGCACAGAACAAGTCTCTGATGTCGAACGCCTGTTCACCCACCATCAGCTTACGGCGAAGATAGGCTTTCGCTCCACCTCCGCACACACGGTGTTAGAGGTGGTAAAAGAAACGGATATGCTGTTCCCTTGCATTCATGATTTGCTCAATCACGAACACGATGCCTTTCGTAAAATCACCGTCACGCTGGCAGCCAATGAGCAGTACTATGACATCGTCGCGTTTTATCCCTACAGTAACCACAAGGATCCACTCACGTTGTGGCTCACTGGATTGATCGATGATTTGCTAGCGCAGCGGTCAACGTAACCTCTGCATACCCTCTGCGCTACCTCTTCGCAGACTCTGCCGTCACCCCAATTTTAGGATATCTTCGATTTCCTCTGGCGAGGTATGACGTACGTCTTTGCCTTTGACGAAATAGATGATGTATTCGCAGATATTCTGACAACGGTCACCCACGCGCTCAATGGAGCGTGCAGACCACATCACCTGCAACACATTTGGAATAGAACGCGGATCTTCCATCATGTAGGTCATCAATTGACGGATGATCGCTTCATATTCACGGTCAATGCGGTCATCTTCCTGATACACCTGAATCGCTGCTTTCACATCCATACGGGCAAATGCATCCAGCACTTCATGCAGCATACGCACAGCGTGCTGGCCCAACGCTTCCAGAGACACTAACAAGTTATATTGCTTGTTGGTGAAGTTTTCCAACGCCACTTTGGCAATGCTTTCTGCCACATCACCAATGCGTTCTAAATCCGTGATGGTCTTGATGATGGCAATCACCAAGCGTAAATCACTGGCGGTCGGCTGACGTTTGGCAATGATACGGCTGCACGCTTCATCAATCGCCACTTCCATCGCATTCACTTTATGATCATCTTTGATCACGCGGCGTGCCAGCTCTGCATCTTGTTTGTGCATCGCTTTTAAGGCATCAGCCAATTGCTGCTCAACCAGTCCGCCCATGGCTAATACATGGCTGCGGATACTCTCTAGTTCCGCATTAAACTGACCAGAAATATGACGGCCAAGGCTAAAATTATCTAACATCTGCGGCTCCTTAACCGTACCGGCCGGTAATGTAATCTTCGGTACGTTTCTCTTTCGGGGTGGTAAATATATCATTGGTGCTGGTGTATTCCACCAGCTCGCCCATGTGCATGAACGCCGTATTATCGGATACTCGCGCCGCTTGTTGCATGTTGTGGGTCACAATAATCACGGTATATTTGTTTTTGAGATCGTTGATCAACTCTTCAATGGTCAGGGTCGAGATCGGATCCAACGCCGAGGTCGGTTCATCCAACAATAACACTTCCGGCTCAATCGCAATCGCTCGCGCAATCACCAAACGTTGTTGCTGACCGCCCGACAGGCCGAAGGCGTTTTCATGTAGACGGTTTTTCACCTCGTCCCACAAGGCGGCGGCGCGCAGTGAATTTTCTACCGCATCATCGAGCACGCGACGGTTCTTCACCCCTTGCAAACGTAAGCCGTAAATCACGTTCTCATAAATGGATTTTGGAAACGGATTCGGACGCTGAAACACCATGCCGACACGACGGCGCAATGACGCCACATCCACATGGTCATCATAAATGTTCTGGCCGTGCAGCATGATCCTGCCGTTGACCTGACAGCCTTCTACCAGCTCATTCATCCGGTTAATGCAGCGCAGCAACGTCGATTTACCGCAGCCCGATGGGCCGATAAACGCCGTTACCTGCCCTTTGGCGATCCGCATGTTAATGTTATACAACGCTTGGTGACGGCCATAATGCAGATCCAGTCCCTCAATCGACAGCGCCATTTTTTCTTCGGGCAGCTTGGATAAGTCGACCGGCTCAAACAGGCCTATGGGTGAATTGATTGAAAACATACTCTTTCCTGAATCTCATTATTGCTCTAACGAGCGAAATTTCTCACGCAAGTGGTTACGGATACCAATAGCGGTTAGGTTCAAGCCGATGATCACCGTCACCAATAAAAAGGAGGTGGCATACACCAACGGTCTTGCGGCTTCCACGTTCGGGCTCTGGAAGCCAACATCATATATATGATAACCAAGATGCATGAACTTACGCTCTAAATGCAAATAAGGGAAGTGACTGTCTATCGGCAGCGACGGCGCCATTTTGACCACCCCCACCAGCATCAGTGGTGCCACTTCACCGGCGGCTCGGGCCACCGCCAGAATCAAACCGGTCATGATCGCCGGACTCGCCATCGGCAGGACAATCTTCCACAAGGTTTCCGATTGGGTCGCACCCAACGCCAATGAACCGTGACGAATAGAATGCGGGATCCGCGCCAAGCCTTCTTCGGTAGAGACAATGACCACGGGCAACGTCAGGATCGCCAAGGTCAACGCTGACCACAAAATCCCCGGGGTACCAAAGGTCGGTGACGGAAGCTGCTCGGCAAAAAACAGATCATCAATCTGCGCACCGACCATATACACAAAGAACCCCAAGCCAAACACGCCATACACAATCGATGGCACCCCCGCGAGGTTAATCACGGCCACGCGGATCAACTTGGTGAACGCATTTTTCCCCGCGTATTCGTGCAGGTAAACAGCGGCCATAACGCCCAACGGCGTGACAATCACACTCATCAGCAACACCATCAGCACGGTACCAAAAATGGCCGGGAATACCCCGCCTTCCGTGTTGGCTTCACGCGGCGCTTCGCTGACAAACTTGCCTAACTGGTGCACCCAATGCCCCAATTTATCCCACGTGGTCATTTCATTCGGGTACCAATAATCGAGGATCATTTCGACGGGGATCTCGACCTCTTGCCCACTCATCTCACGCACCACTAAGGTGTCTTTTTCCAAGTGATGGCGCAGTTGATGTAATTGCTCGTCCAAGACAAAGAATTGTGCATCCAGATCTGCGCGCTGGGCGGTGAGAGCCGCGGAGGGTCCTTGCTTGTCGACTTGACGGCGCAGACGTTCAAACTGGCGGTTTAGCGCCGTCAATTCTGTTTTTTCTAAATGGCGAATCTGTTTTCGGACCTCTTGGGCATGGGCAAGCTGTTCCGGCAGCTTATCCACCCCTAACGGTTGATTGTCATCAAACAAGGCCACCGGATAACCGTAAAAACGGCCATTTTTCAGCCGCTCAATCACCACGACGCCCGTTGCTGGCGCCTGATGGGCAATATACGGCTGGATTACGGTCACAAAATCACTGCCGCGTAATTCACGGTTACCGGATTTGATCACGAGGCGATCGACGGTGGGGCCGGTAAAACCACGGGTATCAATGCCCGCTTCCGTTAATTGGGTTAACGGCACGGCCTGACGCTGATAAATTTCACCGATCACCGTGTTGGTCTTGCCCTGCTGAACCAAATCAAATTGATACACGGGTGCCGGCCAGAAAAAGCTCAACCCTTTCCAGCCAATCAACAACAACAAGCCCAGTACGGCTAATAAACTGAGGCTCACCGCACCCGCTGTGAGCCAGATCCACGGTGTCCCCGCTTTGAACCACTTAATCATGGCGTATCATTTTCATCGTAAACAGGCTCTTTCCATCAGGGTGAGTCACGTGATGCCCGATCACAGTGAGCTGTATTTTTCGCGTAACCGCTGGCGAACCAGTTCAGCAATCGTATTAAAGAAAAACGTAAAGACAAACAAGACAAAGGCGGCCAAGAACATGATGCGGTAGTGCGAACTGCCGACTTCACTTTCTGGCATTTCAATGGCGATGGTGGCAGACAAAGTCCGCATCCCCTCTAACACGTTCCATTCCATAATGGGCGTGTTACCGGTGGCCATCAGCACGATCATGGTTTCCCCGACCGCACGGCCTAAGCCCATCATCACGGCAGAAAAAATGCCCGGACTTGCGGTCAGTAACACCACGCGGGTCAAGGTTTGCCAATGTGTCGCCCCCAGTGCCAACGAGCCGCTGGTTAAGTGCCCCGGCACAGAGAAAATCGCATCTTCGGCAATGGAGAAAATGGTCGGGATCACGGCAAAGCCCATGGCAATGCCCACCACCAAGGTATTGCGCTGATCGTATCCCATGCCCCACTCGTTCGTCAGGTATACGCGCAAATCACCGGCAAAAAAGGTGTGTTCAATCACATCACTCAGGGCAAACGCGCCATAGGTGATCAACACTGACACCGGTATGAGCAATAAAACATGGAAACCGTTCGGCACGCGGTGACGCCATCGACTCGGCAAAACCATCCAACCGGCACCGGCCAGAACCATACCCAACGGCAACAACACCAGCAGCAGTAAGACCCCAATCAGGTGCATTTCAACGATAGGCGCCAGCCAAATACCCGCCAAGAACCCCAAGATAACGGTCGGCAAGGCTTCCATCAATTCGATGGTGGGTTTCACCACACGGCGCATACGCGACGACATGAAATAGGCGGTATAAATCGCCCCAGCCAGTGCCATTGGAATAGCAAAAAACAAAGCATACAGGGCAGCTTTTAGGGTACCGAACACGATCGGCACCAAGCTCAATTTGGGTTCAAATTCATCGCTGGCCGAGGTCGATTGCCACACGTACGCTGGCTCGGGGTAGCCTTCATACCAGATTTTCTGCCACAGCGAGGCGATCCCGATCTCCGGGTGACGGTTATCCACGTTAAATAGCTGCCACCCATTGCCCGACACGGCCAGTAAGCGATTCGCGCGCGGGGAGATCACCAAATGATCCGGCAAGGCACCGGCAAACATCGGCTCACTGAAAATCGCTCCCTCCACCGTGGTGTAAAACGCGGACAGTTGACCGTCTTGCTGCAAGGCGAAAAAGCCTTTGCGCGCATATTCCGGCACGAGGGTATCGATGTGACTGGCGGACAGCGTAAAGGTACGGGTATTCGTTAGCGTACGTTTGCCATCATGCAGCACATCAAACCATTGCGAAACGGTACCGTCCGCATGGCTCAGTAGCAGCGAGTTCGCGCCGGACAACAAGGTCAGTTGCAACGGCGCTTGCCCCGCTTTGGCCACATCCACCACTTCACGTACGTAACCTGAGGCCTTCCCCAGTGTCACCACGTAGAGTGATGGCCCAGCCAACACGTACGCCGTGCGTGCATCTGGCGTAACCGCCATATCTTGCGCTTTTTGTGGCAGTCCCTTAATGGCATACGACAGGGTTTCCCACTGCTCGGTGGAGACATCCAATCCGGTTTCACGGCGGCTAAATTGCATGACCCGTGTCCGGCCATCCTGCGTCATGCCCATGATCACCGCATGCTCCAGACGTACCGCCACGGCTAATTGCACAATCGGCTGTCTGCGCGGGTCGAGAATGATCACGTCAGTCCCTAACGGGCTATCGACAAAAACCGGCTCAGACGGAGAGAACGGGGCGATAAAACGGGGTTTTGCCACCGCCACCTCACCGTGCGTACCGCCAACGGCAAATACCCCGTCCGCCGGTAGCGTTCGGGCGACACTCGTGACATCGTTCAGTAAGGTATGTTGCCCCACCACGTGGCCGGGTTCAGGATAATCAGCGGCGGATTGGCCCGACACAGAGACCAAAGGAAGCACGCTAAGCACGCCTTGGTCTGACAGACGAAATGCATAATCATTTTGATCACTGACGGTCAGTGCGGCGGTTTGATCTGGAAATGCGGTGGTGAACGTTGACGTCGGAGTCACTTTGACCGATGAGAAGATCGGTAAGATCACATAAAGCAAATAGAAGAAGATAAGAACGAGCGTAATAAGAACGAAGATCCCGCCCGCGGTAACACCGATGCGGGTTAGCTTATCTTTTACCTTGCGGCCAGGACTTTCTCCCATCAAAAATGCGCCGGCCTTTCCCATTCTTACCTCAATAAAATGACACGTTTACTAATACTATTTCTTTAAGATGACAATTATATGACAACACAAGGGCGGGAGCTATTTTCCCGCTCACACTCAGTAGAAAGTGTTCGCTCACTCTCAAACCCCACATTTCAGCAAGATCTACGCCTCCTTCCTGCATAAGCTATTTGGCTTTTCATCGACCCCGCAAAGCGGCGTATTAGGTATAGACACGTGATTTGTTCTGGTCACATAATGAACACTCCACTGCGACGAGAATAAGGATATAGGTATGAAATATCTCATCATTACCGTGATTGGCAAGGATCAACCTGGCTTAGTCGACACCTTGTCAGACACCGTCTATCAACACCGTGGCAACTGGCTATCGAGCAGCTTCAGTAAATTAGCAGGCCACTTTGCCGGGATCGTACAAGTTGAGGTGGCGAATAACGACATTGCCACTTTACGTCAAGCACTCGATGCTCTCAGTGGGCTGCACGTCCAGATCGTTGAAGATGACAACCACACGCCCGCGGCCACGACGTTGCACTCGCTGCTGGTAACCGGCAATGATCGGGTAGGCATTGTGAAAGACGTCACCGCCAAGTTGCATGAACTGGGCATCAACATCAACAAACTCAAAACGGACAGCCACAGCGCGCCCAATTGGGGCTACCCCATTTTTACCGCCGCGTTCCAACTGGAACTTCCCGACCCGCTCACTCTTGAGCAAGTGCAGGACGCACTGGAAGCCATTGCCGATGATCTCACTATAGATATCGACAACGACGCGTAATCACACCACAGACATACAGCAGGAAGCATGATGAGCACGGAATCGCTTTATATCGACAAAGAATTAAGCTGGCTATCGTTTAACGAACGGGTGCTGCAGGAAGCCGCCGATAAATCCGTACCGATCATTGAACGTGTGCGTTTTTTAGGGATTTACTCCAGCAATACCGATGAGTTCTACAAAGTACGCTTTGCGGATGTCAAACGGCGCATTCTGATCAATGAAGAGCAAGGGGGTGATGAAGGGCCAAAGCAATTGCTGAGCCGTATTCAAAGCCGCGTATTAAAGCTCAACCAAGATTTCGATACCCTGTATAATGAAATCTTGCTGGAAATGGCCCGTCGCCATATTTTCTTGGTTAATGAGCAACAACTCAATGACAACCAACAGATCTGGCTGCGTAAGCATTTTCGCACGCACATCTTGCCGCACATCACGCCGATCCTCGTCACCGATGACATCGACCTGCTGCAATTTCTGAAAGATGAATACACTTACCTCGCGATTGAAATGCAGCAAGGCGAGCATAAACGCTACGCCTTGATTGAGATCCCGACCAATCAGTTGCCGCGCTTTATTCAGTTACCGGAAGCCAAAGGCAAACGCCACAAAACGCTGATCCTGCTCGATAACATTATCCGTTTTTGCTTGGATGATATTTTTAGCGGCTTTTTTGACTACGACAGCCTTGCCGCCTACTCCATGAAAATGACGCGCGATGCAGAGTACGATCTCAGTCAAGAAGTCGAGCACAGCTTGCTTGAGCAGATGTCTGAAGGGCTCAATCAGCGGTTAACCGCCATGCCGGTGCGCTTTGTGTACCAACGCAACATGCCCAACGACATGATTGATGTGTTCTGTGAATTGCTTCAGGTTTCCAGCTACGACAGTATTATTCCCGGTGGGCGCTACCATAACTTCAAAGACTTCATCGGCTTTCCTAATGTCGGCCGCAGTTACTTGGAAAACAAACCGCTGCCGCCGATTGAAAGCTACGCATTTGTCAGTGCCCGCAATGCGTTTGAAGCGCTAAAAGCCCAAGACATCTTGCTGTATTACCCGTATCACACCTTCAATCACATGACCGAATTGGTGCGCCAAGCGGCGTATGATCCGAAAGTGCGCAGCATCAAAATCAACATTTATCGGGTGGCGAAAAACTCCCGCATTATTGAATCCATGATTGATGCCGCCAACAACGGCAAGCGCGTTACCGTGGTCGTTGAGTTGCAGGCCCGTTTTGACGAAGAAGCCAATATTGAATGGGCACGCCGTCTGACTGAAGCCGGGGTGCAGGTGGTGTTTGGGGTACCGGGGCTGAAAATTCACTCCAAGCTCTGTTTGATCACCCGTCGGGAAGGCGATGAACTGGTGCGCTATGCCCATATCGGGACCGGTAACTTTCACGAAAAAACCGCCCGCATCTATACCGATTTTTCGTTAATGACCTGCAATAAGGTCCTGACTGACGAAGTGCGGATGGTATTTAACTACATCCAGAATCCGTATCGCCAGGTGAAATTCAAGCACTTGATTGTCTCGCCACAGAACTCGCGCTCACGCCTGTATGACTTAATTGATCGTGAAATTGCCCATGCCAAGCAAAACTTGCCAGCACGTATTACACTAAAGGTGAACAACTTGGTGGATAAGGGCTTGATTAACATGCTCTACCAAGCCAGCAGCGCCGGTGTCATCATTCATCTGATTGTGCGCGGTATGTGTACCTTGGTTCCCGGTATCAAAGGGATCAGTGACAATATCCATGCCATCAGTATCGTCGACCGGTTCCTTGAGCACCCGCGTGTCGTGGTGTTTGATAATAATGGGGATCCTGATGTCTATATTTCTTCAGCTGACTGGATGACCCGTAACATCGACAACCGCATCGAAGTCGGTTGTCCGATTTTCGACCCAGCCCTGAAGAAAAAGATCATCGATATCCTCGACATCCAGCTTTCTGACACGGTCAAGGCGCGCATCATCGACAAAGCCATGACCAACAACTACGTGCCGCGGGGGAACAAACGTAAAATCCGCTCTCAACTGGCGATTTACGATTACCTCAAGCACGCAGAGAAACAGCAGAAAAAGAAAGCCGAAAAAGAGTGACAGTGCCTATGACGGAACCCGCACGCCCGAGAGAAATCGCCGCCATTGACCTTGGATCCAACAGTTTTCACATGGTCGTGGCGCGCGTAGTCGGGCAAAGCCTGCAGATCATCAGTCGCCACAAGCAACGTGTGCATTTGGCGTCCGGGCTGAATGAACACCACCACCTTGACCAAGCCGCCATGCAGCGCGGCTTGCACTGCTTAGCGATGTTTGCTGAACGCTTGCAGGGCTTTGACCCCGACAATGTTCGCATTGCCGCCACCTATACCCTGCGTCAGGCGCAAAATGCTCAGGTTTTTCTTCAACGCGCGGCGCGCGTGTTGCCCTACCCGATTGAAATTATTCCCGGCACGGAAGAGGCGCGTCTCATTTATTTGGGCGTCGCCCACACCCAACCGGATACCGGGCAAAAATTGGTGGTCGACATTGGCGGTGGTAGTACCGAAATGGTGATCGGCGAAGCCTTTTCAACGCACTTGGCTTACAGCAAACACATGGGCTGTGTCAGCTATAACCAGCAGTATTTCCCCAAAGGCAAAATCAGCACTAAACACTTCAACGCCGCGCAATTGGCCGCGCAACAGAAACTCGAAAGCATAGCCACCAAGTACCGAAAAGCCGGCTGGCAAACCGCCATTGGCTCGTCGGGCACTATCAAAGCGATCCGTGAGGTACTGATCGGCCTCGGCCACAGCGATGGGATCATCACCGCGAAACGCCTCACCCAATTGATCGATGAAATCCTCAAGGTGAAACAGGCTGATGACTTAGCGCTGGACGGCTTAAGTGATGACCGCAAACCGGTGTTTGCCGCGGGGGTGGCGATTTTGCATGCCGTGTTCCAATCCTTGCAGATTGAAGAAATGATTTTTTCTGACGGCGCCCTGCGTGAAGGCCTACTGTATGAAATGGAAGATCGCTTTCGCCACAGTGATATTCGCACCCGCACGGCCGAAGCCATGGCCAAGCAGTACACCGTAGATCACGATCAAGCCCAGCGGGTGAAAGACACCGCCGAACGCTTGTATAACCAGATCGAGCCGCAACCGGGCTTGGCCAAAGCCGAACTGGCGACATTATTGCAGTGGGGCGCCTTGTTGCATGAGGTCGGACTGAGCATCAGCTATTCAGGGTTTCATCGCCATTCGGCTTATTTGCTCCGTTACAGCACCATGCCGGGCTTTAACCTTGAACAGCAAACCGTGTTGGCCTCTTTGGTGCGCTACCAACGCAAGAGCTTAAAACTGGAAGAAATGCCCGAGCTGAGCATCTACAAACGCAAGCACTTGTACCCGTTGATCCGCACCTTGCGTTTGGCTGTCGTCCTTAACGGTCAACGCAGTGACGATCCGCTGCCACCGTTCATATTGCACGCCGATAAAGAACATTGGCAACTGACCTTACCGGCAGGCTGGGAAGACAATAACCGACTGTTGGCTGCCGATCTCCAGCAAGAGCAAGCCTACTGGCAAAAAGCCGGCTGGACACTCACGCTGTTAGAAGATGAGGCCACCTGACAGCCGGTTCATCTGATCGCTTTTCTGCCATAAAAAACAAGGCCCATCATAACGATGGGCCTTGTGCTAAAGCGGCTTGATGCGTGACATCTGCAACGTGCGGATCATCGCGTAAATTGACTCGGCGATTAACACACTGAATCCACCACGGTTTATTCAGTCACGGCAGATAAACCCAGTTTTTCCAGCGTGGTATTCACGTCATCCACCGGCAGCGGCACGTAACCGTCTTTGGCCACTAAATCCTGTCCGTTACTGGACAGAATAAAGCGAATAAATTCTGCCTCTAACGGGGGTAACGGTTTGTTCGGCTTCTTATTGATATAAATATACAAGTAACGCGACAACGGATAACGGCCGCTGGCGGCATTTTCTTGCGTGGCTTCCACGTAATCGGTGCCGGTTTCGGCAATCGGGATCGCACGGATCCCCGTGGTTTGATACCCCACGCCCGAATAGCCAATGGAGTTCAATGAACTGGCCACCGATTGCACCACCGAGGCCGACCCGGGTTGTTCATTCACATTGTTACGAAAATCCCCGAGGCAGAGGGCTTTTTGTTTAAAGTACCCGTACGTGCCCGATACCGAGTTACGGCCAAACAGCTGAATATCCCGCACCGCCCAACTGCCGGTTAACCCTAATTGCCCCCAACGCGTGATTTCGCGTGTGCCACCACAACGTAGCGTTTGCGAGTAGATCGCATCCAGTTGGGCAAAGTTAAGTCCTTTGAGGGGGTTGTCTTGATTCACAAACACCGCCAAGGCATCAATCGCGACACGGATTTCCGTGGGCTTATAGCCGTATTCTTTCTCAAAAGCCGTGATTTCTTTGGCCTTCATGCGGCGACTCATTGGGCCAAACTGGGCGGTTGCTTCAACCAGTGCGGTGGGAGCCGTTGATGATCCCGCCGCCTGTACCTGAATGTTCACACTGGGATAATGGCGCTTAAATTCTTCCGTCCAGTAAGTCATCAGGTTCGCAAAGGTATCAGAACCAACGGAGGATAAATTGCCGGCAATGCCACTGACTTTTTGGTATTGAGGCAACACATCTTGCCCGGCCACATTGTCTGAAGTCGATGCGTGGGCGGCATAGGCAGGCGAGGCAGATAAGATCAGCCCAACGGATAAGCAGAGGGGTTGCAGGGCACGACGGTAAGCGTCACGCCATTGTGTCAGGCTCCGTCGCGGCCATCGTGATGGATTGTTTCGGTATGTCATTACCGCAGTGTGCCTCCCTTTTGCTAACAAGAAAAGCGGCCACAAGGGCCGCTCCATTTTTTCATTACTTCAATGACACTGTGTGCGCGATCAATCGCTTGGGCAACGTAAAGGCGAACGTACTGCCTTCGCCGACCACACTTTCAATTTCTAAGTGTGCATCATGGTGGCTAAGAGCATGCTTCACGATCGCTAAGCCAAGACCACTGCCACCGGTTTCACGGGAGCGCGCTTTATCAACCCGATAGAAACGCTCCGTTAAGCGGTGGATGTGTTGCGGCTCAATACCCTGTCCACAGTCCGTCACTTCCAAGCGCGGTCCGGTCGGTGAGCGGAACCAACGTACAGAAACTGCCGCATGGGTCGGGGTGTGTTTCACCGCGTTATACACCAAGTTAGAAATGGCACTGCGCAGTTGATCTTCATCCCCCAGCACTTTCAGCGAGGTATCCACATCAAACGTGAACAAGTGCTCTTCGCCACCACTCAACGAAATGGCTTCTTTTTCTAACACATCCAACATCGCTGGCACATCAATAGTTTCTTCCAACTCGATGTTCGGTGCCGCTTCAATCTTAGATAAGGTCAGTAACTGCTCCACCAGCGAGTTCATGCGCAACAGCTGCTCGGTCATCACGCCATGGGCTTTATCCCACATCGGGCCAATCAACATTTCAGGATCTTTGGACATTTCCAAATACCCTTGCAACACCGTCATCGGCGTACGCAATTCATGCGATACGTTCGCAAAGAAGTTGCGGCGCATACCTTCAAGCTGCTTCACTTGCGACACATCACGCACCACCATCAGGTATTCGCCTTCGGTGTAGTGCATGATCCGCAATTCCAACGTACGGTCATAATTAAACGGCGACGTAATTTCTAACGGCTCATCAAACGTCTGCTTGGTCAGGTAACGGACAAAGTCCGGGCTGCGCAGCAAGTTACTGATCGGCTGACCGGCATCATCCGGCCAACGAAAACCAAGCAGGTGTTGGGCCAGTTTGTTACACCACACAATGTTGCCTTCGCTACGAAACACCACCACCGCATCGGGCAGGGATTCCGCACCGTTACGGAAACGGCGGATCAAGGTCGCTAACTCTTTGCGACGGCGACGGTTGCGCTGCTGCAAACGGTAGATACCGTTAAATAACGGCTCCCAACTGCCAGATCCTGACGGCGGGGTTAAACTGCGCTCTTTCCATAGCCAGTTCGACATTTTCAATTGATTATGGAAATGCCAAATCAACTGGATCCAAGTGGCAATTAATAAAAACCATGGCATATAGCCAAATACCATGCCGAGCACAATCCAAGGCAAGTAGAAAAACATCAGTTCCCAGACCAACTTTTTCCACGAAAGCCGCTCTACCATCAATGACTCCGTCATCATCACCGCGTCGGCCTGACGCGGCAATACTCACTACAATTACGACTATACGCGGGTTGAGAATCGGTATCCTGCGCCACGCACAGTTTGTACCAACTTATCATGGCCACCCGTCTCCAGTGCCTTACGCAGGCGACGAATATGAACGTCTACCGTGCGGTCTTCTACATACACATTGGTGCCCCACACGTTGTTCAGCAATTGTTCACGGCTGTACACACGCTCTTGGTGGGTCATGAAGAAGTGCAGCATTTTAAACTCAGTCGGGCCCATTTCAAGCGGATCATCATTCGATGTCACACGGTGTGAGACCGGATCCAGTTTCAACCCTTGCACATCAATCACGTCATCCAGCGATGTAGGGGAAACACGGCGCATCACGGCCTTCAAACGGGCCATTAACTCTTTTGGCGAGAAAGGCTTAGTGATGTAGTCATCCGCCCCTACTTCAAGTCCGCGTACTTTGTCTTCTTCTTCGCCGCGTGCCGTCAGCATCACCACCGGAATTTGGCGGGTCAGTTCGTCACGCTTTAAATGCTTGATCAGGTTGATGCCTGAACCGCCCGGTAACATCCAATCCATCAGGATCAGCTCAGGGTAAGGCTCACAAATTTTCTCTAAGGCATCATCATAATCTTCAGCTTCAATAGGCTGGTAGCCTTTCTGCTCAAGAACGAAACATAGCATTTCGCGGATTGGTGCTTCGTCCTCTACCACAAGAATCCGTCTTACCATAATGTTCTATTCCTACTCGTTGCTGTTTTTGATTACTGTCTGTTGTGCGCCATTATGTGTGTTAAGTATGACACTTTTGTGACCATTCACGACAACTATGCAATCAAACACGCATAAATGTATCATCCACATTCACCGACAGCCTTTGTCTATCGGTGAATAATGGCGTTTATTTGAAGGTTTTGTTTTGTTGCTTGTGAGCGGCTAGCCGCGGATCGCGATGCAACTGCGACCGCCCCCTTGTGCCTCAACCGCGACTTGCACCCCAATACGTTCGACCAATGTACCCACGTGAGAGATCACACCGATCTGGCGGCCATCGGCTTGTAGCGCATCCAAACAGGCCAAGGCCATTTCCAGACTTTCAGGGTCTAATGTGCCAAAGCCTTCATCAATGAACAGCGAACCCAATTGACGCGTATCCGCCGCCAGCGAGGCCAATGCCAGCGCCAGCGCCAAGGACACCAAGAAACTTTCGCCGCCGGATAAGGATTCCACGCTGCGCACTTCATCCCCCATGTCATGGTCAATCACCTGCAAGGCAAGCGGACTGCCCGGCACAGGTTGCAAGGCATAACGCGGGGCGAGATCGTGCAAATGCTGATTGGCCAATACCACCAGCTGTTGCAAGGTCAAGCCTTGCGCCAAGGTGCGGAATTTATTGCCAGTTGCTGAGCCGATCAACTCACTCATTTGCAGCCACAATTCGGTCGTGGCTTGTTGGGTTTTGACTTGCTCGGTTAACGCCCCTGACTGAGCCTGGGCTTGTTCGGCCTGTACCAGACGCTGACGGCTTTGGAACACCTGTTCATCCAGCGTGGCTTTTTCCGTTAACCAGGTCGACACGACCGCCGGTACGCTCTCACTCGTCGCATCCATGGCGATATCATGCGAGGCAAGCCATTGCTCCGCCTGCGCCGTTGCGGACTGATGATCCACCACCGCTTGCTCACGCTCCACCCGTACCGTTTGCGCTGCGACCAAGGCTTGCTCTAATTGAGACAGCGCCTCCCGCTCTTGCGTTAACCACGCCTCATCATGCGCCAATAACGCGGTCAATGCCGCTTCGGTTAACGTAAAGCGTTCCAACCATTGCGCCCACGTCGCCTGTTGCGCAGCCAAAGCCTGCTCAGCTTCGGTATGCTGCACAACCAATGCCTTATGGGCCGCGTCAGCGGCGGCCATGGCTTCGCCGGATTGACGCTGCTGTTGCTTGGCCTGATCCAACGCGTGTTGCTGGGTTTGAATGGCCAACTTATGTTGTGCCGTTAACGCAGACAGATCTTGCTCAGCAATACACGCGATACGCTGTTGCCATTGCTCATCAATGGTGGCGGTCAGGCGGGTGATCGCCGCGGTGATTTCACCGTCCCGTTGCTGTGTATTACGCAGCGTAGTGTGCGCTTCCGCCAGTTGTGGCGCGATCGCCGTCAACTGTTTTTCCGCCTCAGCTAACGCCGTTTGGTTCGCCGTATATTGAGCGATGTGCTCACGCAACTGCGTCAGGAACGTATCCTCTCCGACGGCTTTAAGCTGCGCCAACCACGTGTCATTGCCATATTGCGTATTCAACGCCTGCGCACGCGCGGCCAAAATATCGGACTGCGTCACTTGCTGTTGTTGCACCGACTGTTGACGCGACTGCCACTGCACGGCGTGTTGAGCATGAACATGTTGTTGTTGTGTTAACTGGCTTTGTGCGAGTTGAAACTGCTGCCATTGCTGCTCTAACTGGCGCCCTTGTACGATGTGTTGCTGACGTTGTTCACCCACCTGCTGCAACTGCTTGAGGGTGATTTCCGTATCTTGGATCTGCGCTTGCCATTGCGTTAACCACGCTGCCAATGCCGCACTATCCGCATCGGCTGACACGGCAGGATCGAGCTGAGAAAACACGGCCTGATGCTGTTCATACCACTGAGACAGGCTGACTTGTGACGCCTGTAACTCGGCCTCCAGCGTGGCGATGCGCTGCTGCTCCGTCACGACCTGCTGATGGCAATGGCTGATCGCCGTTTCGGCGGCCTGCTTTTGCGCAGCCAAACTATCTAAACGGGTTTGCTGCGTCTGGATCAGACCATCCACCACCGGATTATCACTGGCATAAGGATGATCTAACGCACCACATAACGGGCACGCTTCACCGTCAGTCAATTCAGCGCGGTAATCATCCAACTGCATCACTGCGCGACTTTGTTTGAGTAACGACGCCACTTCCTGATGCTGTACCGACAAGGTGGCGATCTGCGGCGTTAACGCCGCAATGCGCGTATTGGCTTCTGCTAAGCGTGTACTCGCCAGATCCCTTTCCTTGAGGGCTTTATCAGCCTGACGGCATAACGATTGCCACTCGGTCAGCCCGAAAACACCCTGTCGCAAGGTATCACGCCATTGCTGTTTCTCGGCATAGCGGGCGCGATCCGCCGTTTGTTCGGCCTCCAGCGCCACCACATCCAGCGTTTGTCGCTGCGCGTCGCACGCCTGTTGCTGTCCTTGCAGCTCAATCGCCTGTTGATTTAACACGGCTTCATGCTGTGTATGTGCCTGCAGCTCTTGGCTGATCTGCTGCTGCTCTTTTTGCAGCACCGTATTCGCACGATGCGCCGCCAAATACTGTTGAAGGTTATCTTCAACCGATGACGCCTGCTCGGCCAGACGTTTCACGGCCGGGTGCTGAATGAAATACTGCTGCAATTGGTCAACGTGCTGTTGGCACGTCTGCTGTGACTGTTGTAACTGCGTCACATGCTGCTGGTGTACTTGCAAGGTGTGACGTTGCTGCTGACGCTGGGTATCGTGTGTCTGTTGCTGCTCACGCAATCCTGCAATTTGCAGATCCCACGTTTCCGCTTGTTTGATGTTCGGTTCAGCCGTTTGCCACGCCTGCTCCGCTGCTTGCAACGCCGTTTGCTGGCTATTGACCGCCACATCCGCTTGCTGATGACGAACTTGCTCTGTCGTCAACTGGGTTTGCGCCACGGCTAATGCGTCAGTGATTTTCGTCTGCTGGGCATGGGCTTGCTGCAACAACGAGTGATCCCGTTGCGCGGGCTGCACCTGTTCAATCAGGCGGATCTGTTCATAACGCGGAGCCGCCGCATTTTTCGCCTCGGTCGCCTCATGGATCTGCGTTTGGGCTTGCACCACACGTGCAGCCAACGTCGTCGCGACCTGCAATGTTTGTTGGTGCTGCTTGAACGCGTGCACCTGCGCCTCAACGTGATCAACCTGTTGTTTCAACGTAATCAGGTGATCTGACAGCGCCTGTTTGTCTTCCTCCGACAACAAGGCGATATCACCCAATTTATCTTGCAGTTGTGCCAAAGCTTGCTTTTCCGTGCGGGCACGCTCATACGCGGCGACCGACAAACGGCCGTAAATTTCCCCGCCAGTCATGCGTTCCAGCAAGGTCGCACGCTCATCGGCTCCCGCTTTCAAGAACGCGGCAAACTCCCCTTGCGGTAGCATCACCGCCCGACGAAATTGCTCAAACGACAAACCAATCAACCGTTCGATCTCGGTTTGCAATTCGGCTTTTTTACCGGCAAAACGCTGGCCAGTTTCCAGGCTCTCCAGCCATTGCTCAGACGCCTGAATACGCCCTTCGGCTTTTAATCGAGAGCGGCGGACATGCCAGTGCGCACGCCAGTGGCTGCCATCATTGGCGACAAAATCCACCTCGGCATACCCTTCGGCTTTGCCGCGCGACAAAATACTGCGCACATCATTGGCTTTGATCCGACCGGCATCGTCTTCCCGGCCAATCTCGGCATCGTTTTTCTTGTTAGATTGCAAACGTGGAATACGATCGTACAAGGCCAGGCAAATGGCATCGAGCAAGGTCGATTTCCCGGCACCGGTTTTGCCGGTAATGGCAAACAAACCCGCCTCGCCCAAACGGCCGGCAGCAAAATCGATATCAAACGGTTGTTGTAAGCTGGCAAGGTTCTCGCCACGTAGCGCTAGTATTTTCATTGTTCGTTATCTCGCTATTGCCACTTAATCCACTACTCAATCACTTCGTCGTCAAGTTGAATCAGTAAGCTGTCAAAAGCCGCCACCATCTCGGCATCCGGCTCACCTTGATACTTCTGACTCCAGCCCAGACTAAATACTTGCTGTGGTGTCACTTCTGACAGACGCTGCTGTCCTAAGCCTTCGGCCTGCTGTGCCGCCGTATAATGCGGCACAATTTTCGCCAATCGCACCGCTTTGCCTTCGAGCGCTTCCAGTACTTTTTCGCGCAACAAGGCTTGGGGCTTATCCAGCAAAATATGCACTTCCAAGAACGGCTGTTGATCTCGGGGCAAAGCGTCCACACTCAACGCCTGCAATTCATCCAACACTTGTTTCAACGGCGCGGGCGATGCCGGTACTTTTAACATATCGACCTTACGCGGCACCGACAGCGGTTGGATCTCGCTGACGTCGCGGCCGGTTAATTCCACCAGCACAACCTGGTGGTTATAGCCTCGCTCGGACATCGACAGCGGCAACGGCGAACCGCTATAGCGCACGTGCTCTTTTTTCGCGACACGTTGTGCCAAATGCAAGTGTCCCAAGGCCACGTAGCTGATGTCATCGGCAAAAATCGACGCGGGTAAAGCATGCTGATTGCCGCCCAACACGCGGCGTTCTGACATTTCAGATAACTTGCCCGAAGCCATGAACGCATGCCCCATCCCGATCAAGGCTTGGGTATCGGTTTGCTGTTGGCGCGCCGCCTCCGTCACTTCCGCATACAAAGTTTCGACCCCTTTGATCAAGCGGTCATCGTCATCATTCAGGCCGTCTGTACGCAAATCGGCGCTGCGTAAAAACGGCACGGCGAGGACATAAGCAGCGGTCTGTTGCTCTTTATTGGTGATGGGCACCAACATCCGCTCAACATCTAACGCACCATCTTCTAAACGGTGAATACCGCCGACCATGTGCAAATCAAACGCTTTTAATAGCTCATGCGGGGCGTCCAGTTTGCTGGGCGAATCATGGTTTCCCCCGATCATCACCACATCCAAATGCGGGATACTTTTCGCCAGTCGCGCCAAAAAGCGATACAGCATGCGCCATGCACTGGCGGGCGGGTTGGCGGTATCAAAAATATCCCCCGCGACCAGCAAGGCATCGACTTGTTCGGCTTCTAATGTGTCAGCCAGCCAGTCCAAAAAAGCCTGATGTTCCACATCCCGGTTATAACCATGCAGTTGATGGCCGAGATGCCAGTCTGACGTGTGAAGTATTTTCATGACAATTCGCTCTATGCCGATGGGTAACGGGCTTGATTGTACCGCACTTTCTTCTCCCCGAAATCATCATGCTTTCGCGCTTTCGGCGAAAACCTAAGACAAAGCCCCATCAATGCAATAAGATTGACAACCCAATGCACAACCTAGGATCTGTAACAGCCATGATGTGGTTTAAAAACGTACTCACTTATCGCTTCAGCCGCGAGATTGACCTTAATGCCGATCAACTTGAAAAGCAGCTGGAAGAGTTCCGCTTTACACCATGCGGCAGCCAAGACATGCACAAATTTGGCTGGGTGCACGCGCTAGGCAAGCACGGCGATATGTTCACGCATGTGGTCGGCGACAACATTTTGATTTGCGCGCGCAAAGAAGAAAAAGTCGTGCCAGCATCGGTGATCAAAGAATCGTTAAACGCCAAGGTTGACACACTGGAAGCCGAACAAGGCCGCAAGCTGAAGAAAAGCGAAAAAGACACCATCAAAGATGAAATCATGATGGATTTGCTGCCACGTGCATTCAGCCGCAAGCAACAAACGTATGCCCTGATCATGCCAAAAGAAGGGTTTATCTTGGTCGATGCGGGCAGCTTCAAAAAAGCCGAAGACATGCTGGCGCTGCTGCGTAAATCGATTGGTAGCCTGCCGGTTGTGCCTGTGACACCGGAAAAACCGACCGAGCTGACGCTGACAGAATGGGTACGCTCAAACGCGTCACCAACGGGGTTCACCATTGGTGAAGAAGCCGAGTTCAAAGCCTTGTTGGAAGACGGCGGTGTGATCCGTTGTAAACAGCAAGATCTGTCTTGTGATGAGATCCTGGCACACATCGAGGCCGATAAAGTGGTCACGAAACTGGCGCTTAACTGGCAAGATCGTATCGATTTCATCTTGTGTGATGACTTGTCTGTGAAACGTTTGAAGTTCGCCGATGAACTGCGCGATCAAAACGATGATATCGACCGTGAAGACATGGCGCATCGCTTGGATGCGGACTTGTCGTTGATGGCGGGTGAATTTTCTGCCTTCCTGCCGAACCTGTTTGAGGTGCTTGGTGGGCTAGAAGCGAAAGCATAAGCCATCACCATAAGCCAACAGGCTTATTCTTCTATTCCGTGCTGAGGGGCAACCTTCCCCCTCAGCGCGATTTTCTGCCCTTTCCCTGCCTGTTTCTGTCTTTCTTTCTGCCGCTATTCCTGACTCATTCTGCCGTTTTCATTGCCTTTGTGTGGTGGATCACAGTAAAATCTCGCCTCACTTCCGTATCCCTACGATACGGCCTGATTTGCAATCAGACACTGGAATATAAGAGCTATGTTTAAACCTGAATTGTTATCGCCTGCGGGCAGCCTAAAAAACATGCGTTACGCGTTCGCCTACGGGGCAGATGCCGTATACGCTGGTCAGCCACGTTACAGCCTGCGTGTTCGTAACAACGAATTCAACCTCGACAACCTGAAAATCGGTATCGATGAAGCGCATGCCCTAGGCAAAAAGCTTTACGTGGTATGTAACATTCAGCCGCATAACTCTAAATTGAAAACCTTCATTCGCGATTTGAAGCCTATCGTTGAAATGGGGCCTGACGCCCTAATCATGTCCGATCCCGGCTTGATCATGATGGTGCGCGAAAACTTCCCTGACATGCCGATCCACCTGTCGGTACAGGCAAATGCCGTTAACTGGGCGACCGTGAAATTCTGGTCAACCCAAGGTGTTGAGCGTGTAATTTTGTCACGCGAACTGTCGCTAGAAGAAATCGAAGAAATCCGTGAACACTGCCCAGACACTGAACTGGAAATCTTTGTTCACGGCGCACTGTGCATGGCGTACTCAGGCCGTTGCCTACTGTCTGGCTACATCAACAAGCGTGACCCGAACCAAGGCACGTGCACCAACGCTTGCCGTTGGGAATACAAGACAGAAAAAGCCACTGAAAACGATGCCGGCCAGATCGTTGAAGTGCAAGATGCTGCTGCCGTTCAGATTCAAGACGCCGAAGCACGTCCAGACAACACGCTGGGTCTTGGCAAGCCAACGGACGAAGTGGTACTACTGAGCGAAGCTCACCGCCCTGAAGAAAAAATGGCGGCGTTTGAAGACGAACACGGTACTTACATCATGAACTCAAAAGATCTGCGTGCGGTTCAGCACGTTGAGCGTTTGACAAAGATGGGCGTACACTCACTGAAAATCGAAGGCCGTACCAAGTCGTTCTACTACTGTGCACGTACTGCACAGGTGTACCGTAAAGCGATTGATGATGCCGTTGCGGGTAAAGCCTTTGATGAAAGCTTGCTAGGCACCCTAGAGAGCCTGGCACACCGTGGCTACACGGAAGGTTTCCTACGTCGTCACACACACGATACGTACCAGAACTATGATTACGGTTACTCTATTTCTGATTCACAGCAGTTTGTGGGTGAGTTCACTGGTAAGCGCCGTGGCGACTTGGCAGAAGTCGAAGTGAAAAACAAGTTCGTCGTGGGTGACAGCCTAGAAGTGATGACACCAAAAGGTAACGTGATCTTCACGCTTGAAGCGATGGAAAACCGTAAGTCTGAAGTGATTGATGATGCGAAAGGCAATGGCCACTTTGTGTTCATCCCAGTCCCTGCTGATATGGATCTCGATTTCGGTTTGCTGATGCGTAATCTAAACTCAGGGGAAAACACCCGTAACCCACACGCTCCGAAAGACGGTCAGTAATCAATATGGCACTGCTCATTACCGGTAAATGCATTAACTGTGACATGTGTGATCCTGAATGCCCGAACGAGGCGATCACCATGGGTGCCGATATCTATGAGATCGACCCGGACAAATGCACCGAGTGTAAAGGCCACTACGACAAGCCAACGTGCCAGTCGGTATGCCCGATCACAAACTGTATCATTACCGATCCTGATCATATCGAAAGCGATGACGAGCTACTTGAAAAGTTCGTCACTCTGCAAGGGATGGTGTAACCGTTCCCAAACGGCTCACCACTCCTAACAAAAAAGCGCCCAAGGGCGCTTTTTTTCTATCCATATCAGGACGAATCACATACCTTATGTTTCCAGAAGAACCAAGCACTGAGCGGGCGGCGGTGGCGGCACTTTTTTCTTCGCTTTCACCACTTCTTTCTTTTTCTTCGGTTTTTTCTCTGACTTCGGTTTTGGCTTCCAAGAGGCTAATTCCGCCCCACACCCGTCTCCCGGTGGCGGTGCGGCCTGCTCTTTACAGCTGCTATCGCCTTCCGGGCAATTGAGTCTGACGTGGAAATGGTAGTAATGCCCCCACCATGGACGCACTTTACGTAACCAGTCGCGGTTATTCCATTCACGCTCGCACAGTTGTTCCTTGATCACTGGATGGACAAAAATACGTGCCACGCGCGCATCAGCGGCAGCTAGTTGGACCATTAAGGCTTGTGATTGCCCCCAGTTTTTCTGATTGATTTTGTACTGCTTCAAATGCACCATCGGCAAGGGTTGTACATCAATCAACTCATCATCACTGAGTGGCTTATCCACCACTTTCAGCCAGATATCGGCATCTAATCCGGTCTGATGACTGGCATGGCCGGAGGCAAAACGACCGCCACGTGGCATCGCAATATCCCCGACTAATAGTTGCCCTAATTCCAGCTTGTGGGCTTTTTTCGACAAGTCAGTCAGAAACTGAATCATATCCGGATGGCCATAATAACGACCACGGTAGGAACGCATCACCTGATAGCCCTCCCCCGCGAGCGGTAACGATGCGCCCCCCGCCAAGCACCCGTTGTTATAGGTGCCGATAGATTCAGACTGCCCATCACTCGGTGACTCTACCTGCTCCCAGGGGGTGCTCCATACCTGCGCACTCCAAATCATGCCCAGTAACATTACAATGCCATATTTCACGGGTACTCCTTTACTCGCCAACTCAAATTGCAAAGACGCAGATCGCAAAAGAGGAGCTGTGCTCCTCTTTGATTGCATGTTATGTCGCTATATAACTATAGCTTTTTATGGCTATTTAGAAGGCATAGGAGACATTTAATCGAATATCCCGACCCGCATCTAAGGTTCCTTGGGCAATATCACCGTTGTTACCGTAACTTGCATGATCGCGATAAGCCTTATCCAACAGGTTCTTAACCGTAAACGTCAACGCCAAATCATCATTATTCAGTGGGTACCATTGCGCATAAATGTCATGCAAGGCATAGCCCGGCTTTTCCGCGTAACCTTCCGCTACATCGGTTAAGCGTTCCACATAGCGCCCGATATACCCGATTTCCACGCCATCCATCACTTGGTAACTGACATCAGCGACCCAGGTATCACCTATAGCCGTACCGATCCCTTTGGTGTCATCATTCAATGGCTCACCATTCAGCTCCGGACGTGATTGATTGTAGCTCAACCCCGCTACAACACCTTGCCACTGATACCCCACCCGAGCGGTAAACCCTTTGGTTTGTAAATCACCGAGGTTAGCTAACTCTCTTGGGCGCTCGTCCGTTTCGCCCACGACATCTTCAATTTCACTCCAGTAACCGGTGACCGACACCTGCCAATTTCCCGTTAACCAGTTGAAGCCCACTTCAGTATTATGTGCGCGCTCTTCTTTGCGTCCCGCTTGGCTTTTAGCGCCATCCAATTTGAAGATCTCACGGACTTGCGCACCGCGCAGCGCTTGCGCATAGCCGGCGTACACATCCAGACCCGGTATCACTTGGTAGTTCAGATTAATGTTCGGGCTAAAGCCGTCGTGATTAATTTCGTCACTGTTCGACGCTTGCAACTGGTAGTCATCGTAACGGAGACCCATGCTCAATAAGACGGCATCCGTCAGTTGCAGATCCCCCTGCACGTACACACCCAGCACACGCCCTTCATCCGTGTCAGATCCATAAATCGGGCTGCCTAAATACCCTTCATCGTCACGGTATTCAATCCCATACGTGATCAGGTGCGGGCCAAGCGCGCTGACATTACGCACATCTATACCGTAGCTTTTCGCTTCGCCCAAGTAATCCCCCCATGGGCCATCGAGATGCTCCAAAGAGGTTTCAGTGTGATAAGCCGTAATGTCCAGCGCCAGCCAATCATTGTTCAGCGGATCAAACTGATAATTACCCGTGATCGTTTCACGAACCATTTCTTGATTGATCGGCGCATTTTTCACGCTCTCAACCCATTGCGGGCGATGGTAGCGGTAGGCTTCGTCTTCCTGGCGATCGTAACTCACGGTCACTTTTTGTGCGTCACTCAACGTACCCACAAGCTTAACAAAGCCGACTTTATTTTCTGCCGCGGTGTAGGGTTGCTCATCGCCATTACCGTCAGTGAAGTCACCTTGATCGCTGTACGATAATGTCGCCAATACGCTGAACTGATTAGAAAGGTAACCATAACCGCTCAGGCTGGTTTTGTACCCTTCCGTATTATCGTAATAACCCGCTTTCACCAAAGCCCCGAAACGCTCATCGCCTTGCAGTAGATCTTGCGGATCTTTGGTCACAAAACGGATCGCGCCACCCAATGCCCCAGGGCCTTCTGTGGCCCGACCGGCACCCGCAGACACTTCCACTTGGCGGATCAATTCAGGCTCAATCGATAAACGGCCTTGGTGGTGATACACGTAGCCCGATTGCGTTGCGCCATCGATAGTGACATTGAGCAATGTATCTTCGATACCGCGGACATAAATTTTCTGTGACACGCTGGAGCCACCGCCAATCGAGACCTCGGGATCAGTGCGGAAAATATCACTCAAATCCGTCGCTTGGCGTTTATCGAGCTGCGCTGAATCAATCACGACCTCTGGTAATTGCTGCTGACTCCCCGTGACGACCATCGTTTCATGCATGGTCTCGTGCTTGGCCTCGTGCGTATCCTGCGCCTGTGCTGAATACGCCACCATCGCGAATGCGACCGCTAACGACACGCGTGTTTTGTTGAATGAACCACCCTGTTCCATATACCCCACCAAATAGAAATAACAATCATTTTCAATAAGCCGCGTATTTTGGTAAGCCAGAAACAGGTTGTAAATCACTTTTACAACCGTTACACATCATGCGTAGTTCCCTCGCAATTTGGGGTGCACATTTATGTAAAACGGTAACCTCGGCCATGCAGGGTTTTAATCCTGCCGACAGCCATACCTGCGCGGTGGAGCTTCTTACGGACACGACTCAAGTGCATATCGATACTGCGATCATAAGAACGATAAGTTCGTTCTAACACGCTGTCGCACAAATCCGGTTTACTGACGATACGATGACGATGCTGAGCTAAGTACCACAACAACTTGAATTCAATGGGGGTCAGTTTCAATTCGTGCTCGGCATACTGGGCACGCATCACCGTGTTATCGAGGCGCAGCTGATCAATGGCTAAGGTATGAGCCGGATTAGGGCGATAATGCGGACGCTGTAAAATTGCATTCACACGGTACGGTAATGTCTCTAACTGTTGAGGCAGACAAATGTAATCATCAGCCCCTTCAAGAAAGCTAGCCATACAGGTTGCTTGGCAATATTCCCGAGTAAAGATAATCGTCGGTAACGCGGTTTGTCGCGTCACAGAGAGCAGAGACTGACGGAGCGGCGGATTCATGGTGGCGGGAATGAATACACACCGCCCTTTGCGTTGGCGAATAGACTGAATGGCAGCCGTCTCCTCGATACACAATGCATCATACCCTTGCACACTTAACGCTTGTGCAATGTACTCGTGATCAGACGGATAAGGGGGAGAGGCTGTCACGACGATCACTTTTTCACTAACCGGCTTAGACGCAATCGTTGTGCTTATTGCTGTATTAGATTGTTCGAATTTCACGCGCCCTCAAATGATATTCATTCCTATTTAAGGGTTATACTAATGAAATCAAATAGCAACACAAGCGGGAGAAGAAAACCGATCACACAATAAATAAAAAGGCCCTAATGGGCCCTTTCTGCAGAGAAAAATGCTATTTCATTTGCTGATCCAGATTGAGGATCGTCAATGCATTACTCACACTCGTCGCCAGCACATCAACAACACCGGATCGCAGCACGCCGAGCAAGGCCAACGCTTTGCTGTTTTCTGCGGCTGTCACCACCACTGTAGGAATGTGGCGTAATTCTTCCATACTCAAGCCAATCACACGATCACTCATCATGGTATCTGCACGTAAGCCTTTACTGTCAAAGAAGTCATAACCCGCCAGATCGCCGACAACCCCTTTGCGGATCCTCGCTTCCACGATCTCTTGCGGTGTGAACCAACCGAGTTTCACCATATGACTGTTTTCGTTCATGTCTCCGACACCGACCAACGCGACATCAGCACGACGGGCGCGATCTAAGGTCTCTTTTACGGTGCCATTTTTCATGATGGCTTCTTTTACTTTAATGTCTTCGACATACGCGGGTGCATACAAGGTTTCACTGATCCCACCGTATTTTTTCGCTAACAAACGACAGATATGATCGGCGTTGATGGCATTACCCGAACGGTGAGTACCTCCGATCCCGCACACAAAGCGGCATTTACGGTGCGGCACGACACCCACATGACTGGCAATCGTGGCAATGTTACGCCCTTGCCCAACCGTCACGACCATGTCATCAGTCAGGGTCGCCGCTAAATAGGTTGAAACCAAACTGGCCACTTGCTGGCGTTGGCTTTCATCATCCGGCTGATCCAAGGCAATCAACGCGCGTTTCAAGCCAAAACGCTCAATCAATTGCTGCTCCAGTTTTTCACTGAAGACTGGATGATACTTTACGGTAATTTCAACGACGCCTTCATCACGCGCACGACGCAATAAACGGCCGACTTTCGCTCGCGACATGCCAAACTTTTGGGAAATTTCTTCTTGCGTCGCACCATCTTGATAATAGGCAATCGCAATTTCCGTCAACATATCACTGTCGACTTGAGGTATATCATTCACAGGCAGGCTCATTCATTTCCCAAGTAATACATGGCATAAACACGAGGTACTATCTTACCTTGAAGGCTATACTGGTGCGAGCCTCACCACCGTGATATGCGGGCTCTTTTTGACAAGAAAAACACCAAAAATCACTCACTCACAAGCTGTTACCTTCTCGCCCCGTCTCCCAATTCTTCTCAAAGGTTCGACCTTCAGGACTGCCATCAATGCAAACGTAATTTTTCGGTTTACCGAGTAACCCAAGGCGGAATGCATTTTTCGGGTCACAATAAGTTTCAACATACGCCTGATAAGCTGAACGATAGGCTTTTTGCTGCGCGGCATCTGCCGCCCCCAGTTCGGTTAACCCAGCGGATGTACGTGCCTGATGGCCCATTTCCACATCATACTGTGCTAATCCTGACCAATTACTCATCTCTGCATATTGTGCTACCTGAGTATTACTGCACCCTAGCAGCCCCAACAATACACAAGCAACAATCGCTATTTTTTTCATATAGACCTCCTTATACGCGTTCCTTCAGTATAGAAACTCTCCACCCTGATGATGTAATCAACGAGCAGAGAAAGAAGGATATGACACAACACCATGAGGTATCTTGCTGATGATCATGGTTCAGCACTGCAACAAATAAGATAAATAGAGCGGGATTTGCGAAACCAAAAGATACAGACGTAAAAAAGCCAAAGTCTTTCCTGCCCCACCTTAAATAAAAAGGGAGCTTAGTATAAGTGACTTAGCGGACGGGACTTTCTATCAACCTTGAGAGCAACGCGTCCCCCGGCGTGACAGGCCGCCACCTTCAAGGTGAATAGGCTAACCCACTGAACTATAGCGGCAACAGGACTAACAATATTGGTGATGATATTGCGCAGGAAAAAATGTTCATAGCAAGACGGCTATTGCGGGAACTAGTGGGCTAATTTCAAAATAGCCAACGTGGCGATGGGCATTTTTAACAAGCAATAGACGTAAAAAAGCCCGAGTCTTTCGACTCGGGCTTAGTATAAGTGGCGGAGCGGACGGGACTCGAACCCGCGACCCCCGGCGTGACAGGCCG
>NZ_JBPOEN010000020.1:0-26581 GCF_059941365.1 Photobacterium sp. 270122K
TTAGTCGGCGTACCACTTGGGTCGTTGTTCGGTGCACCGCTTGGGCCATTAGTCGTTTTTTGACATGCACCTACACCAGTATCAACAAGCAATCTATCGCCAACATAAATCAAATCAATATTTTGTATTTTGAAAGAGTTGAACTCAACCAACTGATCTATTGTTTTGTTATACTGTAATGCTAATTCAGAAAGGGTGTCACCTTCTTTTACTTCGTGATATTTAACTCCGCTTTCACACTCTTTAATAAACTTATTTTTTTGATCGTTGATGACCAACTTTTTTCCCGTATAGATTAAATCAATATCTTTAATCATCTGGGAGTTTAGCTTCATTAACTCTTCAATCGTTTTGTCAAACTGTAACGCTAATTCAGATAAGGTATCACCTTGCTGAATGGTATAAACTTTCATTAAAATAATTCCTCAACAAATGCATTTGGTAATTCAAAAACTGTCTCTATAGATGCCATATTCGGATTCATTATTCTTCGGTATCCATAATTTTCAGAATTTTTTGATGAAATCGATACAGCAGATGCGATCCCCATAAATGCACTCAGTAAATTCGATGGTAAATGTCTCAACATTTTCGTTACGGTATAAGGGGTATAAAACCGAAAGAAAAAAAGCCGTTTATCTTCACTATATACCGTAATATGTTTTTGCAAAGACTGAACTATATCTTGTTGTGAATACTTCATATCATATTCAAAAATGATCCCACTGCTCGCCCACAATTCATCCGTTGCCCATTGCAGCCAAGCTTCATCGTTGGGTTTAATCATTATCCAAAGCGGGCTCGCTTCAAGCTGTGGTTCCCATTGCGTATCTTTATATAGCATTCCGCACGTATAATCGTTTTTATAAGCGATATACAACGCATCCGGTACTCTTAGCGTATCAATGAGCAATACATACTGAACTTGCTGCTCTTTCATCATGCACACTCACAGTTCGGTTTCGGACAACTGCCATCTTGTTTTTTCTGGCAAATTTCCATACCGGCGACATCGTAATCAGATGCAATTTTCATGTTGTTTGCCATCACTTCACACGTTGTCGCCTCTAATGTCGACCCGGCAGCTTCTTTTTCGACAACTTTCTTTGTCGGCGACGCTTGGCGACTCGCAATGGCCGCAGGCACCATGATCCCCGCATCCCCAATAGTCACGTTTCCACAGCCACCGACGACGACGCCACCATGGGCTGTGCTGTCTCCCATGCGCGCGGCGGGTTTACCGTTAATAAAAACAGACGCAGAGCCGGCACTGATGGTGTCTGGCGGGCCATTGCAGATCAGCATGTCACCTGCACGGGCGGCAGGCATACCACCGATCAATACGTTCGGAGACCCGGCGGCAATCGGGCCGCCAACGTGCGGCGTTTTCCCGCTATAAGCTGGGCAGGAATGGTTGTCATTGAGTCTTGCGGCTGGCTTACCCATAGTGTCCTTGCTGCCTATCACGCTGATTTTCATCACGAAACAAGCGTGTATGAAAGGGAAATTTAAAAAAATGGCAACGGTATGCTAAAAGGACTTGTGAGTGCGCGCACCCAGGTTTTTCAACCGCAGGGCGAGTAACAAAAAAATAAATGCAACAATGTAAATGGTGTGGTTTATCAGTGAGGTGAACTTCAGATTGGAAGAAAAAGATGGACGAGTGTCAGACAAATACGGCGCCTGTTTAGGCGCCGATAATAAGGGAAACAAGCGGCAATACAGGCGGCTTAAAACAGCCCCTTCAATGACTGATACAACGACTGATACACATCGCGCTTGGTTTGATAATGCGCCGCTAGTTCTGCATTCGGACAATGGCGTTCGACCACCGCCGGCACGGGGCAAATATCGGCCACGGTCGCGCCTGCTGTCTCGTCTGATGTAACGCCCAGCATCGCCAATCGCGCAGCGCCTAACGCGGGGCCAACATCGCCGCCTTGTCGGTACACCAGCGGCATACCAACAATATCGGCCAGCATTTGACGCCAGTAGCCACTGCGTGCACCACCGCCAATTAAGGAGACTTCTTCTGGGATCATCTTGGTCACATGCAGGGCATCAAACCCGTCAGCAAACGCAAAGCCCACGCCTTCTAATACCGCCAAGCCCAATTCACGCTTTGTGGTCGCGTGGGTCATGCCGAAAAAGACGCCCTTGGCATTCGGGTTATTGTGCGGGGTACGCTCGCCAGAAAGATACGGCAAGAACACCACCGAAGACTGCGTATCCGCATGGGCTTCGACATCCGCCAGCATCTCACCGACATCGGCATACCCGGTGAGTTCACTCACCCATTGCAAACAGGACGCGGCACTCAATATCACGGACATGGTATGCCACGTGTTCGGCAGCGCATGACAGAAACTGTGCAGGGCCGATTCCGGGTTCGCGATGAAGCCGTCACTCACCGCAAAGTACACGCCAGAAGTGCCCAGCGACAGCATCGCCTGCCCCGGCTGGCTGATCCCCACGCCAATCGCGCCAGCGGCGTTATCGCCGCCGCCACCGACCACTGGCACCGCGGGCATCCCCCATAGGGCCGCAATCTCCGGTGTTAAGTGTCCGGTAATCTCACTACCTTCATACAAGGCTGGCATATGATCGCGGGTCAGCCCAGTGGCCGCTAACAGGCTGTCATCCCAATCGCGGCAGTTCACATCCAGCCACAAGGTACCGGCAGAATCCGACATGTCAGACGCATAATCGCCCGTCATTTTAAAGCGCAGGTAATCTTTCGGGAGCAGCACTTTGGCTACGTGCGCGAACACATCCGGTTCGTGATTGGCCACCCACTTGAGTTTCGGCGCGGTAAAGCCCGGCATCATGATATTACCGGTAATTGCACGACTATTAGGTACGGCCGCTTCCAACTCTTTGCATTCAGCTTCACAGCGGCCATCGTTCCACAATATGGCCGGGCGCAACACGTCACCGTGCTGGTCGAGCAAGGTCGCACCGTGCATTTGCCCGGATAAGCCAATGGCTTTCACTTGCTGCAAATCCACCTGTTGGCCGAGCGTGGTCATCGCTTCACAGGTTGCCTGCCACCAGTCTTGCGGCGCTTGCTCTGACCATAACGGCTGTGGGCGAGACACGGTTAAAGCCACCGAATGCGAAGCCACAATCTCGCCGGTGTCAGCCATTGCGATGGCTTTCACGCCAGAAGTACCTAAATCAATGCCAATGTACATATCGCTTTTCCTTTTCTATGACGCGGTGATGCGGCTGCACTTATCGTGTGAATCCAGCACCGTCTGTGAAATATGGGCTCAGGGTAACGCACGCTCGGTACTGCTCCCCCTGCCTGATAACGCCATCTTATGCCTCTGACTTCGCTGCACAATTACGATTTTTCACAGTCTGATGCACGGATTTAACGACTGAGCGGAAGATCACATCGCATACCGTGAGGGACTGTTACACTCTGCGCACATTCACCAACAAACCTCGACAATAGACCTAGGACATCATGGATAAGCGTTTTCGCATCACTCTGTTGTTTAATGCCAATAAAGTGTACGACCGTCAGGTTATAGAAGGGATTGGCGAATACCTGCAAGCCTCCCAGTGCAATTGGGATATCTTTCTCGATGAAACCTTCACGACCCATTTAGACGATTTTCAAGCCTGGCAAGGCGATGGCGTGATCGCCGATTTTGACGATCCGGCCATTCGTGCCTTGTTGGCCGACACCCCCATCCCCGTTGTGGGCGTGGGCGGCTCGTATGCACAGCCGCAGGACTACCCCGCAGTGCCGTACGTGGCCACCGATAATAAGGCCTTGGTTAAACTGGCCTTTCAACACCTACGTGATAAAGGACTGGAAAACTTTGCCTTTTATGGCACCCCGCATGATGACGATAAACACTGGGCACGTGAACGAGAACACGCCTTTCGTGACGTGATCGCGCAGGAAGGCTACAGCGCTTCGGTGTATCAGGGGAATGACACCAACGCGACCACCTGGCACTACGACATGAACCGGTTGGCCGATTGGGTGCAACGTTTGCCGACCCCGATTGGCATTGTGGCAGTGACGGATTCTCGTGCCCGTCACCTGCTGCAAGTGTGTGAACATCTGAATATTCTGGTGCCCGATCAGATCTCGGTGATTGGGATTGATAATGAAGAGTTAGCCCGTTACCTGACCCGCGTGTCACTGAGCTCGGTCGGACAAGGCTGTAAAGAAATGGGTTACCGCGCGGCGAAATTGCTGCATAAAATGCTCGATAATCCGCAAACGCCAGCCCCTTCGGTTTCCTCTGCTAGCTCTGCCCTGCCGCGGATTCTGGTGCCGCCTACGCAGGTGTTTGCCCGTCAGAGTACCGACTTTTTAGCCCTGAACGATCCGTACGTCATTCAAGCCATGCACTTTATTCGGCAAAATGCCTGTAAAGGCATTAAAGTCGATCAGGTGCTCCATTTTGTTGGGATCTCCCGCTCGAATATGGAAGCGCGCTTTAAAGACGCCTATGGCCATTCGATTCATCAGGAAATCCATAACGCCAAGCTCAAACGTGCCTGTACCCTGCTGACGTCCACCGCGCTGCCGATCGCAGAAATCGCCGAACTGTGCGGGTACCCGTCATTGCAATACATGTACACGGTGTTTAAGAAAAACCTTAATCAAACCCCGAAAGAGCACCGTGACAGTGTGGTGGTCAGTTAATCACTGATCGCTTGATTCTCTTGATCGCTTGATTTTTTCAGTTGTCTCTAAAAACGAAAACCGCTTTCACCGAAAGCGGTTTTTTATTGCGCCGTTTTAAGCGTACAAATAAAAAAGCCCGCCTATCACTGACATGATAGGCGGGCCTTTCGTTACAACGTCACACTTTCATCAAGTTAACGTCAAAGAGCAGTAATGCTTACTTATAAATAAAACCGTTCACGATATTTTCGAGGTGTTCTTGACGACCAGACTCACGCACCGGTGACAGCTCGTTATCGACAGCGAATGTCGCCAATGCTTCCAGAGAAAGATCCCCCGCTAAGATCTTCTTGCCAAGATCATCATTCCAACCCGCATAACGGCGCGCGATGTTCTGCGACAGAAGATCGTTTTCGATCATCGCGGCAGCACGCTCAAGTGACAGCGCCATGGTGTCCATGCCGCCAATGTGGCCGTGGAACAGATCTTCTGCATCAATCGATGGGCGACGTACTCGTGAATCAAAGTTGAAACCACCAGTCGTGAAACCACCCGCTTTCAAAATTTCATACATCACCAAAGTGTTTTCTTCCACGCTGTTCGGGAACTGATCGGTATCCCAGCCTAGCTGCGGATCACCACGGTTTGCATCAATCGATCCGAACAAGCCCAATGACGTCGCCGTCGCCACTTCGTGCTGGAAGCTGTGACCTGCCAAGGTGGCGTGGTTCGCTTCAATGTTCACTTTAATTTCTTTTTCCAGACCAAACTGCTTCAAGAAGCCATACACGGTCGCCGTGTCGTAGTCGTACTGGTGCTTGGTCGGCTCTTGCGGTTTTGGCTCAATCAAAATCGTGCCTTTAAAGCCGATTTTGTGTTTATGCTCCACCACCATTTGCATTAAGCGGCCTAGCTGCTCGCGCTCTTGACGCAGATCGGTATTCAGCAGGGTTTCATAACCTTCACGGCCGCCCCACAACACGTAGTTTTCCCCGCCCAGACGCTGTGTGGCACCCATTGCGTTGAAAATTTGTGTCGCCGCATAGGCAAACACTTTTGGATCCGGATTAGTGCCCGCCCCTGACATGTAACGCGGGTGCGAGAACGCATTCGCCGTACCCCAAAGCAGTTTCAAGCCGGTTTCTGCTTGTTTCTGCTCTAAGACATCAACCATTTGCGCGAAGTTATTGACGTATTCTTTGATTGAAGCCCCTTCGGGTGCTACATCCACATCGTGGAAACAGTAGTAAGGGACGCCCAATTTCGCGAAGAAATCGAACGCCGCATCGGCTTTCATGCGTGCCATTTCCATCGCGTCACCGCTGTGGTGCCAAGGACGATCAAACGTGCCCGCTCCGAACACATCCGACCCAGCCCAGCAGAAGTTGTGCCAGTAACACGCTGCAAAGCGAAGGTGCTCTTTCATCGATTTGCCGAGGATCATTCGGTCCGCATCATAGTGACGGAATGCCAGTGGATTGGTGGTGTCTGTGCCTTCAAATTGAATATTGTTGATGTGTTTAAAAAAATCAGTCATCGCTTTGATCCCAATAAATGGCGTTGCGGGAGAGTCGCAAACACGGGTTATCTGTTGTGTTACTTGATGGGGCTATCATTGATTTTTTCGAACAGGTCAGCAATTACGATTTTTTAATCCTACTTTCTGCTATTTGTTTATTGTGCTAAATCTCTCACTCTTAATTAACCGGCAGGTTATTTGTTAACCTGAAAACAAAATATCATAATCACATTATCTTATTTCATCATATTACCTGACGCTTTTAACAACCTGTCATAAACATCGAAATGAAATAAATTCGGTTATTTGTCTAGATTTATAGTCAGTCTGTTTTTTCTTTATTTCTTTTTTACGTTATCTTTTTTCTTTTCTGCGGGTACATCTGCACACGGCGCAACGGACTCGCGATGGATCAATGTAGGGTAATAACAATGCCCTTGCGGATGGCGGGCATAATCACCACTCAGTGAAAGCAAAGCAGCTTTACGCGCCATGGCGGCAATGGGGTGTTTTAAGGTCGTCAAAGCCGGTGAGAAGTAACATTGTGGCATCACATCATCAAACCCAATGATCGACAACGCAGCGGGTATCTGCACCCCGCGGGATTGAAATTCCCGTAGCGCACTGGCCGCATACACATCATTAAAAGCCAACAACGCGGTCACGGGCAAGCCTTGTGACAACAGTTGGCGCGCCGCATTACGCCCTCCTGCCTCTCGCCAATCGGCGTCTTGCACCCAATCATCATCAATCAATAAGTGATTGTCTTTCATGGCATTACGGTAACCTTGCAACCGACTGCGCTTATCATCGCAATCAAACGCCAGATTAATAAAACCGATACGGCGATGGCCAAGGTTGATCAAATATTGTGTCGCCTGATAGGTGCCAGACTGGGAATCTAACCACACACAGCGTTCGCGTATCGCGTCAATGTGCCGCCCAATTATCACGACACCCGGATGCTGACGACAAATGCCTTCCAACACATTGTCAGGCAACGCTTTACTGTGGATCACGATATGCCGACAGCCGTGTGCCAATAAAAAATCGATCGCTTTTTGCTCTTCGTGGGCGTCATACCCTGATGTGCACAACATCAAATGCCGGTTATGTTCACGCCCCACCTCTTCCACACTTTGCGCCAATAAACTGTAGAACGGCGAGCTGATACGATTAATCACCACCCCGATGGATGGCGTACCACTGTTTATTTTTAACCGTTTATTATTTTCACGGGTAAAGCCGATCTCTTTTGCAACGCGTTCAATGTGGGTGTGCGTTTTTTCACTCACTCGCCCGGTCTGATTAATGACACGAGAGACCGTTGCCATGGAATAACCGGTTAATTCGGCGATTTCTTTTAAGGTGGGCATAAATAATCGTCTTCAGGTGATCTATTTCACAACTGTAAGTTACACACTATTTTGTTTGCGTAATGTGATAATGCCCTTATTTTCCTTTCATCAGTACAGGTAAATTTCGCCTCAGTATCCACCCTATAATAAAAAGGACATTCCATGAGCGTGAAAACACCCAGTATTGCCTTAGCCATGGCACCAATGGCGTCCATGTTACTATTATTAACCGTCGGATTTACCTTTTTAGGTTTATCCATTGAAGTACTGATGTTGGTGGCGGCGGCTATCTCTGCGGGTATCGCGCTGTATCTCGGCCATTCATGGCAAGACATTCAAGATGCGATTGTCGACAAGCTCAAAACCACCCTGCCTGCTCTCTTTATTTTGATCATTGTCGGCGGGTTGATCGGCAGCTGGATGGCGGGCGGCACCATTCCTATGCTGGTGTACTACGGCTTGATGATGATCAGCCCGGAATACCTGCTGGTCACCGCGTTCTTGGTCACCTGTGTGGTCAGTGTATGTACCGGTACCTCGTGGGGCAGTGCGGGCACCGTGGGTGTGGCATTGATGGGGGTCGCGGTTGGCATGGATGCAAATTTAGCCGCCGTGGCCGGTGCGGTTGTTTCAGGCGCCTATTTTGGCGATAAGATCTCCCCACTGTCTGACACCACCAACTTTGCCCCTGTGGTGGCGGGCACGGATCTGTATTCGCACATTCAACACCTTTTGTGGACAACGATTCCAGGCTTTATTTTGTCTTGTGTGGTGTTCTTGTTCATGGGCCAATCAGCGGTCGCTGACGGGGGCGTGCCAGAGAAAATCACCGACATTTTGACGAACCTGAATGCACTGTATGACTTCAACGTATTGCTACTGCTACCGCCACTGTTGGTACTAGGCGGCGCGATCAAAAAGTTGCCGACCATTCCACTGATGCTGGGTGCCTGTTTAATTGCCGTGATCAACGCCGTGCTGTTCCAAGGCTTTGATTTAACTACTGCCACCAGCGCCTTCTTGAATGGCTTTAATGTGTCTATGTATGCCGACATGGGCGTACAAGCCAACGCGGTCATTCCCGATGTAGCGAAGCTGGTTAACCGTGGTGGCCTGAGCTCAATGATGGGCGTGATCTTGCTGGTATTCTGTGCATTCTCGTTTGCCGGTGCGATGTCGGTAACAGGCGGCCTGACCATTGTGGTACAAGCGATGGCTAAAGGTATTCGCTCTGTCACCAGCTTGATTGGCGCGACATTGGCCACCACTATCATTGTGGTCAGCACCACCTGTGACGGTAAGCTGGCCCTGCTTATTCCGTCGGAATTGTTCCGCGATCTGTACCGAAAACTGAACCTGGACCCGGTGAACCTGTCACGTTCGACCGAAGATGCCGGTACCATCATTGAGCCGCTTGTGCCTTGGACCAGCGCCGGTATTTTCATGGCCTCTACCTTGGGCGTAGCCACGCTGGATTACCTGCCATGGGCGGTACAGTGTTACACCGGCATTGTGTTCGCGATGATTTGGGCCGTCACCGGCAAAGGGATCAAATACCTAAACGAAGATAAAAAAGCCGCAACCTTAACCCCAGAAGCGGCACACTAACGGCGTCTATCGCTAAAGCAAACAGAATCGCTAAACACAACAACGCAACACCCTCTGCGTACCCTGCGCAGTCATTATAATAACGACGTGTAAACCCACTCAGCCCCGTGCATTCGTGCCGGGGTTGTTTTATTTGGTGAGGTGCGAGATGCGAGATGCGAGATGCGAGATGCGAGATGCGAGATGCGAGATGCGAGATGCGAGATGCGAGATGCGAGATGCGAGATGCGAGATGCGAGAAAACATGAGGGAGCGCAAAAATGAAAGGTTTTACATCACACAATTAAAATAAAAAGCAACAAATAAAAAGCAAAAAAAGTGGGTAAGCCACCTGACGTTAACGCAATAAACTGGGCGTGCAAGTTACAGCGCAAAAATGGTGAACATTAACGTTTAATCAGTCACTTACCCGAACGATTATTTGTAGTGATGTGAACTTTTCCGGGCGTCGGCATACCGATGCATGCAACCAGAATCGAACGGGCGCTACTATACCGCACCAACATGAACACATCCTGACCTGCATCAATTTCTCCGCATTTTTTACCCTGCACGTTAATCAATCAGTAACAAAATGCAAACAGCGGTAACAAAAGGCGTCAACCACGTTTTTTCCACCCACTTCCCTGTCCGATCTTTGCGCTGTCCGCCTCCCATTTCACGCCTCCCTGACTACCTCCCGCGCACAAAGCGTGCAAAAATGCCCTCGTCCGCATGGGCTGATCGCCCCCCATCACAGCGTGATGGATACGCGATTGATTGTGATTGTTTGTCATTCATTGTTTGACCCCGTTATCTATTCCACCAGCAGCAAGGAAGCAGTATGTTAAGGATCCACTGTCAGGAACGCCCGCATTGGCGTGAACTGGCCAAAGAATTTGGCTTTGGGTTTCATAGCATGTACGACGATCCCTATTGGGATGAGACCGGCTATTACCAATTTACGCTTGAGCAAATTGAGCGCGACTTGGAAGATCCCACCGAAGAGATCCACCAGATGTGTCTGGAGATTGTGGAGACCGTGGTGGCGGATGAGTACTGGCTGCAGCGCTTTCAAATTCCCGAGCCAATGTGGCAATCGGTCTTAGACTCGTGGCGCAGCCGAGAGCCGTCGTTATATTCACGCCTCGATTTTGCCTATGACGGCAAAAGCCACGCCAAACTGTATGAAAACAATGCCGACACGCCGACATCGCTGTACGAAACGGCTTTTTGGCAATGGTTGTGGCTGGAAGACATGGTCAAAAGCGGCAAGATCCGCCGCGATGCCGATCAATTTAACCTGCTGCAAGAACTGCTGATGGCACGCTTTCAAGAACTCGCGCGTCTGCAACCCGGCCAAACCCTGCACTTTTCCTGCTGCAAAGACACCGAAGAAGATCGCGGCACAGTGCAATACTTGGAAGACTGCGCCAAAGAAGCCGGCCTGTCGACCGCCTTTGTGTTCGTGGAAGATATCGGCATCAACGGCAAACAAGCATTTACCGACATGCAAGATCACCCCATTCGCTGGATGTTCAAACTCTATCCGTGGGAGTTCATGCACCGTGAAGATTTCGCCAAATACCTGCCTACCACACAGGTGAACTGGCTAGAGCCGATGTGGAAGTCGGTGCTGAGCAACAAGGCGCTGCTCCCGTTACTGTGGCAGAAATTCAAAGGCCACCCGAACCTGCTGCCCGCGTATTTCCCCGATGATCGTCAGTTAAGCGAGCTAAACGATTACGTGATCAAGCCAATTTTTGCCCGTGAAGGCGCCAATATCAGTATTGTTGAAAATGGGCGTCAGACGTTACGCATTGATGGCCCGTACGGTGACGAAGGCGTGATCTACCAAGCGTATCACCCGCTACCTAAATTCAACGATGCGTATACCTTGATTGGCAGTTGGTTGGTCAATGATAAGGCCGCCGGGATCGCGATCCGTGAAGACAGCTCGCGGATCACCCAAGACATGTCACGCTACCTGCCCCACATTATTCTTTGAACCAAGATCACCCTCTTGGCGTATTTATTACTTTTGAGCCGTAACGTGCGTCGCCGATTTGCTACAGTTAATGCATAGGCGACGCCCGTCAACCTTCCTATCTCCATACTTATCACACCCATTGTCAACATCACACCCACAGAAAGGCTTCACGGGGACGCTCCAGCTTTGTTCATGGCGTTAGGTGGTATTCTGATGACTCATCGTGCTGTTTTACTTTTGCTTTCAAGCACCACACTCTTGCTGTCTTCCAGCGCACTCGCGGCCACGGGCAGCCCTCTATCGATGGCGGATAACCACGATTTCGGGCCGCTGAAAACCTACGTTCAGGCGCCTTTGCAATCGAACACGTTAACCCCTCAAGTGCGATCTGGCTTTCGGTTGCAACCGCACACGGTCGATCTCTACGGGGCCGCGTCAATCGCCAGTGTCTGGGCCAATACCAATGACTATCAGATGGATTACTACCAAAACGCGTTATCCATCGGCAGTTATATTCAGATCGATGAAAAATGGGCCATTGAAATGGACTACACCTGGCGTTTTGCCGCCAATAACCATTTGGATGCCCTCACCCACAACTTTCATAAAACCTTTGGGATCGACCAAAACGGGCGCGATGAGGTCGACAAACATAGCTTTGATATCTCGGTGCCGCAATATGGCGTCGACATTCACGATTTTGAAGGGGATACCCTGAGTAATGCCTTTTCTTTCTACGCGGGCTATCAGGTACTGGAAAATGCCCATCACGGCATATCACTGGGTGGGACGTTGTATTACAACTATGTGGGCAGCGGTCCTTTCAAGACCAGCCGTTTTGAACAGGCGGCGCAACTCAATTACAGCTATCGCAGCGGTAAACACCGTATTTATACCCTGCTGGGTGTGTCATACCGGCATGATGACAAGGTTATCGCCAACATTCCCTATAACAAGTTCGCCTTTGCCACTGGCGTCAGTTACCAATATGCCCTCTCGGCCAAGCACCGTCTGCTGACGGCGTTTCACGTGTACGAAGGGGCAAGCGATGCCACCTCCGATCTCAATGAACCGTCAACGGAGTTTTTACTGGGCTACCGCTACCATACCGACCAAGGGGCAATTGAGTTATCGATGATCGAAAACGTGTTCAACATGGACAACAGCACCGATATTGCCTTTACCTTGGGCTACCGCCATCGAGTGGTGATGGAGTAGCCCGCGCCAACGCATACACAGGCAACACATGTAAAAGATGACGCCATGGTGCGTCCTCTATACGCCAAAGTAGAAAGGCTGACTTTTCTTGCTTACCCTTTTACTGTCGGCGCTTCGATGTACCACACATTCTGTTGCTTACGGCACGCCTTCAGCGTCCCCGCGGTATCATCGTTATCATTACGCAATTGGTAATCTAAATAACGACACGTAAATTCCCCGTGCAAGCCTTTTTCTGGCCTGTCACTGGATGCTTCAAAGCTCTGACTCACGGGTGCTAAGGTCGAAACCAACGAGTTAGGCTGGGTCGATAATATATCGCGTGTGATCACATTGCTCTGAGCATAGTCGCTGTGCACATAGCCTTTGATTAGCCCTTTTTGCTCCACCAATAACCATGGCTCTTTCATCACCTTGGCCATGGCATTAAACACTTCGCCTTTTTGCAGCACACCCAAGATTTTGCCATTCAGGCCCGGTTCACTGCGAATATTGAGGTTGGCGTTGGAATGATAGGGTATATCGACAAACTGAAGATCGTGCGCCATGTTCACCAACTCGACAGAAGGGTGTTTTACTTCAACGGTTTGCCACTGAAGGGGTTGGACACGAATGATCCATTTGGCATACGTACGCGGATCCCGTCCCTGCCATTCACTGCCTTTTTCGGATTCCAAGGCATCAAGCATCTGCTTCAAAAACACATTACGGCTTCTCTGGCTCAAGTAGAGATCTAACTCGTCACTCAATACGGTCACCGTGTGTGCATGGGTATCACGCAACGCCCCGGCTTCCGGCTCCACCTGTGCTATCGGTGTGGTTTGACACCCCGCTAACACTAACCCGCTTAGGGCGACACCCAGCAGTCCAATACGTTTTGTCGCCTTTTTCATCCTTTCCCTCCTTGAATGTTCTACCAGCAGTGGCGCTTATCGATTCGTTCAACCCTGTTCTATGCGCTTTCACGGATGCATAGAACGTTGCCCATTCCATACCGCGATCAGCCCTCCTCAACATACACCTGATAGCTAGCGCATTAACAGGCGAGATTGATTTAATTTCCCGACGTCTCTTCCAAATTGCACTGTTTCTTACTGCAACCTGCACAATCACCGTCTGCCCTGCGTCAATTCGGGATCGCACACGACACTTTATTCCGCAAAAACATACCTTTACCCTGCATTTTCATCACTTTTATACCGCAAGGTTTCCCCTTTTCTCATCCTTTACCGCGATAACGATCACACGAAAAACCCCACCAAAAGGTGACGGCGTCACAAAAAGCGCACAGGGCGATCACCCTATGCGCTTTTACTTCGTGAGCGGTTTTTCTCGTTAATATGTTCCCTTTATCTTGCTCTCACTTGTTCATTAGAACGGACGGTGGAAGAACGATCCCGATGAATGGGGGGCGGGCTTATTGGTATCTCCTTTGTGCTCCAAGCGGCTCTCTTTATACGGTTGTGGACGGTATGGCTTCGGCGGTTGAACCGAGGTTTCATCACTGAGGGTTTTCAGGTACGCAACCACGTCAGCCTCGTCTTTTTCGGTCAAGCGTAGATCCCCAACACCAAAACGGGCCACGTTTTGATCCACTTCTGGGGTTGGCCAGCAGTTTGCCGCCATGGCTTCTGTTGAGTTAAGCGTGTTATCCGCACACGTTTTTTTATCAAAGAAACAGGCCGTAGATACCGCCATTTTCTCTTGATCCGTCACCGCAGCCGCACACGCAACCTCTTGCTCAGCCGTCATCGGTGTCGAGGTATTATAGAAATGCACCAAATCTTCTAGACTTTTGAACCAACCGTTATGGGTATACGCTTTGACAAAGCCAGGGTGAGGACGTTTGTCGACATTACGCAGCGTCGGCACTTTGTGCTCACCACGGTGGTTATCCTGTTGTGTCAGCGCAAAGACCCCCATATCAGGCTCAGGATCATTGGGGATCTCGTGGTTGCGTGGTACCCCGATATTAAAGTACTGATCGTTGGTATAACGCTCAAATTTCCCGACCCCTTGATCGTTACCACTTTGGTGACAGAAGAAACAACGTGCCCCCGGTGGACGGGTTGTTGCACTAAATACGCCGTAGAACAAGTCATGGCCGCGGTTTTCCTCAGCCGTAAAATCGGCTAATGGAAATGCACGGGTGTCATTATTGTTCAACGCGGTATCGCGTTTTGAATCAAAGCGATTGTTGTCACTCGACATCTGCCAGGCAGAAATGGCCAATGAGAAACGGGCAAACACTTTATCGACATGCTGATCCCCACAGCGGAGCGAGGTACCAAACGCATAACGATACAGCTGTTGTCCCCATAGGGTTTTATTGACTTGTTCACACACCGATTTTTTGGTCGGTTTGGCCTGTTCAACCGGGTTGATGAATGGGCTGGCATGGGCTTGATCCGCCAATGGCCCGAGGTACTTACGGTACATCCCCTCGTATTTGCCCCTTAGCTGTGCAAAGGGCTCAATACGATGGAAACTTTCGATCAAATCCCCTTCTGCCCGCCCATTCCAAAATGCCCCGCCACACGGTGCCGTCCCACCAAAGGCCGGGCAATTGGGGTCAAAATCCGTCAGCCCTTCAATGTTGCCCTGATCATTAATAAACTGGGCATATTGGTTTGTCGGCGGCTTTAGGGTTCCGACCAAAATGCCGTCTGACCCCGTCACCGCGACATCCGTTAAGTTCGTGTTGGAATCGTTGTTGGTGCCCCCTGCCGAGCCGGCATGACAGGTCGAGCATGACATGTTGTTATTAAGCGAAATATCTTCAAAAAAGAGGCGTTTACCCATTTCTTCGATATAGGTCATGTCCGCATCATTCGCTTGTGCGCCATAAGAGGCTATCGCCAGTAATGTCGCTATGCCCGCGTAGGGGATCGCGCCAAAACGCGTGTACCTTGCAGGGGGTTGATTGTGCTGTATTTTGTGCTGTATTGTTCGATGCTGTTGTGTTGCTCGCCCTTCTCTCATTGCAGCCTCCATTACGCGTCGTCCCAGTGACAGGATTCCGTAATTATGTGGATATGATTTTTTTACTTCATGGGTGATCGATCCCGTGTTTTCATACGTAAATAAAACGTAACAAACACAGTATTAACCACAATCTTTCAATTGATTTGTCGAACGCCAAGAAGTATTAGCAATTAACAGCTTGTCCCCCCGTCAATACAGTTTCTTAGTTATCCCCTTGCGTATTAACCCAAAGAAAACCGTCTGAGACCGTCTTATTCTCACGATGAATGTCCACCTTACTAGACAATCCTCTCGGTCATGCACGATCACTCGATGTCAAAACAACGCAGACCAACACGCTGAAAAATATAAGTAAAAAAAAACCACTCCCAAGAACCATCCGGTACCGTAAACACTTCGCTATTACATGCCACCACCAGGTCCATCCCATCGCAATAAAGTCGGCATGCCGATGCAATATCACGCCGCTTACTTTCAATACGCCGTCTTATTTCTTTGTAAACGTCTCACGGAATATATTGTCAGCGTGCGAGTGGCATACGGTGTGTATCCCATTGGGTTATCAACTTATCACTCAATGGGATATTGGTCGGAATTTGCGGGCAATGAAAACCTTGCGTTACGGTGTCTTTGTTGGCTGTGTTCGCAGTCTGCATGACGGTGCCTTGTACAGCGGCAAGTTACCCGCTATGAACAAGCCAAACAGACTCTTGGGATGGCACATGAACAACACAATGAAACTCGGCGGGATAGTTACCATGGCAGCATTGATGAGCGCCTGCACCGCCTCCCCCTCCAATCACGCACAGGCTCAATCCATGGGGTGGTTGCACGGCAATTGCTTAGCGATCAAACAAGCCGATCTGCCTGCCGCCTCGCCCATCACGCTGATCCACCTCAATGAGGCACACCTTGATGACACGCAGCGTGAAGAGCACGCGGTGATCACCCGTCCCAGTAACCGAACCGATACCTGTTACGCCCAGTTTGCCAATCGTGCCCAAGTGAACACAGAAGCGGGCTACCACTTTTATCAGGTGCGTACCCGCCAACCGGTCAATTTTGCTATTGGGATCATCGGCCCCGCGAACACGTCCAATAAAATGGCCTACTCGTATTGCCACACCCGTGAAGGGATCACGTTTTCCGCCAACAGCAATGGGAAAAGGGTCTGGCAGGGGGAGTATTACCTAGGGTATGACGCCCTGCCGACCTGCAAAGCGCCACAATAATCAGCCATAACCCACTTCTGGGCTTATCATCACGGTGCAGCCATTATTGCGTAGCCTGCCTGTCACGTTGCGCCTGCCGATCGCCCCATTCGGTGATCTGTCGGTTCACGGCATGGAAACGTTCGATGTATTGCCGATAATCTGGTCTCGCGATGTCTGAGAGCACCGCCCCCGCCAGATTCCGCACCCGCTGCACGGACTCCATCTCCAACACCGGTTCACGCTGATGCTGGGCGATATAGTCCGCTTCGGGTAACTCAGAGAGCATGGCTGCGTGCGCGTAATAGTGATAGACCGTATTGGTGGTGAGATGTGGCTTGTACACGAGACGCGCCATCCACAAAGGGATCGGTTGCTCGGCCCAAAAAAGATCTTCCCGAGCAGCCATCGACAAATGATAGCCATGCGGTAACAGAAATTCATAAGCGAGCGGCACACGCAGACTGCGTTCTTGTGGGGTCAATTGGGTGATCCACACGGCGGGAAAATCAGCACGCAGCTTCTCGACACGGTGCAACCACACCAAATGCTCTTCAAACATCCGCAAATATATGACTTTGCCGATCAACGACATATCTTCAGACAGATGACGGCGCAGGTGCTGCATCTGGGTGGTAACGTTGTCCACTAACGTCGCCAATGCAGCGGTGGATTGGCGTTTATCGTTAGGCTTATGGGATGCAGAAAGGGGTTGCGCGTCATACCACCATTGCGTCAGTTGTAAGCGATTCGCCTGCACCAGATACTCATAGAAGGGGATCGGCGTTTCAATTGTCACCGGAATGAGATGTTTTGACGGTGCCGCCTGAAGCAGATGCTGAAAACGGGCGATCAGCGTGGAGTATTTCGCTAGCGCCGGGGCAATCTCTTTTTTTGCCGCCAACAGTTGATCAAGGCAATCGTCTTGGGTGAAATCACACAAAGGCACCCCGTCTTCGACCGGCAAAGGCAGGGTGTGAGGGAGGCTCACATCTACGCGATGCTGACTGGCTTGATAAGCGTAAATAAAAGCCTGTCCGACCATCTGCGGCGTGTTCTCCGCCGCCGTGCCGATACCGAGCAAATACGCGTAACTCTGTCCGCCTTCACTGGCTACCGCCGCCGGAGAAAGAGGCGCCTCGCGCACGACAGGGGCAATAAAAGGAGCGATGTCGGGCTCCAACGGATCATCCCATTGCCACACACTGCCCAATACACTGATCACACTGACGATAACACCTAACATACCTCTCCCCGACTGCCGCTCTACGGCCTATCCTTCTGCCCGTAGCATAGGGTATCGCTGTGGCTGACAAAAAGAGAGCGAGTTTGGGGCTTCATAACAAAAAACGGAAGCTATCCCGCACTCGGATTGCAAGGTCATCCCCATCACAGTCACTGATGGGGATGACACCTTGATCATGCTTCCGATTTAATCGAATGAATCAAGGGAAAAAGGGAAAAACCGTGCCGCGAGATTAATGCATAAACGTTTGCTGCGCCTGTGGGCTGGTCGCGGTCAAATCCCCTGCCGGGTTGACCAGATGCGGCAGAATTTTAGGTAAATTCAACACAATGTCCTGATCGGTCACAGGCTGAATGACCGTGTTATACCAACCCAGCAACCCCATGGCGGCATAGCCAATGGCATCATCGCTGTCACGGTGCTCCAAGATGATCTGCATAAAACGCAAAATCGCCTTGTCGTTGCTCTGCGCTTGTTCCAGCGTCTGCTGGTAAATCACGGTGGCTTCGTCGACCAAGCCGTCGAATTCAGTGTCTACGGCCACGTGGAATGAGCCGCCATCAATGGAGATTTTCATCGTTGTATGTTCCATCAAGATCCAAGGGCGCTATCGTAACGAAAAGCCCAATCGATTTTGTGATCTCACACGGAAAACCCAGCCGCATGCACAAAGCACCACCACTTTTTAGGCAAAAAAAAGCGAGCCCACCACGGACTCGCCCATCATCGTTGTACTAGGTGGCGTTATTTAAACGCGCTGCCGATAGAAAAGTAAAACGAACTTTTGCTGCTTTCAGCATGGCCATACGCCAAATAGACCGGTCCAAGTGGCGTGTCGAGACCCACAAACACGCTGCCTGCGGTTAAACTGCTGCCCAACGTGATGTCCTTGTCATCATCCCACACCCCGCCTTGCTCCAGCGAGCCACCGAGATACACCGGCACTGACACGGCGCCAAAGTCATTATCCATCAACCGGTAGCTATACACTAACGCCCCAAACGCCCGGTATCGGCCATTGAGCTCGTAGCGGTGATAGCCCGACATATTGAACAAGCCCCCCAGATCTTGTACATAGATCGGCAGCAGATCATCGGAATTATTCCCGCTGAACTTGGCTTTGGCCGTCAGGCTATGCCGTTCGTAGCTGAACGGTTGCGAAATATTCACGCTGTAAAACAGGTTGGTGCCCGACACCGAATCACCACCGTTCACGGTACTGCGGCTGTGACCCATGCCGATCTCCGCTTCAAACGCGGTGCCTTGACGCGGGAAATACACACTGTCGAGATCGTCGTACACAAACGACACATACGGGCCGTGTACCGTGTACGCTTGCTGATTCGTGAACCCTTGCTCATTCACTTCCCCGCTGGCGCCGCGATAGCCCAGCGCCAAAGCACTCCACGGCTGCAGGTTCCAGCCCAGTTCGGCAAACCCGGTATAGGTGGCATATTCGGTTTCGACACTGCTGCCCACTGGCCGGCCGATCAGATCGCCCTGCTCCTCCGACAATAAAAATTCGCGGATCTCACGATTCCACCCCACGCCGGCGGCGGTAAACATGGTCTTTTGGTAATCCAGTGGAAAGTAAACACTGGTATTCACCGCTTTCCAACTGCCCAATAACCACTCAAATTGCCATTCGCCGCCTTTGTCCGTCAGATCGGTGTAGATATACTGACTACCAAAAGCAAAATCCGATCGGTTCACCAGATCATCTTCAAAACTGAATTTAAAATTCAGGTAGCCCGGTCCCCAGGATTTTTCCCGGACGTCCATCACCAGTACATTCTCCGCCCCCTGACGTTCGATTTGATAGGTGATCCGCTCGTAAATATCCTGACTGTTCAACCGTTTAACCGCTTCATCCAATTCGCGATTGGTTAACACCCGCCCCACATCCAGATCCAAGACCGCCAACAAGGCCGTATCTGAGCGGCGGCTGTTATTTTGCAACGCAATACGATCGACGTAATACGCACTGCTGACCACTAACTGACTGCGGCGATCCAACTTCTTGCGCACATACGCCTGATAATCCGCCTCCGACAGGCGGTAACGCAACAACTGTGGCAGCGCATCCAACGCCACCTGTCTGCCAGCGGCATACGCCTGATCCATTTTGTCAAAATCCGGCGCCAGCATGAACGCTACGTTGGGCTGCAAATAGGTATCCTGACTGCCCATCAGGGCTTTTTGCTGATCGGCACTGCTATTGGTCATGAACGTGGTTAACTGACCAACAATGTTCAGCGCGCTGTTCAGCTCCGGCGCTTTGTACAAGGCATCACGCAGATCCACCGCAATGATCACCTCAGCGCCCAACGCCTTTGCCGCATCCACCGGCATGTTGTTCACCACACCGCCGTCCACCAAGATCTTACCGTCGATCCGCACGGGTTGCAGGGCTCCCGGTACCGTCATGGACGCCTGCATCGCGGTGGCCAAGTGGCCTTTATCGAGCCAGACCGGTTTCACCTGCACAATATCGGTCGCGACCGCTCGGTATGGGATGGCCAACTGATCAAAACTGGTCAAGGCCGGCAAGTTTTCCGTCAACTGTCCCAGTAATGTGGCCATCCCCTGCCCCTGAAAGGCCCCAGGCTTAGACAAGTAATTGCCATCCAGATCGATACCAATATCGGCATAAATCTGATAATTATCGTTTTGCTTTTTACGTCGCAACTCCAAATCATTGCGGCCAACGCGATCGCTGTACCCGTGCTGCCAATCGGCCGCCAAGGTACGCTGGCGTACCTCTTCCGCCGAGAACCCCATCGCATACAACCCGCCGACATAGGCCCCCATGCTGGTACCGGTGATCACATCCACCGGGATCCGATACGCTTCCAGCACAGACAACACCCCAATGTGCGCCGCGCCTTTTGCCCCGCCGCCACTAAGCACGACCCCTACCTGCGGACGCGCAGTGGCACTCGATACCGCCGCTGCCACAGCAGGCTGTCCCATCAAGGTCGACACAATGATCACCCCGCCACACAGGCGCCACGGCTTGAGCCCTTTCATGTTGTGATTTCCTTGCGCTTAACTAATTGACAAATACGATCGATCATTCTGGTGTGATCGCATCATAGAATACGGGATGGACACCCTGTCCGGCGAGTAAAAAACCAAAAAAAACCGGCCCCCACGCGTGTGGGGACCGGATCGGCAGTTTTTGACATAAAACAGGGAATTAACGGCCGCTGGCAATATCGTCCAATGCGGTCATGACCGACTCGTTCATGTGGCCTTCAAACACCAGTTTGCACACCTTACGGCGTACTGCGAGACCGGAGATCAATTTTTCAATCGATAAATGGCGTTCATCCTGCTGGCCATTGTACAGCTCGATGATCTTGCTTAACGTTTCATACGGGATCGGCTCACCGCTCACACGCAACCAATCCAGCTTCTCCAGCAAGCTCTGACACTCATCACTTATCGAGGCAACAGAATGCCCTGTCATGGCCGATAATGCCGTGATGCTGCGTTGTAGCGCTTCTGGCGAGGTATATTTAGAGAGTGTGATGGTTAATTCATCCGCATTGATCTCGACCAAATGCTTACGCAACTTCACACGGCGGCCCAAACGCCCTTTCGTGCGCCCTTCTTTGCGTTGGATCGGTTCAAATTCCCCATCAATGATCTCGGACAGTTGATCAAGCGCTTGACGGGGCAAGATCTCATTGCGCAGCGGATTCGGCATGGTGGGCGCCATGGATCGCTTGCCTTCATTGGTGGTTTTTGCCCGTGAAAAACGGATCACTTCATCCGCGTCACAGCGAATATCGATTTGGTAGTCACTGTAACGCTTATCCTGCTCATGCGGGTAAATCGTCAAGTGGTAACCCCATAAATTCACCGCAAACATGTTATCGGTGATCGTACCTTCCGCCAGTTTGCGCAATTCTCGGATCAAATCGGTTGAGAAACGGCGCCATTCAATATTACGCGCAAGCTTCTGATTAATATCACTTAATAGCATAGAGTCATGCACGCGGCGTGACATCCGGCTACGGAAAAACGTGTATAATTGGAACACCAAGGTGTGCTGGCGCAAGATCTCTGGCGGGAACAAGAAGAAATAATCCCGCGTGAGTAGCTCATCAAAAAACGATGGCTCCCAAACCAAAATGTACAAATTTGGCTTGATCCGGATCTCGCCATCTTCACGCTCTTGCGGCGCTTCTTCTGAGGCGGTGATCGTTCGGGCTAAGAAGCGAAAGCGATCACTTTTGAATCCTTCCGGCATGTTGTCACTCATCCAACGGCCGGTTAATTCGTGCAGCTGAAAGTCCGTAAATTCAATGCGATCAATACTTTCTCGGATCGAATCTCGCGCCGGACCACTGTCTTTCTTGCCGCGTAACGCCAAAATATCAGTAATGTATACCGGCGTTTTATTGGTCATGCTGCGGGTTTGGATCTCGTAATCTGCAATGTGATGATCATGGTATTGCACGGTTAACGTAAACAGGGCAAACAGGGTCATCAGATCGTCCACCGTCATGATCGACTTGGAGGATCGTGTTTCAATGATCGCTTTGGTGCCACTGATCGCCACCATGGATTTTTGGTAACTTTTCTTGGTGCGTGGAGGCGCCAAAGCCTGATCAATGATCCCAGCCCAGCTGGTGGGTGACACGACAATTTGATCGGCTTCATCCGGCATGGTGGGCGGAGTGCCTAAACCATGCTCACTGAGCAATTGGCGATTCACATGGTTTTGTGCCAAGGCTTTTGAGCGTTTTTGTTTGGCTTGCGCACGGCTTTGTTCGGAATTCAAACTGCCTGTGCCCAGTTGTGAAATTAACAACGCCGGGTTGATGAAATGATGCAACATGGTTTTACCGGCAAGGCCCGTTTCAAACCGGACAGGTTGTTGCTTGAACAACCCGACGCTGACCGCGGCACGTAGGCGCTGCTGGATCGCAGCACGGGTTAATTGCCCTTCGGTGGCTTCAACCAATTCGGTGGTGGAGACCATGCCGTCTTGACATGTGAGGCCGCGCAATGAAATGAGATTCAGCAATTCGATGATACTTTTTGTGACGCCCTTGAAATGTTGGTACTGGGGTAACCAGTCGATCAGATTGTGGGGGATCGCAAATAAGTGCCCGTCTTTGTGAGATCGGGGCGCCGAGATCAATATTTTTTCGTGGTGCTTATTGTCCGGTGTGGGTGCTGAATTCATTTGTCATTAGCCGTAGATGCATCATTTTTCCGAGAAAGATTAATAGAAAAAGATCCAGAAAGAAAGATCTTTTGTTGTGTTTTTTTAATCCTGATCTTTTTGATTATTTTGATCTTAATGTTTAAGTGATCTTATGATCTGGTGAAAATAATTACTGTAACCACTTGTTTTTATTGTTTTTGATTTTAGTAGGCATAGGAACGATGATCAACAGATTACCGGAAGGCTGATCAAAGACAGTGCGAAACGATGATCATCAACACGCTGGAACGCTGATCATTGCCTACCGGAAAACATGATCATCAAAGGGCTGCAAGCATGATCAGGCTGCATACAAGGCTTTTGCACAATGTTATCCACAGGCGGTGCGGATTTGTATCAATAACGCGCGTCTAAACCGCATTTTTTCCCGATTGTCGGACGATATTCATGGCCAAAGCTGTTGGAAGCATGATCATACTGCTGCATTTTGAGTGTTATTTCCTGCGCTGACCGTGTAGTCAAGCTGTGCACGGTGAAAAATGATGCTATTTTGCGCACATTCAAAATGACACTGACCGTAGTTTGTCGCCCTTCGCATATGTGTCCGGTATGGATCGATGATCAAGCCGGCACCATTGTATTTGAACGGGCCTCGTTGGCTGCCCCTTCACCCGGTTCTGGCACGTGTTTGCGCGGTTTTGGCGGTGTGATTTCCCTGATAAACCCTTATCCGTCCTGCATTCTCCGTAAATTCAACCCGTTTTATCATGCTTCCGTCTGCTTTGTTGCGCGATGGCGAATGATCATAGCCTCGCTTGATCATTGATCCGTTTTAACGGGGATCGAAACGGGCCTGATTTACAGGCAAAATGGCCTTGATCATCGTTGCTGATTTGTCCGTTTGGCGTCGGAGAGATGATCAAGGTGTATCGTTCAAATTTTGATGATCTTGCCGTAGCGTGTTGATTTCAGGCTGATCGTTTTTGCCGTTATTTTGTCTATTTGCTCGATCATGATGAAATTCCCCTATTTCATCATGTCCCCTATTTCATCATGATTTTTGTGTCTCTGACTTATCGTGTGTTTGGGGGGCTCAATTTCAATCTGACAGTGGCCGTAATTTGGCCTTAAAAACTCACGCTTCCGGTAAAGTCAGCAATTTACATTGTAAAATAGTGACCCTGTAACGGTTTAAATCTGGTGTATCAGCAAGCGGATTATGAGCAGAAATGACAGACGGTGACATGAAAAAATGGCTGTTTTTCTCGCTATATTTTGCTTTCTGCTGAGATAAATATCACACGACAATGTTCAGCATTTTGTTGTTTTGGTTATTTTTTGCTGTACAATTAAGCCCAAACCCTCAATGACGAAGAGAGATAATGAACAGGGAACAGACTATCGAAAATTTGCTCAATATTGCTGAGCAAACCAAGCAGGTACAGGCTGATCGTATTGAGATCGTATTAGAGGAGCGCCGTGAAGAGCTGTTTCCTCCGATGTCCAAAGCGTTGATGGAAACCCGTTCAGGGTTAACGCGCCGTAAATTGGATGATGCGATTTCTCGCATGGAAGCCACTGGGCACCAATTTACCAAAAATAACGCGAACCACTACTCCATCACATTGGAAGAAGCGCATCAGTTGATGGCGGCGGCAAAAAAACCGGCGTTCCATGAACGTGAAGGTGCAGGCCGTAAACCGTGGATCGTGAACGTGCAGAACCAGAAAGGTGGCACGGGTAAATCGATGACCGCGGTGCATTTGGCGGCATGTTTGGCGCTGGATTTGGATAAACGCTACCGTATCTGTTTGATTGACCTCGACCCACAGGGGTCATTACGTCTGTTTTTGAACCCGCAAATCAGTGTGGGTGAGCAAGAAACCATCTATTCTGCTGTCGATGTCATGCTGGGTAACGTGCCGGAAGGTCAAGCGATTGATCAGGACTTTTTGATGGGGAATGTGGTCATGCCCACTCAGTACCCTAACCTGAAAACGATTGCGGCGTTCCCTGAAGATGCAATGTTCAATGCGGATGCCTGGCAAGATCTGGCTGAAAATCAGGATTTAAATATCGTGCGTTTGCTTAAAGAACGTGTGATTGACACCATTGCTGATCAATTTGACGTCATTATGATTGATACGGGCCCGCACATTGACCCGCTGGTATGGAATGCGATGTATGCCTCTAATGCCTTGATCATCCCGTGTGCGGCAAAGCGCCTTGACTGGGCATCCACCGTGAACTTCTTCCAACACCTGCCAACGGTATACGAAATGTTCCCGGAAGAATGGCACGGTCTGGAGTTCATCCGCCTGATGCCAACGATGTTTGAGGACGATAATAAGAAGCAGGTGTCGGTGTTAACCGAGATGAATTATCTGCTGCGTGATCAAGTCATGATGGCCACAGTACCGCGTAGCCGCGCCTTTGAAACCTGTGCCGATACCTATAGCACCGTGTTTGATTTGACGGCCGCAGAATTTGAAGGGGGTAAAAAAACCCTATCCACGGCCCAGGATGCCATTCAACGCGTGGGCCTTGAGCTTGAACGTGTGATGCACAGCCACTGGGCAAACCTAAACCGGGAGTAAACTGACAGATGGCAATCAAAACCAAAGATCTTAATGCGCGTCTGTTTGGCAAGGCGGATAAACGCCGCGCTACAACACCGATGGAAGCGCAAACTGCGGCCAAGGACAAGGCTGCTGTGATTGAACTGGCGGTGGCCGGCGAGGAAACGGTTGCATTTGAGCTGGTCAAAATTACCGCTGATCAGGTGGCCGATAAGACCCGTGTCTTTGCTGAAAATGCCCGTGAACAAGCCTTTTTGAATGAACATGCGCTGGCTGATATTCTTAATACGCTCAAAGATCGCGGTCAACAGTACCCTGCAGTGGGGCGTTGGTTAGACGATGGACGCATTGAAGTCCTCGACGGTAGTCGCCGTCGTATGTCGTGTATCCTGGCGGAAAAAGATTTCCTGATTTATGTCGGTAAGGGGATCAACAGTGAGCATGCCAAGTTCTTGTCTGACGTGGCCAATGCCCATAAACCGTTGTCCTTGTTTGAGCGCGGTAAGGAAATGCAGTCCTTACTTGATTCTGGCAAAGTGGCGGATCAGAAAGAGCTGGCCAAATACTGCCAATGCAGCGAAGCCTTGGTCAGTGGGGCATTAAAAGCCGCCGCGTTGCCGATGGAATTGTTGATGGCTTACCCGAGTGTCGGGGAGCTCGGCCGTCCGACGATCGTAAAATTGCACCGTTTGTATTTCAGTTTATCCCCGGATCTGCAGCAACAATTTGTGGCGGATCTTGGGCTTGGTGAGACGGCGATGTGGAAGCGCATCAATGCCACGGGCATCACGCGCATTACCCGTGAAGTGACGCATCAGCTTGAGCAAATGGGTGAAACTCTGGCACCGAAAAAGGTGGAGGTTGAGAAGCCGAAACCGCAAGAATTGGTAAAAGGGAAGATCAGTTATCTGCGTGATGGCGATAAACTTCAGCTTAAAATGAAGAAATTGACGGAACGCCAGACCGATGAGATTTTGGCGTACTTGGCCGATTATTTGAAGTGATCGACACCACTGCGTGTGGGGCCATCCATAAAACCACGTCTTTTGACG
>NZ_JBPOEN010000021.1:0-1923 GCF_059941365.1 Photobacterium sp. 270122K
TGTGTTTTCGAGGTGATTGGAATCTGCATGAGAATACAAGTATGTAATAACCCTCATGAGATCAAAACGCTGAGTCAATCTCTCACGAACTCCTACAAGCAGGTAACGAGATAGCAATAGAATAGATGAAACGCATTTGTTGAGCGACTTCTCGCAATATAGCGAGGCGTACTTTAGCAACGATGACTCACTGTGGAACGGCAGACAGGATGTCGGGTTAGGGCTCAAATATAAAAGTGCTATCGTGTTAAGTGGATAATGATAATGGACAACTATGGTATTGGTCGTATAGGGCTCGAATTGGCAAAAGACCTCACATGCTTGTGTGAACAGTTCGCGATACAGTCTGATGCTTATCTAATTTTGAGCGCGGAGTCTGCAACTATTGAAGCAAGAGTAAACAACCTGATTGCACATGCCTATCTGGAGGTTGGTATAAGTGAATCGATACTGCTCAGTCCTTGGGGAGAATCGATTCACCCTCAAATTCCAGATAAAAGCCTTTTATTAAGAGTGACTTCTTTCTATCGTAAGTACAACGAAGTGAAACACACATAACAAGCGCTTTAAACGGAACAAAAACAGTTGGCTGTTTCGCTATCGCTCACAATTATAGCCAACTATTTCCGTCCGCTTAAGCGGGCGTTATATTATTAAGAGGAAGAGGTAAACATGAGTGCAGAAAGTGCTTGGGAACATTGGGCGGAAATTGCGACTGTTATCGCATCTGTAGTTGCTTTATTTTCATGGAATACGGCTAGAAAGAGCAAACAATTAGCGGATAAATCTCTCGAGGTTGCCAAAGAAGCTAGAGATATTGCTAAGAAAGAACTTGAGGCTAAAACTGATAACTTTGAAGTCAAGTGGTTGGATAGTAAGCGACTAGAAAAAGATGGTTTAGTAGCACTATATATTGAATTGATTAACAAGTCTGCGTTACCGAGTGCTCTTGCTAATTTTAATGTAAGTGCGCATATGCACTTTTCAGATGGTAGTGAGCAGGAGATTGACATTGAAGAGTATTTAAGTGAGAAATTATCTAGCAATATGTGGAAATCTGAGTCCCAGTTAACATTCCCTTTGTCTTTTGGTGAAAGACAGGTCAAAAAAGGTTATGTAGTAGTTCGATTACCCAGTTTGAAAACTGAAAGTGATTACGTTAAAAAGTTAACACTCACGTTAGTTAGTTCTCAAAATAACCTTTATAAAACTGATTGTTATGGTCTATAGAAATGTTAAATTTTAATAATAAATCAAAACCTAATAATGCTCTGAAAATATTGGAAAAAGGTCTATTCACTGGTACTAGTCGAAAAGATGGTAGAGCGCTTCCGTATTTTCGAGTTGATGCAAGTGAATATGTTAATTTTCAACGTCATATAAAAGCTCAGGAAGAAAAGAACCTGCCATCAGATACGATTCTTACATGGGGCTGGACAGAGCATTTACTCCAAGATGACTACGTCGCAATTAAGATAGAGTTTACCACCCCCACGAAAACAGAAGTAACGTTGTTATTTGATGATCTCAATGAGTACTGTGAGTATATCGATGTCATTTTACTTTCAAACTGTTTCAGTCTTGTTGTAAGCGATAAGAGCTTGTTTGACGCTGTCAAAGGTGGAGATCACGGTTTAATTATTGACGTTCCTGATACTGCGACGTTTCCTAAGTGGTCTAAAATTTATCAAGAAATCATGATAAAGAGAAAAAGAAGCGAAGGACTTAGGAGGGGAGAAGCGAAGTCACAAGCTAAAAAGGAAATTAAGCAATTTAAGACTAGATGGGTTAAAAACGAACTTTCAAATTATTACTTATCAACGCCAGTAAAATAATATAACAAAGCATTTAAGAGTGATTCGCTACGCTTGGCAGTTTCGCTTCGCTCAAGTATAGCCAAGCGCTGCTCACACCTTAATGCGA
>NZ_JBPOEN010000023.1:0-1412 GCF_059941365.1 Photobacterium sp. 270122K
AAAACCCCTTGGGTGTTGTATGGTTAAGCCTCACGGGCAATTAGTACAGGTTAGCTCAACGCCTCACAGCGCTTACACACCCTGCCTATCTACGTCGTAGTCTCCAACAACCCTTTAGGAACCTTATAGGTTCAGGGATGACTCATCTTGAGGCTCGCTTCACGCTTAGATGCTTTCAGCGTTTATCGATTCCGAACTTAGCTACCGGGCAATGCCACTGGCGTGACAACCCGAACACCAGAGGTTCGTCCACTCCGGTCCTCTCGTACTAGGAGCAGCCCCTCTCAATCATCCAACGCCCACGGCAGATAGGGACCGAACTGTCTCACGACGTTCTAAACCCAGCTCGCGTACCACTTTAAATGGCGAACAGCCATACCCTTGGGACCGACTTCAGCCCCAGGATGTGATGAGCCGACATCGAGGTGCCAAACACCGCCGTCGATATGAACTCTTGGGCGGTATCAGCCTGTTATCCCCGGAGTACCTTTTATCCGTTGAGCGATGGCCCTTCCATACAGAACCACCGGATCACTATGACCTGCTTTCGCACCTGCTCGAATTGTCATTCTCGCAGTCAAGCGGGCTTATGCCATTGCACTAACCTCACGATGTCCGACCGTGATTAGCCCACCTTCGTGCTCCTCCGTTACTCTTTGGGAGGAGACCGCCCCAGTCAAACTACCCACCAGGCACTGTCCGCACCCCCGATAAGGGGGCGACGTTAGAACATCAACACGACAAGGGTGGTATTTCAAGGACGGCTCCACAATCACTAGCGTGACTGCTTCAAAGCCTCCCACCTATCCTACACATGTAGGGTCAATGTTCAGTGCCAAGCTGTAGTAAAGGTTCACGGGGTCTTTCCGTCTAGCCGCGGGTACGCAGCATCTTCACTGCGATTTCAATTTCACTGAGTCTCGGGTGGAGACAGCGTGGCCATCATTACGCCATTCGTGCAGGTCGGAACTTACCCGACAAGGAATTTCGCTACCTTAGGACCGTTATAGTTACGGCCGCCGTTTACCGGGGCTTCGATCAAGAGCTTCGACCGAAGTCTAACCCCATCAATTAACCTTCCGGCACCGGGCAGGCGTCACACCGTATACGTCATCTTTCGATTTTGCACAGTGCTGTGTTTTTAATAAACAGTTGCAGCCACCTGGTATCTGCGACTCCCGGCAGCTTAGAGAGCAAGTCTCATCACCGCTAGGAGCGTACCTTCTCCCGAAGTTACGGTACCATTTTGCCTAGTTCCTTCACCCGAGTTCTCTCAAGCGCCTTGGTATTCTCTACCTGATCACCTGTGTCGGTTTGGGGTACGATTTCTTATAACCTGAAGCTTAGAAGCTTTTCCCGGAAGCATGGCATCAATGACTTCAACACCGTAGTGTCTCGACATCGTATCTCAG
>NZ_JBPOEN010000024.1:0-1335 GCF_059941365.1 Photobacterium sp. 270122K
TGTTCCTCAGACAAGCACTTCATGAAGTCCACTCATTTTCAGCAACAGAACTATCAGGGTTATCAGATCTCCTGTCTCCAGACATCATTGAACAGTGCTTAAACGATACCGGCGTTGCCACAATTCGAAAACGACGCCTACCAATGGAGCTAATGGTGTGGAGTGTCGTTGGGATGTCGTTGTATCGGCATCTTTCTATGGAAAAAGTTGTTTCTCAACTCGATATTCTCTTGCCGGGTAAGAAGCCATTTGTCGCACCGAGTGCTGTCATTCAAGCTCGAAAACGGCTGGGGCATGAACCGGTTGAAGCCGTATTTAACAAGACACAACAACTTTGGCATGAGAAAACACCGCATCCAGACTGGCACGGCTTAACATTACATGCTGTAGATGGCGTAGTGTGGCGAACACCGGACACGGCTGGTAATGACGCGCATTTTGGTCGAACAGGTAACAAGACGACCATTTCGGATTACCCCCAAGTTCGTATGGTTTGCCATATGGAACTCACGAGTCACCTTCTCAATAGTGCTGCTTTTGACTCCGTATCAGTGAGTGAAGTTGACCTGACTGCTCAACTTGTTGACCAATCTCCATCCCACAGCCTTACCGTATTTGACCGAGGTTTTTATGCCTTAGGATTACTTCACCGTTGGCAAAGTAGTGGTGAAGAAAAGCATTGGTTAATCCCGTTACGCAAAGGTGCACAATACACAACGATAGGCAAGCTAGGTAAAGGCCAGGAACTTGTGGAGTTGAGACTTTCCCCTCAAGCGAGAAAGAAATGGGCGGATGCACCTGAGACACTGCAAGCTCGTTTAATAACAAAAAAAATTAAAGGAAAAGAGGTAAAACTGTTGACCTCAATGACTGATCCGATGCGGTATCCGGGGGCTGATATCGCTGAGCTATACAGTCACCGTTGGGAAATAGAGTTGGGTTATCGGGAAATGAAGCAATATATGCTGCAAAACAACCTAACACTGAGAAGCAAGACTCCAGAGTTAGTGACCCAAGAGCTATGGGGAATGTTATTAGCTTACAACCTATTACGGTTCATGATGTGCCAAATGGCCTACTCACTGAAATCAGTAATGCCGTACCAAATAGGTTTTAAACAAGCATCAATCTTCTTACTCAGCCAACTTCAACTCCTGCCCGCAGTAGCACCGGGTCGTATACCAGAAGTGATGAATTACATACTGGATATGGCGGAAAGCTTTGTTTTGCCCGATAGAAAAGAGCGGAGTTATCCGAGAGCAGTAAAGAAAAGGCCGAGTCGCTATGCGACTCGGCCTCTGAAGAAACGTAAGTTATCTTAACTTACATGCATTA
>NZ_JBPOEN010000025.1:0-1182 GCF_059941365.1 Photobacterium sp. 270122K
ATCTGCGCCCGGCGCCCTCTGCGGTAGCTCTCGGAACAGATGTAAAAAGTAATAATAAGGGTTGATGTCATTGGCTCGGCACGTCATCACAATACTGTATAAATTCGCACTTGCCTTAGCGCCAGCAACTGATTTTGAAAACAACCAGTTCTTCCTGCCCGTCGTGAATGGCCTAATGTCTCGTTCGGTCACATTGTTATCAATACTGATGTTGCCATCTTCAAGATAGGTCGTTAATTTATTCCATTGATTCAGCGTGTAGTTGATGGCTTTACCTATCAAACTTTTTGGGATGACTTTTCCTTGGCTCTCTTTCAACCAAGCGTGGAACTCATCCAGAATGGGGATGGCTTTTTCTAACCGGTATTGACGACGCTCATCTGCACTCAGTGTTTTACCGTGACTTTCTACTGCATAAAGTCTGCCGATATAACTTAGGGCTTTTTCGGCTCGTCCTGATTTCCCTGTTGGTTGGGCTTTTTGTGCATCGGTGAACTTGCGGCGGGCATGCGCCATGCAGCCTGCAAGTGTCACAAGCTCTAACCCTTCATAAGCCTTATAACCATCACATAATAAGTAGCCAGCGTAATCACCAAGAAAATCACGAGGGCAAGATTGGGCCCGGCTTGGTTGGTATTCATAAATAACAATGGGGTGTAATGCGAACTCGCCACTGCGATACACCCACATGTACGATTTACTGGTGGCTGCCCGCTCTGGTTCACTTAATACCTGCACGGTCGTTTCATCTGCACAGATAATCGAGTCTTGAAGGAGGCAGTGTTTCATTACCTCTACCAGTACGTTGAGTTTAGCGCCAAGTTGCACGCACCAGTTAGCTAACGAGCCTCGGCTAATATCAATCTCAGCGCGCTTGAGGATTTCAACCTGGCGATAGAGCGGTAATGCATCAACATATTTAGCGGTTACTACGGCTGCTAGGGTTTCAGGGCTTGCGATACTTTTTGGGATCATACTGGCGGGTTTCGGCGCTGTAATGATCTGGCTTTTGAAATCCGTTTTCTCGCAGGTTCGGCAAGCATATTTGGTCCGCTGATGGCGGATCACGCTGACTTTCTGGGGAATGATTTTCAGCTCTTCGGAGGTTTCACTGCCACACTCATGCATGGCATCACCACAACAATCACAGTGGGGGGCATTCAAGCTATGGACTTGTGTTTC
>NZ_JBPOEN010000026.1:0-1085 GCF_059941365.1 Photobacterium sp. 270122K
AGCGTCCTCCCTTTCTGCCGCTCGGCTTTATTGTTTGTTAATAGCGTTAACGCAAAGATGGTATCATCCAATCATTCTCTTAATGATCGGTACTCAGGGTGAGTATCTATTCAGTGAAAGAGGCTGATTTTAACGGTTACTTTAAAGAATGAAGGTGCAATGAGAATCCCACAGCGACTACAACCACTTGTTGATGATGGTTTAATTGACGAAGTGTTATCCCAATTAATGAGTGGTAAAGAAGCCTCTGTCTATGTTGTGCGCAGCAGAGGAGAGATCTGTTGTGCGAAAGTCTACAAAGAAATCGAACAACGCAGTTTCAAGCAGGCTGTGGCGTACCGTGAAGGCCGCAAAGTGCGTAATAGCCGTCGCGCCCGAGCCATGGAAAAAGGTTCTAAATTCGGCCGGGATGAGCAAGAGAAAGTGTGGCAGCAAGCGGAAGTGGATGCGCTGTCGACACTACAGAAAGCCGATGTGCGTGTACCCACACCTTACGGTTGTTTTGATGGCGTGCTGTTAATGGAACTCATCACGGATGACGAAGGTGCAGTAGCCCCGCGTCTGAATGATGTCACTCTCACCCAAGAGCAGGCTCGCCGAGATCATGATGTCATGATCAAGTATGTGGCGCGTATGCTGTGTGTGGGTATTGTGCATGGAGATCTCTCTGAGTTTAACGTGTTGGTGGATGACCAAGGCCCGGTGATCATCGATTTGCCGCAGGCCGTTGATGCCTCCGCCAACAATAATGCTAAGTGGATGCTAGAGCGTGATGTGAGAAACATGACGAACTATTATGGCCAGTATGCGCCAGAGCTATTGAGCCTGCAGTACGCGAAAGAAATGTGGGCTTTATTTGAAGCCGGTGAGCTGACGCCTGAAACGGTGCTGACAGGGCACTTCACTGAAAGCGAAGACGACGCCGATATTGATGGTCTGATGGCTGAAATTAATGCCGTCATGGAAGAAGCGGCGTTGCGTAAAGCACGCTTGATTGAAGAACAAGACACTGATTAATTTAATTTTATAATTATTGCGGATAGTGCTTGCACATCATCATTCTATACGTATAATGAGCCGCACAT